>NZ_JAIZRY010000012.1:0-272419 GCF_020420125.1 Burkholderia sp. AU30280
TAAACCTGTTACTGTTTTCGGTTCTTTCGAACCGGTCGCTCACTCAAAGCTGACAGGAATATGAATCACTTCATAAACCTGACTTACTTTAGTGTGAGACTCTTGATACTTTTGCTATCTGATCCGAAGATCAGCTCGCTTCCATCAAGCGCCCACACTTATCGGCTGTTAATTTTTAAAGAGCATTCTGCGAGGAACTTCGTGTTTCCCGGCAGCGCTGCGTTTTCAGCAGCAGAGAAGCGAGATTATTAACCGTTTTTTTAAATCCGTCAACAACTTTTTTAACTACTTCGTTGCGACGACTGCGGTTTAATTCCATGTGCACTGGAGTCGTTAAAACAGACATCAACAGCACCGCTTCCCTTCTTCCCCCGCGCTGCGTTTCCGTTAGCGCGAAAGAGGCGTGATTCTAAGCACCTGTCTCAGTCTCCGCAACCCCTTTTGTGAAATTATTTTGACATGTGGTAACGGGGATCTCTGAACCTGTCCTACGGTCAGATATATGCGGCACTGCAGGAGCAGGCCCGGTTGCCCGTGAACCGCCCCGCCGCATCGAGCGCAATCCTCCGCCGCTCACCGGCCCACCATCGCCCTCACCACGCCGTCCCGTCGAATCAGCCCGTGATACAGCGCTGCGGCAAAGTGCGCGAGGAACGTCGCGAAGAACAGATAGGCCAGCACCCGGTGCGCGACCCGGAGCCAGGCAAACGTCACCGGATCCGCCGCCACGATCGCCGGCAGCTGCACACCACCGCCCAACGTCACCGGATACCCGCCCGCCGACAGCATCGCCCACCCGATCAGCGGCATCGCGAGCATCAGCGCATACAGCACGAGATGCGACCCGTGCGCGGCAACCTTCTGCCACCACGGCAGATCCTCGGGCAATGCCGGCGGCTTCGACAGAACCCGCACCACGATCCGCACGCACACGAGCACCAGCACGGCAATGCCCAGCGGCTTGTGAATCGCCACCAGAAGCGCATGCCGCTCAGAGACAGACGCCACCATCCCCACCCCGATGAACAGCATCGCAATGATCATCGCGGCCATCGCCCAGTGCAGCACCCTCGCCGGCAAACCAAACGTCGCAGAAGTCTTCATCACCGTCCCTCCGAACTCAACCTGGCCACGCCCGCCACCCCGGCCTCTTCACTCGTCCTGCGCAGATACGAATCCGCGTAGGCAGCCGAGCGCGCCGCCAGCAACGGATCCCCCGACACCTGAATCCCCTGCGGCAGCACCGTCGGGTCGTAATTCACGTCGCGGCACGGCCCGCTGTCCTGCGCCTCCACGCGGTCGAGCACGAGCGTGCCCGCGTCGATCGTCGTGCGCTGCGCGGGCCAGACCTTCGTCGCGTCGTCCACCGGATCGCCCGGCTCCGCCAGGGTGACCAGCAGCTTCCACTTCTGCGCACCGGCTGCGATGCGCTGCGTCACGTCCTGCTGCAGCACGTTCGGATCCGCGGCCGTTGCGACGTCGCCGGCGCCGGCCGTCTGCTCCGGCACGACGCGCCATCGCACCGCCTGGCGCTTGCCCGCCGCATCGACGAAGTAGAACGCGTTCAAGCCGTAATAGCTCTCGGTGACGTAACTCGCACTCGGCTTCGCACCCTTCACCCATTCGCGGAACGCAGCCGTCTCCGGGTGCGCGCCGAAAAACGCCTTCACCTTCGCCGGATCAGGCTTGCCCGTCTTCGGATCGGGCCGGGTCGCCAGCAATTGCGCGTAGAACGCCTGCGGCGTCGCGACCGGAAACACCGGCATCGCGTTCATCCCGGTTCGCCATTGCTCGCCATCGGGCGCGGTGAGCTTCAGCGCGAGGCTGCGGATCGGCACGCTGCTGTCGGGCGCATACGGATTCCCGCCCGGCAACGCGAAGCGCCCTACCACCGGCGTGCGCACCGCCTTGAAGAACGGCGCGACCGAATACGCGCTCGCGGCCCCGTTGCCTTCGAAGTAACCGGTCACGCACACGCCCTTCGCGTGATTGCGCCGGAAGCCCGGATGAATGCCCCCGCCGGCCGTCTGCAGCGCATCGACGATCCGGTGCGGGGTCAGACGCGCCGGCGCGAGCCAGCCGCCGACATACCCGAACGCCACGGCCACGCCGGCCACCGCGCCGCCGATCGCAGCCCAGCGCCACCACCCGCGCCCGGGCTCGCGCTGCGGCGAAGAAGAGGAAGAAGATCGCTCCATATATAGGCTCCCGACCGTCAGGTCATTGTCGAACCCGCGTATGACGCCACCCGCGCCGCTTTATTCCACGAAAACTTTTTTCCTATGCTGGTGGAATAAGCGGCGCCGACCGGCGTCTTACGCAGCATCTCGACCCATTCGGCAACCGGCCCCGCCATGCCCTCCACCGCCCTCGACGACGACGCGCTGCGCGAACTCATCCCCAGGCTGCGACGCTTCGCGCTCTGGCTCGCGCGCGACGTCCACGCGGCCGACGATCTCGTTCAGTCGACGCTCGAGCGCGCGCTGTCGCGCTGGACGAGCCGTCGCGACGACGCGTCGCTGCGCAGCTGGCTCTTCACGATCCTGTACCGGCAGTTTCTCGACGGCAAACGCAGCGCGAAGCGCTACGCGTGGCTGCTTGGGCGCATCCGCGACGACGACGAAGCGCACTGGCCGTCCGCCGAACGCGAATTCGCGGCGCGCGCGACGCTCGAAGCATTCGGCCGCCTCTCCGACGAGCAGCGCAGCCTGCTGCTGCTCGTCGCGGTCGAGGGCTTCACCTATCAGGAAGTCGCCGACCTGCTCGACATTCCGATCGGCACCGTGATGTCGCGGCTCTCCCGCGCGCGCCAGGCGCTGCGCCAGCTCAGCGACGGCGAGCTTCCCGCTCCTTCTCTGCGATTGATGAAGAAATGAACACGCCTCCGAACGAACACGACCTTCAGGCCTATGTCGACGGCCAGCTCGACGACGATGCGCGCGCCGCGGTCGAGCGCTATCTCGCGCTGCATCCGGAGCGCGCGGAACAGGTGAAGCAATGGCAGCAGGATGCGCAGCGGTTGCGGGCCGCGCTCGAGAGCGTGCGGATGCCGGCAGACAACCCAGCGCTGGATCCGGCGGCGATTCGCGGACGGCGCGCGGAGCGCACGCGGATGCGGTTCGCGATGGCGGCTTCGTTCGTGTTCTGCGTCGGGCTGGGGACGTTGGGCGGGTGGCAGGCGCGCGGGTGGAACGCGCCGCCGCCCATCGCGCCGATGAGCGATGCGGTCGAGGCTTACCGGATGATGGTGGTCGATCAGACGGCCAAGGTGGATTACCGGCCGGCGGGTGCGGGAGATTTGCAGGGGTGGCTCACCAGGCGCGTGGGCGCGTCGGCGAAGCTGCCGGATTTGAGCGCGGCGGGGTTCCGGCCGGTCGGCGGGCGGCTGTTCACGACGGACAGTGGCGCCACGGCTGCGATGGTGCTCTATGAGGATGCAGCCGGGCGCACGCTGAGCTTCTATCTGCGGCCGGCGGAATCGAAACATCGACTGCTGCCGAGCGGGCAACGCGTGGATGGTGCGCTGCTCGCACGGTATGGATCGGTGAACGGGCTCAACTATGCAGTGGTCGGGCCGGCCGGGAGCCTCGCGGAGAAAGCCGTCGTGCAGGCGCTCGATCAGCAGACTTGAGTGGTACGATGCGCGCCCGGCTGGCGGCGCTCGATGGCCGTAAGCGCCCGGAATGATGCGGCTTTGCCGGCTTGGGCGTGGTCCCGATCACTGCTGGATTGCACAGCGTTTCGACTGACTTCCCCGGTCTGTTGTCCACATCTAAGCGTCTTTGGCACCCTCACCTTTTTGAGTCACAGGGTTTCGAGTCGCTGCGGAACAGGATATCCACATCGATCATGGCGGCACCTCGCGTGGCCATCGGTCGACTCGCTCACCTTGGGTTGGCACAGTGTTTCGCGTTGTTTTCGCATGCGATATCCACAACCGGTGAGATAACGCGAACATCCGCTCCGAATTCGATTACCCTCGCGCACTGAACGCACAGGCCTTCGAGTGCTTTGACTTCTCGATATCCACAAGGCAATCAATCGCAGCGGATCGTGCGAAAACTGTCCGCATCATCTGTACTATCCCGGCAGAGCCCTGCCAGACTGGGTGTTCGGGCTGATTCACGTGGCTGAATGCAAGGCGCTCACCTGTTCGATGCACAGCGATTCGACTGGTTGGGTGTGCGGGTTGTCCACATGCAGACCGCCGGCAAGCGCACGATACGCAATGCATATTCCGCCAGCGCCCACGTCGTAGAACCGGCAACTCATACCAGTCGTGTGCTGACGCACTCGAATCGGGCTGCCACGATGCGAATTCGCCAGAATCCGCGCCCGGCTTGCGATCCGGATGCTTGCTCACCAATCGGATGCACAGCGTGACGAGTCGTTTTGCGTGCCGGTTATCCACAACCGAGGGCAGCGCCCCTTCTCCGCTCCCAACTCACTTGATCCCGTAAATCCGGAGAATCTCGCCCGTTTCCGGAGAGACGATGTACTTCAGTGAATTCCCGAGCGGACTCGCGTTACCGAGCCCTCGCATGCCCGGCGGCATCTTTGCCAGGAACGTCACGCTGATGACGTGATCCTCAGGCGTCGGATCCGCCCTCGCTTCACTTTCGTCCTCGATGTAGATCTCGAAGTTGCGCAGATCCTGCCCGGTCTTCGCAAAATCCTCATAGGCGGCCTTCAGGCCGAGCAGCGTCGCGGTATTGAGCCGGACGGAATATCGCTCGACCGCGCCGAAATTCAGCTTGCTCATGGTGTTCTCCAGATGTCACGGGTTCATGCTCGTCTGCGGCACTTGCCGCGGCTCGAGGAAATACTGCGATTCGTCGGGTACGGCGCCGTTCACGTAACGCCGGTCTTCCCACAGCAATCGCCAGCACGTCGGGACGAGCAATCCCGGGAATTCATCCGTGAGGTTCGGCGCACGAGTGCCCCGAACGAAATAATTGAAGCAACCTCCATTACGCAAACCGGGTATGACGATCGGCACGATGCCCGGCCGCCTCGACCACCCGACGACGACAGGCTCCCAGATACCGTCGCAAGGCACTTTCCGGCCGGTCCAGATCACCGGGCCCACTGCTTTCGGAACCGCGGGCAGCTCCTCCGGAAACACCGGGTACGAAAGCGTGTGGAAGTTGCGCTCATAGGCATCCGGGGACAACAGCCGTCTTGCCGAGCGCAGTTGTGCGAGGTTGCCGAATCGATCGCCCGAATCGAACGGCGCATACTCCATCTGGTATTCCGATGCGTGCAGCAGTCGGGCCAGCGCGTCGATCTTCGGCGGGTACGGGGCAATCTGCCCGCCGCGATCCCAGTAATCGGGATGAGGGTAGAAATACGCGTCCAGAAGGTGATATTGCCGGTACACGTGCTTGAACGGCCCACCGCTCCGCCAGCCGATCCGGTTCCCTCGGGCCAGCTCGGTCAGCCCTCGATCGTAAGCAGCGAGGATGTCGACGATGATCGGAAAGTGGGTGTCCTGAATGGACTCCGGATCATCAACGGGCCACGTGTTCACTGCATGCTCGTACGCGTTCGCGAATTGCGCAAATGCATCGCGCTTGCGCGTCCAGAGCGACAGACTCGTCAAGCGTTGAAGCAACCAGAAAATCTTGCGCCGGGTGGCGTCGTCCGTCATGTCGCACTGCTTGATCGTGTCCGTCACGATTGCTCCGCTACGCTCACGTCCGCGTGTCCTTGTTGCGCAGACCGCTACGTTCCAACACCTCTCGCAGGCACACCGGACACACGAGCTCACCGGCGTCCCACATCTGCACGAACATGGCCCGATCATCGATCCGTAACGCCGATTCAACGATGTCGATATCCGTCCCGAGCACCTTGTGCAAGAACGCTTCGTCAAACCAATGCGTGGCGCCATGCTCCACGCTGGCATCGGTCACCCGCACGACGTGACAATCGCGGATCACGTCGATCGACAAGATCGCGGCCTCGATATCCGGTGAGGTCCGCGTCGGCCGGATCAAGCCGTGCAACTCGCAGCGCGCGTCGCCGCGCGACCACTTCGCATTCGCCGCGACGACAGACGTGTCGAACGCCTGCTCTTTCGTCGTCGGTTTATAGGGCGCTTCGCCGGAGCGGACGAGCAGCTCGTCCAGGCATGCCGAACACAGATACACGCGCAAGCGCTCCAGCGCCGCAATTTTTGGAAACGCCTTCACATGCGCAACGTTGTCGACAAAGGTCGCGTCGACCTCGTGCTCGTCGAGTTCGGCACGCAGCATCCACATTTCCCGGCTGTATTTCGGGCGATCGAGCGAAACCTTCACGAGCTCGCCGGACAAGAATTGCCCGCGCTGCCGAATGCGCGCGGCAATGCCCTTCGATGTCGTGATCCCGTTATCGCGTCCGTGCCGACCGCAGTGAATGGGTCCCATTACCCGCTCCGGTTGCGGGCAGTGATCGTGTCGCCCAGGTCGTTCTTCGGTTTCATCGTGTCAGTCATCCTCATCGATGGCTCAGGGTTCGAACTCGACCGTTGCGCGTCGCGACGAGAAATACGCAGTGATCGCCGAAATCACGGCTTGGCGCGTAACGGCATCGATCGTCTCGCCGTCGTTGCTCGTCTCGACGTACTTCATGGAATCGACGTAGACGACGAATGCGGGCCTGTTGTCCACGCCGGGCAGCAATGCTTCGCCAGGCGCTCGCACGGTGCGGTGCCCGTCGGACAGCACGATCTCGCCGCGCGACACCATCAGGACGGTGTACGTCATGAACTTGCCTCGCGTGATTCAGTCATGCCGCTCGATGACGTATTGCGTCGGCCCGCGCCATGCAACCGAACGGTATCCGCGCCGCACGACGCCGATCTCCCGGTAATACTCGACAAGCGCCTGCGGGCTCCAGTCGCGGCCCGCGGAGAACAGCGCATCGAGATCGACAAGCGCGGCCACGAGAGCCTGGCGGTCGGTATCGTCTGCGATCGCGCGTTCCCAGCGACCGGATCGTCGAACGAAGCCCAACCGTACCAACACATCGGCGGCAGCCATCACGTCGGTCACGACAACCGCAACGTCGCCGGCGATATCCGTCACCAGCACCTCGTCGACAGGTACCTTCATTGATCCCCTCGTCAGGTCTCGCCCGCTGCCATCACCCTGCTTCTTTCGTGAGCCATCTAACGATTTCCTCGACGTCCTCGCCGGACAGCTTCCCGACGCGATCAACGAACACCCCATAGTCGAAATCGAACTTCACGTTGAATCGCTCGCCCTTGTAGCGGCAACACAGGACTTCGGCCTCCGGGATCGACACGCGTTGCTCGAACACGATGTCGCCTGGCTGTTGCTGCAACCGGTGTACGACGGCATCGATATCCAACGAAGCATCGGTCATGTGTCGTGAGCCTGTGCGCCAAGCCCTCTCATCCTGAATGTCGGCGATTCTACAGATCTATGGATACGGCGGCTCACACATCATCCGATGCACCTCACAGCTTGCCGCTTCGTTTATCCGATCCCCGCACGCAGCGCATATCCTGCGCGGATCACAGTCGACGGACTGTGCTTATCCAAAGGTGTTAACAGAGTTCGTATACATACGTAGTGATAGTTAACAAACCCTGTGCCTCACAGTGGATAACGTCCCTAACCCCATGAATTCGCGACAGGAAGCCGAATGCATAACCATGGGTGAGCTACGTGAACAGCTTCAGGCAGCACAGAACAACTTTTCGTCGATTCACAGCCGCGGCGACATATCCTCAATCGTTCCACTGTGAATCCAGAGGCTTGCCGGAGGGTTATCCAGAGGGCAATGTGGATAACACCACAGCACATCGACGCGTTTTGCTGTGATGCGAACAGATGAAGGCAACGTTCCCGGCATCGCCAGGCAACATCGATCGTCGCCCTCCGCGCACCCCGATTCAAAAAATTTTCACGAAGGGGCTTGTGCTCCTCAAAAACCCTCTCTATAATTCGCGGCTTCTTAGGCTCGTAGCTCAGTTGGTTAGAGCACCACCTTGACATGGTGGGGGTCGTTGGTTCGAATCCAATCGAGCCTACCAACGAACAAATGAAGGGGTCTGGCAGCACAACTTGCCTACAGGCAATGCGGCTCGCCAACATACAAACGCCACGCGGCAACTTCGCGTGGCGTTTTTCTTTTTCCGGCCGAAACAACGCATGTTGCCCCGATGCGTTGCGCGATCCACGGCGTCGCATTTCTCACCGACACTTCGTTCCGCTACACAACGCGCACTGCGCCGCGCGTAGAATCGTGTGCGCATCGAAGCGGCTGTTCCGACCGTCGCCCGATTTCCAACCCATCAAAACAACGACGCGCGATCCGCGCGACCGAGAGCACACGACCATGTCCGACGTCACGACCGCCACATCATCCGCGAGCAACGACGAGATCGCCGCTTACGTCGGCAAGAAAGCCGCCTGGTTCGAGAAGAAGTGGGAGATCGCCGCGTCGCGAAAGAACCGGCAGTCGTGGAACTGGGCCGCCTGTTTCCTGGGCCCGGTCTGGATGGCGTATCGATGCATGTACTGGCAGGCGGCGGCCGTTCTTGGCGCGACGGTCGCGATCACGCTGATCGAACTGCTGTTCTTCTCGAAATACTTCGAATCGAGCACGTTCGACCCGGTCACCATCGGGATCGCGGTCGCGCTCGGCTGGTGCGGGAACAGTCTCTACAGGACGCACGTCGAACGCAAGATCGAGAAACTGCGCCCGAGCGCGACGTCCCGCGAATCGTTGCTCGCGCTGCTGGAAGCGCAGGGCGGTACGAACCGGCTCGCGGCAGCCGGTTTCGCGATCGCGACGCCGTTGCTCGGTTTCCTGGTGATCGCGATCGGGACCGTACTGACCGCAGGAACCGGTGGCCAGTAAAGCAGGGCGGCAGGACGGAGAAAAGGGCGCCTCGCGGCCGTGCATGCGCGCGGCACCCGACGCGCGATCCCGCCGCACTCAGTGCAAATGCCTCAACTTGTCAGGATTCCGCACGACATAGATCGCGACGATCTTCCCGTCCTCGATCTCGAGCGCGGTGGTCTGCAGCTCGCCATCGGATTCCAGCGTGACGAAACCCGGCAGCCCGTTGACGAACCCCGCACGCACGAGCTTCGACGCATGCGTGGCGAACAGCCCGGCCAGGTACTCGTGCACCTTCATCACCGGCTCAAAGCCGAATACCGGCGTGCCAGTAGCCGAGCGCTTGCCGCCGCCATCCGCGTGCAGGCTCACGTCCTCGGCGAGCATCGCGCCGAGCGCGCGCATGTCGCCGCTGCGTGACGCCGCGAAGAACGCTTCCGCCAATTCGATCCCGTGCTGCTTTTCGACATGAAAACGCGGCCGCGCCTCGCGGATATGCGTACGCGCTCGCGCAGCGAGTTGCCGGCATGCGGCCGGGTCGCGCTGGATCGTCGTGGCGACTTCGTCGAACTCGAGGCCGAACACGTCGTGCAGCAGGAACGCCGCGCGTTCGAGCGGCGAAAGCCGTTCGAGCGCGAGCAGCAGCGGCAGCGTGACGTCTTCCTGTTCGTCTTCCTCGACGACCGGCTCGGGCAGCCACGGGCCGATATAGGTCTCGCGCTGGTGCCGCGCGGACTTCAGCTGGTCGAGGCACATGCGCATCACCATGCGGCGCAGGAACGCTTCAGGTACGCGCACCTCGGTGCGGTCGACGTCCATCCAGCGGATGAACGCCTCCTGCACGATGTCCTCGGCATCCGCGACGGAACCGAGCATCCGGTACGCGACGCGGATCAGCGTGCGGCGCAGCGGGTCGAAACTCGTCGCCGCATCGGCCCGTTCTTCGGCGCTGCCCTCGGCCGGGTCGAGGTTCGGCATCAGCCCACCATCTTCGCAGCGGCGGCCTTTGCATCGGCCGGATCGATCCACAGCCCGAAGCCGACCGCGAGCCGGTTCCAGCCGTTGATGACGTTGATCATCAGCGTGAGTTTCACCTGTTCCTCCTGGCTGAAGTGGTCGTTCAGCGCAGCATAGGCCGCTTCGTGCGCCGCGTGGCCCTCCGACAGCCGCGTGAGCGCGTCGGTCCAGCCGAGCGCCGCGCGTTCGCGTTCGGTGTAGCAGGGCGCTTCGCGCCACGCGGACAGCAGGTAGATGCGCTGCTCGGTCTCGCCTTGCTCGCGCGCCTCGGCCGTGTGCATGTTAATGCAGTTCGCGCACGCGTTGATCTGCGACGCGCGGATCTTCACCAGCTCGATCAGCGTCGGCTCGAGGCTCTGCGCGGCGGCGACCGAGACGGTCATCCAGTTCTTCATCAGGGCGGGCGCGGCGGCAAACGGGTTGAGTTTCGCAGTCATGGTCCTTCTCCTTTCGTGTGGATTCCGGTGATATGACGAGCGAGCGCCCCGCGTGTGTGACATCGACGCAGAATTTTTTTCGAAGCCGGCGAGCGGATCGGCGCGGAAGGCCGCCGGCAAGGTCGGGCAGGGTGCGCGTCGAACCCGAAAAACGCGGCGGGCATGCTTCGTGCGCCCGTGCTGGTCAGACTTCCCCGTTCACGTCATGGTGACGATCGCGGTCGCGTGAACGTCCGCGGCGTGTGCCGATCGCAACGGCCGACGGATGCACCTCCGCATGCACCTCGATACGCGCTGATGTCAGTAATTGGCAGGTGATCGGTTGCTTTCATTTACATTTATCAGCCGTTTCATCCGCATCTCGACCAGCAGCATTCACATTTCTGGACCATACTATTCTGCACGGGCAGATGAAGTGACGCCGCATCCGCGGCCCGGCGCGCGCCGGTTGCCCGACGACGCAGCAGCAGGTCGCACGTCAGCCGCGCGCATCACGCGCAAGGCTTTCCTTTTTCCGGCAACGCAACGCAGCGAATCGCGCCGTGGACGGTAAACCGATGAGCCTCCTTGCATCACAGCTTCAGCGCCGTTACCAGGACGTGCGCGCTCATAGCGTCGCGCTGACCGCGACGCTGTCCGCCGAAGACCAGGCAGTGCAGTCGATGCCCGACGCCAGTCCGACGAAATGGCATCTCGCGCATACGACCTGGTTTTTCGAAACCGTCGTACTGATGCGCCGCGTGGCCGGCTACACGCCGTTCGACGCGGCATTCCAGTTCCTCTTCAATTCCTATTACGAAGCGCTCGGCCCGCGCCATCCGCGGCCGCAACGCGGGCTGCTCACGCGCCCGTCGCTCGGCGAGGTGCATGCGTACCGACAACACGTCGACGACGCGATGCTGCAGGCACTGGCCGGCGCCGATGCGGCGCTGCTCGAGACGATCGCGCCCGAGATCGAGCTCGGCCTGCATCACGAGCAGCAGCACCAGGAGCTGATCGTCACCGACATGCTGCACGCGTTCTCGTGCAACCCGCTGAAGCCGGCATTCCGGCCGCGCAACGGGATGGATGCCGGCGCGATGGCCGTGGGCGACGCCGGCGCGCTGCACTGGCTGCACCAGCCGGGAGGGCTCGTCGAGATCGGCCACGATGGCGAGGCGTTCTCGTTCGACAACGAACGGCCGCGCCATACGGCGCTCGTGCGGCCGTACGAGATCGCTAGCCGTCTCGTGACGAATGCGGAATTCGCGGCATTCGTCGCCGACGGCGGCTATACGCGCCCCGAGTTCTGGCTGTCGGACGGCTGGGCCACGGTGCAGCGGGAAGGGTGGCAAGGGCCGGCGTACTGGATGCCCGACGACGACGATGCGGCCGCCACGCGGGTACGGCGCACGTTTGGCCTGCACGGCGTCGAACCGCTCGCACCCGACGCACCGGTGTGCCACGTGAGCTTCTACGAAGCGGCCGCATATGCGGATTGGGCCGGTGCACGCCTGCCGACCGAATTCGAATGGGAAGCCGCGTTCCCTGCCGAAGGCATCCGGCAGATGCTCGGGCACGTGTGGCAATGGACGCGCTCGTCCTACGAACCGTATCCGGGCTTTCGGCCGCTCGAGGGCGTCGCGGCCGAATACAACGGCAAGTTCATGGTCGGCCAGCAAGTCCTGCGCGGCAGCAGCATCGCGACGCCGCCCGGGCACGAACGGCCGACGTACCGCAATTTCTTTCCGCCGGCCGCGCGCTGGCAATTCACGGGAGTGCGACTTGCGCGAGACGTCTGACCAGACGGCCACGAGCGGTGGCCAGCAACCCGCCCGCGATTCGCGGCCGAGCGCGTTCGCGCGCGACCTGATCGACGGACTGTCGCGTACGCCGCGCAGCATTCCGCCGAAATACTTCTACGATGCGGCCGGCTCTGTGCTGTTCGATCGCATCTGCGAACTGCCGGAGTATTACCCGACGCGTACCGAGCTCGCCATCCTGCGCGACCGCGCGGCCGAGATCGTGCGGCGCGTCGGTCCGCATGCGGAACTCGTCGAATTCGGTGCGGGCTCGCTCGAGAAGATCCGCGTGCTGCTCGACGCGTTCGCGGGCAACTATGCGAACGCGCCGGCGCGCTACGTGCCGGTCGACATCTCGGCCGACTACCTGCACGACGCCGCCGCGCGGCTGCGTGCGGCGTATCCATGGCTCGACGTCGCGCCGATCGCGGCCGATTACACGAAGGCCGAGCAACTGGCCGCGCTGACCGCGACACCGGCGCGGCGCATCGGCTTCTTTCCCGGTTCGACGATCGGCAACTTCTCGCCGGAGGAAGCCGATGCGTTCCTGCGCGATGCCGCGCGGCTGCTGCGTGGCGGCGGCTTGCTGGTCGGCGCGGATCTCGTGAAGGACGAGCGCACGCTGCACGACGCGTACAACGATGCGCAGGGCGTGACCGCGCAGTTCAACCTGAACCTGCTGGTGCGCGCGAACGCCGAGCTCGGCGCGGATTTCGACGTCGACGCGTTCTCGCATTGCGCGTTCTACGACAGCACGCGGCAGCGCATCGAGATGCATCTCGTCAGCGACATCGCGCAGACCGTGCACGTGCGTGGCCACGCGTTCCGCTTCGACGCCGGTGAGCGCATCCACACGGAGAATTCGCACAAGTTCACGATCGACGGTTTTCATGCGATCGCGCGCCGTGCAGGATTCGAGCCCGATACCGTGTGGACCGACGCGGACAGCCTGTTCAGCGTGCACTGGCTGCGCAGCGTCGACGATATCCGCGCGTGATGTGCGCGCTTGCGAACCGCTCGCGTCCGGTGCGGACGGTTCGCCTTCGGCGTCTTCCCGTTCCCGTGCAGGCCGGCGCGCTCCGATCGTCCGGTTTCGTGCCGAACAGCCCTTGCTGCCGGCCCGATGCACCGCCGCAACGGTGCGTGGAATGCCGCCTCTTCCTTGCGCCGCAAGGCTTTACGGACGGCTGTAAACAGCCGTTACCGGTCTCGCATACCCGTTTCACCTGTGTCTGCACCTCGTGCCTAGACTCCGAACCGTATTCACATGACGCACGATACGTGCAGGGAGTCGCGAGATGAACAAGAAACTCATTCTCGGTGCAGTTCTCGGTGTAGCGGCGCTGGCAGCTTCGGGCGTCGCATCGGCCCACGTCGACCTGTCGGTCGGGATCGGCGTACCCGCGTATGCGGCGCCGGCGCCCGTCTACGTGGCGCCGCCTCCGCCGGTTGCGTATGCACCGGTCGGCTATCGCTACGACGACTGGCGTGCGCGCGAATGGCGCGAACACGAGTGGCGCCGCCGTGAATGGCGCGAGCACGAATGGCACGATCGCGGCGGCTGGCGCGGCGGCCGCTGGGATTAAGGAAGCGGCTCGACTGGATTACTACAAGAGGAGAATGAACACATGATGCCCACTCGACACATCAGGATGTGCACGACCGCCGCCATCGTTGCGCTTGCCACCATCGGCAGCGCGCACGCGGCGGGCTGCATGAAGGGCGCGGTGGTCGGCGGTGTGGCCGGCCACTACGCGGGGCACCACGCGGTCGTCGGCGCGGTTGGCGGCTGTATCGTCGGTCACCACATGGCGAAGAAGCACGCGCAGGAAGAGGCCGCGCAGCACAAGGCCGCCGCGCAGGGCATGCAGCCGGCGCAGTAAGCGCCATCGTCATCGGGGAGGGCGCCGCGGCCGGCGCGCTTCATGAAAAAAGGGCGGCTCATGGCCGCCCTTCGTTTTACCGCCCGGCGCCCGCCGGCGGCTCCGCAGGTTCAAACAACGCCTCCGCTTGCCTGACGCGCACGAAGCGCGCCGCGCCATCGCCCTCCACCAGCGCCCGGAAATGCGCTTCGCCGCACGCGAGCTTCGCGCGCTCGTGCTCGCTCGGCACGTTGCCGTCCGCATTCGGCGTATCGACGACGAAGTACAGCCGTTCGCCATCGTCCTGTTCTGCGAGCACGGCCCAGTCCGGGTGATAGCTGCCGAGCGGCGTCGACACGCGGAACCACGCGGGCAGCTTCGCGTACAGCTTCACGCCGTCGTGCGCCTCGAGCGCATCGGCGAACGCGCGCTCCGCGTCCGTCTCGCACACGACCGCTTCGTGGATCGACTTTTGCGCATCGAGCCGCAGGTTGCGCAAGTAGCCGGTCAGCGCCTCGCTCTCGAACGATTCGAGCGCATGCACGTGGCGCTCGCCGAGCTTGCGGTACGCGATGCCCGCGACGAGCGCGAGCCGCTTGCAGCGGTTGATCGCATCGGCCGCGACCGCGATGAACTGCTGCGGATTCACGCGGAAATCGTCGAGCCGGCCGCTGTCGGCCAGGATCGTCGCGAGCGAACGGCGCGTGAGCTGTGTGCGGTCCTGCAGCTCGGTGAGCAGGTCGGGCAGCGGCAACTCGCCTTCGTCGAGCAGCACCGTGCCGGCGCCGGCCACCTCGATCGCCTCGATGCCGGCCTTGCCGATGTCGATCTCCGCCTTGCGCCACTGCAGCCGGGCGCGCGCGATGTCCGGCGCGTCGTGCAGCGCGGCCGCGCAGTCGCGCACGAGCTTCGCGTTGTCGAACTCGACGCTGTAGACGGTGCGATGGCGAATGCGGTCCCACAACGCGCGGAAATCCTCGCCGAACACGACGGCCTTGCCCGACGCATCGCGCCGCAGCGCGATGGCGCGGCGCTCGTCCGCGTTGCGCACGGCAAAGCGGCCCGACAGCTTGCGCAGCGTCGCGACGATCGGCCCGCGCAGCATCTCGAACGCATCCGGCAGCACCAGCGCGCTCTGGCGCAGCGCATCCTTCAGCCGGTCGAGCACCTTGCCCTGCGCGTCGACGTAACCCTGCTCGTGCAGGTGGTTCCAGAGCACGCGCGACAGCTCGACGCCGAGCGCATGCGCGGGCCCGTCGCCTTCCTGCACGGGCAGCGCCGCGAACTGGTGTTCCTCGACGATCCCGAAACGGATGCCCGTATCGGCCTCGATTTCCTTCTGCAGGTTCTCCGCGAACGACTCGTAGCGCTCGGTCGCGATCACGGTGAGCGTGTTCACGCCCGCATCGCGCACGCGTTCGCCGTCCTGGTCGACGGCGAGGCGCAGCCCGCGGCCGAGCGTCTGGCGGCGCTCGCGTTCGGTCTGGATGTCGCGCAGCGTGCAGATCTGGAACACGTTCGGGTTGTCCCAGCCTTCCTTGAGCGCCGAGTGCGAGAAGATGAATTTCAGCGGCGTGTCGAACGACAGCAGCGCTTCCTTCTCGCGCATGATCAGGCCGTACGCACGCTCCGCGTTTTCGCGCGCTGCGGCGCTGCTTTCGCTCGTGTCGGTCCAGCCGCCCTTGCGGTCGATCGAGAAGTAGCCGTTGTGCGCGCGCTCGACTTCGAGCGCGACGTCGACGCCGTCGAACAGCGCACGGTAGGCCGGCACGCGCGCCGCACGCGCGTATTCCTCTTCGAAGATCAGCGCGTAGTCGCCCTTCACGGGCATGCCGTTCTCGTCGTAGCGGCGGTAGCGCTCGACCGAATCGACGAAGAACAGCGACAGCACCTTCACGCCGCGCTCCGCGAGGCGCAGCTCCTTGTCCAGATGCTCGCGGATCGTGCGGCGGATCATCTCGCGCTGCACGGCGAGCGTGTCGATGTCGCCGAACGCCTCGCCGAGCGACAGGAACGCCTCGCCTTCCGGATGGCGCAGCTCGACGTATTCGGCGCCCTTCACCGCATGGACCTCGCCGATCCGCAGCCCCGCGTACAGCGCACGCTTGGTCAGGCGTTCGAGATCGTCGCCGTCGGTGGCCGACACGATCTGGCGTTTCACGCCGGCCGCCGTCGCGACGTCAAGCTCGACGCGCGCGCTGATCGCGCCGCGCCGGTTCGACACGCCGACGAGCCGCACGTACGGCTTGTTGTGCGCATCCTCGACGATCGCCGAGGCGATCTCGATCTGCTTGACCAGCTTGCGCTCGTACGCGTCGACCGCGTCGAGCCGGTACACCATGTGGTGACGGTCGACGTGCGTGGCCGAATAGCGCAGCGTGCAAAGCGGCGCCATCGCGGCGAGCGCTTCGCGGCCACGGCCTTCGAGCCCGCCGTCGACGCTCTGCGGCTCGTCGACGATCACGATCGGCCGCGTCGCGCGGATCAGGTCGATCGGCTTCTCGCCGCCGGTCTTCTCGCTGTCCTTGTAGAGGTTGTTGATTTCCTTCTTGTTGATCGCGGCCACCGTCATCACCATGATCTGGATCGCCGCGCTCGCCGCGAAGTGGCGCACCTGGCCGAGCTTCGCGGAGTCGTACAGGAAGTAGTCGTACGGCACGCCCGCGTACAGCGCGCGGAAGTGATCCTCGGTGATCGAGAGCGTCTTGTGCACGCCTTCCTTGATCGCGATCGACGGCACGACGATCACGAACTTCGTGAAGCCGTAGCGGCGGTTCAGCTCGAAGATCGTGCGCAGGTACACGTAGGTCTTGCCGGTGCCGGTTTCCATCTCGACGGTGAAGTCGCGCGAGCCGGGCAGACCGGACGGCGGCAGCCCGCCGCGCAGCTGCACGTCGGCGAGATTGCGCGCGAGCGCGTCGTCGGTCAGCGACAGCCGGTTGCCGACGCCCTGTTCCGACACCGCGAAGCCGAGCGAGCCCTGCGCGGCGGCCGTCGTGCCGGGCGCGGCGTTCGCGAGCACGCTGAAGTCGCCGCGATACGATTCCTGGCCGCGAAACAGGTCGCAGACGGCGTCGATCGCCTCGCGCTGGTAGTCGAGATCCGCTTCGAAATGCAGCCGCATCACAGGCTCCGCACGCGCTTCACGCCGTGCTGTTCGAGCAGCGCGGCGAGATTGAGCTTCGCGACGTCGTCGACGAAGCCGCTGTCGCGGAACAGGCACGTGACGTCGTGCGTCGTGCCGGTCGCATCGAGCAGGTCGACGATGCCGTCGGCCAGCGGCCCCGCGTCGTCGCGCGAGATGCGCGCATCGAAGCACGCGACGATCGAGTGGCCGATCAGGTGCACGGTCTTGCCCGCCACCTGGTGATGCTCGACCGGCGTGCACAGGTCGAGGCCGAGCTTCAGCGTCAGCTCGGCGAGCAGGTCGTCCTCGGTGCGGCCGGTCTTCACGTGCTCGACGGACGCGAACAGCGCGTGGTCGAAGTCGTCGCGGCGCGGATCCCACTCGATCACGTTGGTCGTGTCGAGCCGGTACACGCGAAAGCCCAGGTCGCCATAGCTTTCCGGGTAATCGCGCGCCACTTGCTGGGCCGCGCGGCGCAGGCGCTCCTTCGTGATTTCGGCGAGCGTCAGCGGCTTCTTCAGCTTCGCGCAGAAATCGGCCGCGCTCTGCTGCGTCTTGTCGCGGCGGTCGAGCGCTTCGGGCAACTGCACGAGCACGTAGCGGCGCGCGCCGCCGTCGGTCGCGTTCACCTGCATCACCGCGTGACCGGTCGAGCCGGAGCCCGCGAAGCAGTCGAGCACGATGTCGTCGCCGCGCGTGCACCAGCCGATCACGGCCGCCGCGAAATCGACCGGCTTCGGCAGGTCGAACGGAATCCCGAGCGTTTTCAGCAGCGCGTCGTCGGAACCGGCGAACGGCAGCACCGACGGCACGTTCTCGTACATGTTCTCGTCGAGGTAGTAGATCCGCTGCGGCTGCGTGGTTTCGTCCGCGCCGAATTCGATCTGGCCGCGCTCGATCAGCGCCTGCATCGTCGCAGGCGGGTTGCGCCAGCCGCGCGCCGGCATCGCGCACGGCTTGCCGGTGACCGGGTGGATCAGCGGCGTGAAATACTCGTCCGGCGCCTTCTTCTTGTTCGGCCAGGCCATCGACACGAGGCGGTACACGCGGCCGTCTTCCGACAGCCGGTCGTACATCACCTCGCCGCCGGACAGGTTGGTCTGCGCCTTCATCCATGCGCGGTACGCCTTCTGCGCGTCCTTCGCGTTGCCGCTGCGGTACATGGCGTCGTGCGCGGCGTCGAGCATGCGCTGCGCGTTGCGCTTCGGGCGCCTGAGCGGCGCCCGCTCGAGCAGCGTCTCGGCGTTGCGCGCGAACAGCACCAGCGATTCGTGCTGGTACGCGATGCCGCGCGCGTCGCCCTTCGGGTTGCGCTTGTCCCACACGGCGACGCCGAGCTCGTTCTCCTCGCCGAAGATCTCGCGCAGCATCAGCACCAGCGCGTGCACTTCATGCTCGTCGATGTGCACGGCGATCAGCCCTTCGTCGGACAGCAGCGCGTGCGCGAGCTTCAGGCGCGGATACATCATGTTCAGCCAGTCGGTGTGGAACCGGCCGTTCGCCTCGGTGTTGGTGCTGCGCTTCACGCCGCCCTCGGTCTGCCCGGTCATCGCCAGGTAATGGCGGATGCTGTCGGTGAAGTCGTCCGGATAGACGAAATCGCTGCCGGTGTTGTACGGCGGGTCGATATAGACGAGCTTCACCTTGCCTGCGTAACTCTTGTGCAGCAGCTTCATCACGTCGAGGTTGTCGCCCTCGATCACGAGATGGCGCGTATCGTCCCACGCGACGCTGTCGTCGGGGCAGGGCCGCAGCGTGCCCGTCGACGGCGTGAGCGCGGCCTGGCGCGCGCTGCGCTTGCCGTGCCAGTGGAAGCCGTAGCGCTCGTCGGCGTCGCCGACCGTGCGTTCGCCGATCAGCGCCTTCAGCACGTCGACGTCGACCGACGCGCCCTCCGGGCCTTCGGTCACGAGTTCGGGGAACAGCGCCTTCAGGCGCGCGACGTTGTCGGCGGTGAAATCCGTCGACATCGCCTGCGGGCTGGCCGCATCGAGTTTGTGCATCGTCTTTTCCATCGGAGCCCGGCCGCGCGCGCCAGGACGTCGGGCGCGCTCACGGCACCGGCGGCAATGGCCGCCCGGGCAAACCCGAAACGCTAGCGAGTCGGTCGGCCGAGGTCAAGCGCCGATGTGGGGCGAGCGTGCGGACATCGGCCGCGATCGCCCGCCGGGCGGGCCGCAAGCGGCTTCGGGCCGGTTGTCGGATGGCCGGCCGGCGGGCGCCTGGCGGGCGTCCGCGGCGGCACGCCGGAAAGGACGAAAAAAGGGCACGGTCGGCGCCGGGCGCCGGCGTGCCCGCATCCGGCTCGCGCGGTTCGGAAGGAACCGGGTTCCCTGCACATCACCGCCACCCGATCAGCACCCGCCCCATCGCATCGACGCCCATGTCGAACAGGTGCGACACGAACGGCACGAGGTTCGGCACCATCAGCTGCACGAGCAGCAGCCCGACCAGCATCGTCACCGGAAAGCCGATCTGGAACACGCCGATCTGCGGCGCCGCGCGGTTCAGGATGCCGAGCGCGAGGTTCGTGATCAGCAGCGCCGCGACCACCGGCAGCGCGAGCAGCAGCCCCATCTCGAACACGGTCGCGCCGAACGCGGCGAGCGTGCGCCAGCCGGGCGCGTGCAGCAGGTCGGCCGACACCGGCAGCGACTGGAACGACGCGGCGAGCGCGGCGAACACCTGCAGGTGGCCGTCCACCGCGAGGAACGCGAGCATCGCGACGGCATTCAGGAAGCGGCCCATCACGGGCGTCGCGCCGCTCGTGTGCGGATCGAAGAAAGTCGCGAAGCCGAGCCCCATCGACAGCCCGATGAAGTCGCCGGCCGCCTCGACGGCCGCGAACACGAGCTGCATCGTGAAACCCATCGCGACGCCGATCAGGAACTGCGTGACGAGGATCCAGATCCCTTGCGCGGAGAATACGGTGACGTCCGGCATCGCGCCGAGCGTGGGGGCCACGACCAGCGCCATGAACGCGGCGAGGCCGATCTTCACGCGCACGGGCACGGCCGCGTGGCCGACGACGGGCGCGGTCGCGACGAGCGCGAGCATCCGCACGAACGGCCACAGGAACGCCGTGAGCCAGCCGTTGAGCTGCGCGTAGGTAACCGAGAACATCGCCGCCGGGTGGTGCGCGCGGCTCAGCCGACGCCGAGCGTCGCGACGTGCAGCAGCGTCTGCCGCAGGTAGTCGAGCATGGTCGTCAGCATCCACGGGCCGGCGATCACGAGCGTCGCGGCGACCGCGAGCAGCTTCGGGATGAACGACAGGGTTGCCTCGTTGATCTGCGTCGCGGCCTGGAACAGGCTCACGACGAGGCCGACCGCGAGCGCGACCAGCAGCAGCGGGGCGGCCAGCAGCAGGCCGACCATCATCGCCTGGTGCGCCAGGGTCATCACTTGTTCGGGCGTCATCGCGCGTTTCCTCCGCCGCTTACGTAAAGCTCTGCGCGAGCGAGCCGATCAGCAGCTGCCAGCCGTCGACCAGCACGAACAGCATCAGCTTGAACGGCAGCGACACGGTGGACGGCGACACCATCATCATCCCCATCGACATCAGCACGCTCGCGACGACCATGTCGATGATCAGGAACGGGATGAAGACGGTGAAGCCGATCTGGAAGCCGGTCTTCAGCTCGCTCGTGACGAACGCGGGCACCAGCAGCGACAGCGGCACGTCCTCGGGGCCCTGCATCGGCGCGGCCTTCGAGATCTTCGCGAACAGCGCGAGATCGGTCTCGCGGGTCTGCTTCAGCATGAAGGTCTTGAACGGCGCGACGCCGCGCTGCACCGCCTGCTCCATCGGCATCGAGCCGTCGGAGAACGGCTTGTAGCCGTCGTTGTACGCGCGGTCGAGCACCGGCGACATCACGAAGAAGGTGAGGAACATCGCGAGGCCGACGAGCACCTGGTTCGGCGGCGTCGTCGCGGTGCCGAGCGCCTGGCGCAGCAGCGACAGCACGATGATGATGCGCGTGAAGCTCGTCATCATCAGCATCATCGCCGGCAGGAACGACAGCATCGTGAGCAGCAGCATCGTCTGCACGCTCAGCGAATACGTGGTGCCGCCGTGCGGGCCCGGGCTCGCGTTGAACGCGGGCAGGCCGTTCGCCTGCGCATGGGCGAGCGCGGGCGCGAGGCAGAGGATCAGCACGGGCGCGAAGCGCGCCGCGCGATGCAGGAATGCGTGTTTCATCGGAATGCGGGGTCGGAAAGAGGGCACGGCGCCATGTCAGCGGTCCTTGCCGCGACCGAGGCGCTTCGCGGCTTCGCCCGCGAGCGCATCGCGAAACCGCGCGCCGAACGTGCCGGGCAGGCCGCCGTCGGACGGGGTGGCGCCGGCGGGTGCGTCGGCCGAGGCCGAAGCCGCTGTCGCGGTGGCCGCCGCCGAACCGGCCGGCAGCGTATGCAGCAATCGCACGTTGCCCGGCGCGACGCCGAGCACGAGCCAGGTGTCGCCGATCTCGACGATCGTCGCGTTTTCCTTCGCGCCGACCGCGACGCTCGACACGACCTTCAGCGGGCCGCCGCGGCGTGCGTGCTGGAAGCCGAAGCGGCGCGCGAGCCACGCACACGCGAACACGAGACCGATCACGACCACGAGCCCGACCAGCGTCTGCAGCACCGCGCCGAAGCCGAGCGACGGTGCGGCCGAACCGACCATCACGCTCGACGCGATCGAGCCGGCGTGGTTCACCGCGTTCATGTCGGCGGCGCCGGCCGGCGCGCAGGCAAGCGCCGCCGCAATGGCCGCGGCGGCGGCCGCCACGCGCGCGACGCGCACGCGGCGGCCGGGCGCTGCGACGTTCATCGATTCAGCTTCCGGATGCGTTCGGCCGGCGTAATGATGTCGGTCAGGCGGATACCGAACTTGTCGTTGACGACCACGACCTCGCCCTGCGCGATCAGGCAGCCGTTCACGAGCACGTCCATCGGCTCGCCGGCCATGCCGTCCAGCTCGACCACCGAGCCCTGCGCGAGCTGCAGCAGGTTGCGGATCGCGATCTTCGTGCGGCCGAGCTCCACGGTCATCTTGACCGGGATGTCGAGGATCATCTCGATGTCGTTGTGCGTCGAGCTCGCTGCGGCCTTCGACAGCGGCTGGAACACGCCGGCGCCCGTCGCGCCCGGCTGCACCGGCTGCTGGTTCTGCTCGGCGAGTGCGGCCGCCCAGTCGTCCATGCCCGGATCTTCTTCCGCCGCGGCCGGCGCCGCCTGCGCGGCGGCGGCCGATGCCGCGAGGGCCGCGTCGGCCATCGCTTGTGCGTCGTCCTCGGGCGTCTGGTTCAGCTCACTCATATCCACCTTCCTTCATCGAATCGCCCGCGCTGATCATCTTCTGCACGCGCAACGCATATTGACCATTGAAAATTCCGTAGCCGCATTCCATCACCGGCACGCCGTCGACCTTCGCGGTGATCGTGTCCTCGATTTCCAGCGGCAGCACGTCGCCCGCGCGCAGGTTCAGGATCTTCTCGAAGGTCGACGAGATCTCGGCGAGGTTCGCGGTCAGCTCGACCTCGGCGGCCTGCACCTGCTGCGACAGCACGCGCACCCAGCGGCGGTCGACTTCGAGCGCCTCGCCCTGGATCGGCGACGCGAGCACGTCGCGGATCGGCTCGACCATCGAGTACGGCATGCAGATGTGCAGCGTGCCGCCCGTCGGCCCGAACTCGATCGAGAACTGCGTGACGATCACGATCTCGTTCGGCGTCGCGACGTTCGCGAACTGCGTGTGCATTTCCGAGCGCACGAATTCGAACTGCAGCGGCCGCACGCTCTTCCATGCGGTCGTGTAGTGCTCGAACACGAGGTTCAGCAGCTTGCCGATGATCCGCTGCTCGGTGGCCGTGAAATCGCGGCCCTCGACGCGCGTGTGAAAGCGCCCGTCGCCGCCGAACAGGTTGTCGACGACGAAGAACACGAGGTTCGGGTCGAACACGAACAGCGACGTGCCGCGCAGCGGCTTCACGTGCACCAGGTTCAGGTTCGTCGGGATCGGCAGGTTGCGGGTGAACTCGCTGTACTTCTGCACCTTCACCTGGCTGACGGAGATTTCCGCCGTGCGCCGCATGAAGTTGAAGATGCCGATCCGCAGCAGGCGCGCGAAGCGATCGTTGATGATCTCGAGGCCGGGCATCCGGCCGCGGACGATCCGCTCCTGCGTCGCGATGTTGTAGGGGCGGACGCCCGATGTGTCGCGGTGCTCGTCGACTGCATCGGCTTCGCCCGTGACGCCCTTGAGGAGGGCATCGACCTCCTCCTGGGACATGAACTCCTGGTGACCCATACGCGCTCCTTTCGCGGCCGCGTTACTGGACGACGAATTCGGTGAACAACACGTCGTCGACCTTCGCGCGCTGGTTGCCCGGCTGCGTAGGCTGCTCGATCAGTTCCCGCAGTTCCTTCGCGAGCGAACGTTTGCCGTCCGGCGTCGCGAGATCCTCGGGATGCTTGTTCGACAGCGCGAGCAGGATCCGGCTGCGGATCTCCGGCATCCGCGCGGTCAGCTGCTCCTGCGCCTTCGGGTCGGTGAGCTTCAGCGACAGGCCGACGCGCAGGTAGTGCTGCGCGCCGTCGTCGGACTGCAGGTTCACGGTCAGCGGGTCGAGCGGGAAGAACACCGGCGCGGCAAGCGGCGCCGGTTCGGCGGGCGCGCTCGCATGGCCGACGCCTTCCTTGCTCAGGAACACGTACATGCCGCCGGCTGCGGCAGCCGCCGCGCCCAGCGCGATGACGGCGATGAGCGCGATGCGCTTGAACTTGCCGGACGAAGCCGGCTTGTCGGCGGTCGGGTTTGCGGTCGTGGAGGCCATGTGAATGCGTGCGTGATGTCTCGTAGCATGCATTGTTCAGCATCCGGGCCGAGCCCGATGGGCGGAAAAGAGGGGGGATTTGCGGCTATCTCAGCCGATTGTCGGCCGGGTGTCGGCCGGATGCAGGGTAAGCGGGGGCGGAAAGGGCCGCCGGGCTGGCGGCCGACGCGTGCGTGGCCGGGAAGAGGCACCGTTCCCGCCGCACGGAGCGTGCCGCGCCGATGGCGGCAGGCGCGATCGGGCCGGGCCGGCGCCTGGCGGGCGCCGGCCGCCCGCTCAGATCGGCAGCAGCGTCAACAGCGGCGCGATCAGCACCATCGCGACGCCCGCGATCATCATCGTGAGGCTCGACACGACGCCTTCCTCGCTGCCGATCTCGCGCGCCTTCGCGGTGCCCACGCCGTGGGCGGCCGCGCCGAACAGCGCGCCGCGCGCGAGGCGCGTGCGCAGCGGCACGAGCGCGAGCACGATCTCGCCGAGCAGCATCCCGCAGATGCCGGTCGCGATCACGAACAGCGCGGTGAGATCCTTCGGCGCGTGAATCTTGTCCGACACGGCGAGCGCGAACGGCGTCGATACCGAGCGCGTCATCAGCGAGCGCTGCAGCTCGGGGGACAGGTGCAGCAGCTTCGCGAGCAGCAGCGACCCGCACACGCCCGCGCCGATCCCGACCGCGACGCCGACCGACAGCGACAGCCAGTGGCGGCGGATCAGGTCGCGATAGTCGTAGATCGGCACCGCGAACGCGATCGTGGCCGGGCCGAGCAGCCACATCAGCCAGCGCGTGTCGTGGAAGTAGACCGAATACGGGATGCCGGTCAGCAGCACGAGCAGGACCAGCACGCCCGGCACAAACACGAGCGGCGAGAACAGCAGCGTCTTCTTGAACGCGTAGAGCCGCTTCGACACGAAATACAACACGATCGTCAGCACGAAGCAGCCGAACGAGATCGCGGTGTTCGCCTCGTCGGCGGACAGGTTCGTCAATGCGGCCAGCATGGCAGGCTCCGCCTCAGTGTGCCGACGCGGCGCTCAGGCGCGTGCGGCGGCGTTCGGCGAACACGCGCTGCACGGCGAGCCGGCGCTCGAGCTTCGCGGCGAGGTCGACCGCGACGGCCACGGCGACCATCACGAACGCGGTGCCGGCGAGCATCACCAGCGCGATGCGCCAGCCATCCTCGCGGAACAGCCCGCCGTACTGCACGGCCGCGACGGCGGCCGGCACGAAGAACAGCAGCATGTCGGACAGCAGCCAGTTCGCACCGTCCTTCACCCACGCGGGCGCGACGCGGCCCGAGAACAGCAGCACGAGGAGCACCGCGAGGCCGATCACGCCGGACGGGATCGGCAGCCCGATCTTGCGCACGGCCCAGTCGACCGCCATCCACAGCGCGCCGAGCGCGGCGGCCTGCAGCGCGATCCGGCCCGTGTGCGCCAGGCTGCCCGAAGCGGCGGGGCGGGCGGCAAGTGCGGCGGTCGGCTTGGTCATGGCGGGCTCCCTACAGATATTCCGTTGATGGTGCGAGTATAGGGTTTCCCCTAACCATAAATAAAATGACTTGTCTCTATCCTTATCATTCCAATTCGGAATTCGTTTATTGATCGCCGCACCAATTTGGGGAGTCGTCGATGGAATTGCGCGCGCTGCGGTACTTCGTCGAGGTGGTTCGCCAGCAGAGTTTCACGGCGGCCGCCGACAAGCTGTTCGTGACCCAGCCGACCATCAGCAAGATGGTGAAGGCGCTCGAGGACGAGATCGGTTCGCCGCTGCTGCTGCGCGACGGCCGGCAGATGGTGCTGACCGACGCGGGGCGGATCGTGTTCCAGCGCGGCCAGGACGTGCTCGCCGCGCAGGCGCAGCTGCAGTCGGAGCTGAACGACCTCGGCACGCTCGGGCGCGGCGAGCTGACGATCGGGGTCCCGCCGCTCGGCGGCTCGCTGTTCACGCCGATCATCGCCGCGTACAAGCAGCGCTACCCGAACATCGAGCTGAAGCTGTTCGAGCAGGGCGCACGGATGATCGAGGCCGCGCTGATGTCGGGCGAGCTCGAACTGGGCGGGCTGCTGGAGCCGGTCGATCCCGGCACCTTCGAGCGGTTGCCGATGGTGCGCGCGCCATTATGGCTGGTCGCACCGCGCGAATCGCGCTGGGAGGATCACGCGGCCGTGCCGCTCGCGGATCTCGCGCGCGAGTCGTTCGTGTTCTACGCGGAAAGCCTCGCGCTGCACGACGCGGTGCTGGACGCGTGCCGGCAGGTCGGCTTCACGCCGTCGATCGTGAGCCGCAGCGGCCACTGGGATTTCATGGCCGCGCTCGTGCATGCGGGGGTCGGCATCGCGCTGCTGCCCGAGCCGTATTGCCGGCGGCTCGACGCGGGCCAGTTCACGTGCCGGCCGATCGTCGAGCCGGAGATCACGTGGGCGATCGCGCTCGGCTGGCTGAAGAAGGGGTATCTGTCGCACGCGGCGCGCGCGTGGCTTGAAGTGGCGCGGGCGACGCTGCCGATCGCGCCGGGCGACGACCTCGCGTTCGGCGGGTTGCGGGCGAGGGAGTGACGCCCGCCGAGGCGGGCGGTAAGGCGGACGAGGCGGGCACAACGGCCGCCCGCCGCGCGGTCAGTGCCCCATCGCCGGCCCGGCGCCCTTCCTCGGCTTGGTGATCCACACGAGCGCCGCGAGCGCGCCGAACATGAACGCCGACAGCAGGAAGAAGTCGTTGGTCGCCATCATGAAGCCCTGCTGCGTGACGAGCTGATTGAGCTGCGCATTGGCCGTCTGGCCGACGATGCCGAGCTGCGACAGCGCGCCCTGGTAGTCGGTCGTGCTCTGCGCATACACGCTCACCGATTCCGACAACCGCGCGTGGTGGTAGATCGCGTCGTTCTCCCAGAACGTCGAACTCGCCGCGGTGCCGATCGCGCCCGACAGCGTGCGCAGGAAGTTCGACAGCCCCGACGCGCTCGCGAGCCGGTCGTCGGGGATGCTCGACAGCGTGATCGTCGTCATCGGCACGAAGAAGCACGCAACGCCGATCCCCTGCACCAGACGCGGCAGGATCACATGGCTGAACGGCACGTCGAGCGTAAACGTCGAGTTCCAGATCGACACGCCGGCGAACACGATGAACGCGAAGCTCGCGACCATCCGCAGGTCGAGCCGGTGCATGTTGCGGCCGATCAGCGGCGACAGCACGAGCGCGAGCAGCCCGACCGGCGCGGTCGCGAGGCCGGCCTTGCCCGCCGTGTAACCCATCACGGTCTGCAGCCACAGCGGGAAGATCACGACCGAGCCGAAGAACGCCATGAAGCCGAACGAGATGATCATCGCGCCGAGCGCGAAGTTGCGGTCCTTGAAGAGCGACAGGTCGACCACCGGCTCCTTCTCGGTCGCCTCCCAGACGAGCATGAACGCGAGCGACACGACCGCGATCAGCGCGAGCGCGACGATGAACGTCGAGTTGAACCAGTCGCGATCCTTGCCGAGGTCGAGCATCATCTGCAGGCACGACACGCCGATCACGAGCAGCGCGAGGCCGATCGCGTCGATCCGCTGCTTCGACGTCTTCGTCTCGCGGCCGCGCAGCAGGAAATACGCGCAGGTCGCCGAGAAGACGCCGATCGGCAGGTTGATGTAGAAGATCCACGGCCACGTGTAGTTGTCGCTGATCCAGCCCCCCAGCAACGGGCCGAAGATCGGTGCGACGATCACCGTCATCGCCCATAGCCCGAGCGCGAGCCCGCGCTTCGCGGGCGGGTAGCTGCGCATCAGGATCGTCTGCGACAGCGGCACCATCGGCCCCGACACGAGGCCCTGCAGCAGCCGGAACGCGATCAGCGTCTCGAAGTTGGTCGCGAGGCCGCACAGCGCCGAGGCGATCGTAAACGCGAGTACCGACAGTGTGAACAGCCGCACCTCGCCGACCCGCCGCGCGAGCCAGCCGGTCAGCGGCACCGCGATCGCGGAGGCGACCGAGTACGACGAGATCACCCAGGTGCCTTCGCTCGTCGCGACGCCGAGGCTGCCCGAGATGGTCGGCACCGCGACGTTCGCGATCGACGTGTCGAGCACTTCCATGAAGGTGCCGAGCGCGAGCCCGACCGTGAGCAGCGCGAGTGCGCCGCCGGACAGCGGTGCGGGTTCGGCAGCGGGGGAGGCGGCGGATGCCGTGGTGGCGGACATCGAAATCTCCTAGACGCGGCGCGCGCGACGCGCCGGCACAACGCACGGGTGTGCGCCGCAGCGCAGCCCGGCCGGGTGGAACGGATAAAGGGAAAAGGGGAGCGCGTGCCCTGTCATCTTCTGCCCAGACAGACAAATAAACGAACGCTTAACCTAGACATGGGGCCTCCGCGCACATCAGCTGTCCGCTTCGTCGTCGGGTTTCGGGCAACCGGTCGAGCCGGGCCCATTGGCGATGAAGCGCTGCAGCAGGCCGATGAGCGTCGCGAGCTCGTCGGCCGAGAAACCGTCGAGCTGCGCGTTGAGCGTGGTCGCGATCAGCGACGGCAGCGCCCGGGCTGCTTCGGCGCCGCGTTCGGTCAGCGTCAGCTCGATCATCCGGCGATCCTGCTCGCTGCGCGAGCGTGCGACCAACCCCTTGCGTTCGAGCCGGTCGAGCAGCCGCGTCATCGAACCGCTGTCGTACGACATCCTGCGGGACAGCTCGAACGGCGTGCGCGCATAGCCACGCGACAGCAACAGGATCACGCCGATCTGCTGCGCGGTGAGGTCGAGCGGCTCGAGTGCACGATCCATCCGCTCGACGAGCGCCTGCTTCGCCTTCGACAGGTAATAGCCGAGGCTCGTTTCCAGCGCGATGTTCTCGGGATCGTAGAGGCCGCCGGTCATGCGATTGCGCACGCAGCAATAGTGCGTTTCAGATTTAAACGCGCCCAGTATCTTGAAAATTGATTGCTTAGTCAATATTATTTGAGGCAACCAGTTACGACGTGCATGTTGCACTGCCGGAGACTATGTTCTGACCGATTCGCCCGCGCTGCGGGCACCCCGAGGATGTTCGCGATGCTGTTCCTGAAAAATGCCGCCGGCGCGCTGCGCCGCAACCTGACCGATACCGCTCATCATGCGTTTTCCGGGCCGCACCGCGGCTGGAAGATCGCGCTGTACGTGACGATGCTGGTGGTGCCGGGCGGCTCGCTCGCGGCGCTCGGGTTCGCATGGTTCGATCATCGCCGGCAGCGCAATGCGAAAGACGGCGCTCGCCGCACGGGCCAGCCGGCCGCGACGGAGCCGTCGACATGGCGGTCCGCCGCCGAACCGCTCCCGCTGCCCGCGCGCTGCCACTGACAGCGCGCGGCTCCCGCCTTCCCGACTGCTCCGACTGGGCGCCGGCCGCGTCACGCAACGGCCGGCGTCACGCGTCCGGCTTCCCGTCAGCGAGCCGTAATGGCCGGTAAACCGGCCGCTCGCGCCCGTAACACATTCCTGTCGCCGCGCACCGTACCCTTGGGGCTGCGCAGCTTTCCCGCCGTCAGTTACCATTTGTCCGCCAGCGGCACGACGACCGCACCGCGCGACGCCGTCCCCCGCGCCCAGACAGGAAAACCACCATGCCGTACACCTCCCTCCCGCGCGCCCTTCGCCCGCTGAGCGCCGCCGTCGCCGTCGCGACGGCCGTGCTGCTCGCCGGCTGCGCCGTCGGGCCCGACTATCACCGGCCCGACACGTCGATCCCCGCCGCGTACAAGGAAGCGCCGGCCGGCTGGAAGGTCGCGCAGCCCGCCGACCGCACCGACCGCGGCGCGTGGTGGAGCGTCTACGATGATCCGCAGCTCGCATCGCTGATGAACCAGCTCAACACGTCGAACCAGACCGTCGCGCAATATGCGGCCGCGTACCGTCAGGCGCGCGCGCTCGTCGCCGAAGCGCGCGCCGCGTATTTCCCGACCGTCGGCTTCACGGGCTCGGCGACGCGCTCGCGCTCCGCGGTGTCGTCGTCGGCCGCCAGCAGCGGCGTCAACGCCGGCCCGATCGGTACGAACTACAACATCGGCCTCGACGCATCATGGGAGCCGGACCTGTGGGGCAAGGTGAGCCGCACCGTCAGCGCGCAACGGGCGGGTGAGGCCGCTGCAGCCGCCGATCTCGCGAATGCACGACTCTCCGCGCAGGCGACGCTCGCGCAGACGTACTACCAGTTGCGCACCGCCGACGCGCTGCAGAAGCTGCTCGACGACACCGTGAAGTCGTACGAGCAGTCGCTCAAGCTCACCGAAAACCAGTATGCGCAGGGCGTCGCGGCCCGCGCGGACGTGATCCAGGCGCAGACCCAGCTGCAGAGCGCACAGGCGGCCGCAATCGACAACGGCGTTGCGCGCGCGCAGTACGAGCATGCGATCGCGACGCTGATCGGCCAGCCGGCTTCGACGTTCTCGCTGCCGCCGGCGCCGCTGACGGCCGTGCCGCCCGTCACGCCGGTGGACGTGCCGTCGACGCTGCTCGAGCGGCGGCCCGATATCGCGGCGGCCGAACGACGTGCGGCGGCCGCCAACGAGCAGATCGGCGTTGCGATCGCGGCGTTTTTCCCGACGCTCACGCTATCGGCGAGCGGCGGCTTCCAGAGTTCGGTGTGGTCGCAACTGTTCACGCTGCCGGCACGTTTCTGGACCGTCGGTCCGCAACTCGCCGCGACGCTGTTCGACGCGGGCCTGCGCGCCGCGCAAACCGAAGCGGCCCGCGCAACCTACGACCAGGACGTCGCGACGTACCGGCAGACGGTGCTCTCGGCCTTCCAGGACGTCGAGGACAACCTCGCGTCGCAGCGCATCCTCGCGCAGGAAATCGACGTGCAGCGGCAGGCGGTCGACAGCGCCGAGCATTCGCTCGCGATCGTCACGAACCAGTACAAGGCCGGCACGGTCGCCTACCTGAACGTGCTGACCGCGCAGACCACCGCGTTCACTGCGCAGCAGAAGCTCGCGACGATTGCCGGGCAGCGGATGGTGTCGTCGGTCGGGCTCGTGAAGGCGCTCGGCGGCGGCTGGAACGTAGCGGAGATGGCGCGCGAGAACGGCGACATGGCGGCGCCGGCACCCGTGCCGGCGTCCGGTGCGGCCGCGCCCGCGGCCACCGCACCGTCGGTCGCTGCGCCGCTCGCGCAGAAGTAGGAAGGGAAGGGCGACGCGCGCGTCAGCGCTGCGCGTCGCCGAAGATCAGCGAAACCTCGTTGTTCCCGATCGGGTGACCGAGCAGGTTCAGCAGCCCGGCGAGGTTAGCCTGCTGTTCGGGCGCCGAATGCGCGGTGCCGCGGAACGATCCCTGGCCCGGGCCGAAGTTGCCGTGGCCGTCGAGGAACAGCGGGCCCTGCGTCGTCGACAGGTCGAGATCGGCGCCGGCCCCCTTCGCCTGCAGCACCGCGCGGTACGAACCGAGCGGCTTCACGCGCGATACGCGCGAACTCATCGAGTCGATCGTCACCGTCAGCTGGCCGAACGCGTTGTTGCCGATCAGCCGCCAGTCACTCCAGCCGAGCCGCACATCGCCCTGCAGGTCGAGCGTGTTGAACGGCGTGCCGAGCCCCGCGAGCAGCGACGCGGGCACGGCCATCGTACCCGCCGACAGCACCGCGCCGCGCCACGTCGCATCGAGCGTGACCGCATCGGGCATCGCCTCGGTCTGCCGCATGCGCATCCGCACGCGCCCGGTCAGCAGCGGCCAGAAACCCGTGGTCCATTCGACCTGGCCCGGCAGCAGCGTCGCCGCGCTCTGGTCGGCCCCCGGCGCGAGCATCAACGTGCCGGAGCCGTGCCACAGCGACCCGTCGGGATCGACGAGATTCACGTGCCCGCCGGTCGCGCGTGCGAACTGCGGCGCGATCCACGCGGCCGGCGCGAGCGCGACGAGCGTCACCGCCGTCGCCAGGCCACCCGCCAGTACCCACGGCAATACGGTGGCGAGCCGCTTGATTCCCGGCCTCATCGGCCGACCGCCACTTGCGTCATCCACTGCGTCATTTCTGCGTAGACGGTTGCATCACGGCCGTCAGGTCGACCTGGCCGTCGTCCTTCAGCGCCGTTGCATGCGCCTCGCCGACCTGCACCTTGAACTGCCGGCGCGCATCGTCGAGCCACTGCGTCCACGCCGGGAACGACACGTTCTTCATCTGGATCTGCACGCCGTTGCCGACGATCTGCACCTGCGCACCCTGCAGCCCGTGATCGGACAGCGACGCGGTCAGCGCGTCCTTCAGCGCGAGGCCGGTCGGCGCCACGCCCTGCGCGGCGGCCGCCAGCGACTTCGCCTCGTTCGCCTGCGCGGTCATCTGCGCGAGCTCGCCGCGCATCGTCGGCAGTTCGCGCTGGATCCGCGCGCGGCCTTCCTGCGCGGGCGACCACAGCACCGAATACGCGATCGTGACCGCCAGCACGGCGCCGCCCCAGCCGAGCAGCGTTTTTTCGCGCTGGGTGCGCTCGCCCCAGAACTGGGCCAGCGTCTGGTTCAGTTGTTCCATCTTCATGAGCGGCTCCGGATCGTCCATTTGCCCGTGTTGCTGTCGACTTCGCCGGACAGTCCGTTACGCGCGAGGCGCTGCGTGAAATCGGGATCGACCTTGACCTCCGGCTTGAAGCCGACGTCCAGCCGCCGGTCGTGATAGTCGAGCGACGCGATGCCGTTCAGCGGCAGCGCGCCCATCGAACGCGACAGCCCGCTCGCCAGCGCGAGGAAATCGTTCGGCGACAGCTCGCCGGCCGCCAGGCGCAACTGGTCGAGCTGGCGCTGCATCTGCGCGGGCGGATCGAGCACCGTCGTCGTCTTCGGGAACGCGGACAGCAGCGTCTCGGTAATCTGCGCCGACAGCGCATCGCGCTCGCGCGACAGCTTCCACCAGTGCAGGTTCATCCCGATCACCGCCACGCCGAGCGTCGCCGCGACGAGGGCGAGCGGTACCCGCAGGCGCTTCACCGTCGCGCGGTCGAAGCGCCACGGCTGCGATTCGAATTCGAACTGGCACAGGTCGAACTTCTCGGTCAGCGCGCGCCGCGCGAACGCGTCGAACGACAGCGGTGCGGCGCCCGGCAGCAGCGGGCCGCCGTCGGTGCGTCCGACCGATGCCAGGCGAGGCTCCGCACCCGGTTCGCCGAGTTCGTACAGTTCGACATCGCCGCCGCCTGCCAGCGCGGCCAGCGTGCCGGCCGCGCGCGACGCAGGCGCCGCGAAGCCTTCACCAAGCGCACCGCGTGCGACCGCGAGTTCGAGGCGCGGCGCACCGGCGGCGGCCGGTTGCGCGCCGGCCTCGACGAGCACTTGTTCAACCGATGCCGCGAGGCCGAGCACCGCGGCCACCGTCGCCGGGCGGGCCGGCGGCGCCTCGACGGCGTCCGCAGCAACCGCCGCGGCATCGACCGCGCTGTCAGCCGGCGCAGCGATTACGTGCGGCGCCGGCAGGCAGCGGGTCGCAGGCACCGCGCTCAGGTGCCGGTGGCCGGCCGCCGTGAACGCGTCGCAGATCGTGCGGAACCACGCGCGATCGACGACGGCCAGCACGCGGCGCCCGTCGGGCAGCGCGTCCGGATCGATCGCGATATGGCAGCCGAGCGGATCCTGGATCAGCTGATCCTCGACGATGTTGGGCAGCGCCTGACGCAGCTTCGGTCCCTTCAGCGGCGGCACGGTCGCGGCCAGCAGCAGCACGTCGCGCGCGGCGACGATCAGCACCGTCGCATTGGCGCGCGGCAGCAGCGCGAGCGCGGCGCGGCCGGCGCGCTGCACATGGCCGGCCTTGTCGACGAGCGTGAACGGCAGCTCGGGCCACTGCCATTCCTGCAACGGCACGGCAGGCTCGCGCGGCGGCAAAGAAACAATCAACGTGCTCACAAGAGCTCCTCTCCCGATTGGCGTCGTTATAGCTGGTCGCGGATGCGCACGACCCGTGTCGAGTGCGTGGTCGGATCACGATACACGAGCGAGGTGCGATCGACCTCCGCGCGTTCGTGCTGGATCCGGCCATGCACGATGAAATAGCTCGAATTGACGTCGACGACGCTCGAGTCGAGCGTCACGTTCGGCGGCGCACCGGCGCCGCGCAGCGCGAGCTGCACGTCGGCGAGGTTGCGGAAAAACACGGTCTCGCGGCGCGACACGAGCGCCTGCGCGGACGACACGCTCATCCCCGGCATCAGCGCCGCAATGACCTCGGCCGGCGCGGTGTTCATGTTCACGGGCGTCGTGGTCGGCAGCACGGTGACGAACGGGCGCAGCCGCGCGACCATCTCGGGCGTCACGCCGTCGACGTCGAGCAGGCTGTCGACGCCGGTCATCATCAGCGGCGCGGGCCCGCGGTCGCCGCCCGTCATGCCGGGATCGTCGGTGAAGCCGCCGCCGCCTTGCTGATCGGTCGTCACCGGCGCGGTGACCGGCGGCGCCGTGCCGCCACCCGGCAGCGTCGGCATCTGGAAACGCGTCGCCGAATTCAGCAGGCCCGCGCGCACCTGCAGCGCGATGCGCTTCGCGAACGCGCCGTCGTAGCCGAGCGTCGTCAGCAGGCGCTGGAACGCCTGGACCTGCGTGACGTTCAGCTGCAGCACGCCGGGCGCCGGCGACGCCACGAGGTTGCGCAGGTTGAACTTCGCCTGCGCATCCTCGATCGAGCCGGAGATATAGGTGTCTTCGCCACCGGTGTCGTTGGGCGCGCCGATCCGGCCGAGGAAGTCCGACAGTTTCGTCTTCGCGATCGGTACGCCCCAGATCCCGCCGAGATACGTGATGCCGGGCGCCGTATCGCCTTCGGAGCGCAGGATCATCCGCGTCCAGTCGAGCGCGCCGCGCGCGACCCATTGCGCCTGCGCGATCACGCGCTGGTTCTCGATGCGGCGGATCTGCACCTGCTGGCGCCACAGCATGCCCGAGACGAGGATCGCCGACAGCGCGACCACGAGCAGCGCGGTGATGATCGCCGCGCCGCGCTGGCGGCCGCGTGCGCGACCGGCAGCACGGGCGGCAAATAACGGGCGGTGAGGGCGCGCACGCATCGTCATTCCCCGACGAGGAAGATGCGCGTGACCGGCACGCGCAGCGACGTCGCGCCGATGCTGACCTGCAGCCCCGTCACCGCGCGCGCAGGCGGCGCGTTGCCGATCTGCGGCACCTTGAGCGCGTCGTTGTTCTGCGCGAGCGCTTCGTCGGCCGTCTGCAGGTTGGTGGTCCAGCCCACGCGCGGCACGTACAGCTTCGCGTCGATCGCGCCGACGCCGCCCATCAGCGCGACCCAGCTCCAGCCTTCGACGCTGCTGTCCTTCAGCATGCTGCGCAGCCGGTTCGCGTCGTCGATCGGCGGCGACGCATAGCGCACGACGCGCCCGCCGGCGATCCGGTAGCGGACCACCTGCAGCCGCGGCGCGACGCCCGGCACCTCGAGTTCGCGGACGATCTGCAGCGTATTGCCGGCGACGCCGATCGCCGGCTGGCCGGCCTCGTCGTCGGTCGCGGCGAGCCGAGCGTCGATGCGCATCTGGTCGAACATCTGCGCGAACACGCGCTCGTCTTCCATTGCGGCCGCGACCTTGTCGCGACCGCGCATGATCTGGTCGAGCCCGCGCCACGCGAGGATCGCGACCACCGCGAGGATCGCGATCGCGATCATCAGCTCGATCAGCGTGAAGCCGCGGGCGGGGCGGGCGAGCGGGCGTCGCATCGGCGCGTCAGAGCGGACGGCTGGTTTCATTCGCGACCACCGTCACCATCTGCGCGAGCACGCCGGTGTGCCCCGGCATGCTCACCGAAATCCGCACGCGCCGGAACACCGGGTTGGGCGTGGTGCTCACGCGCTGCGTGCAGACGAGCTGCACGTTGCCTTGCGAGCAGTCGAAACTCTGTTCGCCGATCTCCGGCCACGCATGCGTAAGCCGCATCTGCGCGAGCGCGTTGTCGGCGCTCCAGCCGGCGAGCAGCCGGCGATGAAGATCCGACGCGTTGGTCGCCATCGTGCCGACCGCGCGGATCGAAGCGGCGAGCGCGACCGCGATGATCGCGAGCGCGACCAGCACCTCGATCATCGTGAAACCGCGCGCCCCGACGAGGCCGGCCGCAGGCCGGGCTCCGGAGGAAACCCGCCCGGGGTGCCCCGAAGGAAGTCCCCTTGGGGGGCGCGATGAAGAAACGGAAGAGGGCAGGCGACGACGCATCGTCATTGCACCTCGTAGCGGCCATTGCCGGTGCCGACGATCGTCGCGCTGCCGGCCGCCGAATGCAGCGTCACGCGCACCGGCGTGTCGATGCTCTCGGTGCCGAACACGACGCGATTCGCATGCGTGTCGGACCCCGGATAGTCGATGTCGGCGCCGGTGACGCCACCGTCCCAGTCGCGCGGACGCAGCAGGTCGTCGCGCAGCGTGCGCCAGCCGTCGGGCGAGCTCACGTCGAAACGGAAGCCGTGCGCGGTCGGCTGCCACGCGATCGGCCGGGCACGCACCTGCGCTTCGTCGCCGGCCGTCTCGAACAGCAGCGCGATGCGCTGCGCTTCCTCGCGCAGGTCGGTGCGCGGATTGCGCGTGAGCGACAAGGATGCGAGCGACACGAGCAACCCCGCGATCACGAGCACGACCAGCATTTCGAGCAGCGTGAAGCCGCGCGCGCGATGTCGCCGCGCCCCGTGCAACGCGCGCCCGCCGTCGGCACGCGCCGGCACGGACGAAGCCGCGCCGCGACGCACACGGCAATCGCGGCCGCAGCGGAAGGTCGTGCGAATGGCGAGCATGAAGAACGGGAGCGAAGCGTCGGGCCGGTCAGTGAGCGCTTATTGCCACGAACCGATGTCGGTGTCGTTGCCTTCGCCGCCTTCCTTGCCGTCCGCGCCGTAGCTGAACACGTCGATCTCGCCGTGCACGCCCGGGTTCAGGTACTTGTAGCTGTTACCCCACGGATCGTTCGGCAGGCGCTCGAGATAGCCGCCGTCCTTCCAGTTGTTCGGGATCGGATCGGTGGACGGCTTCTGGATCAGCGCGTTCAGGCCCTGATCCTGGGTCGGGTAGCGGCCGTTGTCGAGACGGTACAGCTTGAGCGCCTGCATGATCGTGCCGATGTCCTGCTTCGCGGCGATGCGGCGTGCCTCGTCCGGGCGGCTCATGATCTTCGGCACGATCAGCGCCGCCAGGATCCCGAGGATCGCGACCACCACCATGATCTCGATCAGCGTGAAACCGCGCTGACGACGCACGGCCGCGTTGCGGCGAGTGATCCACGTTTGCATGACTGACTACCTCTTTCCAAAAAATGTCGTTGGTTGAGTGACGCGCCCGGCGCACCGGACGATTGCCTGACGGCAACCTTCCGAACCCGCGGGCGCGGAGCACGCATTGTAAGGCGCGCATTGCCGAGGGCTTTCACCCAACGCAAATTTCATATACATCCGTACAATAGCGCGCATGAACGCGCTCTCGATCCGGATCCTCTCCCTAGCCCTCTTCGCGGGTTTGTGCGCGACGGCCACCTACTGGGTCGTCACGCTGTCAGCCCGCGAAGCGCCGCTGCCCGCCGCCGCCGCGCGGCTGCCGATCCGCACCGAGGACGCCGCGGCGCTCTTCGGCGGTCAGCTCGACAAGAATCCCGTGCAGGACATCCACCTGTTCGGCATCCTCGCGCTCGACCACGGCGGCGCCGCGATCGTCGGTGTCGGCGGTGAGCCGCCGCGCGCCGTGTCGCTCGGCGCGGACGTCACGTCCGGCGCGAAGCTCGCCGAAGTCCGCCCCCGCTCGATCATCGTCGAGCGCAACGGTGCCCGCACCGAAGTCCAGCTTCCCGCCAACACGCCGTCCCCGGCGATCTACATGCGCTGAAGCCGAAGGCGACGGCCCGACCCACGGTCAGGCCGTCACTGCACCATGTTGTTCAGCTCGATGATCGGCAGCATCACCGCCAGCACGATCACGAGCACGATGCCCCCCATCGCCAGGATCAACAGCGGCTCGAGCAGGCTCGTCAGGAACATCGTGCGGCGTTCGAGTTCGCGCGCTTCGCCTTCGGCCGCGCGATCCAGCATCGTCGTCACGTCGCCCGTCGCTTCGCCGGAACGGATCAGGTGCACGAGCACCGGCGGAAACGTCTTCACGTTGTTCAGCGCGCGCGACAGCGCGGAGCCTTCACGCACGCGCACGATCGCGTCGTCGATGTTCGCGCGCATCGCGCGGTTCGACAGCGTCTCGCCGGCCGCCTGCAGCGCGCGCAGGATCGGCACGCCCGCCGCGGTGAGGATGCCGAGCGTGCTCGCGAAACGCACCGTGTTGTAGCCGCGTACGAGCTTGCCCGCAAGCGGCGCGGTGAGCACCCAGCGGTCGAACGCGAGGCGAGGCCCGTCGCGCGACAGCGTCGCCTTCACGAACCACACGACGAGCGCGACCGCGATCAGGATCGCCCACCACCAGTGCCGCACGAAATCCGACAGCGCCATCATCACGATCGTGAGCACGGGCAGCTGCTGCTTCGTGCTCGCGAACACGTTGACGACCTGCGGCACGACATAGCTCAGCAGGAACGTGACGATGCCGAATGCGATCAGCGTGACGATTCCCGGATACGTGAACGCCAGCAGGATCTTCTGCTTCAGCGCGTTGCTCTGCTCGATGTAGTCGGCAAGGCGCGACAACACGATGCCGAGCTTGCCGGTGTGCTCGCCCGCCGCGACGAGCGCGCGATAGATCTCCGGGAAATCGCGCGGATGCTGGCCCAGCGCATTCGCGAGCGAATGGCCGCCGAGCACTTCGGCGCGGATCGCGGCCATCAGTTCGCGGATGTAGTCGCGCTCGGCCTGCTCGGTCAGCACGCCGAGCGCCTCGTCGAGCGGCAACCCGGCGATCAGCAGGCTCGCGAGCTGGCGCGTGAGGATCGCCTGTTCGCGCTGCGACAGCTTGCGGCCGAACGCGAGCCGCTGCGACCGGGCCCCGCGCGTCGCGCTGGCGGCCGGCTCGACGACGAGCGGCGTGAGCCCCTGTGTACGCAGCTGGCCGCGCGCGGCACGGGCGCTGTCGGCATCGATGACGCCTTTCTGCGCGCGTCCCGCCGAATCGATTGCTTCGAAACGGAATGCCGGCATCGCGCTATGCGCCTCCCGTCACGCGCAGCACTTCCTCGAGCGACGTCGCGCCCGACGCGAGCCAGCGCTCGGCATCGTCGCGCAGCGTGCGCATCCCTTCCGCGCGACCAGCGGCGAGAATCTCCGCGTCGGCCGCGTTGCGGTGGATCAGCGAGCGGATCGAATCGTCGACCAGCAGCAGTTCGTATACGCCGCGCCGGCCCGAATAGCCCGAATGCCCGCACTTGTCGCAGCCGACCGGATGCCACACGGTGCGGCCTTCTTCCTGGCGCTCTTCCTTGCAGGCGGGACAGAGCTGCCGCACGAGCCGCTGCGCGAGCACGCCGAGCAGCGACGATGCGAGCAGGTACGGCTCGACGCCCATGTCGGTCAGACGCGTGACGGCCGAGGCCGCATCGTTCGTGTGCAGCGTCGCGAGCACGAGGTGGCCCGTCAGCGATGCCTGCACGGCGATCTGCGCGGTTTCGAGGTCGCGGATTTCGCCGATCATGATCACGTCCGGATCCTGACGCAGGATCGAGCGCAGCGCGCGGGCAAAGGTCATCCCGATCCGCTCGTTCACCTGCGTCTGGCCGATGCCGCCGAGGTCGTATTCGATCGGGTCCTCGACGGTCATGATGTTGGTCGTCGCGGTTTCGAGCCGCGACATCGACGCGTACAGCGTGGTCGTCTTGCCCGAACCCGTCGGGCCCGTGACGAGCACGATGCCGTGCGGCCGCGCGATCAGCTTGTCGAATTGCACGAGCGTGTCGCGGCCCATCCCGAGCGCTTCGAGGTTCAGCCGCTTCGCATCCTTTTCCAGCAGACGCAGCACCGCGCGCTCGCCGTGCCCGGTCGGCAGCGTCGACACCCGCACGTCGACCGGCCGGCCGCCGACGCGCAGCGTGATGCGGCCATCCTGCGGCAGGCGCTTCTCCGCGATATCGAGCTGCGCCATGATCTTGATCCGCGAGATCAGCGCGCCGTGCAGCGCCTTCTTCGGCCGCACGACGTCGCGCAGCGTGCCGTCGACGCGAAAGCGCACAACCGAGGCGTTCTCGAACGGCTCGATGTGGATGTCCGACGCCTGTTCGCGCGCCGCTTGCGTGAGCAGCGCGTTGATCATCCGGATGATCGGCGCGTCGTCTTCCGATTCGAGCAGATCCTCGACTTCGGGGATGTCCTGCATCAGCCGCGACAGGTCGACTTCGCCTTCGACCTCGCCGACCACCTGCGCGGCGCTGCCGTCCTGGCGTGCGTACGCATGGTTGATCGCCTGTGCGAGCTCGTCGGCCGGCACGCGATGCACGGAGATCGAGCCGAAGTTGCGCGCGATCTCCGCGAGCGCGGCGTCGCTCGTGCGTTCGCTGATCCACACCTCGAGCGTGTCGTCGAGCTGGTGCGCGATCAGCACCTGGCCGCTCTTCGCGAAGCCGTACGGCAACAGCCGCGCGGCGAGCGGCGACGGCGGCTGCCGTTCGCCCGGCGCGCCGTCGTGGGAAGGGGATGCGAGCACGTCGCTCACTGCGACGCTCCCGGCGTGGCCGTCAGCGGCTGTTGCGGCACCGCCTGCTGCGGCACGCTCTGCGGCTGCGCCTGTTCGGGTGTCGGCGCCGGTGCCGTCTGGCGCTGCAACTGCTGGCGACGCATCTTGTCGAGATCGAACAGGTTGCCCGCGGCCGTGCCGCCTTGGCTCGGGCCGATCGGCATCGGCGGAACGATCGGATCGTCCTTGTCGCGCATCACGTTGTTGTCCGACTTGTACGCACCCGTCACGCCCTGGATGTAGTCGTAGCGGTTCGCGGTGACGGCCTGCGCGGTATCGCGATCGCCGATGATCACCGGGCGCAGGAACACCATCAGGTTGGTCTTCTTGCGCTGCTTGCTTTCTGAGCGGAACAGCTGGCCGATCCAAGGGATGTCGCCGAGCAGCGGCACCTTGCTGTTCGACACCTGGTAAGCGTCCTGCATCAGGCCGCCGAGCACGATCACTTCGCCGTTGTCGGCCAGGATCGTCGACTGGATCGAGCGCTTCGTAAACGACGGCCCCGTCTGCGCGTTCGTCGTCGCGGTGTCCACCGCCGAATCCTCGGTATACAACTGCAGCTTCAGGATCCCGCCGTCGGTGATCTGCGGCTTCACGTGCAGCGTCAGGCCGACGTCGCGGCGATCGTAGGTGTTGAACGCGTTGCTCGTCGTGCCGCTCGTCAGGTTCGAATACGAACCGGTCGGGATCGGCACGTTCTCGCCGACGACGATCTTCGCTTCTTCGTTGTCGAGCGTGATCAGGTTAGGCGTCGACAGCACGTTCGCGTCGCTCACGCCCGCGAAATACTGCAGCAGCGCGCCGAGCCCCTGCACGCCGAACATGTTGTGCAGCCAGCCGATGTTGAGGCCCTGGTTCAGCGACGACAGGTTCGCCGCCACCCCGGCCCCGGTCAACCCGCCCGTGGTGGTGTTCACCGTCCCGGCCGTCAGGTTGATGATGCTGTTGCCCGCGACGCTGCCGGCGGTGGCCGCGAGGTTCGTGCCGGCGAGCAGCGCGCCGCTCGCGACCTGCCACTGGATGCCGAGCTGGCCGGCCGTCGTCGAGTTCAGCTCGACGATCAGCGCTTCGATGTAGACCTGCGCGCGACGCTTGTCGAGCTGGTCGATCACCGAGCGCAGGTTCCGGTACACCGGATCCGACGCGGTGATGATCAGCGAGTTGGTCGCCGCATCGGCCTGGATCATCCCGCCGGGCTGGTTGTCGTCGCCCTTGTCCTTGTCGCCGCCGAGCAGGCCGGCGCTGCCGAGACCGCCGCCGCTGCCCGACGAGCCGCCGTACCCCGACGAGGACGACGAGCCGCCGAGGCCTCCCGACGGCAGCGGCGGGGTGCCGGACGTGCCGGTCGAGAAGTTGCCGCTCGACGACGAGCCGCCGTTCTGGTTGAAGCTGTTCGCATCGTTGGAGGACGCCGACGAGCCGCTGTCGCTGCCGCTGCCCTTGCCGAGCATCCCGCGCAGCGTCTTCGCGAGCTTCACCGCGTCGGCGTTGCGCAGCGGCACGACGTGCATGTTGCCGGGCACCCCGCTCGGCGCATCGAGCTGCTGCACGAGCCGCTTGGCGGCCGCGAGGCGCGACGCGCTCGACGCGCGCAGCAGCAGCGAGTTGGTGCGCGGGTCGGCCGTGACCGACACCTTCAGCGTCGCGTCGCTGTTGCCGATCGCGCCCGGGTCGAGCATTTTCTGCAGCTGCGCGGCGAGATCGATCGCGTTCGCGTTGCGCAGCGGAACGACCTGTACCTGCGCGCCCGCGGCGCTGTCCACGCCGGCGATGATCTGCGCGATGCGCCGCACGTTGTCCGCGTAGTCGGTCACGACGATCGTGTTGTTCGCCGGATAGGCAGTGACCGTGTTGTTCGGCGAGATCAGCGGCCGCAGCACGGGCAGCAGGTTGTTCGCCGATTCGTTGTGCAGCTCGAACACCTGCGTGATCACCTGGTCGCCGCGGGCCTGCGGCGCATTGCCAACATAGGTCGGCACGCCCTGCAGTTTCGCATCGGCCTCGGGTACGACCTTCAGCACGCCGTGATCCTGCACGAGCGAGAAGCCCTGCATGCGCAGCGCCGACTGCAGCGTCTTCAGCGCCTGGTCTTCCGGCACTGGCCGTTCGGCCACGAGGTTGAGCTGCCCCTTCACACGAGGGTCGACGATGATGGTCTTGCCGGTTGCGGCGCCGATCGCCTTGGCGACCTGGTCGATATCCGCATTCACGAAGTTGAGCGTGACCTGAGCGTAGGCGGCCTGCGAGACGATGATGCCGGCGACGATCAGGGTCGTGGCGACGCGCCGCATTACGAAGCGATTTCTTGTCATGGATGAATGGGTCGATGCCGGCTCAGGCCACTTCCGGCGGTAGTGCTGGGATCCAAGTCCGAAAGAGGCGACATTAGCAGTTTTTCATGTCCGAAATATCACATTGATCCGAGGACTGTCTCACATACGACATGTATCCGGCGAACCGTATGCAATATGTAAGATTCGGCCTATTCCCGGCATGCCGGCCATCGCCCCCGTTTCACGATGAATCGACACGGAAATGCGGTATAACCGGGCTGCCGTATTCCTGTATGTCTCAAGCTGACGGACTGTCGGTATGATACGGGCGGCATGATTCTTGTCGCACGAATAACAGGCGCGGGTTTTCCCGACCCTCACGCATTTTCTTGTCGATTTCGCACCATGAACAGACGGTTCGTTTCGATCGCGTTGATCGTCGCCGGCGCTTGTTTCGCCAGCGCGAACGCTCGCGCGGACTGTTTCGACGAAGCGGCCAAATATCAGCAGGTCAATCCGCTGATCCTGCGCGCGATCGCGTGGCAGGAATCGCGCAACCGGCCCGGCGCGCTGAACAAGAACGCCAACGGCTCGGTCGACTACGGCCTGATGCAGATCAATTCGATCCACCTGCCGACGCTGTCGCGCTACGGGATCGGCCGCGATACGCTGATGGAGCCGTGCAAGAACGTGTACATCGCCGCGTGGCATCTCAAGCAGAAGATGAACCGCTACGGCAACACGTGGCAGGCCGTCGGCGCCTATCATTCGGAAACCCCGTCGCTGCGCGACAAGTACGCGCGGCAGATCGCCGGCATCCTGACCCAGTGGAAGCTGCTGCCGCCGGTGCAATGACGCGGCGCCGCAGCGCGGCCTGACGCCGTACCGGCCGGCCGGCGCGCGTTTGATGCACAATGCGGATCTCACGCCGCAATTTCGCCCGTCCGCGGGACGATCGCGCCCCGGAAGGGCGTCGCGGCCGCTTTTTCAATCTTTCCGTTGGTGCATATCGCTATGAATCCGGCAATGAACCAGCCGTTGCCCGTCACCGTGCTGTCCGGCTTCCTCGGCGCCGGCAAGACCACGCTGCTCAATCACATCCTCGCGAACCGCGCGGGCCTGAAAGTCGCCGTGATCGTCAACGATCTCGCGGCGGTCAACATCGACGCATCGCTCGTGCGCGACGCGCAGGCGCTGTCGCACGTCGAGGAACGGCTCGTCGAGATGTCGAACGGCTGCATCTGCTGCACGCTGCGCGACGACCTGCTCGTCGAGATCCGCACGCTCGCGTCCGAAGGACGCTTCGACGCGATCTTGATCGAATCGACCGGAATCGCGGAGCCGATGCCGATCGCCGAAACCTTCACGTTCGTCGACGACGACGGCACGTCGCTGTCGAAGGTCGCGCAGCTCGACACGCTCGTCACCGTGGTCGATGCGTACAACTTCCTGCGCGACTATGGCTCGGACGATGCGCTCGCGGCGCGCGGCATCGCCGCCTCGGAAGAGGACGACCGCACGCTCGTCGAGCTGCTGATCGAGCAGATCGAGTTCTGCGACGTGCTGGTGATCAACAAGGCCGACCTCGTCGACGCGAACGACCTTGCACGCTTGCAGCACATTCTGGCGCGACTCAATCCGCGCGCGCACCAGGTCGTGTCGACGTTCGGCAACGTGCCGCTCGACGAAGTGCTGAACACGGGCCGCTTCGATTTCGACGAGGCCGCGAACGCACCGGGCTGGCTCGCGTCGCTCGATCACGATCACGCGCATCGCGACGACCCGGACGGCCATGACGAACATCATGCGCACGTGCACAGCGAAGCCGACGAATTCGGCATCGGCAATTTTGTTTACCGTGCGCGCCGGCCGTTTCATCCGGCTCGACTCTGGGCGCTGCTGCACCAGGAGTGGCCGGGCGTGCTGCGCAGCAAGGGCTTCTTCTGGCTCGCGACGCGAAACGACATCGCGGGTTCGCTGTCGCAGGCGGGTGGCGTATGCCGGCATGGCCCGGCGGGGCTCTGGTGGGCGGCGCAGGATCGCGCGGAATGGCCGGACGACGATGAGCTGCTCGGCGAAATCCGCGCCGAATGGCACGGCGATCTCGACGATCGCGCGGTGGGCGACCGCCGGCAGGAGCTCGTGCTGATCGGCATCGCGCTCGACGCGAATGCATGGCGTGCGAAGCTCGACGCGTGCCTGCTGACCGATGCGGAATTCGCACTCGGCGCGGCCGGATGGCATGCGTTCGACGATCCGTTCCCGGCGTGGGATGTCGATTCGCACGACGACGACGATCACGGCGACACGCAGATCGTGCATGCGTAACGCGTTGTAAAAACAACCGTTAAATCTTGCAAGAGGGGCGCGGACTGTGGCGAAAATGCCGCGCGCGCCAAACAAAAAACCCGCCGAAAGGCGGGTTTTTCTTGGAACAGGCGCTGGTTTAACGCTTGTTGACGGCGTCCTTGAACGCCTTGCCAGCCGTGAACTTGACCGTCTTGGCTGCCGGGATCTTGATGGTTTCGCCGGTCTTCGGGTTGCGGCCCGTACGTGCTGCGCGCTTGCCCGAACCGAAGCTGCCGAAGCCGATCAGCTGAACCGCATCACCCTTCGACACGGCCTTCTTGATGACTTCGAGCAGCGTGTCCAGCGTTTCGCCGGTTTGAGCCTTGCTGGCGCCCGTTTGGGCGGCGACGGCGTCGATCAGTTCCTGTTTGTTCATTAAGGTTCCTTTATCAGGTTAGGTTGACACGAACAGCGCGAACGCGCCGATTATACGTGCGCGAACCGTGCCGTCGAGAGTCAGACTCCGACGACACAGCGCCGAATCCTGGCCCGCGCGACGCGCCCTCCGGTTAGCCGGCGGCCACCCCGCGGTACGGCGTTGCTATGATAGCGCAGCGCAAACCCAATAACGACAAGGGTTTCAAAGATTTTCATCGGTATTTCGCCGAATGAATCACCGGCTGCCCGTTTTTTGACCCGCGCCAACCGGACAGGATACGCAGCGCGGTCTGCCCGTACGCCGCGCCGTTGGCTTTTTCCAACGACCGGTCGGACGGCCCCGCGCAATCCCTTGCCAGGCTTGGCTGCCACGTTTTTTGTTTCGCATGACCGACCGACTTGTTCCCGCCACGCTCGCCCTTCGCGACGACGGCACGCTCGTCTCGCCCGAGTTCGGCGATCTCCAGCGCAGCGCATCAGGCGCACTTGCGCATCGCGTGTTCGTCGCGGGCAACGGGCTGCCGGCGCGCTGGCAGGGCCGCCGCACGTTCACGATCGTGGCGACCGGATTCGGCGCGGGCGGCAGCTTCCTCGCGGCCTGGGCCGCGTGGCGCGACGATCCCGCGCGCTGCGAGCGGCTGCATTTTGTCGCAGTCGAACCGCATCCGTTTGCGCGCGACGACCTGCGCCGTGCAGCTTCGCATATCGTTGCTGACACAACCATATCGGCGGAAGTCGATGCCCTTGCCGACGCGTGGCCGATGCTTGTACCAGGGCTGCACCGGCTCGAATTCGACGAAGGGCGCGTGGTGCTCACGCTCGCGTTCGGCGATGCGATCGACATGCTGGGGAGGATCGTTGCGCGCGCCGACGCGTTCTGTCTCGACGGCCTCGCGTCATCGAGCGACGCGGATCTCCAGTCGACCGGCGTGGTCCGTGCGCTCTCGAAAATCGCCGGCGAACACGCAACGTTTGCAGCGCATGCGCATTCGGACGCGTTGAAACACGCACTCGACACATCGGGTTTCACGTCTCGCGAGATCGACGATCTGCTCGTCGGCGAATATGCGCCGCGCTGGCGCGCGCGCCGGCACGAGCCGCCGCTCGCCTTGCCTGTCGCGACGCGTCGCGCGATCGTGATCGGCGCAGGCCTGGCAGGGTGCGCGGTCGTCGAACGCCTGGCCGCGCGCGGCTGGGAAGTTACGCTGATCGAGCGGCACGACCGCATCGCGAGCGAAGCATCGGGCAATCCGGCCGGCGTATTCCATCCGTTGATGACACGCGACGACAACGTCGCGAGCCGGCTCACGCGCAGCGGCTTCCTGCACGCGATCGTGCGCTGGCGCGCACTCGAACGTGCAGGCCACGCATTCGCGCGCAGCACGCACGGGATGATCCATCTCGCCGAATCGGCCGACGACTTCGAACGGATGCGCGATGCCTTCGATGCGTTCGGTGCGCCGTCCGACTACGTGTCGTTGCTCGACGTCGATGCCGCGCGCGCTCATCTGAACCTGCCGGTCGCGCAGGGCGGCCTGCTGTTTCCGCACGGCGGCGCCGTCTGGCCGGCCGGCCTTTGCGCGGCCCAATATGCGGCGGCCGGCGAGCGCGTGCGCTTGCTCGCATCCACCCGCGTTGCAAAACTCGAACGTCGGGGCGACGCATGGCATGCGCTCGACGATACGGGCGGCACGCTGGCCGACGCGCCCGTCGTCGTGCTCGCGAATGCCGGCGACGCCGCGCGTCTCGCCGGGCTGCAGCATGTCGCGCTGCAGCCGGTGCGCGGCCAGCTCACGTTGCTGCCGGCCGGCAGCACGGCACCGCTGCCGTGCCCGACGATCGGCGACGGTTACGCGGTACCGCTCGACGACGGCACGCTGCTGATCGGCGCGACGTTCGAGCCCGACGACATCGATCCCGCGATGCGCGCGGCCGGCCACCTCGAAAACCTCGAGCGCGTGCGGCATCTGCTGCCCGGCCTGATCGGCGAGCTGCCGGATACCGACACACTGCGCGGCCGCGTCGCGTTCCGCTGGGTCGTCGGCGACCGCCTGCCGCTGCTCGGCCCGCTCGCGGACGAAGCGGGCGCCGTCGCCCATGCACGCGCACTGAGCGGTGCGCAGGCGCGCGACCTGCCGCGCATGCCCGGGCTCTACGGCGCATTCGGCTTCGGCTCGCGCGGCCTCGTATGGGCCGCGCTCGGCGCCGAACTGATTGCCTCGCAACTCGAAGGCGAGCCGTGGCCGCTCGAGCGCGAACTCGCCGATGCCGTCGACCCCGCACGCTTCCTGATCCGCGCGTTGCGCGCACGCCGCGTCGGCCAGGCCGGCTGATCGCTCACTCGATCCGCTCACAGTTTCCCGACTTTTTTGCGCAAGGTTATCCACGCGACGCTGTGGATAACCGCGCGAAATCCGCGCGCACTTCGTGTGTAATCACAGTGGACGTAAACTGGGCAACTCGGCACAGCTGTGAGGCGGCCCGAAAGTTGCTCAACTCAAACTGCTGTGCACGAACAGTCTGTGCAACGGGTTATCGGCTCTGCAACACCTTGATCCGTCAACGTAAACCGAAGTTATCCACAGAACTGTGCGTCCTTTGTTAACTTCTACTACGTATATATACAGGTAAACCTTTGAAACCAAAGACCTGTGGTGCCGCACAGCGCCGCGAGTCGATTCAATGGGTTCCAGACCGAAAAAGCTGTGGCACAATCGGTTTCCTTCGCGTTCATCCGGCCAGGCGCCGGACATGCATCAATGGAACGGTCGGCACGATTTCGAATCTGAATCTTCGAGACTGCGCAGTCCGTTCACACACCAGGCCGACAATCCAGATCGGCAACCTGAACGACTTTCCGCCCTGTGGTGGAAAAGGCGGATCCCATGTCCCGCCGTCGTCGACACAACAATCACATTCGGGGCGATACCCGGCCGGCGCGCATCCATTTCTGACGCTTGACCCCGCGTCGCTGGCGGTCGCTTCCAAAGGAGAAGTCACCACGATGAAGTCGGCGTTCTCATTCCTGCCCAACTGGCCGCTTACGCCGGATGCCGTGTTCTGGGCCGGGCTCGCGCTGTTCGCGGCCGGCCTGTGTGGCGAGCTTTGCTATCGCGCATGGCGTCTGCCTCGCATCACCGGTTATGCGGTGATCGGTCTCGTCGCCGGATCGTTCGGATTCGGCGTGATCGATGCAAGCACCGACGAAACGTCGCGGCTGCTGATCGACGTCGCGCTGGGCCTCTTGCTGTTCGAGCTCGGCAGCCGCCTCGACCTGCGCTGGATCCGGCGCAACCCGTGGCTCATCGCGTCGAGCCTCGCGGAAGCCACGCTGACGTTCGTGCTCGTGCTGTTCGTGATGCTTGCGCTCGGTGTGTCGGGGATGGTCGCGGTGGTGCTGGCGGCGATCGCGATCGCCACGTCGCCGTCGATGGTGATCCAGCTGAAGACCGAACTGCGCGCGGAAGGGCAGGTGTCGCAGCGCCTCATCACGCTCACCGCGCTGAACAGCGTGTACGCGATCGTGCTGACCAAGCTCGTGACGAGCTGGCTCCACCAGGAAGCGTACGGCAACGTTTTCGCGACGATCCTGCAGCCGCTCTACCTGATCGCCGGCTCGTTCATCGTCGCGTATCTCGTCGCGCGTTCGTGCAATTTCCTGTTCCGTCACATGACGTCGACGATGCGCGACGAGCATTCGTTCGTTGCATTGTTCGGGCTCGTGATGCTGGCGATCGCGGTGGCCCAGGCGCTGAAGCTGTCGACGCTGCTCACGCTACTGCTCGCCGGCATCATCGTGAAGAACCTCGAAGCGCGCCCGCAGCTGTGGCCCGAGCACTTCGGCACGGCCGGCTGGCTGCTGACGGTGGTCCTGTTCGTGCTCACGCTCACGTCGTTCACGTGGGGCGACATCGCGCTCGGCGGGCTGCTCGCGATCGTGCTGATCGTCACGCGGCTCGTCGCGAAGCTGGCCGGCGTCGTCGCGTTCGCGAAGCCGAGCGGCATCGGCATGAAACAGGGCATCGCGCTCGGCATCGCGCTTACGCCGATGTCCGCGCTGTCGTACCTGCTCGTCGACGATACCTACCAGCTCTATCCGAATTTCGACCCGCACCTGCGCGCGATCGTGATGTGCACGATCGTGATCCTGCAGCTCGTCAGCCCGTTCATCGTGTACCGCTGCCTGTCGGCGGTCAGTGAACGCAGCGACAGCAACTGATTCCGGAACCTGCCATGGCACTCGAAACCTTCGTCAATTCCGAACCGTTCACGTTCGGCGTCGAACTGGAGATCCAGGTCGTCAACACGCACAACTACGACCTGACCAAAGCGGCATCCGACCTGATGCGCCTGATCCAGGGCGAGACCTTTCCGGGCAACATCACGCCCGAAATCACCGAAAGCATGATCGAGCTGTCGACCGGCATCTGCCATACGCACGAGCAGGCGGTGAGCGAGCTGCACGCGATCCGCGACGTGCTCGTGAAGGCGGCCGACCAGCTCAACGTCGGGCTGGCCGGCGGCGGCACGCATGCGTTCCAGCAATGGAGCGACCGGCAGATCTATGATGCGCCGCGCTTCCAGTACATCTCCGAGCTGTACGGCTATCTCGCCAAGCAGTTCACCGTGTTCGGCCAGCACGTGCACATCGGCTGCCCCGATCCCGACAGCGCGCTGTTCCTGCTGCACTCGATGTCGCGCTTCATCCCGCACTTCATCGCGCTGTCCGCGTCGTCGCCGTTCGTGCAGAACGTCGACACCGGCTTCCATTCGGCACGCCTGAATTCGGTGTTCGCGTTCCCGCTGTCGGGCCGCGCGCCGTTCGTGCTGACCTGGGACAGCTTCGAGGAGTACTTCACGAAGATGGTGAACACCGGCGTCGTCAACTCGATGAAGGACTTCTACTGGGACATCCGGCCGAAGCCCGGCTACGGGACGATCGAGGTGCGCGTGATGGACACGCCGCTGTCGGTCGACCGCGCGGCGGCGATCGCCTGCTACATCCAGACGCTCGCGCGCTACCTGCTGACCGACCGGCCGCTGAAGCTGTCCGAGGACGACTACCTCGTCTACACGTTCAACCGCTTCGAGGCGTGCCGCTTCGGGCTCGAGGGCACCTGCGTGAATCCTCAGACGGGTGAGCGCCGCACGATCGCCGAAGACATCCTCGACACGCTCGACCGGATTGCGCCGCATGCGGCCGCGCTCGGTTCGCGCGCGGCGCTCGACGAGATCGGCGCGCTCGCCCAGGCGCGCGTGAACGACGCATCGTGGTTGAGAACCGTTTTCAAACAGGAAAAATCGCTCAATGAGACGGTCCGCCAGCAGTGCTTACGTTGGCGCGAGTGAAAAAATGTTTTGCAGATTACGGGCTCGACCGAGTCGCGATTCACTGAACGACCGGCGGCCCCGATTGCGGCCGAAATCGTTGCCGGTTGTCCCGAAAATCTGTGGATAACCTGATATTCCGCTGCAAAGTCAACGATCTGTGCACGGGATAACCCGGTGGATCATTGCGCTTGGCCCGATGGCCGATCCGAACAGGAAAATGCTCGCATGCACCGTTCGGCGGGTGTCCGGCATTGCAGGCACAACGAAAAATTTTGGTTATCCAGTGATTTTCCACAGAATGAAGGGGATAACTTAGCTGTGCGATTTTCCGCTCTCGCTTAGAATGTCGGCTTTGCGGACACCGGAACGATGCGTGTCTTACCGGTCGCCGCGAACGCGACCGCCGCGTGTGCCCTCGCGACGGCCGTGCTGACGCACTCGCAAGAGCGTGTCTGTTTTGAGATAGACATTCGATCTCCACACTACGGCCGCTCGGCAAACCGGGCGGCGGCAAAGCGAAAAGACTATGAGCGAAGGCGTTTACGGGAATCAGGCTTCGGGACGTGTGACCCACAGCCTGCTGCGGTTGAGTACGGCCATGCGAAGCCAGGCATGGGATTGGGCGGAAGGCGCGGGCCTCACGCCGACGCAGGGCGAGATTCTCGTGCTGCTGCTGCAGCGCAAGGGCCCGATGCGGCTCGGCGAGATCGCGCGCGAGACGCAGCTGACCGCAGCGACCACGAGCGATGCGGTGAGCACGCTCGAGACCAAGGGTCTCGTCGAGAAGCGCCGTGCGCTGGACGACGGCCGCGCGCTGGCCGTGCGCCTGTCGGCCCGTGGCCGGACGGCCGCGAAGAAGGCGCTGCAATGGCCTGAATTCCTGACGAAAGCGGTCGGCAAGCTCGGCGCGGACGAGCAGGGCGCGCTGTATCGCGCGCTGCTGAAGACGCTGCGCGAACTGCAGGTGGCCGGTGCGACGCCGCCGCAGCGCATGTGCGTGACGTGCGCCCACTTCCAGCCGGGCAAGCTGTCGAAGAAGACCGTGCATCATTGCGCGGCGCTCGATATCTCGATGTCCGACAGCGATTTGCGTCTCGACTGCTCGGTGCAGGAAGAAGCCGACGCGGCGACGCAGAAGAAGACCTGGAAGATTTTCGCAGGCTGACGTCCGTCGATCGACCGGGAGGCCGATGATGAACGCTGAAGTCGTGGCGATCCGCCACGTGCATTTCGAAGATCTCGGGAGCTTCGAGCAGGTGCTCGGCGAACGGGGCCGGCGGGTGCGCTACGTCGACGTCGGGTCGTCGCGGGTCGAGGTGCTCGACGTGCTCGAGCCGTCGCTCCTCGTCGTGCTCGGCGGGCCGCTCAGCGTGTACGACGATGCGCAGTATCCGACGATCGCGCCGCTCGCGGCGCTCGTGCGCAAGCGCATCGACGCCGGGCTGCCGATCCTCGGGATCTGCCTCGGCGCGCAGTTCGTCGCCCGGGCGCTCGGTGCGCGTGTCTATCCGGCCGCGCAGCACGAACTCGGCTGGGCGCCGCTGACGCTCACCGATGCCGGCCGCGCCTCGCCGCTGCGCCATCTCGATGGCGCGGCGACGTCGATGCTGCACTGGCATGGCGACACGTTCGACCTGCCGGGCGGGGCGATTCATCTCGCGTCGACACCGGCCTGCCGTCACCAGGCATTCGCATGGGGCCGGCACGTGCTGGCGCTGCAATGCCATCCGGAAATTCGCACCGACCGCTTTGAACCGTGGCTGATCGCGAACGCCGGCGAAATCGCGGCGACGCCCGGCATCGACGCGCGCCAGTTGCGCGCCGATACCGCTCAGTACGGCCCCGGGCTCGAAGCGGCCGCCCGACGCATGTTCGCGGAGTGGCTCGACAGCGTCGGACTCTGACGCCGCCAGCGGGGCTGCCGTTCGCCGCGAACGGGTTGCCCGGCCCGCATCCGATGCAGGCCGGCGCGTCGCCGTATGCGCGCTGTTTGCCACCTTTCCCGCATCGCCGGCAACCCACTGCCGGCCGCACCTGACCATCCGCTTACTGCCGGGTCCGCCGTCAGCACGCTTGCGGCCTGCGTGCTACGCTCGTTCGCTCTTTCCCTTCCTGGCGAGCGGCCTCCATGACTGCGCTGTTTTCCCCGTTCACGCTGCGCGGCGTGACCCTTCCGAACCGGATCGTGATCTCCCCGATGTGCCAGTATTCGGCCGAACGCGGCGAGGCGACCGACTGGCACATGATTCACCTCGGCCATCTCGCATTGTCGGGCGCGGGGCTGCTCTGCATCGAGGCGACCGCCGTGGAACCCGACGGGCGCATCACGCATGGCGACCTCGGCCTCTGGGACGACGTGACCGAAGCCGCGCTCCAGCCCGTGCTGGCCGCGATCCGCAAGCATTCGCCGGTCCGCGTCGCGATGCAGTTGTCGCATGCGGGGCGCAAGGCGTCGAGCAACGTGCCGTGGCAGGGCGGTCAGCTCGTGTCCGTCGCCGACGGCGGCTGGTTGCCGCATGCGCCGTCGGCCGTGCCGCACAAGGATGGCGAGACGCCGCCGCTCGCACTCGATGCCGCAGGCCTCAACCGGATCCGCGAAGCGTTCGCGGCTTCGGCGAAGCGGGCCGCGCGGCTCGGCATCGACGCGATCGAGGTGCACGCGGCACACGGCTACCTGCTGCACCAGTTCCTGTCGCCGCTCGCGAACCAGCGCACGGACGAATACGGCGGCTCGCGCGAAAATCGCATGCGCTTTCCGCTGGAGATCTTCGAGATCGTGCGCGCGGCGTTTCCCGAAGACCGGCCGGTCGGCGTGCGCGTGTCCGCGACCGACTGGGTCGAAGGCGGCTGGGAGCTCGACGATACGATCGCGTTCGCGCACGAACTGAAGCGCCGCGGCAGTGACTGGATCGACGTGTCGTCCGGCGGTGTGTCGCCGTTGCAGAAGATTCCGCTGTCGCCCGGCTACCAGGTACCGTTCGCGCAGGCCGTGAAGCGCGCGGTCGGCATGCCGACGATCGCCGTCGGCCTGATCAACGAACCCGCGCATGCGAACCGGCTCATCGAGGCCGGCGATGCCGATTTCGTCGCGATGGCGCGTGCGATGCTGTACGACCCGCGCTGGCCGTGGCATGCGGCGGCCGAGCTCGGCGCGCAGGTGACGGCGCCGCCGCAATACTGGCGTTCGCAGCCGCGCGAGCACAAGGCGTTGTTCGGCGATATCGCATTCGGCCAGCGTTGAGCACCGCGCGCGCAATATTGAGCGTGATGTTGAACGAAGCAATCGTGAACGTGTAGGATGCGGGTAATCCGCCGCATGCCCCGACGCGGCACCGACCGGTGCCGCGTTTTCGTTTGGCGCGACGCCAGGCCGCGATCGCGGCCGCATTCCATTCAAGTCGTCTTCACAAGGATTCGTTCGATGAGTTCACGCAGGATCGCGGTGCGCCGCTCGGGAGTACACGGCAAGGGCGTGTTCGCCGTGGCGCCGATCAAGGCCGGCGAGCGCGTAGTGGAATACAAGGGCGAACGAATTTCGTGGAAGGAGGCGCTGCGCCGCCACCCGCACGACCCGAGCGAACCGAACCATACGTTCTACTTCGCACTGGACGAGGGTGGGGTGATCGACGGCAAGATCGACGGCAACAGCGCGCGCTGGATCAACCACTCGTGCGCGCCGAACTGCGAAGCCGAGGAAGTCAAAGGCCGCGTGTACATCCACGCGCTGCGCGACATCGGGCCGGAAGAGGAGTTGTTCTACGACTACGGCCTCGTGATCGATGCGAAGCTGACGAAGTCGCTCAAGCGCGAATACGCGTGCCATTGCGGCGCGGCGTCGTGCCGCGGCACGCTGCTCGCGACATCCGACGAAGGCGGCAAGAAGAAAAAGAAGAAGGACAAGAAGGACGGCAAGTCCGAGTCCCGGTCGAAGGACAAGAAAAGCAAGAAGTGACGCAGGCGGCGGCCCATCGTGCGCTGCCGCCAGCCGTTTCAGCAGGCGGCTGCCGCATCGCGCGGCCGTGCCTTCCGCCTTCCTCATCCGGCGCGCGGCCCGATCGGCGGCCGCCCGCCGCGAGGCCCTCAGTGCGTCGACGCGGCGGCCGGTGTTTCGCTGGCCGGCTTCTCGGTGCGCGCGGTCAGCGGCACCCTCACCACGAAGCGCGAGCCGCCTTCCGATGCATCCTCGTACGAGACGGTGCCGCCGTGCATCGCGATGATGTCGTGCACGATCGCGAGGCCGAGCCCGGCGCCCGTCTCGACACCGTTGCCGCTTTGCGCGTCGCCGCGGAAGAAGCGCTTGAACAGGTCGGCCTGCTGGTTGGCGGGCACGCCGGGACCGTTGTCCTCGACGACGATCTCGGCGGCCGGCTGGCCGTCCTCGAGTGCGCCGCGCGCGACGTTTACCGTGATCCGTGCGCCGTCCGGCCGCGCGAGCGGTACGTACTTCAGTGCATTGTCCAGCAGGTTCGCAATCACCTCGCGCAACAGCACGGGATTCCCGCGCACGATCAGCTTCTCGTCGTCAACAGGATCGTCGGTGCGCTGGAAGCCGAGGTCGACGTGCGACGCAAGGGCGCGCGGTACCCATTCGGCACCCGTCTCGAACGCCATCGCCGCGAGGTCGACGTCGACGAACCGCGCGGCCTGTTCGCCCGGTTCCGCACGGGCGAGCGACAGCAACTGATTCGACAGCCGCACCGCGCGGTCGGCCGCCGCGCGCAGCTCGCGCACGGCAGCGTAGGTCTGGTGCGGGTCGCGCGCGACGGCCGCCTGCTCGGCATGCAGCTTCACGGCCGTGAGCGGCGTGCGCAACTGGTGCGCGGCATCGGCGATGAACTTGCGCTGCGCGTCGAGCGCGGTCTTCAGGCGGCCGAGCAGCGCGTTCATCGCGCTCGTCAGCGGCCGGATTTCCAGCGGCACCTCGGTTTCGTCGACCGGTTCCAGCGACGTGTGGGTCTGCCGGTTCAGCGAATCGGCCAGGTGCGTGAGCGGGCCGAGCTGCTGGTTCACGACGCGCCACACGATGCCCCAGCCCGCGAGCAGCAGCAGCAGCAGCGGCATCATGATCGCGACGAGGAATTCGGCCGCGATCCGGTAGCGGTGCCGCACCGGCTGCGCGACCTCCACGACCATCGGCTTGCCGCCGTCGACGTCGTCGACGCGCACCTGCGCGACTCGCACGGCACGGTTGTCGTATTCGGCCTCGAACACGTACGCGTGATGCATGCGGCGCACGTTGATGCCCTGCAGCGGCAGCTTCGGATCGCCGGCGAGTTCCTGCTCGCCGTCGCTGATCCGGTAGATCAGCGCCTCGGCGGGATCGGAGAACATCGCCTGCGCGAGCGGGGGCACCGTGAACGGCGCGTCGGGGCCGGCAATCTGGATCTGTTTGGAGATGGCGGTCGCGAGATCGGCGAGCGAGCGGTCGATCACGTGCTGCGTGTATTGCCACGCGAGCCAGTAGGCGATCAGGCCGCTCATCAGCGCGAGCATCGACAGCGGGGCGGCGAGGCGCCGAAGCAGCGAGCGGCGCAGGCTGGTGGTCACAGCCGGATCAGGAGACATTTCGACGGGCAAATGGATAAGCGCCGCTCACGGGGAGCGGCGCGGTCTTGCGCCGGGCGGCGACGCGGAGCAGCGCGCACACGCGGGCGGCGCGCGGCCGCCCGGCGTGCGGTGCCGCTCAGACGCTCGCCGTCTGGCGGATTTCCTGCAGCAGGTAGCCGAAGCCGCGCACCGTGACGATTTCGACACGGCACTGCTCGAGTTTCTTGCGCACGCGGTGCACATAGACTTCGATCGCGGTGTCGCCGAGATCGCCGCCGAAGTGCGTGAGGTGATCCTGCAGCTGGGCCTTGCTGACGACGCGGCCGTGGCGCAGCAGCAGCATCTCGAGCACCGCGAATTCGCGCGGCGACAGTTCGAGCGGCTTGTCGTCGTTGAAGATGCGGCGGTCGACGCCCGACAGGCGGACGCCGCCGAGCGACACTTCCGGACGCGGCATGTCGCTGTGCGGGCCGCTGCGGCGCATCACCGCGCGGATGCGCGCTTCGAGCTCGGCGGGCTCGAACGGCTTGAGCATGTAGTCGTCGGCGCCCGAGTTCAGGCCCTGGATCCGGTCGTTCAGCTCGTCGCGCGCGGTCAGCACGATGACGGGCGTGTGGCGGTTGGTCTGGCGGAAGCGCGTGAGCAGCGTCATCCCGTCGATGCCCGGCAGGCCGAGGTCGAGGATCACGAGTTCGTGGCGGTTCTGTGCCAGCGCCTGTTCGGCAAAGATGCCGTCATGCACCATGTCGACGGTGAAGCCAGCCTGCTCGAGGCTGCTCTGGATACCGCGTGCGATGGGGCGGTCGTCTTCAATCAGAAGGAGTCGCATGAAGTTCGCTCAAGTACAATGGGTTGGCGGTTCAGGCACGCGGACAGCACGACGCCGTTTCCACAGGGGCGCCGCTACACCTGACATCAAGCATGGCGGCCAGCGAACGATTAAATCCAAACATGTCCGATATTTCGATCAACGACCTAGAAGCCGCGATCAATTTCTGGCGCGCCCGCTCGCCGTCGAGCGGCGACGAACTCAAACTCTGCGAAGAGGCCAGCGCGCTTTCCAAGCCGTATGCGCTGCTGATTGTACAGCGCCAAAGCGCGCTGCAACTGGAAGGTTTGGACCCCAAGGCACGGAATGCATACGAGACTTACGTGCGCCTTAAGGATGGCTTGGAAAGCTGAAGGCTTTCGCTGACTACATCCTAGAAAACGTTCATCGAAATGAAAAGTTGACGCGCCGCGCATCGAAAGACGCGCGGCGGTAGAGGAAGGCCTCAGGCGGCGGGTTTCGCGTGCGCGCCGGCGCGGTCGATGAACAGCGCGAGTTCGATGTCGCGTTCGGTCAGGCCGTCGGCGTCGTGGGTCGACAGCGTGATGTCGACGCGGTTGTACACGTTGAACCATTCCGGATGGTGGTTCATTTCCTGCGCCTTGATCGCGACGCGCGTCATGAAGCCGAACGCTTCGTTGAAATCGGCGAAGCGCAGGCTGCGCTGGATTGCGTCGCGGCCCGGCACGGCCGTCCAGAGCGGCAGGCCTTCGAGCCGGGTCTTGCGTTCTTCTGATGTGAGCTTGTGGATCATCTTGCACCTCTCGTTCGGTAACGGCGCCCGCGCGCGGCTGCGCCGCGCGGCGAAGCCGGCACCGGTCATTGTTTCATAGTTGCGGGAAGGCGATCGGAAGGCCGCCAGGGGCGCGTTCCTGCGCCCTCGACCGTCATGCGTCGTCGTCGTCGGGCCAGCCTTCGCCGGTGCCGCGGTGCAGCACGCGATCGGTATCGAGCACCGCGCCGGCTGCGAACTCGGGCAGCGCAGCCAGCCGGTCGGCCAGCGCACGGCCGTCGACGTCGGCGAGCGCGAACAGCTGGGCGAAATCGTCGATCACGAAATAGGTCTTCTGGAACGTGTCAATCCGGTACTTCGTGCGCATCACCCGCTCGAGGTCGAAGCCGAGCCGGTTCGGCGCCGCGCTTTCGAGGCTGTACAGGCTTTCACCCTTGCTCGACACGATTCCGGCCCCGTAGATCGACAGCCCGTTCGTGCCGCGCGGATCGCGGATCAGCCCGAATTCCACCGTATACCAGTAGAGTCGCGCGAGGCGCGCCAGCGCCGCTTCGTCGTCGGCGACCGCGAGTGCGGTACTGCCGTACGCCTGCATGTAGTCCGCGAACACCGGGTTGATCAGCAGCGGCACGTGGCCGAACAGGTCGTGGAAGCAGTCGGGTTCCTGCAGGTAATCGAGCTGGTCGGGGCGGCGCATCCACCAGGTGACGGGGAAGCGCCGGTTCGCGAGATGCGCGAAGAACACCCGGTCGGGCACGAGGCCCGGCACCGCGACGATCTCCCAATCCGTTGCCGGCTTCAACTGACGGTTCACGTCGGCGAACGACGGCACGCGATCGGCCGGCAGGTCGATCTTCCCGAGCCCCGCGACGAACGCGTCGCACGCGCGCCCGCGCAACAATGTCGACTGGCGTGCATAGAGCTGCTTCCACACCGCGTGGTCAACCTGGCCGTAATGCGCGAGCGGCTGGTCGATGGTGAAATCGGCGCGGGTTTCGAGGCCCGCATCGAACTGCTCCTGCAGTTTCGCGGTGACGACGGTGGACATGATCTGGCTCTGCACGTGGCGGTTGGGAACCATGCAAGTGTAGAGCGGGGTGCGTGCGGAATGGGCGCAATGTTGGCGTTGATTTGCTTGATGATGCGATAATCGTGCATAAAATCACGAATCAATGCGGAGAATGCTCATGCTGGAACTCGATCATTTCGATCTTGCGCTGCTGGACGTGCTGCAGCGCTTCGGCCGCGCGACGCACCAGCAGCTCGGCGAGGAGGTGCCGCTGTCGCCGTCGCAGATCGGCCGGAGGCTGCAGCGGCTCGAGGCGGCCGGCGTGATCGAAGGCTATCGCGTGATGCTGCGCCCCGAAAAGCTCGGGCTCGGCGTCACCGCGTTCACGAGCCTGAAGCTCAAGCACCATGGCGATTCGATCATCGAGCAGTTCCAGCAGCAGATCGACGTGCTGCCCGAAGTGCTCGAATGCCATGCGGTGGTGGGCGATGCGGACTACCTGCTGCGGATCGTCGCGCCCGACCTGAACGCGCTGTCGCAGTTCGTGATGAAGAAACTGATGCGCGTGCCGGGCGTGGACAGCGTGCGCTCGAACATCGTGCTGACGACCTTCAAGCGCAACGGCGCGCTGCCGCTCGCGCACCTGGCGCCTGGCGCCGCCTGACGCGGCGACCGGGCGGCGGCAGGGGCGAAGGCGGTACGGGTGGCGCCGCGGTAGTACAGGGCCGGATCAGGTCGCTTCGTGTTGCGTGTCGGCGTTCAGCAGGTCGACGTACGCGACCGCGACGAGATCGCCCTGCGACACGCCGAGCTTCGCGAACACGTCGTGCGCTTCCGCTTCGCCGCCGGCTTCGTCGTCATCGGGGCCGAGCACGACTTCCAGTTCGATGAAATCGCCGAGGCCGTCGACGCGGTCGAGGTGAATGCGGGTGCGGCCCGCGAGGTACACGTGCCGTTCCTTCGTCACGATTCCGCGCGTGGTCAGCGCGGTGGCGAGCAGCGCGTGCATCGCGTCGGGGTTCGTCACCGGGCTGCGCGTGTAGTACGACGCCTTCGGGCCGTCGCGGTCGTCGCGCTGGTAGAAGATCAGTTCGGCCGGCGTGCCGTCCTCGAAGCGGCGCAGCTTCAGCCGGCCGCGCGGCACGTCATAGAAGAAATCCTGCTGGCGATAGAACAGCGGCGCCTCGGTCGCGAGCCTGGCCGCCTGTTCGCGCAGCTGGTCGAATTCGCGGGCGCGGGCTTTGATCTCGATGTTGCGGGCCATGCGGGTCTCCTTCAATCGGGGTCTCGCGGTGTGCGAACGCACAATCTAGCAAAAACGCGGAGACGGTGGCGTGACGACGGGCGGGGGGCGTGGCGAGATGACGCGCCGGGGCCCGGCCGCGTCGTCATCAGCCCCGCTCATATCGACCACTGCGCTTCGATCAGCCGCAGCGCGGCTGCGATCGCCGGTTCGTCGCGCCGCTCGGCGAGCGTCACGAACGTCAGTTCGGTGGGCACCGTCACGGGCTCGACGATCGTCAGCGCATGCGCGTGCGCTTCGGCCAGCGCGGTCGAGTCGCGCGCGAGCGTCAACCCGATCCCCGATTTGACGAGATCGAGCATCGACTGCTCCTGGTCGACCTCGGCAACCTTGAGCGGCTGCGCGCCGGCATCGGCGAAGCGCCGCGACAGCAGCCGGTGGTGCGCGGACGCCGGCGGCGTCCAGATCCACGGCAGCGTCGCGAGCGAACGCCAGTCATGGGCGCGCTGCACGCGCTCCTTCCAGCCGGCCGGCGCGAGCACGCGGTACTGGAAATGTGTGAGCGTGACGGTGTGGAACAGCGCGCCGTCGAGTGGATCGTCCTCGCCCGGCCAGCCGATGTAGTAGCCGACGTCGAGCGCCTGCGCGCGCACCTGTTCGATCACCCAGCCCGACATGCCGTGCCGCAGCGCCGTCTCGATCTGCGGATGGGTTTCGACGAGCGCGCGCAGGAAGCCGCCGAGCCGCAGGAAGCCCGGATCGAGGATCGTGCCGATCCGCAGCCGGCCGCGCACCTCGTGTCGCAGCGCAGCAGCGGCGCGCTCCACGTCGGCGGCCGCGGCGAGCGCGCGTTCCGCATGCGGCAGCAGCGTCTGCCCGTCGCGCGTCAGTGCGAGACCGCGCGACGTGCGCGTAAACAGTGTGACGCCGAGTGTTTCCTGCAGATGCTTGATCTGCAGGCTGACCGCCGGCTGCGTCAGGTGCAGTTGCACGGCGGCGCGCGTCAGGTTGCCTTCGCGCGCGACCGTCGCGAACGCGCGGAGCAGGGTGAGATCCATCGTCGTGATATGAGCGCGGCTTATAACGCACTTCAGCATAACTCATTGGATCGGCGGCCGGCGGCCGGAGTACGCTTCATCGGCGCGGGGCGCGCGGGGCCGCAAGCGTGGCTCGCGACACACTATGCTGGAAATGACGCGCGGCGTTGCGCCGCGTGACAGGAGACAAACCGTGACTACACAACGCACGCTAGAAGGCGAATTCGATTACGTGATCGTCGGCGCGGGCACCGCGGGCTGCGTGCTCGCGAACCGCCTGACCGAAGATCCCGACATCCGCGTGCTGCTGCTCGAAGCGGGCGGCAAGGACGACTATCACTGGATCCACATCCCGGTCGGCTATCTGTATTGCATCGGCAACCCGCGCACCGACTGGCTGTACAAGACGCAGCCCGAAGCGGCGCTCAACGGCCGTGCGCTTTCGTATCCGCGCGGCCGCGTGCTCGGCGGCTGCTCGTCGATCAACGGGATGATCTACATGCGTGGCCAGCGCGAGGATTACGACGGCTGGGCGCAGGAAACCGGCGACGCCGGCTGGTCGTGGGACAGCGTGCTGCCGATCTTCAAGCGCAGCGAGGATCACCATGCGGGCGCGAGCGATGCGCACGGCGCGGGTGGCTACTGGCGCGTCGAGAAGCAGCGGCTGCGCTGGGAGATCCTCGAATCGTTCGCGCAGGCCGCGCAGCAGACGGGGATCCCGGCAACCGACGATTTCAATCGTGGCGACAATACCGGGGTCGGCTATTTCGAGGTGAACCAGAAGCGCGGCGTGCGCTGGAATACCTCGAAAGCGTTCCTGCGGCCCGCGATGGCACGCCCGAACCTGACCGTCATCACCGGCGCGCAGGCGCAGCGCGTGATCTTCGACGGGCGGCGCGCGGTCGGCGTCGAATATCGCGGCGGCGGCACCGATTACGTTGCACGGGCGCGTTCGGAGGTGCTGCTGACGTCCGGCGCCGTGAATTCGCCGCAGTTGCTCGAACTGTCGGGTATCGGCGATGGCCGGCGGCTGCAGGCGCTCGGCATCGACGTCGTGCAGGATCTGCCGGGCGTCGGCGAAAACCTGCAGGATCACCTGCAATTGCGGATGGCGTTTCGCGTCGAAGGCGTACGCACGCTCAACACGCTGTCCGCGCACTGGTGGGGCAAGCTGATGATCGGCGCCGAATATGCGTTGCTGCAGCGCGGGCCGATGTCGATGGCGCCGTCGCAGCTCGGCGCGTTCGCGAAATCCGATCCCGACGATCCCGCGCTCACGCGCCCCGATCTCGAATACCACGTGCAGCCGCTGTCGCTCGAACGCTTCGGCGAGCCGCTGCACAGCTTCAATGCGTTCACCGCCTCCGTGTGCCATCTGCGGCCGACGTCGCGCGGCAGCGTGCATATCGCGCGTGCCGATCCGGGTGTCGCCCCCGCGATCGCGCCGAACTATCTGTCGACCGACCACGATCGCCACGTCGCCGCGAACGCGCTACGGCTCACGCGCCGGATCGCGTCCGCGCCGGCGCTCGCGCGCTACCGTCCCGAGGAAATCCTGCCGGGCGCGCAGTACCGGAGCGAAGCCGAGCTGATCGAGGCGGCCGGCGCCGTCGGCACGACGATCTTCCATCCGGTCGGCACCTGCCGGATGGGGCGTGCCGACGATGAGCGCGCGGTGGTCGACAGCCGGCTGCGCGTGCGCGGCATCGCCGGGCTGCGGATCGTCGATGCATCGGTGATGCCGTTCATTACATCGGGCAACACCAATTCGCCGACGCTGATGATCGCCGAGCGCGCGAGCGACATGATCCGTGCCGATCGCCGCGCGGCGCGCGAAGCGACGCCGGTGCGCACGGAGGCCGCGGCGACACCCGTGTGACGGGAAGCTGACACGCACGACAGCGGGCTGTCATGATGACGCCCGCTGATTCGCTATGCGAAACAAGCGGCTGTTGCAGCGCCGGTGCCGATGGCGCCGATTGTGCCGATTCGCCGGCAAGATCCATGCAAGCCGTGCAGCCGCAGGGCTTTTTTGTTGCGTGCGTGCCGGGCCGTGCGGATGGTCAACACGCGATGATGCACGTATCAAAAAAACGCGGTGAAAAACCGTGCAAAGTCGCGCGCGACATGGCGGCCAGCCCTATAAGTGCAAATCCCGATGATTGCACTGCACCAACGGCGAGACAATGTGGCGCAGCGTGCATACGCGTCGGCGCGGGAGACCACCCTCGAGGCGTAACACGGCGCCCGGGGCAGCCCGCTCATCCGCTGACCTGTTTCGCGGACGCTTCTCGCGAATCTTCCCGGTGCTTCGCCTGACTTCGTACGGAAGGGAACATGATTCTCGGCGACACGATTCTGGAAACACGCGGACTGACCAAGGAGTTCAGGGGTTTCACGGCCGTCAACGGCGTGAACCTGCGTGTGCGTCGCGGTGCGATCCATGCGCTGATCGGACCGAACGGCGCGGGCAAGACCACCTGCTTCAACCTCCTCACCAAATTCCTGACGCCGACGGCCGGCCAGATCGTCTTCAACGGCATCGACATCACCGACGAGCGGCCCGCGCAGGTGGCACGCCGCGGCATCATCCGCTCGTTCCAGATCTCGGCCGTGTTCCCGCACCTGACCGCACTGCAGAACGTGCGCATCGGCCTGCAGCGCGCGCTCGGCACCGAATTCCATTTCTGGCGCAGCGAACGCACGCTGAAGCGGCTTGACGACCGCGCGATGGACCTGCTCACGCAGGTCGGCCTCACCGATTTCGCGCAGGTGCCGACCGTCGAACTCGCTTACGGCCGCAAGCGCGCGCTGGAGATCGCGACCACGCTCGCGATGGAGCCGGAACTGATGCTGCTCGACGAGCCCACGCAGGGAATGGGCCACGAGGACGTCGATCGCGTGACCGCGCTGATCAAGAAGGTCGCGAGCGGCCGCACGATCCTGATGGTCGAGCACAACATGAACGTGATCGCGGGCATCTCCGACACGATCACCGTCCTGCAACGCGGCGAGGTGCTGGCCGAAGGTTCGTATGCGGAAGTGTCGAAGAATCCGCTCGTCATCGAGGCCTACATGGGCAGCGCCGACGCGGCGCTCGCGGGGGCGCACGCATGAAGCACAGCGAACGGGAGGAACGCGAATTGAGCGGCGTCGAAAGCGGTACGCCCGCGCTGGAGATCACGGGCCTCGAGGCCTGGTACGGGGAATCCCACATATTGCACGGTGTCGACCTGACGGTGCATCGCGGCGAGGTCGTCACGCTGCTCGGCCGCAACGGCGCGGGCCGCACGACGACGCTGCGCGCGATCATGGGCCTCACGGGCCGCCGCAGCGGGTCGATCAAGGTCGCGGGCAACGAGACGATCGGCCTCGCGACGCACCGCATCGCGCATTTCGGTATCGGCTACTGCCCGGAGGAGCGCGGGATCTTCTCGAGCCTGTCGTGCGAGGAGAACCTGATGCTGCCGCCGCCGATCGGACCGCGCGACCACGCGATGTCGATCGACGAGATCTACGCGATGTTCCCGAACCTCGCGTCGCGCCGGCAGAGCCAGGGCACGCGGCTGTCCGGCGGCGAGCAGCAGATGCTCGCGGTCGCGCGGATCCTGCGCACCGGCGCGAACCTGCTGCTGCTCGACGAGATTTCCGAAGGCCTCGCACCGGTGATCGTGCAGGCGCTCGCGCGGATGATCGTCGCGCTGAAGGCGCGCGGCTACACGATCGTGATGGTCGAACAGAATTTCCGCTTCGCGGCGCCGCTCGCCGACCGGTTCTACGTGATGGAGCACGGCAGCATCGTCGAACATTTCCAGGCGGCCGAACTGGAAAGCAAGATGCCGATCCTGCACGACCTGCTCGGGGTGTGACGCCGGCCCGTCTCTTTCGCCGCTGGCCGTGGCGGCTTCGAACAACCACAACGCATCAGAACAACAGGAGACGTCAATGAAAATGAAGACCCTCGCACACGCCTGTCTCGCGCTCGCGACCGCCGCGCTCACCGCTGGCGCCGCGCAGGCCGCGGATACCGTGAAGATCGGCTTCATCACCGACATGTCGGGGCTTTACGCGGATATCGACGGGCAGGGCGGCCTCGAGGCGATCCGCATGGCGGTCGCCGATTTCGGCGGCAAGGTGCTCGGCAAGCCGATCGAGGTCGTCTATGCCGATCACCAGAACAAGGCCGACATCGCCGCGTCGAAGGCGCGCGAATGGATGGACCGCGGCGGGCTCGACCTGCTGGTCGGCGGCACGAATTCGGCCACCGCGCTGTCGATGAACCAGGTCGCGGCCGAGAAGAAGAAGGTCTACATCAACATCGGCGCGGGCGCCGACACGCTGACCAACGAGCAGTGCACGCCGTACACGGTGCACTACGCCTACGACACGATGGCGCTCGCGAAGGGCACCGGTTCGGCGGTGGTGAAGCAGGGCGGCAAGACGTGGTTCTTCCTGACCGCCGATTACGCGTTCGGCAAGGCGCTCGAGAAGAACACGTCCGATGTCGTGAAGGCGAACGGCGGCCAGGTGCTCGGTGCGGTACGCCACCCACTGTCCGCGTCGGATTTCTCGTCGTTCCTGCTGCAGGCGCAGGCGTCGAAGGCGCAGATCCTCGGTCTCGCGAACGCGGGCGGCGACACGATCAACGCGATCAAGGCCGCGAAGGAGTTCGGCATCACGAAGACGATGAAGCTCGCCGCGCTGCTGATGTTCATCGACGACGTGCACAGCCTCGGCCTCGAGACGACGCAGGGCCTGGTGCTGACCGACAGCTGGTACTGGAACCGCGACGCGGCGTCGCGCCAGTGGGCGCAGCGCTACTTCGGCAAGATGAAGAAGATGCCGTCGAGTCTGCAGGCGGCCGACTACTCGTCGGTGACGACCTACCTGAAGGCCGTCCAGGCCGCAGGCACGACCGACTCCGACAAGGTGATGGCCGAGCTGAAGAAGATCAAGATCAACGACTTCTACGCGAAGGGCTACATCCGCACGGACGGCAGCATGATCCACGACATGTACCTGATGGAAGTGAAGAAGCCGTCGGAGTCGAAGGAGCCGTGGGATTACTACAAGGTGCTCGCGACGATTCCGGGCGAACAGGCGTTCGGAACCAAGCAGGAATCGCGCTGCGCGTTGTGGAAGTAAGCAGGGCGTAGCGGCGCGCGCGGGCGCGCCGCTCGGTGGCGGCTGCAGCGATGTGCCCGCTGCGCTGCCCGCGTACGCGACGCATGAAGGTTGCGTGCGCAACGAAACTCATTCTGACGGCTAAGTCGATGGAAATTTTTGGCATTCCGTTGCCGGCGATGCTGAGCCAGTTGCTGCTCGGGCTCGTCAACGGCTCGTTCTACGCGATCCTGAGCCTCGGGCTTGCGGTGATCTTCGGGCTGCTCAACGTGATCAACTTCGCGCACGGCGCGCTGTTCATGCTGGGTGCGATGCTCGCGTGGATGGGCCTGTCGTATTTCGGGCTGCCGTACTGGGCGATGCTGGTGATCGCGCCGCTGGTCGTCGGTGCGTTCGGGATCCTGATCGAGCGCTCGATGCTGCGCTGGCTGTACAAGCTCGATCACCTGTACGGACTGCTGCTCACGTTCGGGCTCACGCTGGTCGTCGAAGGCGTGTTCCGGTCGATCTACGGCTCGTCCGGCCAGCCGTACGACGTGCCGTCGCAGCTGTCCGGCGCCACCAACCTCGGGTTCATGTTCCTGCCGAACTACCGCGCGTGGGTCGTCGTCGCATCGCTCGCGGTGTGTCTCGCGACGTGGTTCGTGATCGAGAAGACGCGCCTCGGCGCCTACCTGCGCGCGGGCACCGAGAACCCGAAGCTCGTCGAGGCATTCGGCGTGAACGTGCCGATGATGATCACGCTCACCTACGGCTTCGGCGTCGCGCTCGCCGCGTTCGCGGGCGTGCTGGCGGCGCCGGTGATCCAGGTGTCGCCGCTGATGGGCCAGCCGATGATCATCACCGTGTTCGCGGTGGTCGTGATCGGCGGGATGGGCTCGATCCTCGGCTCGATCGTCACGGGCCTGCTGCTCGGCGTGATCGAGGGTTTCACGCGCGTGTTCTACCCCGAAGCGTCGGCCACCGTCGTGTTCGTGATCATGGCGATCGTGCTGCTGTTCCGCCCGGCGGGCCTCTTCGGCAAGGAAAAATGATGCAGAGAAAAGTGCTCTACGGCGTGCTGCTCGCCGCACTGCTCGCCGCGCCGTTCATCGGCGCGTACCCGGTGTTCGTGATGAAGGTGCTCACGTTCGCGCTGTTCGCGGCCGCGTTCAACCTGCTGATCGGCTATACGGGGCTGCTGTCGTTCGGCCATGCGATGTTCCTCGCGACCGCCGGCTATGCGACCGGTTATTCGATGCAGACGCTCGGTTTCACGCCGGAGCTCGGCGTGCTGGCCGGTACCGTTGCCGCGACGCTGCTCGGGCTCGTCGTCGGGCTGTTCGCGATCCGGCGGCAGGGCATCTACTTCGCGATGATCACGCTCGCGTTTGCGCAGATGGTCTACTTCATCTACCTGCAGGCGCCGTTTACGCACGGCGAGGACGGGCTGCAGGGCGTGCCGCGCGGCCACCTGTTCGGGCTGCTTGACCTGTCGAACGACGTCGCGCTGTACTACGTCGTGCTGGCGGTGGTCGTCGCCGCGTGCGCGTTCATCGTGCGGGTCGTGCATTCGCCGTTCGGCCAGGTGCTTGTCGCGATCAAGGAGAACGAGGCGCGCGCGATCTCGCTCGGCTACGACACCGACCGCTTCAAGCTGCTCGCGTTCATCCTGTCGGCGGGCATCGCGGGGCTCGCCGGCTCGCTGAAGGTGCTCGTGCTCGGCTTCGAGACGCTGTCGGACGCGTACTGGACGATGTCGGGCCTCGTCGTACTGATGACGCTCGTCGGCGGGATGGGCACGCTGTTCGGGCCGTTGCTGGGTGCGGCGCTGATCGTCGCGCTGGAAGACCGGCTCGGCGACATCGGCGAATGGTTCGCATCGGCGACGGGCGTCGCGTGGTTCCATTCGCTCGGCGAATCGGCGACGATCGTCACGGGGCTGATCTTCATCGCATGCGTGCTCGCATTCCGGCGCGGCATCGTCGGCGAGATAGTCGCGCGGATCAAGCCGCTCAGGGCGTCCTGAGCGCGTGCCGCGCGCGTCGCGGCACGTTGATGCGAAGCACCATCCGGTGCGCTGCGAAAGGGCGTCGCAGCGGGCTCAAGTCGGTGCCGCGCGGCACACTGGTGCCCCATTTTCGTGCGGCGATGCACCATAGGGGTAAATGCTAAGTTGCCGTGGTGCTTAAGCCTCTTTAAGATTCGTTTTAGTTCTGATGCACCGCGAAACGAATTTGCAGGTGGAGAACGAGGAGACAATCGAGGCACAAAGTGCCCGGACCCCAAAGCGCTGTTGGACGGAATCCAACAGCGCTTTTTCATTTGCGTGCACGGATTTCCGCTGATGGTGCATCGGCCTGCGCAGTGACCTTGTTCCGCGCTTGTATTCGCACCGCGTTTCTTCCGCGCTTCGCCGCGTCCTCCCGTTTTCCGCTTTCCCGCGATTCCTTCGCAAGCGATGCGCAGCCGTGCGCCGGCCGTTCGGGCTAACCCGGTTGGCGTGCGCAAAACGCGTCCGTTACACTCAGCTTTCGCCGACCGTTCGGTCGGGAAAATCGGTCGGCAGTTCTCCTACAAGCAGAATGCAGAAGAGGGAGTACGGTTGGATGAGCAGCGCGGGACGATGGATCGGGGCAGGAAGGGCGGCTGGCGCCGTTCGTTCGTCGTGGGGTTGGCCGGATGTCGCGAAGGCCTTCCCGAGCCGTTCTGCGGCCTGTAGGCGCGTTCCGGCGCCATCGCCGGTCGTTGCGTGCGCATCCGTATCGATATCCGCATCTGCATTCGCATGAGCGGCCGGCTTCCCGATCATGTGCCGCTCGCGCGCCAGGCCGTATCAGGCCAGATCGACGTGCCTTTCCTTGATCGTTGCACGCACATCGATTGCCCGCGCGATTGCGCATTTCTCCGCGTTCTTCATCCAGACGACACCGCTGCTGCGCATCGTGACGGTCGAACGACCGTTTCGACCGCCGGCCGGTGCGCCCGCGCGCGGTGTCGTCCGGGCGCAGTTGAAGGTGAGGTGTTTCACGGGAAAACGAGCGTAGGCGCGCCAAGGCGAGATAGTTAAATTATTAACTTGTTTTGGGGACCGGGAGCCGCCCGAGCGACCCGTGGCTTTTTCGAGCAGCGTTTGGAGACAACGTAAATGAAAATGAATCGATGGATGGAGGCCGTGCTCGCCGCGGGCCTCGTGTGCGCGGCGGCAACGGCGTCGGCGCAGGTGAAGATCGGCGTGACGCTGTCGGCCACCGGGCCGGCCGCGTCGCTCGGGATTCCGGAAAAGAACACGATCGCGCTGCTGCCGAAGGAAATCGCCGGCAAGAGCGTGCAGTACATCGTGCTCGACGACGCATCCGACACGAGCCGCGCGGTGCAGAACGTGCGCAAGCTGATCGATGAAGATCACGTCGACGCGATCATCGGCTCGTCCGTCACGCCGAACTCGCTCGCGATGCTCGATCCCGTGTCGCAGGGCAAGACGCCGACGATTTCGCTCGCGGCGAGCGCCCAGATCATCTCGCCGATGGACGCGAAACGCGCATGGATGTTCAAGGTGCCGCAGAACGACCAGCTGATGGCCGACGCGATCGCCGGCTACATGGCGAAACACGGCGTGAAGACGGTCGGCTTCATCGGCTTCGCCGATGCGTACGGCGACAGCTGGTACAACACGTTCAGCGCGGCGGCCGCGAAGAACGGCCTGAAGGTCGTATCGAACGAGCGCTACAACCGCACCGACGCGTCGGTGATGGGGCAGGTGCTGAAGCTGATGGGCTCGAATCCGGATGCGGTGCTGATCGCCGGCTCGGGCACGCCGGCGGCGCTGCCGGCGAAGACGCTGAAGGAGCGCGGCTACAAGGGCAAGGTGTACCAGACGCACGGCGTCGCGAACAACGACTTCCTGCGCGTGTGCGGCAAGGATTGCGAAGGCGAGATCCTGCCTGCCGGCCCGGTGCTCGTGACCGACCAGCTGCCCGATTCGAACCCGGTGAAGAAGCCGGCGCTCGGCTATAAGGCCGCGTACGAGAAGGCGTACGGCGCGGGCTCGCTGGCGACGTTCGGCGGCCATGCGTGGGACGCGGGGCTGCTGCTGCAGCGTGCGATTCCGGAAGCGCTGAAGAAGGGCCAGCCGGGCACCGAGGCGTTCCGCGAGGCGCTGCGCGCATCGATCGAGAACGTGAAAGACCTGCCCGTGTCGCATGGCGTGATCAACATGACGCCGACCGACCACAACGGCTTCGACACGCGTGCGCGCGTGATGGTGCAGATCGTCGACGGCAAGTGGAAGCTGCAGGCCGAGTAAGCATCGCGTCAAACCGGCGTGCGCGGCGCGAGTGGCGCCGTGCATGCCGCCGGCAGGGTGCCGGGCCTGACGGGCCGCGCCCGTGCCGCCAGGAACCGCCGGGGCCGCCTGCCTGGCGCCCGACGCGCTGACCTTGCCGTCCGCGCGTCGGCCATCCCGTCTTTCGTTTCTCCGCAGCATTCTCGATACACGAAACGTATGGATCTCTCGATTGCAGCGATCCTCGCGCAAGACGGCATCACGACCGGCGCCATATATGCATTGCTGTCGCTGGCGCTCGTGCTGGTGTTTTCCGTCACGCGGGTGATCTTCATTCCCCAGGGCGAATTCGTCGCCTACGGTGCACTGACGCTTGCCGCGTTGCAGGCGCAGAAATTTCCCGCCACCTGCTGGCTGCTGTTCGTGATGGGCATCGCGTGTTTCCTGCTCGAAGTCGGCGGCCTGATCCGGCATCGCGAACGGCGCCATCAGCTCGGCCGCACGCTCGCGACGCTCGGCAGCCGCTACGTGCTGCTGCCGCTCGCGGTGTTCGCAATCACACGCAGCTTCGCCGTGCAGCCGCTGCCGATGCTTGCGCAAATCGCCCTGACGCTCGCGATCGTCGTGCCGATGGGGCCATTCGTCTATCGGCTCGTGTACCAGCCGATCGCCGAAGGCACGACGTTGCTGCTGCTGATCGTGTCGGTCGCCGTCCACTTTGCGATGGTCGGCCTCGGGCTCGTGATGTTCGGCGCGGAAGGCTCGCGCACCAACGGCTTCTCGGATGCGTCGCTGTCGATCGGCAGCATGACCGTGTCGGTGCAGAGCCTCCTGGTCGTCGTGACCGCGCTCGTGCTGATCGGCGCGCTCTACGTGTACTTCGGCCGCACGATCGCCGGCAAGGCGCTGCGCGCGACGTCGGTGAACCGGCTCGGCGCGCGGCTCGTCGGCATCGGCACGACCGAGGCAGGGCGGCTCGCGTTCACGTTCGCGGCGGGGCTCGGCGTGCTGTCCGGGATCCTCGTTGGCCCGCTGACGACGATCTACTACGACTCGGGCTTCCTGATCGGCCTGAAGGGTTTTGTCGGCGCGATCATCGGCGGGCTCGTCAGCTATCCGCTCGCGGCCGCCGGCTCGCTGCTCGTTGGCGTGCTCGAATCGTATTCGTCATTCTGGGCGAGCGCCTACAAGGAGGTGATCGTGTTCACGCTGATCATTCCGGTGCTGTTGTGGCGGAGCTTCGCCACGCCGCATGCGGAAGAGGAAGAGGAGTGACACGATGAAGACGATGGGACGCAACAAGACCTTCTGGGTGTTTCTCGTGGTGCTGTTCGCGCTGCCGGTGCTGCCCGGCGCGCTGCAGGTGCCTGAATACTGGATCACGCTGCTGAACTACATCGGCCTATACGCGATCGTCGCGATCGGGCTCGTGCTGCTCACGGGCGTCGGCGGGATGACGAGCTTCGGGCAGGCCGCGTTCGTCGGCATCGGCGCCTATGCGACCGCGCTCCTGACGACGCGCTACGGTGTATCGCCGTGGCTCGCACTGATCGTCGGCGTCGTGCTGACGGCGCTCGTCGCGCTCGTGCTCGGCGCGGTCACGATGCGGCTGTCCGGCCACTTCCTGCCCCTCGGCACGATCGCGTGGGGCCTCGCGCTGTTCTACCTGTTCGGCAACCTCGAACTGCTCGGCAAGTACGACGGGATCAACGGGATTCCGGCGCTGAACCTGTTCGGCATCGAGCTCGAAAGCGGCCGCAGCCTGTACTTCCTGATCTGGGCCGTCGTGCTGGCCGCGATCGTGTCGGTGCAGAACCTGCTGAACAGCCGCCCGGGCCGTGCGATCCGCGCGCTGCGCGGCGGTGGCGTGATGGCCGAGGCGATGGGCGTGAACACCGCGTGGATGCGGGTCGTGATCTTCGTCTACGCGGCCGTGCTCGCGGCGGTATCGGGATTCCTGTACGCACACCTGCAACGCGCGGTGAACCCGACGCCGTTCGGGCTGAACCACGGGATCGAGTTCCTGTTCATGGCCGTGGTGGGTGGTGTGTCGCACGTGTGGGGCGCGGTGCTCGGTGCGGCGATCCTGACCGTGCTGCAGGACTACCTGCAGACGCTGCTGCCGAAGCTGCTCGGCTCGGAAGGCAACTTCGAGATCATCGTGTTCGGCGTGCTGATGGTGCTGCTGCTGCAGTACGCGCGCCAGGGCGTGTGGCCGTTCGTCGCCAGGCTGTTCCCGCGCGGGCCGCGCGCGCATGTACCCGAGCACGCCGAGCCATTGCCGCAACGGGCGAAGCCGATGGCCGGCGAGCCGTTGCTCGTCGTCGACAACGCGCGCAAGCAGTTCGGCGGGCTCGTGGCCGTCAACGACGTCAGCTTCGACGTGAAAGCGGGGCAGATCATCGGGCTGATCGGCCCGAACGGCGCCGGCAAGTCGACCACGTTCAACCTCGTGACCGGTGTGCTGAAGCCGACGGGCGGCACGATCACGTTCCGTGGCGAGCGCATCGACGGGCTCACATCGCGCCAGATCGTCCGCCGCGGCATTGGCCGGACGTTCCAGCACGTGAAGCTGTTGCCGGCGATGACGGTGCTCGAGAACGTCGCGATCGGTGCGCACCTTCGCGGCCATACCGGCGTGTGGCGCAGCGTCGCGCGGCTCAATGCCCGTGAGGAAGCGCAGTTGCTGGCCGAGGCTGCACAGCAGATCCGCCGCGTCGGGCTCGAAAAGCACATGTACGACGAAGCGGGCAGCCTCGCGCTGGGCCAGCAGCGGATTCTCGAAATCGCGCGGGCGCTGTGTTGCGACCCGACGCTGTTGCTGCTCGATGAGCCGGCCGCCGGGCTGCGTTATCAGGAGAAGCAGCAACTCGCTGACTTGCTGCGGCGGCTGAAGGCGGAGGGAATGAGCGTGTTGCTCGTGGAACACGACATGGATTTCGTGATGAATCTCACCGACCGGCTGGTGGTGATGGAATTCGGCACACGGATCGCGGAAGGGCTGCCACAGGATGTGCAGCAGGATCCTGCGGTGCTCGAAGCGTATCTGGGCGGGGTGGAGTGATGACGGACACGACGATACCGATTCTCGACGTGCGCGGGCTGGCGGTCCGGTACGGGAAGGTGGAGGCGCTACACGGCGCGGCGATCAAGGTTGGTGCAGGACAGATCGTCAGCGTGATCGGCCCGAACGGGGCCGGCAAATCGACGCTGTTGAACGCGATCATGGGCGCGCTACCGGTGACCGGGCATGCGTCGGGCGCGGTCGTGTATCGCGGTCACGATGTCGGTGCACTGCCGGTCGAGCAGCGCGTCGCACGCGGGATGTGCCTCGTGCCAGAGAAGCGTGAGCTGTTCAGCACGATGACGGTCGAAGACAACCTCATACTGGGCGCGTATCGGCGCAAACAGGCGGGCGAAGCGAACTTCCTCGACCAGCTCGATCACGTCTTCGCCCTGTTTCCGAGGCTGAAGGAGCGGCGCAAGCAGGCGGCGGGCACGCTGTCCGGTGGCGAGCGGCAGATGCTCGCGGTTGGCCGCGCGCTGATGGGTAAGCCCGACCTGCTGATGCTCGACGAGCCGAGCCTCGGGCTGGCGCCGCTGATCGTTAAGGAGATCTTTCATATCATCAGCGCGTTGCGCGGTACGGGGGTGGCGACGCTGCTGATCGAACAGAATGCGCGTGCGGCGCTGCAGATCTCGGACTACGGCTACGTGCTGGAGACGGGCGAGTTTGCGCTGGAAGGGCCGGCGGCGGAACTCGCGCAGAATCCGCGTGTGATCGAAACCTACCTTGGGTTGGCGAAGAAAACGGCTTGATCGGACGTGCGGTTGGCGGAAAACGGGCGGCGTGTTTCACGTGAAACACGCCGTTTTTGTTTTTTGGGCGAGATGTGATGCCGGTACATCGGCGGTTAACAACCAGGGGACAAGTTCCGGAGGAACAATCAAAAGCCCTGTGCAGCGGCGATGGGTGGAGGTATCCACAGTGCAGAGGGCGATCCGGTTTGCCATTCGGAGTTGGCCACTCGTTTCACAGGCAGGCGATGTGCGGCGTCACAGTGGATAAGCGTCGAACGAGCCGACGAAAATTCTGTGAGGAAGAGGGTGGGTGTGGTTGCACAGGGTGTTTCGTCCGAGGTGTTGGGTGGGGCACAGGCCCCGATCGGGTTGTATGTTCCACGTGAAATTTCCGGACAAATGGGTCTCTCCACAGGCGCATCGAGGTGCGGCGGGCGGGCTGGAAGCTTTGCAGAAGGGGCTTTGAACCACGGATTGATCGGCCCACCACCGAAAAAAACGACGAAATGCTCAGACCCTACCATTCGGATAGCCTTCGGGTGAAAAGCGAACCCGCTATAATTCGGCCCATACATTTCTCAGATAGGTTCGTGCGCTGTCCTGCGTACGGAATCCACCATGCTTTTTCCCACAGAATTTGACGTCATCGTCGTCGGTGGCGGCCATGCCGGCACCGAAGCCGCGCTGGCGTCCGCCCGCATGGGCGCAAAGACACTGCTGCTGACCCACAACATCGAAACACTTGGGCAGATGAGCTGCAATCCGTCGATCGGCGGCATTGGCAAGGGCCATCTGGTCAAGGAGGTCGACGCGCTGGGCGGCGCGATGGCGGCCGCGACGGACGAGAGCGGCATTCAGTTCCGGATCCTCAATTCGTCGAAGGGCCCGGCTGTGCGTGCGACGCGTGCGCAGGCCGATCGCATCCTGTACAAGGCTGCGATCCGCCACCGGCTCGAGAACCAGCCGAACCTCTGGCTGTTCCAGCAGGCCGTCGACGACCTGATGGTCGAAGGCGACCGCGTGGTGGGCGCCGTCACGCAGATCGGCATCCGCTTCCGCGCCCGCGCGGTCGTGCTGACCGCCGGTACGTTCCTCGACGGCAAGATCCACGTCGGCCTGAACAACTACACGGGCGGTCGCGCGGGCGATCCGGCGGCCGTGTCGCTGTCGTCGCACCTGAAGGAGCTGAAGCTGCCGCAGGGCCGCCTGAAGACCGGTACGCCGCCGCGTATCGATGGCCGTTCGATCGATTTCTCGCAGCTGACCGAACAGCCGGGCGATCTCGATCCGGTCCCTGTGTTCTCGTTCCTGGGCCGCGCGGAGCAGCATCCGCAGCAGCTGCCGTGCTGGGTTACGCACACGAACGAACGTACGCACGACATCATTCGCGGCGGTCTCGACCGTTCGCCCATGTATACAGGCGTGATCGAAGGCGTCGGGCCGCGTTATTGCCCGTCGATCGAGGACAAGATTCACCGGTTCGCATCGAAGGAATCGCACCAGATCTTCCTGGAGCCGGAAGGGCTGACGACCAACGAGTTCTACCCGAACGGGATCTCGACGAGCCTGCCGTTCGACGTCCAGCTTGAGCTCGTGCACTCGATGCGCGGCCTCGAGAACGCGCATATCCTGCGCCCTGGCTACGCGATCGAATACGACTACTTCGACCCGCGCGCGCTGAAGGCGTCGCTCGAGACGAAGGCGATCAACGGGCTGTTCTTTGCGGGCCAGATCAACGGGACGACCGGCTATGAAGAGGCGGCCGCGCAGGGTCTGCTGGCGGGCCTCAATGCGGGCCGCTACGTGCAGGAGAAGGACGCATGGTGCCCGCGCCGCGACCAGGCCTACCTTGGCGTACTGGTCGATGATCTCGTGACGCGTGGCGTGGCCGAACCGTACCGAATGTTCACAAGCCGTGCCGAGTATCGTCTCAGCCTGCGTGAAGACAATGCCGACATGCGCCTGACCGAGATCGGTCGCGAACTTGGGCTCGTCGACGACGTGCGCTGGGACGCATTCAACCGGAAGCGCGACGCTGTTTCACGTGAAACCGAACGCCTGAAGTCGACGTGGGTCACGCCGAAGACGTTGCCGCCGGAAGAGGCGACCGCGCTCCTCGGCAAGGCGATCGATCACGAATACAGCCTCGCCGAGCTGCTGCGCCGTCCGGGTATCAGCTACGACGGCGTGTGCGGGCTGAAGGGTGGCGAATGCGGCGCCGCAGAGCCGTTGGCCGACGATCCGGTGCTGCTCGAGCAGATCAAGGAGCAGGTCGAGATCGGCATCAAGTATCAGGGCTATATCGAGCGCCAGGCTTCCGAGATCGAGCGCAACGATGCGAACGAGAATACGCGCCTCCCGGACGGTATCGATTACCGTGAAGTCCGCGGCCTGTCGTTCGAGGTGAGCCAGAAGCTCAACGAGTTCCGGCCGGAGACGATCGGGCAGGCGTCGCGCATCTCGGGCGTCACGCCGGCGGCGATCTCGCTGCTGATGGTGCACCTGAAGCGCCGTGGCCTGGGTCGCCGTAATGGCACTGCCGAAGCGGCAACGGAGCAGGGGGACGGCGCCGTCCCGACGCAACAATGACGGCGCGTCGCGCGCCGGCGGTTAATCGGGATGTACTGGAACAGATGCTCGTCGAAGGCACGGCGGCGCTCGACCTCGCACTGACGGATGCACAACGTAACCAGCTGCTCGACTACGTCGCGCTGCTCGGCAAGTGGAACGCGGTCTACAACCTGACGGCGATTCGCGACCCGAAGCAGATGCTGATCCAGCACATCCTCGATTCGCTCTCCATCGTCTCGCATCTGCGTGGCCGCGCATCGGCCCGTGTGCTCGACGTCGGTTCGGGCGGCGGGCTGCCCGGTATCGTGCTGGCGATCGTCGAGCCGGACTGGCAGATCACGCTGAACGATATCGTGCAGAAGAAGTCTGCATTCCAGACTCAGATGCGCGCGGAGTTGAAGCTCGCGAACCTGTCGGTGGTCACCGGGCGGGTCGAATCGCTGCAGCCGGGTGTCGAAGTGCCGGAAAAATTCGACATGATCGTATCCCGCGCCTTCGCGGATCTGTCCGACTTCGTTAAACTTGCCCGACATCTGGTCGCGCCGGGCGGATCGATCTGGGCAATGAAGGGCGTCCATCCGGACGACGAGATTGCGCGATTGCCGGAAGGTAGCCGCGTGAAGCAGACGATACGGCTGGCGGTACCGATGCTCGATGCCGAACGGCATCTGATCGAAGTGGCCGTCGACGAAGCGAATTGAAGGGCAGGCGCGCAGTAGCGCGCCGTTTGTTTGAAGGTAAAGGGAACACACCAACGATGGCAAAGATCTTCTGCGTTGCGAACCAGAAGGGGGGCGTCGGCAAGACGACGACATCGGTCAATCTCGCCGCAAGCCTTGCAGCGCAGGAGCAACGAGTCCTGCTGATCGATCTCGACCCGCAGGGCAACGCGACGATGGGCAGCGGGATCGACAAGGCTGCTTGCGAAGCGACCGTGTACGAGGTGCTGGTCGACGGCGTGTCGGTGACCGACGCGCGCATCCGCCCGGACGGCGTCACCTACGATGTGCTGCCCGCGAACCGCGAGCTGTCCGGTGCCGAGATCGAACTGATCAACATCGACAACCGCGAGCGCCGGCTGAAGGCCGCGCTCGAGCACGTGGCCGACGAATACGACTTCGTGCTGATCGATTGCCCGCCGACGCTGTCGCTGCTGACGCTGAACGGGCTGTGCGCGGCGCACGGCGTCGTGATCCCGATGCAGTGCGAATACTTCGCGCTGGAAGGCTTGTCGGATCTCGTCAACACGATCAAGCAGGTTCACGCGAACATGAACCGCGACCTGAAGATCATCGGCTTGCTGCGCGTGATGTTCGATCCGCGCATCACGCTGCAGCAGCAAGTCTCCGATCAACTGAAAGCGCACTTCGGCGACAAGGTGTTCGACGCGGTGATTCCGCGTAACGTGCGCCTGGCGGAAGCGCCGAGTTACGGGCTGCCGGGCGTCGTGTTCGACCGCAACTCGCGTGGTGCGCAAGCGTATCTCCAGTTCGGTGCCGAGATGATCGACCGCGTGCGCGCGTTCGAGGTGTCGTGATCCGGACATGAGCGAAGCGAGGAAGAAAGACATGAACGCGGTACCAAAGAAGAAGGGCTTGGGACGTGGCCTCGAAGCGCTGCTCGGCGGCAGTGCTGATATCACCGAAGCGGTGAAGATCGAAGGCGCACCGAACACGCTCGCGCTCGGCAAGCTGCAGGCCGGCAAGTACCAGCCGCGGACGCGGATGGACGAGGGCAGCCTGCAGGAGCTCGCGGCGAGCATTCGCGCGCAGGGCGTGATGCAGCCGATCCTGGTACGGCCCATTTCATCAGACAAATACGAGATCATCGCAGGCGAGCGCCGTTTCCGTGCGGCGCGCCTGGCGGGCCTCGATGAAGTGCCGGTGCTCGTGAAGGACGTGTCGGATCAGGCCGCCGCGGCGATGGCGCTGATCGAGAACATCCAGCGCGAGGATCTGAACCCGCTTGAAGAGGCGCACGGTATCCAGCGCCTGCTCGACGAGTTCGGTTTCACGCACGAACAGGCGGCCGAATCGGTTGGCCGTTCGCGTAGCGCGGTGTCGAACCTGCTGCGCCTGCTGAACCTGGCCTCGCCGGTGCAGACGATGCTGCTGGCCGGTGATCTCGACATGGGGCATGCGCGCGCACTGCTCGCCGTCGATGCTGCCACGCAGATCACGCTCGCCCATCAGGTCGTCAACAAGCGCATGTCGGTACGCGAGACGGAGAAGCTCGTCTCGCACACGACGAAGGAAGCGCCGGCCGTGAAGGCGCGCGCGAAGGACGACGGCGGCCGCGATACGCGCCGTCTCGAGGAGGAGTTGTCCGACCTGCTCGCGTCGACGGTGAAGATCAAGCTCGGCCGCCGCGGGCGAGGGCAGGTGCTGATCGACTTCGGTAACCTCGATGCGCTCGAGGGCATTCTCGCGCGGCTGCGCGGCAACGTTGCAACCGAAGAGTAACGGGCGGCCAATGGAGGAGACGGGCGCACCGGCGCCGCGCAGGTGGCTCGGATGGCTTGCGCAGGAGCCCGTGCTATCGGTGCTCGCGCTGGGCCTGATCCTGCTGCAATGGGTGCGTCCGCAACCATTGTCCGTATTGGCCGACCGCGTCGACTGGCAGACGGTCGCGACGCTCGCGGGCCTGTTGATGCTGACCAAGGCGCTCGAGTTGTCCGGCTGCCTGATGTGGCTCGCACACCGCATCGTGCATCACGTGCACTCCGAACGCGGCCTGGCGATGCTGCTGGTCGGATTCGCCGCGTTGCTGTCGATGTGGCTCACCAACGACGTCGCGCTGTTCGTCGTCGTGCCGTTGATGGTGTCGCTGCGTGCGCTGACACCGCTGCCGTTCCGGCGGCTCGTGATCGTCGTCGCGCTGGCCGTCAATGCGGGGTCCGTCGCGACGCCGCTCGGCAATCCCCAGAATCTTTTCCTGTGGCAATTGAGCGGCGTGTCGTTCGGCCGTTTCGTGGTCACGCTCGGGCCGCTCGCGATCGCGCTGATGGCGCTGCTGTTCGTGCTGACTGCATGCGCATTTCGCGCGAAGCCGCTCGACCTGTCCGGCGACGTTGTCGCCATTCCCGTACAACGCATGCACGCGCTGATCGCGGCGGTGTTGTTCGCGGCATTCGTGCTGCTCGCCGATGCACACCATCCGCTGCCGGGCCTGGTTGCCGTCGCGATCATGCTGCTTGTCGTAAAACGTGACGCAGTCCTTAAGATCGACTGGCTGCTGCTCCTGATTTTCGTGCTGATGTTCGTCGTGTTGCGCAGCGCGGCTGCGCTGCCCGTCATCCATGACGCGATTGCGCATGCGCGCCTCGATTCGTCGCTGCGCATCTTTGCGGCCGGTGCCGTGCTGTCGCAGGGCATCAGCAACGTGCCGGCCGCGATCCTGCTGTCCGAGTTCACGCATGACTGGCGCGCGCTCGCGTTCGGCGTATCGGTCGGCGGATTCGGTTTCGCGATCGGCTCGCTTGCGAACCTGATCGCGGTGCGTCTCGCGAAGGAGCCGCGCATGTGGCTACCGTTCCACCTGGTCTCGATTCCGTTCGCGCTCGCAAGCGCGGCACTCGGTGCATGGCTGCTCGTTCACGGTTGAGCGATGCGGGTGTGCGTGGCACAGGCGTGCCATTCGTGTGGCGGGGAGGGTGCACAGCATTCGCGCTGGTGCGGGCTGTTGATAAGTGCGGCAATCCACAGTCGATCGACTGTGGTGGCATGACAACTGATTGGATGGTTCGATGCGTCAGCGTCGGTCCCAATTTCACGCAACCGGCGCGGCCGGGTGGTCACAGTGTTTCGTCTGCTTGGGGTATCGAGTGGGGCCTGGGCCCCGAGCTGCGTCACGGCGCGGATCTTGGGCGGTGATCGCGCCGCTCCGCCGGCGCCCGCACCGGGCATCGTTTCCTCGCCATTCCCTCATCGCCGGATGTTTTCGAGCAAGAAATACCGGCGCAAAAAAGCGACCTTACAACTGTCATCGTACGTCGTCGAATCGCGTGTTTTTTCACATGATGAGGCGTCGTTTTACGCAGGTTTTTGTCGCGTCTAAAGCCTTGAATCACTTGCAACTATCGCTTACAATCGCCCGGATTTGTTAGCTAGGCACCCCTGAAAGCTTTCGGAAAGCTTGGGGCCGGGTTCAAGGATTTTGCGGAAGATTGCGATGGCGGGTCAGGCGCCGCACGACAGGCACGATGATCAGCGCACGCAACGCACCGCTTCAGCGGCCGGCGAGCGGCGCGAATTCGATGATGACTGGGATGCCGAGCAGCAAGATAACAACATCGTTCCGCTCACTCGGGCAGAAGCCGAAAAGCTGTTCGGCCCGAACGTGAGCAAGCCCTCGCGCGTGACTCCCTATAAGGTGGTATTCGCGCAAGTGGTTCTGTCCCTGGTTGCAACGCTGGCGTGGTGGCTGTTTTCGAAGTCGCCGGGTGCCGCTGCGCAATCCGCGTTTCTGGGCGGAGCGATTGGCTGGGTGCCCAGTGCGTTGTTCGTGGCACGACTGAAGGCAGGTGGCTCGGCCACCGTGATGAGCTGGGTGATGGGCGAAGCCCTGAAGCTCGGCCTGACGATCGGGATGTTCGCAGCAGTGGCGTTCGGCTGGGCCGGCGTGCACTGGGTGCCGTTCCTCGTCACGTACCTCGTCGTGCTGAAGACGTACTGGATCGCGCTGGCCTGGCGGTAAGGAACAAGCAGCGTGCGGTTTCGACAAGAACCGCACCGGCCCGTTCCCGCAATAGCGTGTTGCGGAACTGGCAAAACGATTTTCGACAATTTGGGTGGCATTAACGATATGGCAGCTAGCGAAGGCACGCGCGGTCCGGATCCGTCCGAGTACATTGCGCACCACTTGCAGAATTTCTCCACCTCGCATCAGACGTCGATTTTCGACATCCACGTCTGGAATCTCGACACGCTGTTCTGGTCGATCGTTTGCGGCATCGTGACGATCCTCGTGCTGCGTCTGGCTGCCCGCAAGGCGACGTCGGGCGTGCCGGGCCGTTTCCAGTGCGCGATCGAGATGCTCGTCGAGATGGTCGAAGACCAATCGAAGGCCATCGTTCACGGCAATCGTACCTTCATCGCTCCGCTCGCGCTCACGGTGTTCGTGTGGGTCGCGCTGATGAACTCCCTCGACTTCCTCCCCGTCGACCTGCCGGGCCGCGTGATCGGCTGGCTCGGTCTGTCGGACGTGATTTCCCACCATCGCATCGTCCCGACGGCCGACCTGAATGGCACGCTCGGCATCGCGCTCGGCGTGTTCGTCCTGATGATCTACTACAGCATCAAGATCAAGGGCGCGGGCGGCTTTGTGCATGAGCTGCTGTCGGCACCGTTTGGCGCCCACCCGCTGCTGTGGATCCCGAACCTCGCGCTCAACATCGTCGAATATCTCGCGAAGACCGTCTCCCTCGGTATGCGGCTGTTCGGCAACATGTACGCGGGTGAGCTGTTGTTCCTGTTGATCGCCCTGCTCGGCAGCATGTGGAGCTTCGGTGGCGACGCAACGTTCCTCGGCTTCGTTGGCCATGTGATCGCGGGTAGCGTCTGGGCAATCTTCCACATTCTGATTGTTCTGTTGCAGGCATTCATTTTCATGATGCTGACGCTGGTGTATCTCGGCCAGGCGCACGACAAGCACTAAGCGCGGCGTGCAAGAAAGAGTTTCCGTTTTAGTTTTTTAAATCTCAGTTCCAAGTCTTTTCACAAAGGAGTGATCATGCAAGCTTACATCGCCAACATCCAGGGTCTGACCGCCATCGGTATCGGCATCATCATCGGCCTGGGTGCAATCGGCGCCTGTATCGGTATCGCGCTGATGGGTGGTAAGTACATCGAAGCCTGCGCACGTCAGCCGGAACTCATCAACCCGCTGCAAACGAAGATGTTCCTGCTGGCTGGTCTGATCGACGCGGCATTCCTGATCGGCGTGGGTGTTGCAATGCTGTTCGCGTTCGCGAACCCGCTCCTGTCGAAGCTCGCAGGCTAAGGTTCCTCGGAAATATGCGTCCGGCGCAAGCCGGCGCAGGGCGGAACGGAGACTTGGGGCGCTGATCGAATGCAACTCGATGAGCGCCTTACCGTTTCATTTTTCCGGAATAGCAGATAAGGAAACACCGTGAATCTCAACGCAACTCTGTTTGCGCAAATGGTCGTGTTCCTGGTCCTCGCGTGGTTCACGATGAAATTCGTGTGGCCGCCGTTGATCAACGCCCTCGACGAACGTTCGAAGAAGATCGCCGACGGCCTCGCCGCCGCCGAAAAGGGCAAGGCGGAACTCGACGCAGCGCACAAGCGCGTGGACCAGGAACTCGCGCAGGCCCGCAATGACGGCCAGCAGCGCATCGCCGACGCCGAAAAGCGTGCCCAGGCGGTCGCCGAGGAAATCAAGGCCAACGCCCAGGCTGAAGCCGCCCGCATCATCGCCCAGGCGAAGGCGGAAGCAGAACAGCAAATCGTGAAGGCGCGCGAAGCGCTGCGTGGCGAAGTCGCTACGCTGGCCGTGAAGGGCGCCGAGCAGATCCTGAAGCGCGAAGTCGATCAAACGGCCCACGCCCAACTGCTGAATCAACTGAAAGCCGAGCTCTGATCATGGCCGAACTTGCAACCATCGCCCGCCCTTACGCAGAAGCGCTGTTCCGCGTGGCCGAGGGCGGTGACATCGCCGCCTGGTCCACGCTCGTGCAAGAGCTGGCCCAGGTTGCGCGTCTGCCGGAAGTCCTGTCGGTCGCGTCGAGCCCGAAGGTGACGCGCACGCAAGTAGCCGAGTTGCTGCTTGTTGCGGTGAAGTCGCCGCTCGCGGCTGGCGCTGAAGCGAAGAACTTCGTGCAGATGCTGGTCGACAATCATCGCATCGCGCTGCTGCCGGAAATCGCCGAGCAGTTCGAGGCGCTCAAGAACGAACGTGAAGGTGCAGCCGACGCCGAGATCGTGAGCGCGTTCCCGCTGAACGGCGCGGATCTCGAGAGTCTCGTCTCGGGCCTCGAGCGCAAGTTCAAGCGCAAGCTGAAACCGACGGTCGAAGTCGATTCGTCGCTGATCGGCGGCGTGCGCGTGACGGTCGGCGACGAAGTGCTCGACACCTCGGTTCGCGCGCGCCTCGCATCGATGCAGGCAGCCTTGACCGCCTGAGCGCCACGCCGGCACGCAACAGAATTGACTATCAGGAGCGAATAATGCAACTCAATCCCTCTGAGATCAGCGAGCTGATCAAGAGCCGGATCCAGGGCCTTGAAGCGAGCGCAGACGTTCGCAACCAGGGCACCGTGATCTCCGTGACCGACGGTATCGTGCGTATCCACGGCCTGTCGGACGTGATGCAGGGCGAAATGCTCGAGTTTCCGGGCAACACGTTCGGTCTCGCGCTGAACCTCGAGCGCGACTCGGTCGGCGCGGTGATTCTCGGCGAATACGAACACATCTCGGAAGGCGACATCGTCAAGACGACGGGCCGCATTCTCGAAGTGCCGGTTGGTCCGGAACTCGTCGGCCGTGTGGTCGATGCGCTCGGCAACCCGATCGACGGCAAGGGCCCGGTCAACGCGAAGCTGACCGACGCGATCGAAAAGATCGCCCCGGGCGTGATCTGGCGTAAGTCGGTGTCGCAGCCGGTGCAGACGGGCATCAAGTCGATCGACGCAATGGTGCCGATCGGCCGTGGCCAGCGTGAGCTGATCATCGGCGACCGTCAGTGCGGCAAGACCGCGGTGGCGCTCGACGCGATCATCAACCAGAAGGGCAAGGACCTGATCTGTATCTACGTCGCGATCGGCCAGAAGGCTTCGTCGATCATGAACGTGGTTCGCAAGCTCGAAGAAACGGGCGCGATGGAATACACGATCGTCGTCGCCGCTTCGGCTTCGGATTCGGCAGCGATGCAGTACCTCGCACCGTACGCCGGCTGCACGATGGGCGAATACTTCCGCGACCGTGGCCAAGACGCGCTGATCATTTACGACGACTTGACCAAGCAAGCCTGGGCATACCGTCAGATCTCGCTGCTGCTGCGCCGCCCGCCGGGCCGTGAAGCATACCCGGGTGACGTGTTCTATCTCCACTCGCGTCTGCTTGAGCGCGCGGCTCGCGTGTCGGAAGAGTACGTCGAGAAGTTCACGAACGGCGAAGTGAAGGGCAAGAGCGGTTCGCTGACGGCACTGCCGGTCATCGAAACGCAGGCTGGCGACGTGACCGCGTTCGTTCCGACGAACGTGATCTCGATTACCGACGGCCAGATCTTCCTGGAAACCGACCTGTTCAACGCAGGCATCCGCCCGGCAATCAACGCCGGCGTGTCGGTGTCGCGCGTCGGTGGCGCCGCTCAGACGAAGGTCGTGAAGAAGCTGTCGGGCGGTATCCGTACCGACCTCGCGCAGTATCGTGAACTGGCCGCATTCGCGCAGTTCGCGTCGGACCTCGACGAAGCGACCCGCAAGCAGCTCGAGCGCGGCCGCCGCGTGACGGAACTGCTGAAGCAGCCGCAGTACCAGCCGCTGCAGGTGTGGGAACTGGCCGTGTCGCTGTACGCCGCGAACAACGGCTACCTCGACGACCTCGACGTCAAGCAAGTGCTGTCGTTCGAGAAGGGCCTGCGCGAAAGCCTGAAGACCAGCAACGCTGACCTCATCAAGCGCATCGAAGACACCAAGGATCTCTCGAAGGACGACGAAGGCGCACTGCGCTCGGCGATCGAATCCTTCAAGAAGTCCGGTGCCTATTGATCCGCGAGTGACACACTGAGGCCGCGCGGGTGCTGATGCGCCCGCGCCGCTTCGGTCAAGGAGCAAGCTATGGCTGGAATGAAGGAAATTCGCGGCAAGATCAAGAGCGTGCAGAACACGCGCAAGATCACGAAGGCGATGGAGATGGTGGCCGCATCGAAGATGCGCCGCGCGCAGGAACGCATGCGCGCCGCTCGTCCGTATGCGGACAAGGTCCGTGCCATCGCCGCGCACATGAGCCGCGCGAACCCGGAGTACCGCCACCCGTTCATGGTGGCGAACGACGGCGCGCAGACGGCCGGCATCATCCTCGTCACGACGGACAAGGGGCTGTGCGGCGGTCTGAACACCAACGTGCTGCGTGCGACGGTGCAGAAGTTCAAGGAGCTGGAAGAGAAGGGCCAGAAGGTCGAAGCTACCGCGATCGGTAGCAAGGGCCTCGGGTTCCTGAACCGCTTCGGCGCGAAGGTGATGTCGCAGGTCGTGCACCTCGGCGACACCCCGCACCTGGACAAGCTGATCGGCGCGGTGAAGACGCAGCTCGACCTGTACTCGGAAGGCAAGCTGTCGGCCGTTTATATCGCGTACACGCGCTTCGTCAACACGATGAAGCAGGAAGCCGTGATCGAGCAGCTGCTGCCGCTGTCGTCGGAGCACTTCGAAGCCGATGACGGTACGCCGGCCACGTCGTGGGACTACATCTACGAGCCGGACGCGCAGGCAGTCGTCGACGAACTGCTCGTGCGTTACGTCGAGGCGCTGGTGTACCAGGCCGTCGCGGAAAACATGGCGTCCGAGCAATCGGCGCGCATGGTCGCGATGAAGGCCGCGTCCGACAACGCGAAGACGGTGATCAGCGAACTGCAGCTCGTGTACAACAAGAGCCGTCAGGCCGCGATTACGAAAGAACTGTCGGAGATCGTCGGCGGCGCAGCTGCTGTTTAAGCGCGCGCCACGGACGACAACTGCGCCTTTGCGCGAGTAAAGAATCAGGTATTTAAAGGAAAAGCGATGAGTACTGCTGCTTTGGTAGAAGGCAAGATCGTACAGTGCATCGGCGCCGTTATCGACGTGGAATTCCCGCGCGACAGCATGCCGAAGATCTACGACGCGCTTATTCTCGATGGCTCGGAACTGACGCTCGAAGTCCAGCAGCAGCTGGGCGACGGCGTGGTCCGCACCATTTGTCTGGGTGCATCCGACGGCCTGCGCCGCGGCCTGACCGTGAAGAACACGGCAAAGCCGATCTCGGTGCCGGTCGGCAAGCCGACCCTTGGCCGGATCATGGACGTGCTCGGCCGTCCGATCGACGAAGCCGGCCCGATCGAAAGCGAACATACGCGTTCGATCCACCAGAAGGCTCCGGCGTTCGACGAACTGTCGCCGTCGACCGAACTGCTCGAAACGGGTATCAAGGTTATCGACCTGATCTGCCCGTTCGCAAAGGGCGGCAAGGTTGGCCTGTTCGGCGGTGCTGGCGTGGGCAAGACCGTCAACATGATGGAGCTCATCAACAACATCGCGAAGGAACACGGTGGTTACTCCGTGTTCGCGGGCGTGGGCGAGCGTACCCGTGAAGGGAACGACTTCTACCACGAAATGAAGGACTCGAACGTTCTCGACAAGGTCGCGCTGGTGTACGGCCAGATGAACGAGCCGCCGGGCAACCGTCTGCGCGTCGCGCTGACCGGCCTGACGATGGCCGAGCACTTCCGTGACGAAGGCCTCGACGTGCTGTTCTTCGTCGACAACATCTACCGTTTCACGCTGGCCGGTACCGAAGTGTCGGCACTGCTCGGCCGTATGCCGTCGGCAGTGGGCTATCAGCCGACGCTGGCTGAAGAAATGGGCAAGCTGCAAGAGCGCATCACGTCGACCAAGAAGGGCTCGATTACGTCGGTCCAGGCCGTGTACGTCCCTGCGGACGACTTGACCGACCCGTCGCCGGCCACGACCTTCGGCCACCTGGACGCAACCGTCGTTCTGTCGCGTGACATCGCTTCGCTGGGTATCTACCCGGCGGTCGACCCGCTCGACTCGACGTCGCGCCAGATCGACCCGAACGTGATCGGTGAAGAGCACTACACGATCACCCGTCGCGTTCAGCAAACGCTGCAGCGCTACAAGGAACTGCGCGACATCATCGCGATTCTGGGTATGGACGAACTGTCGCCGGAAGACAAGCTGTCGGTCGCGCGCGCTCGTAAGATCCAGCGTTTCCTGTCGCAGCCGTTCCACGTTGCTGAAGTGTTCACGGGCTCGCCGGGCAAGTACGTGCCGCTGAAGGAAACGATCCGCGGCTTCAAGATGATCGTCGACGGCGAGTGTGACCACCTGCCGGAACAGGCGTTCTACATGGTCGGCACGATCGACGAAGCCTTCGAAAAGGCCAAGAAGATCTCGTAAGGGTTCGAGTGAGTCGCACGGCGCGTGCTGGCCGGGGTGCCGGTCTTCACTGACCGGTAACCGGGCCGGCCGCGCCGACCGCAACACGCTCAATCCGCCGTGCATGGGACGAGGGCAGGCGCCGTGAGGCGTTCGCACTCGTCGACAGGAGTCGATATGGCAACCATCAAAGTAGACGTCGTCAGCGCGGAAGAGCAGATCTTCTCGGGCGAGGCGAAATTCGTCGCGCTGCCGGGCGAAACGGGTGAGCTGGGTATTCTGCCGGGCCACACGCCGCTGATCACGCGGATTCGTCCGGGTGCGGTGCGCATCGAAGTCGAGGGCGGCAACGACGAATTCGTGTTCGTCGCGGGCGGCATTCTCGAAGTGCAGCCGGGCGCCGTGACGGTGCTCGCCGATACCGCGATCCGCGGCAAGGACCTCGACGCGGCGAAAGCCGAGGAAGCACGCAAGCGTGCCGAGGAAACGCTGCAGAACGCGAAGTCGGATCTCGACCTCGCGAAGGCGCAATCCGAGCTTGCGACCGCGATGGCGCAGCTCGAGGCGATCCAGCGTCTGGCGAAGATTCGCAGCCGGCACTGAGCCGCGCCGCGTATCCCGCGAAAGAAAGCAGCCTTCGGGCTGCTTTTTTTTCGTCCGTCGTGTTCGTCTGATTTTTGCGGGCCGGATCATTCCGTCCGGTCGTGCTATTTCATCCGTCCGCCGCGATTTGCTGTCAGAGTGTCGTCAGCCGCGCGCGTCATCATCTGTGTCGAGGCCGTCCGTCGCGATTGCGCGGCGGAGGCGGGCGCCGGAAGTGCGCAGGCCGACCAGACCAAAAGGACGGAGACATTCATGGCAGCAGACCTTGGCGTGGGGGCGCTGATCGCGCCCGAAAACGGATTGTCGTACGTACGCGGCACGACTGACGTACCGCTCTCCGAAGCGACGATCGGCCGGTTCCTGCTCGACACGGCGGGCCGCTTTCCCGATCGTCCGGCCGTCGTGTTCCGCGAGCAGCAGGTGCGCTGGACCTGGCGCGAGTTCGCGAACGAGGTCGACGTGCTGGCGTCCGGCCTGGCCTCGCTCGGCATCGTGAAGGGCGATCGCGTCGGCATCTGGTCGCCGAACCGCAGCGAATGGCTGCTCACGCAGTTCGCGACTGCGCGGATCGGCGCCGTGCTCGTCAACATCAATCCGGCCTACCGGCTGTCGGAGCTCGAATACGCGCTGAACAAGGTCGGCTGCAAGGCCGTGATCGCCGCCGAGCGCTTCAAGACGTCCGCGTACGTCGAGATGCTGCAGACCATCGCGCCGGAGCTCGCGAGCGCGACGCCGGGCGAGTTGCATGCGGCGCGCGTGCCGAGCCTGCGCACGGTCGTGTCGATGGGCGACGTCGCGCCGTCCGGCATGTTCCGCTTCGCGGACGTGATGGCGCGCGGCCGCCAGGCTGTCGATCCCGCGCTGCTCGATGCGATCGGCGCGACGCTCGCGGCCAGCGAGCCTATCAACATCCAGTTCACGAGCGGCACGACCGGCAGCCCGAAGGGCGCGACGCTCACGCATCGCAACGTCGTCAACAACGGGCGCTCGATCGCGGCGGCGATGCGCTTCACCGAACAGGACACGCTGTGCATCCCGGTGCCGCTGTATCACTGTTTCGGGATGGTGCTCGCGGTGCTCGCGTGCGTGTCGAAGGGCGCGGCGATGGTGTTTCCGGGTGAGGCGTTCGACCCGGTCGCGACGCTCGCGGCGGTGGCCGACGAGCGCTGCACCGCGCTGCATGGCGTGCCGACGATGTTCATCGCGGAGCTCGATCACCCCGAGTTCGCGAAATTCGACCTGTCGACGCTGCGCACCGGGATCATGGCCGGTTCGCCGTGCCCGATCGAGACGATGAAGCGCGTCGTGTCGCAGATGCACCTGTCGGAGATCACGATTGCGTACGGGATGACGGAAACGAGCCCCGTGTCGTTCCAGAGCTCGACCGACGATCCGCTCGAAAAGCGCACGACGACGGTCGGCCGCATCCAGCCGCATCTGGAGGTGAAGATCGTCGACCCGAACGGCGAGATCGTGCCGGTCGGCGCAACCGGCGAGCTGTGCACGAAGGGCTATTCGGTGATGCTCGGCTACTGGGACGACGACGCGAAGACGCGCGAGGTGCTGGTGGACGGCTGGATGCATACGGGCGACCTCGCGACGCTCGATGCGGACGGCTACTGCAACATCGTCGGCCGGCTGAAGGACATGGTGATTCGCGGCGGCGAGAACGTCTATCCGCGCGAGATCGAGGAATTCCTGTTTCGGCATCCGAAGATCCAGAGCGCGCAGGTATTCGGCGTGCCCGATGCGAAGTACGGCGAGGAGCTGTGTGCGTGGATCGTGCTGCGCGCGGACGAGCAGATGACCGAGGACGACGTGCGTGCGTTCTGCAACGGGCAGATCGCGCACTACAAGATCCCGCGCTACATCCGCTTCGTCGACGAGCTGCCGATGACGGTGACGGGCAAGGTGCAGAAATTCGTGATGCGCGACCGGATGATCGAGGAGCTGAAGCTCGACGTGCAGAAGACCGCGTAGTGCGGCATGAAGGCGGGAAAAACGCGGCGGCCTGCGGGCCGTTGCGCTTTCGATGGACGAAAAAAAGCGGGCTTATTAGCCCGCTAAAAACCACACGCTACGGGGTTAGCGCGAGGAGACCAAAGATGAAACCGAGTCCGGCGGGGGGCCGGAAACGACTCCAACAGGGATGCCCCTCGGAAGGGCTTCGGTACGTGACCGACTGGCTCGCAGCGCTTCGCGTCCGCTCACACTTGGCACACGAGACCGCATCCGTGTTGAAACCGTTGAGGCCATTGTGGGCGAATTAATGACCCGTCGCGGTAACAAAGTGTTTCAGGTTGTAACGCCCGCCAGATAAGGCTTTCCGGGATTTTTTGCTGTTTTTGAGGGCCTGAAAAAGGTCATTTTTACTCATATTTTCCGCAGCGTTTTCAGCGCATGCGCACGATGCGTTTTTCATGCGTATCAGGCTCGACGAACTGCCGATTTGCACGTGAGAAAATGCGCCTTTCGGCCGATGCCGCGCATGACGATTCATTCGTCGGAAAGATTTTGAAACGTGATCGGCACGCGCGGAAGTCGGCCGTTCGGCCAATTCGGTGGCCTCGGGCCGATTTTCCGGGCGCCGGCACGCAGCGCCGAACTGTAACGGCGGCGCTTTGGCTGCCGCCGCGCAGCGGCTTTCGCGGCGATGGTCGCGGGGTCGGTGCCTGCTATCTGTCGCCGTGCGCGTGCCCGCTTACTTCAGCCATTTGTCCGAAATCGCCTGGTATTCGCCGGTCGACAGCGCGAGATGCAGCCACTGATCGACGTACTGCTGGAACGCGACGTCGCCGCGCGGCACCATGTACGCCTTCTCGCCGAACTGGAACGGCTTGTCCGGATGCACCGAGCACAGGCCCGGATTCAGCTTTTGCTGCAGCAGCGTCTCGGACGCATCCGTCACCATCACGTCCGCCTTGCCGGCGAGGATCTGCTTGAAGATCGTTACGTTGTCCGGATAGACGGTGAGGTTCGCATGCGTGAAGTACTGCTTCGCGAACCGCTCGTTGGTGCCGCCCGGGTTCACGATCACGCGCGTCTCCGGCCGGTCGATCTGCGCGACGGTCTGGTATTTGCCGGCGTCCGCGCAGCGCACGATCGGCGTCTTGCCGTCCACCACGTACGGCTGCGTGAAGAACACGCGCTTCTGGCGCTCGAGCGTCGTCGACACGCCGCCCACCGCGATGTCGCATTTCGCGACGAAATCGCCGGTCAGGTTCGGCCAGCTCGTCTTCACGTAATCGACCTTCACGCCGAGCGACTTCGCGAGCGATTCGGCCATGTCGATGTCGATGCCCTCGAAGCGGCCGTCCTCACGGTAGTACGAATACGGCTTGTAGTCGCCCGTCGTGCACACGCGCAGCGTGCCGCGCGCGAGCACGTCGTCGAGCCGCGAGCCGGCGCCCGGTGCGGCGGCGCCCGCGCCGGTCTGCGCATGCGCCGCGGTGCAGCAAAGCAATGCGGCGGCGGCGAGCGTGGCGAGTGTCTTCATCGGTCTCCTCCTTCGTTTCGTTCGATATGAGCGTCCGATCATAACGGAGCCATCGCGCGCGTCATATGGCCGCCATCGCGTCGGCATGCGCAGCCTGAAGGCGGCTGTCCGGTAAAATGCCGCTTTGCCTTCGCTCGTCGCTCCTACCGTGGCCCATAACCTGCTCAACGACACCTTCCTGCGTGCGCTTCTGCGCGAGCCGACCGACTACACGCCGATCTGGCTGATGCGCCAGGCCGGCCGCTACCTGCCCGAATACAACGCGACGCGCGCGCGCGCCGGCAGCTTCCTCGGCCTCGCGAAGCATCCCGACTACGCGACCGAAGTGACGCTGCAGCCGCTCGAGCGCTTTCCGCTCGACGCCGCGATCCTGTTCTCGGACATCCTGACGATTCCGGACGCGATGGGGCTCGGCCTCGACTTCCAGGTCGGCGAAGGCCCGAAGTTCGCGCATCCGGTGCGGACCGAGGCCGACGTCGCGAAGCTCGCGGTGCCGGACATCGAAGAGACGCTCGGCTACGTGACGGGCGCCGTGCGCGAGATCCGTCGCGCGCTCACCGACGGGCAGGGCCGCCAGCGCGTGCCGCTGATCGGTTTTTCGGGCAGTCCGTGGACGCTCGCGTGCTACATGGTCGAAGGCGGCGGGTCGGACGATTTCCGCACGGTGAAGTCGATGGCGTATTCGCGCCCCGACCTGATGCACCGGATCCTCGACGTGAACGCGCAGGCGGTGGCCGCGTACCTGAACGCGCAGATCGAAGCGGGCGCGCAGGCCGTGATGATCTTCGATACGTGGGGCGGCGCGCTGGCGGACGGCGCGTACCAGCGCTTCTCGCTGGACTACATCCGCCGCGTGGTCTCGCAGCTCAAGCGCGAGCATGACGGCGAGCGCGTGCCGGTGATCACGTTCACGAAGGGCGGCGGGCTGTGGCTCGAGGAGATCGCGGCGACCGGCGTCGACGCGGTCGGGCTCGACTGGACGGTCAACCTCGGCCACGCGCGCGAGCGCGTTGCGGGCAAGGTCGCGCTGCAGGGCAACCTCGATCCGACGATCCTGTTTGCGCCGCCCGCCGCCGTACGCGAGCAGGCGCGCGCGGTGCTCGACAGCTATGGCAACCATCCGGGCCATGTATTCAACCTCGGTCACGGTATTTCTCAATTCACGTCGCCCGATCACGTCGCTGAACTCGTCGACGAAGTGCATCGCCACAGCCGCTCGATCCGTAGCGGAGCCGCGGGCTGAGCGCAAGCGCTGTCATGCTGCACTGCGGCGTGACAGCGTTTCGCTGCCGGAACTAAACAGGACGCAACCCCCCACCGGTTGCCGATTCAGTGCTTGTCAAGACTTGACTTATACACATTTTCCACGTTGCAGCGCGGTAGAGCCCTGTATCGGTCAATTTGTCTCGCTATGGTTCGGTAATTTGAATAGCAGCCTTATGGAATAAGGCTCAGCGGGGCACCGCAACAAGCGGCGAAAATCCGCGCAAAGCACGGCCCCGCGCGCGTTGCGGCCAATGTGCGGCGAGTTCTCAACAAAGTTATCCACAGGCTGGGCAGGGTATACGGCGATTCCTAATGCGAATCCAAAACTTAGCGCCGAATCTGAAGTTTTACTTTAAGTGCGCTGTCCCGATACGAGCGCGGATGGCGGCCGTCCATGCCCATGCGGCGCATGCCGCCGTCGGGGTGCCGTCATGAGCGGCACCTATCTGCGCGTCGCGCTCGACCATCCGCTCGCCACCCTGTTCGATTACCGCTGCGACGTGCAACCGCCGCCCGGGCCGGGCACGCTCGTGCAGGTGCCGTTCGGCAAGCGGCAGGCCGTCGGGCTCGTCTGCGAAGTGACGACTCACACCGAGGTGCCGCCGTCCCGGCTGCGCGCGATCGACGCGATCTGCGCCGACCTGCCGCCGTTGTCGCCGGACTGGCTCGCGCTCGTGTCGTTTGCCGCCGACTACTACCAGCGCGGGCGTGGCGAGGTCGCGTTGCCGGCGCTGCCGCAGGCGCTGCGCGATGCCGGGCGCTGGGGGCGGCTGCTCGCGCCCGAAGTGCGTTACCGGCCGACCGAAGCCGGCCGCGCGGCGCTGCCCGATGCGCTGCCCGCCCGCGGGGCCGCGCTGCGGCGGCTCGCGCAGGCGCTGGTCGACACCGGCTCGCTGGCGCTGCCCGATGCGCGCGCGCTTCACCCGAAGGCGGCGGTCACGCTCGACGACTGGGCGACGCGTGGCTGGGTCGACGTCGAGGAGATCGGCTGGGCCGACGCGCCTGTGGCCAAAGCTGTGGATAACCTGTTGGCAGCCGGTGGACGAACTGTGCCGCCGGCGCTCACGGACCAGCAGGCCGAGGCGCTCGACGCGATTCGCGCCGCGCAGGGCTTCGCGCCGTTCCTGCTGCACGGCGTGACGGGCAGCGGCAAGACCGAAGTCTATCTGCATGCGCTCGCGTCGCTGCTCGACGCACGGCCGGATGCGCAGGCGCTCGTGCTCGTTCCCGAAATCAACCTGACGCCGCAATTCGAAGCCGCGTTTCGCGCGCGCTTCGCGGGCGCCCTCGCCGACGACGCGATCGTCACGTTGCACAGCGGGCTCGCCGAGGGCGAGCGTGCGCGCAACTGGCTCGCCGCGCATACGGGGCGCGCGCGGATCGTGCTCGGCACGCGCCTCGCGGTGCTCGCGTCGATGCCGACGCTCGCGCTGATCGTGGTCGACGAGGAGCACGAGCCCGCGTACAAGCAGCAGGAAGGGTTGCGCTATTCGGCGCGCGACCTCGCCGTGTGGCGCGCGAAGCAGCTCGGCATCACGGTCGTGCTCGGCTCGGCGACGCCGTCGCTCGAAAGCTGGTGGCAGGCCGAGCAGGGCCGCTACACGCGGCTCACGCTGTCGCGCCGCGCGGTGGCCGACGCGACGCTGCCGACCGTGCGGCTGATCGACCTCGAAGAGGAGCGGCGGCGCGGGCGCGCGTCGCTGGGCGGGCTGTCGGGGCCGCTCGTCGCGGCGCTGAAGGCGCGGCTCGAGCGCGGCGAACAGAGCCTGGTGTTCCTGAACCGGCGTGGCTACGCGCCGCAGCTCGCGTGCGATGCCTGCGGCTGGGTGGCCGGCTGCCCGCGCTGCAGCGCGTACGTCGTGCTGCACAAGCCCGAGCACGCGCTGCGCTGCCATCACTGCGGCTGGGAAGCGCGCATTCCGCGATCGTGCCCCGAGTGCGGCAACGTCGACATCGCGCCGCTCGGGCGCGGCACGCAACGCATCGAGGAGGCGCTCGCCGAGGCCGTGCCGGGTGCGCGCGTGCTGCGGATCGACGCGGACAGCACACGCCGCAAGGGCAGCGCGCAGGCGCTCTTTTCCGATGTGCACGCGGGCGAGGTCGATATCCTCGTCGGCACGCAGATGATCGCGAAGGGGCACGACTTTCAGCGCGTGTCGCTCGTCGGTGTGCTCAATGCCGACACCGCGCTGTTCTCTCACGACTTCCGCGCGAGCGAACGGCTGTTCGCGCAGCTGATGCAGGTGAGCGGCCGCGCGGGGCGCGCCGGGCTGCCGGGCGAGGTGCTCGTGCAGACGCGTTACCCGCGTCACGCGCTGTACCACGCGCTCGGGCGGCAGGATTACGTCGGCTTCGCGAATTCGACGCTCGGCGAGCGTCGCGACGCGCACCTGCCGCCGTTCGTCTACCAGGCGCTGTTGCGCGCCGAAGGGCGAACGCTCGACGCAGCGCTCGCGTTCCTGCTGCAGGCCGCGGCCGCGTTGCCGGGGCTGCCGGGCGCCGATCGCGTGACCGTCTACGACGCGGTGCCGATGACGATCGTCAAGGTTGCGAACGTCCACCGTGCGCAGTTACTGCTCGAAAGCGCGTCGCGGGCGGCGCTGCAGCATGCGCTGCGCGCATGGCAGCCGGAGCTGCGCGCGCTGAAGGGCGTGCTGCGGTGGAGCGTCGAGGTCGATCCGCTGGATATCTGAGCGGCGCGCCGTGCGCTCGCCGTGCTGCGTGCCGCCCCATTGAAGCCGGGCCCGTCGGGGCCGGGCGCCCCCAAGCCGTCTCTTGCCGCACGGCTGCGCCTCGGCGCCACACCCGCCGTCACACCCAGTGCAACCCATTTTCGTCCGCCGCCTCGCGCGGGGAAGGTTGCGCACGCATGTCAAACCGGCCCGCTCAGGGAAAACACCGATCCTCCGACCACGGGCAACCCCTAGGTTGCAACCACATAAGTGTATGATTATATTGAGTAACCCAAGGGTGCAACCTGCCTCGCAATTTGGTTGCACCTTTTTATTGCGTGCCGTAGGATTTCGCGCATCCTCTCACACCCTATTGCCGGGCTCGCACCGGCGCACGAACCCACCATGGCAAGCACGACTCTCGGCGTCAAAGTCGACGACCTTCTCCGCTCGCGCCTCAAGGACGCCGCCGCGCGCCTCGAGCGCACTCCCCATTGGTTGATCAAGCAGGCGATCTTCGCGTACCTCGAGCGGATCGAGCACGGCCAGTTGCCGCCCGAGTTGTCGGGCCACAGTGGCGTCACGGAGCTCGCCGACGGCCAGGCCGCGGACGGCGACGACGACAACTCGCCGCATCCGTTCCTCGAGTTCGCGCAGAACGTGCAGCCGCAATCGGTGCTGCGCGCGGCGATCACGGCGGCGTACCGCCGCCCCGAGCCGGAATGCGTGCCGTTCCTGCTCGGCCAGGCGCGCCTGCCCGCGAACCTGCAGGCGGACGTGCAGGCGCTCGCGACGAAGCTCGTCGAGGCGCTGCGCGAGAAGAGCTCGGGCGGCGGCGTCGAGGGGCTGATCCACGAGTTCTCGCTGTCGAGCCAGGAAGGCGTGGCGCTGATGTGCCTCGCCGAAGCGCTGCTGCGCATTCCCGATCGCGCGACGCGCGATGCGCTGATCCGCGACAAGATCAGCAAGGGCGACTGGCGCTCGCACGTCGGCCACGCGCCGTCGCTGTTCGTGAACGCGGCGACCTGGGGGCTGATGATCACTGGCAAGCTCGTGACGACCAACAGCGAAGCCGGGCTGTCGTCGGCGCTGACGCGCCTGATCGGCCGCGGCGGCGAGCCGCTGATCCGCAAGGGCGTCGACATGGCGATGCGCCTGATGGGCGAGCAGTTCGTCACCGGCGAGACGATCTCCGAAGCGCTGGCGAACAGTCGCAAGTACGAAGCGCGCGGCTTCCGCTACTCGTACGACATGCTCGGCGAAGCGGCGACGACCGAAGAGGACGCGCAGCGCTATTACGCGTCGTACGAACAGGCGATCCACGCGATCGGCAAGGCAGCCGGCGGCCGCGGCATCTACGAAGGCCCGGGCATCTCGATCAAGTTGTCGGCGCTGCATGCGCGCTACTCGCGTTCGCAGCAGGACCGCACGATGAGCGAGCTGCTGCCGCGCGTGCGCGCCCTCGCGCTGCTCGCACGCCGCTATGACATCGGCTTGAACATCGACGCCGAAGAGGCCGACCGGCTCGAGCTGTCGCTCGACCTGCTCGAGGCGCTGTGCTTCGATCCGGATCTCGCGGGCTGGAACGGCATCGGCTTCGTCGTGCAGGGCTACCAGAAGCGCTGCCCGTTCGTGATCGATTACCTGATCGATCTCGCGCGCCGCAGCCGTCACCGCCTGATGATCCGCCTCGTGAAGGGCGCGTACTGGGATTCCGAGATCAAGCGTGCGCAGGTCGACGGCCTCGAAGGCTATCCGGTCTACACGCGCAAGATCTACACCGACGTGTCGTACCTCGCGTGCGCGAAGAAGCTGCTCGCGGCGCCGGACGCCGTCTACCCGCAGTTCGCGACGCACAACGCCTACACGCTGGCCGCGATCTACCAGCTCGCGGGCCAGAACTACTACCCGGGCCAGTACGAATTCCAGTGCCTGCACGGGATGGGCGAGCCGCTGTACGAGGAAGTCACCGGCCGCGACAAGCTGAACCGTCCGTGCCGCGTGTACGCGCCGGTCGGCACGCACGAGACGCTGCTCGCGTACCTGGTGCGCCGCCTGCTCGAGAACGGCGCGAACACGTCTTTCGTGAACCGCATCGCGGATAAGACCGTGTCAGTGAAGGAGCTGGTCGCCGATCCGGTCGACGAAGCGTCGAAGGTCGTGCCGCTCGGCGCGCCGCACGCGAAGATCCCGCTGCCGCGCAACCTGTACGGCGACGAGCGTCCCAACTCGATGGGCCTCGACCTGTCGAACGAACACCGTCTCGCGTCGCTGTCGTCCGCACTGCTCGCGAGCGCGCATTTCCCGTGGCGCGCGGCGCCGATGCTTGCCGACGACACGCTCGCCGATGCGCCGGCCCGCGACGTGCGCAACCCGGCCGACCAGCGCGACCTGGTCGGCACGGTCAGCGAAGCGACGGCCGAACACGTGAGCGCGGCACTCGCGCACGCGGTGGCCGCCGCGCCGATCTGGCAGGCGACGCCGGTCGATGCGCGTGCCGATTGCCTGGTGCGCGCGGCCGACCTGCTCGAAGCGCAGATGCACACGCTGATGGGCCTGATCGTGCGCGAAGCCGGCAAATCGCTGCCGAACGCGATCGCCGAGATCCGCGAAGCGGTCGACTTCCTGCGCTACTACGCGGCACAGATCCGCGGCGAATTCTCGAACGACACGCACCGTCCGCTGGGCCCCGTGGTCTGTATCAGCCCGTGGAACTTCCCGCTCGCGATCTTCATGGGCCAGGTCGCCGCGGCACTCGCCGCCGGCAACACGGTGCTCGCGAAGCCGGCCGAACAGACGCCGCTGATCGCCGCCCAGGCCGTGCGCCTGCTGCGCGAGGCCGGCGTGCCGGCCGGTGCGGTGCAACTGCTGCCGGGTACCGGCGAGACCGTCGGTGCGGCGCTGGTGGCCGATCCGCGTACGCGTGCGGTGATGTTCACCGGCTCGACCGAAGTCGCGCGCCTGATCAACAAGACGCTCGCCGCGCGCCTCGACCCGGACGGCAAGCCGATCCCGCTGATCGCGGAGACGGGCGGCCAGAACGCGATGATCGTCGACTCGTCGGCGCTCGCGGAGCAGGTCGTCGCGGACGTGATGCAGTCGTCGTTCGACTCGGCCGGTCAACGGTGTTCGGCGCTGCGCGTTCTGTGTCTGCAGGACGACGTCGCGGATCGCACGCTGACGATGCTCAAGGGCGCGATGCACGAGCTGGCGCTCGGCAATCCCGACCGCCTGTCGACCGACGTCGGCCCGGTGATCGACGCCGAAGCGAAGCAGACGATCGACGCGCACGTCGCGGCGATGAAGGACAAGGGGCACGCCGTCACGCAACTGCCGGCGCCCGAGGCCTGTGCGCACGGCACGTTCGTGCCGCCGACTTTGATCGAGATCGGCAGCATCGACGAGCTCAAGCGCGAGGTGTTCGGCCCCGTGCTGCACGTGGTGCGTTACCGCCGCAGCCAGCTCGACAAGCTGCTGGAGCAGATCCGCGCGACCGGCTACGGCCTGACGCTCGGCATCCACACGCGGATCGACGAAACGATCGCGCACGTGATTTCGAATGCGCACGTCGGCAACATCTACGTGAACCGCAACGTGATCGGCGCGGTGGTCGGCGTCCAGCCGTTCGGCGGCGAAGGGCTGTCGGGCACGGGCCCGAAGGCTGGCGGCGCGCTGTACCTGCAGCGCCTGCTCGCGACGCGTCCGTCGGGCCTGCCGCGTTCGCTCGCGCAGATGCTGATCGCGGACGGCGCGGTGGAAGGAGACACGCGCGGCAACCCGGCGGCGGCGCTCACGACGCTGCGCGACTGGCTGATCGAGCAGCGCGAGCCGGCGCTGGCCGCGCGTTGCGACGGCTATCTGGCCCAGGTGCCGGCCGGTGCGACCGCGGTGCTGACCGGTCCGACAGGCGAGCGAAACACGTATACACTCGGCCCGCGCGGCACGGTGCTGTGTGTCGCGGCGACGCCGGGCGGTGCGCGCGCGCAGTTCGCGGCAGTGCTCGCAACCGGCAACCGCGCGCTGTTCGCGGGCGCGGCCGGCGAGGCGCTGGTGGCCGCGCTGCCGGCGTCGCTGAAGGCTCACGCGACCGTGCGCAAGCAGGCCGACGCGCCGTTCGACGCGGTGCTGTTCGAAGGCGACAGCGACGAACTGCAGACGCTCGTGAAGGACGTCGCGCAGCGGCCGGGCCCGATCGTGTCGGTGCAGGGCGTGTCGGTGGGCGCGTTCGAGAACGGCGATGCGGAAGATTACGCGCTGGAACGGCTGCTGACGGAGCGCTCGGTGAGCGTGAACACGGCCGCGGCGGGCGGCAATGCGAATTTGATGACGATCGGCTGATCATCCTTGCCGTTCGGATCAAACAAAAGAAGCGGCAAGGCGATCCCGAAGCCGCTTCATTTACCCTGGTACCAAGGAGATGCTATGCAACACACGATGAAAAAGCTGGCAGGCGCGACGTTCGTCGCGGTCATGTCGCTGGCGGGGACGGCCCATGCGGATGACGTGAAGATCGGTTACGCAGGGCCGATGACGGGCGCGCAGGCGCACTACGGCAAGGATATGCAGAACGGGATCGTGCTCGCGATCGAGGATTTCAACGCGACGAACCCGAAGATCGGCGGCAAGCCGGTGAAGTTCACACTCGACACGCAAGACGACCAGGCTGACCCGCGCACCGGCACGACGGTTGCGCAGAAGCTCGTCGACGACGGCATCAAGGGCATGCTCGGCCACTTCAACTCGGGCACGACGATCCCGGCTTCGCGCATCTACGCGAACGCGGGCATTCCGCAGATCGCGATGGCGACCGCACCGGAATACACGCAGCAGGGCTACAAGACGACCTTCCGCATGATGACGTCCGACACGCAGCAGGGCTCGGTGGCCGGCACGTTCGCGTCGAAGGATCTCGGCATGAAGAAGATCGCGATCGTCGACGACCGCACGGCCTACGGCCAGGGTCTCGCCGACCAGTTCGAGAAGGCCGCGAAGGCCGGCGGTGCGTCGATCGTCGACCGTGAATTCACGAACGACAAGGCGGTCGACTTCAAGGCAATCCTGACCAAGCTGAAGGCTGCGAAGCCGGATCTCGTCTACTACGGCGGCGCGGATTCGCAGGCGGCGCCGATGGTCAAGCAGATGAAGACGCTCGGCATCACCGCTCCGCTGATGAGCGGCGAAATGGTGAAGACGCCGACGTTCCTGAAGATCGCGGGCAACGCGGCCGACGGCACGATCGCTTCGCTGGCAGGCCTCCCGCTGGAAGAAATGCCGGGCGGCAAGACGTACGCGGACAAGTACAAGAAGCGCTTCGGCGAAGACGTGCAGACGTACTCGCCGTATGCGTACGACGGTGCGATGGCGCTGTTCAACGCGATGAAGAAGGCCGATTCGACCGATCCGGCGAAGTACCTGCCGCTGCTCGCGAAGACCGACATGGCCGGTGTGACGTCGACGCACGTCGCGTATGACGCGAAGGGCGACCTGAAGAACGGCGGCATCACGATGTACAAGGTCGAGAAGGGCGAGTGGAAGCCGCTGAAGAGCATCGGCGGCAAGTAAGCAGGGCATGACGTGACATGACGCGCGGGCGGCGGCGCTTGTCGCTGTCCTGCCGATCATGCGAAAAAGCCACCGGGCCGTCGGGCTCCGGTGGCTTTTTCTTTTTCCGCAGCCGGGCAAGCGGCTATTCGCGACGCACGCGCAGCAGGAACTTCTGCAGCTTGCCCGTCGGCGTGCGAGGCAGCGCCTGCGCGAACGTGAATTCGCGCGGGATCTTGTACGCGGCCAGCCGCTCGCCGCAGAACGCGCGCAGCGCGTCCGCGTCGGGCACGGCGCCCGTGCGCAGCACCACGTGCGCCACGACGGTCTCGCCCCAGTCAGGATGAGGCGCGCCGACGACGGCCGCCTCGGCGATGTCCGGGTGCGCGCCGAGCACGTCCTCCACTTCCTTCGAATAGACGTTCTCGCCGCCGGTCACGATCATGTCCTTCAGCCGGTCGACGATGAACAGGTAGCCATCCTGATCGATCCGCGCGATGTCGCCGGTGCGATACCAGCCGTCCGGCGCGAACGCGGCGCGCGTCGCGGCTGCATCGTCGAGATAGCCGAGCATCATGCTGTCGGTCTTCAGCCAGATCTCGCCGGTCTCGCCCGGCTGCGCGTCGATCCCGTCCATCCGCACGACGCGCAGGTCGACGCCCGGGCCGCCCTGGCGGCCGATCGAACCGGCCTTCGCGATCTGCTCGTCCGGATACAGCGTCGTGCCGGCCGGCCCCGCTTCCGTCATGCCGTACACCTGGAAGAACGCGTCGCTGCGATACGCACGCGCGAGACGTTCGGCCTGCGCGGGGCCGATCGGGCCGCCGCCGTACAGCCAGGCGCGCACGCTCGACAGGTCGAACGCCGCGAAGCCGTCGACCGTGTCGAGCGGCAGCAGGTACGACACCGGCGCGCCGAAATACAGCGTCACGCGCTCGCGCTCGATGGCCTGCAGGAAGCGCAGCGGATGGTATTCGCGCAGCAGCACGACGGTGCCGCCCGCGACCAGCGTGCCGCCGAACCAGTTGTTGAGCGGCGACGAATGCCAGATCGGCATCGCCATCAGCGTGCGCTCGTGGCGACCGATGCCGGTCGCGAGGGCCGCCTGCATCGCCGCGAGCGTCACGGTGCGGTGGCTGTGCACACAGCCTTTCGGGTGGCCGGTCGTGCCGGACGTGTAGAGGATCTGCGCGATGTCGCCGCCGGCCGGCTCGATGCCCGCGAGGCCGTCCATCGTCGCGCACAGCGTGTCGAAGCACGGCACGCCGTCGAGCTCGCCTTCGGTCACGAGCCGTCGCGCGGGATGCACGATGCGTTCGGCCACCGGCGCGAGCGCCACGTCGAACAGCAGCACCTTGCTGCGGCTGTGTTCGAGCACGTAGTCGACTTCCGGCGCCTGCAGCTTGTGGTTGATCGGCACGAACGTCGCGCCGAGCCGCCACGCGCCGAACATCAGGTCGACGAAGGCCGGCGTGTTGAAGCACATCGCGGCGACGCGGTCGCCGGCCGCGACGCCCAGCGCGCTTAGCACGGCTGCCGCGCGGTGCGAGCGCTCGCGTGCGGCAGCATAGGTGATCGTCGCGGATTCGTTGACGAGGAACGGCTTGTCGGGCGTCGCACGGGCGGCGCGGTCAAGGGCGGCGACGAGGTTCATCGGGGCTCCGGGCGGGCGATCGAAGGCGAACGGGGTCGTACTGAGTGATCCGAAATGACATCAGGCCGGATACGCGCGCTGCAGCAGCGCGGCGACGTCGATCGCGTGCGGATCGAAGCCGCCCGCGATGCGGCCCCAGTCGGGCGCGGCGAGCCGCGTCGCGACGAACGCGTCGGCGACGGCCGCCGGTGCATCGCGGCGCAGCAGGCACGCCTGCGCAACCACCGCGAGCCGCTGCGCGAACACGCGGCCCGATGCCTCGAGCGTGTCGGCCGGCGCCGCGAGCATCGCGCGCAGCACATCGAGCGCCGCGCGGATGCGCGGTTCGCCCGCGCCGAGGTCGGCGAGTTCGGCGAACAGCGCGGCGGCCGCGTCGGGCTCGCGCGATATCGCGCGCAGCACGTCGAGGCACATCACGTTGCCCGAACCTTCCCAGATCGAGTTGACGGGCGCCTCGCGGAACAGCCGCGCGATCGGGCCGTCATCGACGTAGCCGTTGCCGCCGAACACTTCCATCACCTCGCCGGTCAGCTCGACCGCGCGCTTGCATACCCAGAATTTCGCGGCGGGCGTGACGATGCGCTTCCAGGCGCGTTCGCGCGGCGAGTCGTCGCGCTCGAACGCGTCGGCGAGACGCATCGAGAGGGAAAGCGCCGCTTCGCTTTCGAGCGCGAGATCGGCCAGCACGGTGCGCATCAGCGGCTGCTCGGCAAGTACGCGGCCGAACGCATGACGCTGGCGCGTGTACGCGATCGCCTGCACGACGCCCTGGCGCAGCATCGCCGCGCTGCCGAGCACGCAGTTCAGCCGCGTGTAGGTGGCCATCTCGATGATGGTCGGAATGCCGCGGCCTTCGTCGCCGAGCATGATGCCCCACGCGTCGTTCAGCTCGACTTCGCTGCTCGAATTGCTGCGGTTGCCGACCTTGTCCTTCAGCCGCTGGATCTCGACCGCGTTCTTCGTGCCGTCCGGCCGCCAGCGTGGCACGTAGAAGCACGACGGGCCGCCGGCTTCGGTGCGCGCGACGACGAGGTGCGCGTCGCACATCGGCGCGGAGAAAAACCACTTGTGGCCGCGCAGCCGGTATTCGCCGCCGCGCCCGCCCGCGCCGACGGCGGTCGCGAGCGTCGTGTTCGCGCGCACGTCCGAGCCGCCCTGTTTTTCGGTCATGCCCATGCCGAACCAGATCGAGCGCTTGTCGGCGACCGGCACGTCGCGCGGATCGTAGTCGTCGCTGTAGAGCTTGTCGCGCAGCAGCGCCCACAGCGCGGGCTCCTTCTGCAGCACGGGGATCGCGGCCTGCGTCATCGTCGCCGGACACAGCGTGCCGGCCTCGATCTGGCCGTGCAGGTAGAAGCCGGCCGCGGTCGCGGCCCAGCGGCCGCGGCGTGTGTCGCGGAACGCGAGCGACACGAAGCCTTCGTGGCGGTACTGGCCGAGCAGGGCGTGCCAGGCCGGGTGGAAGTCGACGCGGTCGATACGCCGGCCGCGCCGGTCGAAGGTGTTCAGCTCCGGCGTGTGGCGGTTCGCTTCGTCGGCGAGCCGAGCGGTGTCGGCGCTGCCGAGCCGCGCGCCGTACGCGTCGAGCTGCGGTACCGCCCAGTCGGCGCCCGCGCGGGTGAGCGCGTCGCGCAGCGCGATGTCCGTCGCGAAGAGGTTATAGTCGACCAGTTCGTCGAACTGGTTCGTGACGGCGTGAGTCGATTCGGTCATCGAGGTTGTCTCCGGTCTCATGCTTCGCGGGCGGCCGGCGCCATGCCGCACGGATGGCGCTTCGGCGCCGGTTCCGGCCCCCGGTAAAACGCATTTCCTGCTGATTTTCAGAGTAGCAAATATGCCGCCGCGACATGTTCAGGTTCCGGCGCCGCCCGGCCAGCCGGCGGCGCAACCCGCGCCCGCATTGCGCCGCCGGCCGCGCCAGTCGCGCGCGCAGGCGAGTTCCGACGCGCTGCAGCAGGCGTTCGTTCAGCTTTTGCTCGAACGCGGCTACGCGAAGGCGACGATCCGCGAAATCGCGGCTGTCGCGGGCGTCAGCATCGGCACCTTCTACGAGTATTTCGGCGACAAGCAGAGCCTCGCGGCGCTCTGCATTCACCGGCACGTGCAGGCGTTGGCCGACCGGCTGCGCGACGCCGTGGCGCGGCTGCGCGGCGCGCCGCGGGCCGAAATCGCCGCCGCGCTCGTCGACCTGCAGGTCGATGCGATCGGCGCCGACGCGGCGCTGTGGGGCGTGCTCTTCGCGCTGGAGCGGCAGGTGTCGCCGCTCACCGCCTACCGCCGGCATTACGACGCATACGTCGCGCTGTGGCGCGACGCGCTCGCGCACGCGGCCGATCCGCCGCCGGCCGCACGGCTCGACGGGCTCGCGCGGATGGCGCACGCGATCTGCTACGGCGGGCTCTCGCAGGCGCTGCTGACGCTCGGGCCCGCGTTCGACATCGCCGCGCTGCGCGACGAACTGCGGGCCGTGCTGCTCGCCTACCTGGCCGCGGCCGGCCGGTAGCATTTCCGAGGGCCTGTTCACGCTAGTAACGGGCTTGCGAACGAGCCTTGCCGGCTGTCCCCCAAGGGGACTTCCTTCGGGCGCGTGCAAGAAGCAAGGAGCGCCGTTTGGTCGAGCCAGACAAGCGACGCGCGACGCCGCAATGCGGCCGGCAACGCACGTTCCCTTATTTGGAAAAAATCATTCGTGGGGCCAGCGCAAGCCCGTCATTAGCGTGAACAGGCCCTCGGGAAATGCCTGATTCGCATGCCGCTCTGGCAGGCTTGCCTTGCGCGCTGCGCGCACCTCTTTGCGCGCCATGAGAAAAATGCATGGCCGCCATGACGAACTTTCGATTGTCCGCCGATATTGGCTCGGGCTAAATCTTGCGGCAGATGCAGGCCGTGCGCGGCTTGCCCGAAGGACATCAGAAGGAGGAGTCATGCGAAGCGCGACCGCGCCCCGTTCGAAACTGCCCGACGTCGGGACGACGATCTTCACGGTGATCGGCCAACTGGCTGCTCGGCACGATGCGTTGAACCTGTCGCAGGGTGCGCCGAATTTCGCGCCCGATCCGGCGCTCGTCGAAGGCGTTGCGCGCGCGATGCGCGACGGGCACAACCAGTACGCGCCGATGGCCGGCGTCACGGCGCTGCGCGAGCGGCTCGCCGAGAAGACAGAGGCGCTGTACGGCACGCGCTACGACCCGGCCACGGAAATCACGGTGATCGCCAGCGCGAGCGAAGGGCTCTACGCGGCGATCAGCGCGCTCGTGCACCCGGGCGACGAGGTGATCTACTTCGAGCCGTCGTTCGACAGCTATGCGCCGATCGTGCGGCTGCAGGGTGCGACGCCGGTGGCGATCAAACTGTCGCCGGAGCATTTCCGCGTGAACTGGGACGAAGTCGCCGCGGCGATCAACCCGCGCACGCGGATGATCATCGTCAACACGCCGCACAACCCGACCGCGACCGTGTTTTCGGCCGACGATCTCGAACGGCTCGCGCAGCTCACGCGCGATACCGGCATCGTGATCCTGTCCGACGAGGTTTACGAGCACGTCGTGTTCGACGGCGCGCAGCACCAGAGCATGGCGCGCCATCGCGATCTGGCCGAGCGCAGCGTGATCGTGTCGTCGTTCGGCAAGTCGTTCCACGTGACGGGCTGGCGGGTCGGTTATTGCCTCGCGCCGGCCGAGCTGATGGACGAGATCCGCAAGGTGCACCAGTTCATGGTGTTCGCGGCCGACACGCCGATGCAGGTCGCGTTCGCGGAGATCCTCGCACGCCCGGACAGCTATCTCGGCCTGTCGGCGTTCTACCAGGCCAAGCGCGACTTGCTCGCGCGCGAACTGGCCGATTCGCGTTTCGAGCTGCTGCCGAGCGAAGGCTCGTTCTTCATGCTGGCGCGCTTCCGGCACTTCTCGGACGAGCGCGACAGCGATTTCGTGCTGCGCCTGATTCGCGATGCGCGCGTCGCGACGATTCCGCTGTCGGCGTTCTACACCGATGGCACCGACGCCGGCGTGATCCGGCTCAGTTTTTCGAAGGACGACGCGACGCTGGTCGAAGGCGCGCGGCGGCTGCGTTCGCTGTAACCGTACGGAAACCGGCGACGAGGACGTCGCATCGACCAGACCAGGAGATCACGATGAAGCACACGGCCACCCTGAAACTCGCATTCGCACTCGCGTGCGCAATCGGCTCCGGCGCGGCGCTCGCCGACGCGCAGACGCTGCGCTTCGGCCTCGAGGCGCAATACCCGCCGTTCGAATCGAAAGCGCCGAACGGCGACCTGCAGGGTTTCGACATCGACGTCGGCAATGCCGTCTGCCAGACGGCGAAGCTGTCGTGCAAATGGGTCGAGACGTCGTTCGACGGCCTGATTCCCGCGCTGAAGGGCCGCAAGTTCGACGCGATCAATTCGGCGATGAACGCGACCGAGCAGCGGCGCCAGGCGATCGACTTCACGACGATCATCTATCGCGTGCCGACCCAGCTGATCGCGCGCACCGGCAGCGGCCTGCTGCCGACGCCCGAATCGCTGAAAGGCAAGCGCGTCGGCGTGCTGCAGGCGTCGATCCAGGAAACCTTCGCGAAGGCGCACTGGGAACCGGCCGGCGTCGCGGTGGTCGCGTACCAGGACCAGAACCAGGCGTATGCGGACCTCGTGGCGGGCCGCCTCGACGCGACGCTCGTGCTCGCACCGTCCGGCCAGCGCGGCTTCCTGTCGCGCCCGGACGGCAAGGGCTTCTCGTTCGTCGGCCAGCCGGTGCACGACGACAAGATCCTCGGCAGCGGCATCGCATTCGGACTGCGCAAGGGCGACGATTCGCTGAAGGCGAAGCTCGATGCGGCGATCGACAAGCTGAAGGCGGACGGCACGGTGAAGTCGCTGGGCCTGAAGTATTTCGGCGATATCGACATCTCGACGAAGTAAGCGGGGCCGCGCGCGATGCCGAATCCGAACCCGGCCGCCGTGGGCGGCGAACAGGACGGCGCGCCGCTGTCCGACGATGCGCTCGATGCCATGCTCGTCGCCGAACTGGGCGACGCGCTCGTCACGCGTTCGGCCGACATCGATCCGCGTTACTTCACCGCGTACAACGAGCCGGCCGGCGTGCGGCCGCGCGCGCTGGTGCGCCCGCGCAGCGTCGACGACGTGTCGCGCACGCTCGCGCTGTGCACGCGGCTCGGCCAGCCGGTCGTGCCGCAGGGCGGGCTGACTGGGCTCGCGCGCGGCGCGGTCGCGCTCGGCGGCGAGGTCGTGCTGTCGATGGAGCGTCTCGCGGGCATCGAGGCGCTCGACGCGGCGGCCGGCACGATCACCGTACGTGCCGGCACGCCGCTGCAGACGGTGCAGGAAGCCGCGGAGGCGGCGGGTTTCACGTTCGGCGTCGATCTGGGCGCACGCGGCTCATGCCAGATCGGCGGCATGCTCGCGACCAACGCGGGCGGCACGCGCGCGATCCGCTACGGGATGATGCGCGAGCAGGTGCTGGGGCTCGAGGCCGTGCTCGCGGACGGTACGGTCGTGTCGTCGATGAACCGGATGCTGAAGAACAATGCGGGCTACGACCTGAAGCAGCTGTTCATCGGCAGCGAGGGGACGCTCGGCGTCGTCACGCGCGCGGTGCTGCGGCTGCATCCGTTGCTCGCCGCGCCGGCCACGGCGCTTTGCCGCGTGCGGGACTACGACGCGGTGGTCGCGCTGTGGAACCGCGTGCGCACGCTGCCGGAGGTCGTCAGCTTCGAGGCGATGTGGCCGGCGTTCTACGACTACGTCGCGCGTCATACGCCGGGTGTATCGGCACCGTTTGTCGGCGACGCCGGCTTCGCGATCCTGATCGAATGTGCGACGAGCGCACCGGGCGGCGACGCGAACCAGGCGCTGGAAGCCGGTCTCGCGGCGGGGTTCGACGCAGGGCTCGTGGAGGATGCGGTGATCGCGACGTCGGAGCGGCAGGCGCGCGACTTGTGGACGTTGCGCGAAGGGCTTGCGATCGATGCGCTGCCGCATCTCGTCAACTTCGACGTGAGTCTGCCGACGGGCGAACTCGGCGCGTTCGCCGCGCGCTGCGAGGCGGCGCTGCGCTCGCGCTGGCCGGATGTCACGTGCCTGTTCTTCGGCCATGTCGGCGACGGCAACGTGCATATCGGCGTGTCGCTCGCCGGGATGACCGACGTGGACCTCGATGCGCTGGATCGCTGCGTGTACGCGGTGGTGCGCGACATGGGCGGCTCGGTGTCGGCCGAGCACGGGATCGGCGTGCTCAAGCGTCCCTATCTCGCGCATACGCGCGGCGACGCGGAAATCGGATTGATGCGATGCCTGAAGGCCGCGCTGGATCCGCTCGGCATTCTGAATCCCGGCAAGGTGCTTTGATCGCGGCGATGCCCGTTGCCGGCAGGGGCCGGCCGGCGCGACGCGTCAGCCGTCCACCCAGCGCAGCGCGCCGATCTTCAGGTGTTCGACGACGCTGCGCGCCCATTCGAGTTCGGCATTGAGCAGCACGAGCGCGTGCTCGTTCTGCAGCAGGAACAGGCGCGGCACCTGATCGGCTTGCGCGGTGGCGCGCAGCGTTTCGAGGCGCTCGCGCTCGGCGTCGAGCCGGGTGATCCGAAGCTCGAGCTGGTGGCGAGCATCTTCGGCGTCGAGTAGCGGCAGGAACGCGAGACCGGCGCCAAACGCCGGAAATTCACGCGCGGGCTCGGCGAGCAGCGCATGCAGCCACGCCTGCCCGGCCGTGTGCCCTGCCTCGGTCAGCGCATACAGCGTGCGCTCCGGAAACGCGCCGTCGCGCTCGGTATCGTGCACGACGATCATCCCGTCGCGCAGCAGGCGGTCGATCGTCTGATAGAGGCTCGTGCGCTGGCGCACGTTGACGACTTCGTCGTACCCGCGCGCTTTCAGTTGCTGCAGCATCCCGTATGGATGCATCGGCGTTTCGGTCAGCGTCGCGAGGACGGCCAGCGCGAGCGGGGACGGACGACTGGTGGACATGAATAGTTATTCAATATCTAGTGTGAATATGACTATTCTCAACCAGACTATCATATTTCACAAGGGTTTCAGCCGAGGTGCGAGCGTTTCGCGGCCGGGGCGACGGTTTCCATCGTCGCGAGACCGTGCACGATGCCGCAATCCTCGACCGAATGCTCGCCGACGCACTGGCGGCGCAATTCGATGAGCTGGTTGCGCAGATGCGTGAGTTCGGCGAGGCGCGCGTCGACGTGCCCGATGTGTTCGTCGAGCAGCGAATTGATCGAATCGCACGGATCGGCAGGCATGTCGGTGAGCTGCAGCAGCGCGCGGATTTCGTCGTGCGCCATGTCGAGCGCGCGGCAGTTGCGAATGAAGCGCAGCCGTTCGACATGCGCGTCGGTGTAGTTGCGGTAGTTCGAGTCGGTGCGCTCCGCATCCGGCATCAGCCCCTCTTTCTCGTAGAAACGGATCGTCTCGGGTGTGCAGCGGGCCGCTTTGGCCAGTTCGCCAATCTTCATGCCTTTCTCCCGTGTAAGGGTTGACCTTGTAGTGGCTTCAGGGTGTTTACTCTACACCGTCAAGCCATAGAGGAGGTTGTCATGACCGATGCCCAGCGTACCCACGACTCACGACACCGTCATGCCGACGACGCCGATACGTGCTGCGCCGACCCGCGCGACACGCAGCTGGCGACCGTTGCCGACGCTGTGCCGGCGGCCGGCGAGCACGCGCACGGCAAGGCTGCCTCGCGCGGCCACGACCACGACCTTGCACACGACGATGCGCATGTGCATGGGGCATCGTGCTCGCACGGGCGTGCCAAGCATGGCGATGCCGGCCACGATCATGCACACGACGACAAGCATGTGCATGGCGCCGCGCGCGCGCACGACCATGCCGGTCACGACCACGACCACGACCACGACCACGACCACGACCACGCCGCCGGCGACTGCTGCGCGCCAGCCGCGCTGACGCTCGCGCCGCTGCCGGTCGCGCAGGCGACCGCGTCGGGCCACGTGCGCTCCGCGTTCCGGATCATGCAGATGGACTGTCCGACCGAGGAAACGCTGATCCGCAAGAAGCTCGGCGGGATGAGCGACGTGTCGGCACTCGAATTCAACTTGATGCAGCGGATGCTGACCGTCGAGCACGTGCCGGGCGCGCAGCCGGCGATCGAAAGCGCAATCCGCACGCTCGGGATGACGCCCGAGGCGGCAACGGCCGGCGCACCGGCCCAGCGCGTCGCCGACGCACCCGCGAAGCCGTGGTGGCCGCTGGCGCTGGCCGGCGTCGCCGCGATCGCGTCCGAAGGCGCGACCTGGGCCGGCCTGCCCATGTGGCTGTCGGTGGCGCTCGCGCTCGCGGCGGTGCTCGCGTGCGGGCTCACCACGTACAAGAAGGGCTGGATCGCGATCCGCAACGGCAACCTGAACATCAACGCGCTGATGAGCATCGCGGTGACGGGGGCGATGGCGATCGGCCAGTGGCCGGAAGCCGCGATGGTGATGGTGCTGTTCACGATCGCCGAGCTGATCGAAGCGAAGTCGCTCGACCGGGCGCGCAATGCGATCCAGGGCCTGATGCGGCTCGCGCCGGACACCGCGACCGTGCGGGACGCCGACGGGTCGTGGCGCACGATCGAGGCCGCGCGGGTGGCGCTCGGCGCGGTCGTGCGCGTGAAACCGGGCGAGCGGATCGGGCTGGACGGCGAAGTCGTCGCGGGCCGCTCGACGGTGAACCAGGCGCCGATCACCGGCGAGAGCCTGCCCGTCGAAAAGACGACCGGCGACGCCGTGTACGCGGGCACGATCAACGAATCGGGTTCGTTCGAATATCGCGTGACGGCCGTCGCGGCCCACTCGACGCTCGCGCGGATCATCCATGCGGTCGAGGAAGCCCAGGGTGCGAAGGCGCCGACGCAGCGCTTCGTCGACCAGTTCGCACGCGTCTACACGCCGATCGTGTTCGCGGTCGCGCTGCTGGTCGCGGTGGTGCCGCCGCTCGTCATGGGCGGTGCGTGGCAAGACTGGATCTACCGTGCGCTGGTGCTGCTCGTGATCGCGTGCCCGTGCGCACTGGTGATCTCGACGCCGGTGACGATCGTGTCGGGGCTCGCGGCCGCGGCGCGGCGCGGGATTCTCGTGAAGGGCGGCGTGTACCTGGAAGAAGGGCGCAAGCTCGCGTGGCTCGCACTCGACAAGACCGGCACGATCACGCACGGCAAGCCGGTGCAGACCGACTTCGACCTGCATGCGGACGACGCTGATGCGGCACGTGTCCGGCATCTCGGCGCGAGCCTCGCGGCGCGCTCCGATCACCCGGTGTCGCAGGCGATCGCAACCGCTGCCCGCGACGCCGGCGCGACCGCCTTCGCCGATGTGCAGGACTTCGAAGCGATCGTCGGGCGCGGCGTGCGCGGCGCGATCGACGGCACGCGCTACTGGCTCGGCAACCACCGGCTCGTCGAGGAACTCGAGCGCTGCTCGACGGCCCTCGAGGCGAAGCTCGATGCGCTTGAGCGGCAGGGCAAGAGCGTCGTGGTGCTGGTCGACGAAGCGCGCGTGCTCGGCATCTTCGCCGTGGCCGACACGATCAAGGACACGAGCCGCGAAGCGATCGCCGATCTGCATGCGCTCGGCATCCGCACCGCGATGCTGACCGGGGACAACCCGCATACCGCGCAGGCGATCGCGCGGCAGGCCGGCATCGACGACGCACGCGGCAACCAGTTGCCGGAAGACAAGCTCGCGGCGGTCGAGGAACTGTCGGCGAGTGGCGCGGGCGCGGTCGGGATGGTCGGCGACGGGATCAACGACGCGCCGGCGCTCGCGCGTGCCGACATCGGTTTCGCGATGGGCGCGATGGGCACCGACACGGCGATCGAGACGGCCGACGTCGCGCTGATGGACGACGACCTGCGCAAGATCCCCGCGTTCGTGCAGCTGTCGCGTGCGACGCATCGTGTCCTGGTGCAGAACATCGGCTTCGCGCTCGGCGTGAAGATCGTGTTCCTCGGCCTCACGGTCGCGGGGCTCGGCACGATGTGGATGGCGGTCTTCGCCGACGCGGGCGCAAGCCTGATCGTCGTGGCCAACGGTTTGCGGCTGCTGTCGTCCTCCGGGGCGTTCGGCGGCGCGCAGGCCAAGCGTTGAGGAGCACGCGATGAGCTTTCTGAAACGAATCCTGGGCGGCCACGGCGGTGGCCATGGCGGCGGGCATGGCAACAGCGCAAGCGCAGGCGGGCATCACGGCGGGCAGCGCCGGGACGGGCGTGGCGGCCACGATGCGCGCGGCCGCGATCGTTACGGTTGGGGCTGGCAGGCGCCGGCCGACGGGCAGGGTGGCCAGGGCGGCAACGTACCGCTGAGCCAGCTTGCGTGCGCGGGCTGCGGCGCGCTCAATGCGGCGGATGCGCGGTTCTGTGCGCAGTGCGGCGCGTCGCAGCGCGCCAAGGCTTGCAGCCGGTGCCACGCGGCGCTGGCTGCCGACGCGCGTTTCTGCCCGGGCTGCGGGACGCAGGCCGGATAACGGGCGATCTCCGGCGTGATTGCCCGCATCAGAACCGTCGCCGAGAGCGTGGTGCCTGCAACGGGCGTCGTCCTGGAACAGCGCGCCGGCTCGCCCCGGCACCCCGGCCCTTCGATCAGCGCAGCGGCAGGTAGATCTCGGTGCGCAGGTCGGTCGGCGCCGCATCCATCGGCGTATTGAGGTACAGCTCGAACGGCGGCGCGTCGGCGGCTTCGCGGCCCGAGTGACGCAGCCAGTCGCCGTAGAGCCACTGGTAGGCCGTCTTCAGGTCCGCATACGGCCCCGTATGCAACAGCACCGCATATTCGCCGCCCGCCACGGTCACGCGCTCCACCGGCGGCGCGGGTTCGATGTCCGGCGCGCTGTCGGTCGGCATGAAGCAGGCCTTCGCGCGCAACTGCGCTTCGGGCGTCGTGTCCGGATCGTCGTAATAAATGCCGATCATCTTCGCGCCGGGGCCGATCAACCCGTGCTGCCCGACCCACGCGCCGATCCGCATGAACGCTTCGCTGACCTTCAAGTACGAACCGGTGTGCGCTACCGCGTAGCCGTGTAATTCGGGTAGCTGCCGGATGTCGACTTCATGCTTGAACATATCTTCTTCTCCTCGCTGTAACGGATAGATGGGCCGGTGGCTGCCCGTGCGCCGGTGCTGCACGGGCGGCACGCCGTATGCGTCGCGAAACGCCCGCGTGAACGCGGGCGTCGAACCGTAGCCCGCGCGCCGCGCGATTTCGTCGATCGGCCGCGTCGTGCAGACGAGATCCTCGGACGCGCGCACGATCCGCATCCGCCGCACCGTCAGCACGATCGACTCGCCGTACAGCGCGCGATAGACGCGCTGCCAGTGATACGGCGACAGGCACGCGACTTCGGCAAGCCGGTTCAGGTCGAGCGGGCCGTCGAGGTGCGCGCGAATGTACTCGTGGACGCGCGCCACGCTGGCCGCGTAACGGAGCCAGGCGGGCTGGTCGGGTTTCGTTTCGACGGTCATCGGCGTGTCCGGGCGGGAACCGACGTCACGGTAGCACGGGCCAGATTGATAAATCTTGCGGAAATGCGTAGAAGCCGGCGAATCGGGCCCCTATTTATTGCGACGAAATGGGGTCTTGCCCCCCTGCGATCTATGACTAAAGTTAAAGACGGTGAAATCGGGTGATCGCGTCATTTTTCTCGGGTAAGTTGCTCCATCGGGGCAGCGCGTTTTCGAAAGTACGCAGGTAGTTCGTCGATGTTCAATCGCAACACCACGTTTTCGGGAGAAGAAGAAATGGATGCTTCCAGCTTCATCACGTCGCTGCAGGCCACGCTAGGGGGATATCTGCCAAAGATCGCCGGCGCGATTGGCATCCTGGTGATCGGCTGGCTGATCGCCGTCGTGGTGCGGGCCGGCGCGATGCGCCTGCTCGGCGCGCTGAAGGTCGATCAGCGGATCAACGAAAGCACCGGCCAGGGCGCCTGCGTCGAGCGCATCATCGCAGGCGGCCTGTTCTGGCTCGTGCTGCTCGTCACCGCGGTGGGCATCTTCAACGTGCTCAACCTGTACGCGGTCTCCAACCCGTTCTCGCTGCTCGTCACGCACATCGTCAACTACCTGCCGAACCTGATCGGCGGCGCGGCGCTGACGTTGATCGCGTGGCTCATCGCGTCGCTGCTGCGCAGCCTCGCGAACCGCGCGCTGAAGGCGAGCAAGATCGACGACAAGCTGTCCGAAGGCGCCGGCATGCGGCCGATGAGCGGCTATCTCGGCGACGTGCTGTTCTGGCTCGTGATCCTGATGTTCCTGCCGGCGATCCTCGCGTCGTTCGCGCTGTCGGGGCTGTTGTCGCCGGTGCAGGGGATGGTCGACAAGCTGCTCGCGATCGTGCCGAACCTGTTCGCGGCCGCGGTGATCGGCCTGGTCGGCTGGATCGTCGCGCGTGTGCTGCGCGGCCTCGTGACGAACCTGCTCGTCGCCGCGGGCGCCGACCGCCTCACGCAGGGTCTCGACAGCCCGACGCCGGTGCGCGTGTCGAGCCTGATCGGCACGATCGTCTACGTGTTCGTGTTCGTACCGACGCTGATCTCCGCGCTCGACGCGCTGAAGATCGACGCGATCTCGGTGCCGGCCACCAACATGCTGAACCAGTTCCTCGGCGCGGTGCCGGACATCGTCGCGGCGATCGTGATCGTGCTCGTGACGTTCTACTTCGCGCGCTTCGTCGCGTCGCTCGCGCAGAAGCTGCTGGAAGCCGCGGGCGCCGACGGGCTGCCGGCCGTGCTCGGCGTCGAGCGCGTGTTCTCGGGGATCCTGCAGCCGTCGGTGCTGGTGGCGCGGCTGATCGTGTTCTTCGCGATGCTGTTCGCGTCGGTCGAAGCGGCGAACCGGCTCGGGTTCTCGCAGGTGCGCGACGTCGTCACGCTGTTCATCGAATTCGGCGGCCACGTGCTGATGGGCGGCGTGATCCTCGTGATCGGCGTGTGGCTCGCGGGCCTCGCGCGCCGCGTGATCGAGCAGGCCGACCGCGAGCACAGCGTGCTGTTCGCGCGCATCGCGCAATTCGCGATCCTCGGCCTCGTGTTCGCGATGGGGCTGCGCGCGATGGGCATCGCGAACGAGATCGTCCAGCTCGCGTTCGGCCTCGTGCTCGGCGCGATCGCGGTGGCGGTGGCGCTGTCGTTCGGTCTTGGCGGGCGCGAAGCGGCCGGCAAGCTGCTCGATCGCTGGTTCAACCAGCGCGGCGGCGGGCAGTAAGCCTGCCGCGTGCCCGTCCGGCCGCTTCGCGCGGCCGGCGGCGCCGGCCCGCAGGGGGCGGCCGGGCGTGCGCGCCCGGCACATCGGCGCGCGTCGCATGACCGGCCGGGCCGGCATTCCCGTCAGCGAAATGTCAGCCGCGATCTTTGCCGAATTTCGATAACACGTCGTTTAATGACTCTCTAGCATCGATTCTCAGTCGCGCAGGCCGCCAGGCCCGGCGTCTTTGAGGAGAGAGTCCGATGAAAGCAGAGTCGAATGGCCGGCCCGCCGCCGGCGCCAAGTCGTCCGGCCAGCCCGCGCTGCAGCAGACGCTCGGGACCTGGCAACTGTGGGGCATCGCGGTCGGCCTCGTGATTTCCGGCGAATACTTCGGCTGGAGCTACGGCTGGGCGAGCGCCGGCACGCTGGGCTTCGTCGTCACCGCGCTGTTCGTCGCGGCGATGTACACGACCTTCATCTTCAGCTTCACCGAGCTGACGACCTCGATCCCGCACGCGGGCGGCCCGTTCGCGTATGCGCGCCGCGCATTCGGCCCGACCGGCGGTTATCTTGCCGGCGCCGCGACGCTCGTCGAGTTCGTGTTCGCGCCGCCCGCGATCGCGCTGGCGATCGGCGCGTACCTGCACGTGCAGTTCCCGGGGCTCGAGCCGAAACATGCGGCAATGGGCGCGTATCTCGTGTTCATGGCGTTGAACATCGTCGGCGTGCAGATCGCCGCGACCTTCGAGCTGGTCGTCACGCTGCTCGCCATTTTCGAGTTGCTGGTGTTCATGGGCGTCGTGTCGCCGGGCTTCGCGTGGAGCAACTTCATGAAGGGCGGCTGGTCGGGCGCCGATCATTTCAGCGTGGGCGCGTTCCACGGGATGTTCGCGGCGATCCCGTTCGCGATCTGGTTCTTCCTCGCGATCGAGGGCGTCGCGATGGCGGCCGAGGAGGCGAAGAACCCGAAGCGCTCGATCCCGATCGCGTATGTCGCCGGGATCCTGACCCTCGTTGCACTCGCGATCGGCGTGATGGTGTTCGCCGGCGGCGCGGGCGACTGGACCAAGCTCGCGAACATCAACGACCCGTTGCCGCAGGCGATGAAGTACATCGTCGGCGCGAACAGCGGCTGGATGCACATGCTCGTGTGGCTCGGGCTGTTCGGGCTGGTCGCGTCGTTCCACGGGATCATCCTCGGCTATTCGCGCCAGATCTTCGCGCTGGCCCGCGAAGGCTACCTGCCGGAGTGGCTCGGGAAGGTGCATCCGCGCTTCAAGACCCCGCATCGCGCGATCCTCGCGGGCGGCGTGGTCGGCATCGCGGCGATCTACAGCGACGAGCTGATCCAGTTCGGCGGCCAGACGCTGACCGCGAATATCGTGACGATGTCGGTGTTCGGTGCGATCGTGATGTATATCGTGAGCATGGCGTCGCTGTTCAAGCTGCGCCGCTCGCAGCCGAACATGGCGCGGCCGTTCCGTGCACCGCTGTACCCGATCTTCCCGGCATTCGCGATTCTGGCGGCGCTCGTCTGTCTCGGTACGATGGTGGTCTTCAACGGGCTGGTCGCGCTGGTGTTCGTCGGCTTCCTCGCGGTGGGCTACGCGTACTTCCTCGCGACGCGTTCGCAGCGTGCGAGTGCGCCGGGCGACGTGCTGCTGGAGGAGTGAGCCGGTGACGGTGAACGGCCGTTCCTGACGGCATCCGGCGCGCCCCGTCGAACGGGCGCGCCGTCGGCTTTTGGCAAGGAGACTCGCAGATGTCCTATACGGAGACGATCGGCCCGCGCACGTACCGCTTCGCGGACCTGAAGACGCTGCTCGCGAAGGCGAGCCCGCTGCGTTCCGGCGACCAGCTCGCCGGTGTCGCGGCGGCGAGCGAGGAGGAGCGCGTCGCCGCGAAAATCGCGCTCGCGGGCGTGCCGCTGAAGGCGTTCCTGAACGAAGCGGTGATCCCGTATGAAGACGACGAGGTCACGCGCCTGATCGTCGACGATCACGACGCTGCCGCGTTCGCGGAAATCTCGCATCTGACCGTCGGCGATTTCCGCAACTGGCTGCTGTCGCCGGCGGCCGACGGCGCGGCGCTCGAACGGATCGCACCGGGCCTGACGCCCGAGATGGTCGCGGCCGTGTCGAAGCTGATGCGCAACCAGGACCTGATCGCGGCGGCGAGGAAGCGCCGCGTCGTCACGCGCTTTCGCAACACGGTAGGGTTGCCGGGCCGGATGTCGGTGCGGCTGCAGCCGAACCACCCGACCGACGACGTGAAGGGCATCGCCGCCTCGATGCTCGACGGGCTGATGTACGGCTGCGGCGACGCGATGATCGGCATCAACCCGGCCACCGACAGCCTCGCGGCGATCGTGAAGCTGCTCGCGATGATCGACGGGTTCCGCGAGCGCTACGGCGTGCCGACGCAGTCGTGCGTGCTCACGCACGTGACCAACACGATCGCGGCGATCGAGAAGGGCGCGCCGGTCGATCTCGTGTTCCAGTCGATCGCGGGTACCGAGAAGGCGAACGCGAGCTTCGGCATCTCGCTCGCGCTGCTCGGCGAGGCGCGCGAGGCCGCGCTGTCGCTCAAGCGCGGCACGGTCGGCAACAACCTGATGTACTTCGAGACCGGGCAGGGCAGTGCGCTCTCGGCGAACGCGCACTTCGGCGTCGACCAGCAGACCTGCGAAGTGCGCGCGTATGCGGTGGCGCGCAAGTTCGAGCCGTTCCTCGTGAACACGGTGGTCGGCTTCATCGGCCCTGAATACCTGTACGACGGCAAGCAGATCATCCGCGCGGGCCTCGAGGATCACTTCTGCGGGAAGCTGCTCGGCGTGCCGATGGGCTGCGACATCTGCTACACGAACCACGCGGAAGCCGACCAGGACGACATGGATACCTTGCTGACGCTGCTCGGCGCGGCCGGCATCAACTTCATCATGGGCATTCCGGGCGCGGACGACGTGATGCTGAACTACCAGAGCACGTCGTTCCACGACCAGCTGTACGTGCGCGAAGTGCTCGGCCTGCGCCGCGCGCCGGAATTCGAGGAGTGGCTGGAAACGATGGAGATCGCCGACGCACACGGTGCATTGCGCGCCGCGACGTCGCGTGTGCCGCTGCTCGCGGGCGCGAACGACTGGATGGGGATTTCGGGATGAGCGACGCCGTCGAAAAGAACCCGTGGGCGCAGTTGAAGTCGTTCACGAACGCACGGATCGCGCTCGGTCGCGCGGGCAACAGCCTGCCGACCGCGCCGCTGCTCGCGTTCAACCTGTCGCATGCGCAGGCGCGCGACGCGGTGCACCAGCCGCTCGATGCGGACGCGCTGCGGCGCGAGATCGAGACATGCGGGTTACCGACGCTCGGCGTGCAGAGCGCCGCGCCGGACCGCGACCACTACCTGCGCCGGCCCGACCTCGGGCGCAAGCTGTCGGATGACAGTCGCGGGCTGCTGGCCGGCTGCGGCGCGGCGCTCGACGACGCACCCGACGTCGTGTTCGTGGTCGGTGACGGGCTGTCGGCGTTCGCGGCCGCGAAGCAGGCGTTGCCGTTGCTGCAGGCGGTGCGGCCGCGGCTCGAGGCGGACGGCTGGCGGATCGGCCCGGTGGTGGTCGCGACCCAGGCGCGCGTCGCGCTCGGCGACGAGATCGGCGAGCTGCTGCGCGCGAAGGTCGTCGCGATGCTGATCGGCGAACGGCCGGGGCTCAGCTCGCCGGACAGCCTCGGCGTGTACCTGACGTGGGCGCCGAAGGTCGGTTGCCACGACGCGCTGCGCAACTGCATCTCGAACGTGCGGCCCGAAGGGCTGCCTTACGCGGCGGCCGCGCACAAGCTGCATTACCTGATGACGCATGCGCGCAGGCTCCAGCTGACGGGCGTCGGGCTGAAGGACGACAGCGATGCGTTGCTGCCGCAGGCGCAGGCGGAGCGGATCGGGGCGGACTGAAAAGGGCCGTGCGGGCCGCTGGTGCGCGGCGGAATTCGCGCAGTTCGAGCGGTTTGCGGGGGGCTACCTGAACAGCCGCTCGCACAGAAAATCGACGAACACGCGCAGCTTCGGCGACAACTGCCGGCTCGACGGCCACACGATCGAGAATTGCCCCGGCGCGATCCGGTAGTCGTCGAGCACGGTGACGAGTGCGCCGCGTTCGAGCGCGTCGTGCGCGAGGAAGTCGGGCATGTAGCCGATGCCGAGCCCCGCGAGTACTGTCCCGCGCAGCGCTTCCATGTTGTTGCAGGTCAGCGCGGTGCGCAGTTTCAGCGGCGTGCCGTCGTCGGCCGCGAGCGCCCAGTCCTGCAGCTTGCCGGTGGTCGGGAAGCAGTAACGCACGCACTCGTGCGTTTCGAGATCGCGCGGCGTGCGCGGCGTGCCGGCCTGGGCGAGATACGCGGGCGTCGCGCACAGCACGAACGCGAACGGGCCGAGCCGCCGCGACATCAGGCTTGAATCGGACAGCGGGCCGCTGCGGATCACCGCGTCGAAGCCGCCTTCGACGACATCCACCATCCGGTCGTTGAAATCGAGATCGAGTTCGACGTCCGGGTAGCGCTGACGGAATTCGGGCAGCACCGGCAGCAGGAACCGGTAGCCGATCACCGGCAGGCTCACGCGCAGCTTGCCGCGCGGGCGCTGCGCCGACGCCGTGACAGTCGCCTCCGCATCGCGGAAATCCTCGAGGATCCGCTGGCAGCGTTCGTAGAAGTGCCGCCCTTCTTCGGTGAGCGTGACGCGCCGCGTCGTGCGGTTGAACAGCCGCACGCCGAGCGACTGCTCGAGTTTCGCGATCGTCTTGCCGACCGCCGACGCCGAGATGCCGAGCGCGCGGCCGGCGGCGACGAAGCTCAGCGCTTCCGCGGTGCGGACGAAGGCGACGATGCCGGTCAGGTTGTCCATCGAATCGAAGGGCGTGCGCCGACGCGCGTAGTCGAATGAATTGCGGAATTTTAGTCCGTTATATGCGGAACTTCGCGTGGTTTTTCGCGGATTGAATCGGATTTATCTTCTGTCGCTCTGGCGGCGCATCCGCGCCGGCTTTTCGAGGAGCGATGATGGATCACCCTTTTTCAGCCGCTTCAGACCCGTCGGCACGCCGGCGCGCGTGGGTGCTGGCCGCCGTCTGCATGGCCGCCGTCGCGCTGCCGCTGTCGTTTTCGGGCGGCGCGGTCGCGACGCCGGCGATCGGCCGCGACCTGCACGGCGGCACGGTCGCGATGAACTGGATCACCAACGCGTTCATGCTCGCGTTCGGCAGCTTCCTGATGGCGGCCGGCGCGCTGGCCGACCAGTTCGGCCGCAAGCGGCTGTTCGCGATCGGCGTCGGCGGTTTCACGCTGATGTCGGTCGCGCTCGCGTTCGCGCCGTCGATGCTCGCGGTCGACCTGCTGCGCGCCGCGCAGGGGCTCGCGGCAGCCGCGGCGCTCGCGGGCGGCACGGCCGCGCTCGCGCAGGAGTTCGACGGCGCGGCGCGCACGCGCGCATTCAGCCTGCTCGGCACGACCTTCGGCATCGGGCTCGCGTTCGGGCCGGTGCTCGCCGGCGCGCTGATCGGGCATGTCGGCTGGCGCGCGATCTTCGTCACGAGCGCGGTGGCCGGCGGGCTGTCGCTCGTATTCGGGCTGCCGCGCATGCACGAGTCGCGCGACCCGCATGCGACGGGGCTCGACTGGCCCGGCACGGCCGCGTTCACCACCACGCTGACGCTGTTCACGTTCGGCGTGATCGAGGCGCCGGCGCGCGGCTGGTCGAGCCCGCTGGTGATCGCGCTGCTGGCCGGCGCGGCGCTCGGCGCCTGCGCGTTCGTCGTGATCGAGACGCGGGTCGCGCGGCCGATGCTCGACCTGTCGCTGTTCCGGATCGCGCGCTTCGTCGGCGTGCAGGTGCTGCCGGTGTCGACCTGCTGCTGCTATATCGTGCTGCTCGTCGTGTTGCCGCTGCGCTTCATCGGCATCGACGGTTTCAGCGAGATCGACGCCGGCTGGCTGATGCTCGCGATTTCCGCGCCGATGCTGGTCGTGCCGTTCGTCGCCGCGACGCTCACGCGCTGGCTGTCGGCCGGCGTGATCTCGGGGCTTGGGCTCCTGATCGCGGCAGCCGGGCTCGTGTGGCTGGGCATTGCGCTGCGCGGCGGCGCGGGGCCTGCGGCGATCGCGCCGATGGTGGCGATCGGCGTCGGCGCCGGGATGCCGTGGGGGCTGATGGACGGGCTGTCGGTGAGCGTCGTGCCGAAGGAGCGCGCGGGGATGGCGACGGGGATCTTCAGCACGACGCGCGTGGCCGGCGAGGGGATCGCGCTCGCGATCGTGGGTGCGGTGCTGGCCGCGCTCGCGCGGGCGGGGTTGGCGCAGGCGGCGGGTGCTGCCGGCACGCCCGACGCGACGCTGCGTGCGGCTGCGCGGCTCGCGACCGGCGATCTCGCGGGTGCGGCGGCGGCGCTGCCGGGTGTCGGGCATGCGGCGCTGCTCGCGAGTTACGCGCATGCGTTCGATCGGTTGCTGATCGGGCTGGCGGTCGTTACGGTGCTGTGCGCGGGGGTGGTGTTTGCGTTTCTCGGCGGGCGGCAGGCGGCGGCTGAAACGGGTGACGATACCGACGAGCACGCGCATGCCGACGTGCCGGTGCGCAGCCGGATCGAAGCGGCGTGTGCGCAGACGCACGGGCGTTGAGCCGCGCGTCGCCGCGCACGGGTACTCCGGCCACGGCGGCCGGCGTGCCGTCTTGTTTCGTCATCGCCGCATTCGCACGCTGACGATCCGTCACGCGCATCACGCCGGCACCAGCGGCGGCAGCGTCGCATCCGCTCGTGCCTGCGCCCGTTCCACTTCGACCACCACATAGCGCCGCGCGGCGGGCCACACGTGCGCGCGTTTTTCCGCCGCCTCGTCGATCGTCGCGCGGCCCTGCACGAGCCAGGTCGTCTGCCGCACGAAGTCGACGAACAGCAGCGCGATGGCCGGATTCACGAGCAGGTTGCCGATCGTGTTGAACAGGTTGTTGCCCGCGAAGTCGGGCAGTACGAGCGTGCGGCGGTCGGGCATGTCGACGAGCGGCTCGAACGAGCCGTCCGCGCGCGGCTGGCGGCCGCGGTACGAGCAGTCGCTGTTGCCGTCCGCGTCGGCGGTCGCGACGATCAGGAACGCCTGCTCGCGGATGAACGCGATGGCGTCGTCGGTCAGGGGGCCGCGGTCGTTCATGGTGGGGTCCGGCGCGCACGCCGTTGCGTGGGAATGCGCATCGCGCACGCAAGCGACATGCCACGCCGCGTGGCCTGCCTCCGCGCGCAGGCGCGCCTGCGCAGTGTGGAAATTTCGAACACCACGCCGGCGCGCGGCGCAGTCGCGCTGTTCAGAATCGGCACACCCGCCGTGCGGCATCGATGAACACGGCACGGTGCGCCCGCGGGCCGGCTGGGGGCGCCATGTTTCCGTCCGGTTTGGCACGCATGTTGCGTAAACGAGGGCAGCGCAATTCCAACCGGCGCTGTACTCAAACAAGCACGATGAACAGGAGACATGTATGAACCCGTTTGACCTGAAGCAACTGGGCCTCGACGTCGAATACCCGTACCGTCAGCAATACGACAACTACATCGGCGGCAAGTGGGTTCCGCCGGTGAAAGGCGAGTACTTCGAGAACGTGTCGCCGATCAACGGCCAGCCGTTCTGCCGCATCCCGCGCTCGGGTGCCGACGACATCGAGCTGGCGCTGGACGCCGCGCATGCCGCGCGCCGCAAGTGGGGCAAGACGTCCGTGGCCGAGCGCGCGAACCTGCTGCTCGCCGCCGCCGACCGGATGGAAAAGAACCTGAAGCTGCTGGCCGTGGCCGAGACGATCGACAACGGCAAGCCGCTGCGCGAGACGATGGCGGCCGACCTGCCGCTCGCGATCGACCACTTCCGCTACTTTGCAGGCTGCATCCGCGCACAGGAAGGCGGCATCTCCGAAATCGACGACAACACCGTCGCATATCACTTCCACGAGCCGCTCGGCGTGGTCGGCCAGATCATTCCGTGGAACTTCCCGCTGCTGATGGCCGCGTGGAAGCTCGCGCCGGCGCTCGCGGCCGGCTGCTGCGTGGTGATGAAGCCGGCCGAGCAGACGCCCGCGTCGGTGCTGGTGCTGATGGAGCTGATCGGCGACCTGTTCCCGGCCGGCACGATCAACATCGTGAACGGCTTCGGCAAGGAAGCGGGCGAAGCGCTCGCGACCAGCAAGCGCATCGCGAAGATCGCGTTCACGGGCTCGACGCCGGTCGGCAAGCACATCCTGCGCGCGGCGGCCGACAGCCTGATCCCGTCGACGGTCGAACTGGGCGGCAAGAGCCCGAACATCTTCTTCGCCGACGTGCTCGACCAGGACGACGCGTTCCTCGACAAGGCGCTCGAAGGGCTCGCGATGTTCGCGCTGAACCAGGGCGAAGTGTGCACGTGCCCGTCGCGGATCCTGATCCAGGAATCGATCTACGAGAAGTTCATCGAGAAGGCCGTCGCGCGCGTCGAGCGCATCAAGGCCGGCCACCCGCTCGACCTGCAGACGATGATCGGCGCGCAGGCATCGCAGCAGCAGCTCGACAAGATCCTGTCGTACATCGACATCGGCCGCGGCGAAGGTGCGCAATGCCTGACGGGCGGCGAGCGCACGGCGCCGGCGGCGGAACTCGGCACGGGCTACTACGTGAAGCCGACGATGCTGTTCGGCAACAACAAGATGCGCGTGTTCCAGGAAGAGATCTTCGGGCCGGTCGCGTCGGTGATGACGTTCAAGGACGAGCAGGACGCGATCGAGCTCGCGAACGACACGTTCTACGGGCTCGGCGCGGGCGTGTGGACGCGTAACGGCACGCGTGCGTACCGGATGGGCCGCGAGGTCGAGGCCGGCCGCGTGTGGACCAACTGCTACCACCTGTACCCCGCGCACGCGGCGTTCGGCGGCTACAAGCAGTCGGGGATCGGCCGCGAGACGCACAAGATGGCGCTGTCGAACTATCAGCAGACGAAGTGCCTGCTGGTGAGCTACCAGGCCGAGGCGCTCGGGTTCTTCTGATCCGCGCACGGGCGTCCTGGCCGGCCGGCAGCGGGTTGCCGGCCGGTCGGGGTGCCGAGTTTCGGCGTCAGCGGCGAAGCGTCGGATGCCGGATGGTCGTCGAACGCGTGTCGCGACGGGCGACGGTGGCTGGCTGACGACCGGTGCGCGGATGTGTGCCGCACGGCCGACCGGCGATCGGGAGATTTGCCGTTTCCGCCCATTCGCAGTCGCAACCCGACACCGGCCGAGCATTGCCGCGGCCTTCGACGGAAACGAACCCGATGGCCGTTTGCTCGCGGCGGCACGTTGAGCCGGCGCCGGACGTCAAACCCCATGTCAGAACCGCTCCGATCCCGTCCGCGCCATCCCGTGTTCCACGCGGGTGAACTCGACGCGCACCACCGCTTCGGCGTCGCCGACGAAGCCGAGCGGATGAGCGACGTCGTGACGACGCGGCTGACCATCGGTGTGCGGCAGTTCATCGAGACGCAGCCGTTCATGTTCGTCGGCACGGCCTGCGGCGGGCCGGCGGGCGTGACCTGCGATATCGTGCAGAGCCGGCGCGACGCGAACGGCGACCTGCTGCCGGTCGTGCGCGTGATCGATACGAAGACGCTGCGCTTCGTGCTGCCGGTGTACGGTGAGGGCGACGACGGCCGGGGCGACATTGCGCGGTGCGATGGCAACGGGGTCGGGTTGCTGTTCGTCGACTTCATGCGCGGTATCCGTTACCGGATCAACGGGCGCGCGACGCTGCGTACGGATCTGTCCGATGCGGACGCGGCGCCGTGGCCGGCCGGCAGCGCGATCGTCGAGTTGGCGGTCGCGCAGGCGTACGGCAATTGCGGCACGCGGGTCGTGCGGCTGCGGCCCGCGAACGGTGGCTAGCCGGCCGTCGCGTATCGCCGGCGGGGCGGAGCGCACCGGGTGCGCCGGCGTGGCGCGTGCCGCACTGGCGGGGTGCGTACGGCAGGGCGTTTGGGTACGCCTGCATGGCGCGCGCAGGCCGCGCAGCTTCGAATGACGGGCTTTGCACAGGCCGTGCATCGTTCGGCACGGGACTTGCGTGACAGGCGGGGTTCCGGGCAGGTGAGGGAGGACACGATGGATCAACACGTGGCGTGCAGCGAAGAACCGACGGCCGAAGACACGCGGCGCAACGCGCAGGGCGACGATGCGCTGGCCGGGCAGGCGGTCGTCAGCGTGGCGCACGACGCCGACGAGCAGGCGCGCAACCTGGTCGGCTGGCGGCAGACCTACGACCAGCTCGCGGCTGGCCGCTTCGTCGGCACGCTGACCGAGCTGCCGCTCGACACGATGAAGCTGTTTCGCGAATCGACGAGCCACCTGCTGCGCCAGGCGTGCGAGGTGCGCGGCGATGCGTACTGGTTCGGCATCCCGCTCGTGTGCGACGGCACCGCGCGCGTCGATGCGTGCCGCATCGGGCCGGGTGCGCTTGCGTTCCGGCCCGGCAACGTCGAGTTCGAACTGGTGACGCCCGCGCAGTTCTCGATCTACGGTGTCGTCGTGCGCGGCGACGTGCTGCGCCGCTATGCGGAGGAGGTCGAGCGCCGCGCGCTCGACGAGCGGCTGTTCACGCAGCGCGTGATGCAGGTCGGCGATGCGCGGCTCGCGCGCCTGTGCGCGCTGCTCGGCCGCCGGCTCGATGGTGCGGTGGCGATGGCCGGCCCGCTGGCCGATGCGCAGCGCGACGACCTGCAGGCCGAGGTGCTGGCCGCGCTGTTCGATGCGTGTGCGCAACCGGCCGACGACGACGCCGGCCGCGCGCCATCGATGCGGCGCTGGATCGTCGACCAGGCACGCGAGTACGTGCTCGCGCACCGTACGCGCCCGGTTGGCGTGCCCGAGCTGTGCGAGCAGTTGCACGTGAGCCGGCGCACGCTGCAGTACTGTTTCCAGGACGTGCTCGGCATGGCGCCAGCCACCTACCTGCGCACGCTGCGGCTGAACGGTGCGCGGCGTGACCTGTGCGGCCGAGCGGCCGGTTCGGTGCAGGACGTGGCGGAGGCATGGGGCTTCTGGCACCTCAGCCAGTTCGCGACCGATTACCGGCGGCTGTTCGGCAAGCGGCCGTCGGAGACGCTGCGCGATCGCGCAGCGATGGTGACGGTGGGGTGAGGGTGGGGCGGTAGTCGAAGCGGCTCCGGTTTCGACGCAGACTTTGGCACTGGCACTGGCACTGGCACTGGCTCTGGCTCAGGCTCAGGCTCAGGCTCTGGCTCTGGCTCAGGCTCAGGCTCAGGCTCAGGCTCAGGCTCAGGCTCTGGCTCAGGCTCAGGCTCAGGCTCAGGCTCAGGCTCAGGCTCAGGCTCAGGCGGCGCGGACGCACAGCGCGTTTTCGGCGTCGCCGCTGGCCGCCGCACCCTGCTTCCCTAATCGGCCGTAGCCGCCGCCTCGCGCGGCGCGGGCCACGCCACAGCATCCCAATCGATCGCGCGATAGGCCGCCTCGACCGTCGCGAGATCGGCCGGGCGCTCGCTGCGATGCAGCCCGCGCAATTCGGCGGGCACGTCGAGCGCGACCGGCACGCAATGCGGATAGTCGCGCACGCGCAGCGCCGGCCCGATCGTCGTGAAGCATGCGAGCGTCGGCACGTCGAAGCCGTCGGCGAGATGCAGCGCGGCCGTGTCGGGCGTGAACAGCAGGCTGGCACCCTTGACCCATGCGATGAACCGGGCCGTATCGTCGGCCGCATCGGCGCTCACGTCGACATAGGCGGGATGCGCGACGGGCCCGAACCCGGCCACCGGCAATCCGTAGCGTTGCGCGAGCTGCTCGACGAACGTTGCCCGCAGTGCGGGCGGCACGCTACGCAATGCGGTGCTCGCGGTCGGACAGAACAGCACGTACGGGCGCTGCCATGGCGCAGGCAACGCAGGCAGCGGCAGCCGCGCGAGCCAGCGGTTGCGCTTGGCCGCTGCCGGCACCGACGCGGGCTCGACGCCGAGCGCGTCGAGGAAGAAATCGATCATCGGCAGCCGCGCGAACGCGGGCCAGTACAGGTGATTGCCGACGTCGATGCACGGCGCGTCCGCCAGCAGCGCGTCGGCGGGGTGCGGCAGGGTGCGCGACGGCGCGACGATGTCGGCCGCGAGTGCATACAGCGCGTCGACATAGCGCGGCGCGCGGGCTGGCCGGTACAGCGTGAAGCGCAGGCCGGGGTGCACGGCGCGCAGCGCGGCGAGGGCGGTGAGCCCGATCACCGAGTCGCCGAGCGTGACGCCCATCCCGTTGATCACGTGCACGTGCCGTGCGCTGTCGTAGTCGAGCCGGAACGGCCGGTGCGCGGCGTGCAGCAGCCCGCGTGCGGCCGTGGCCGGCACGTGGCCGACGGCGCGCGCGCCGCCGTGCTCGAGGTCGTAAGGCGCGACGAACGTGCCGTCCGGTGCGAGCAGCGTGCCGGGGAGCGCGAGTGCGTCGTCGTGCGACAGCGCGACGTCGGGCGGCGCGTGCGTGTCCACCTTCATCCGCCGCGCGCGCGGCGGCCCTGTTCGCGGATCTGCTCGAGTGTTGCGGCCGGCGTGCTGGCGTCCTGAGGGATGCGGATTTCGATCAGTGCGGGCAGCCCGCAGGTCATCGCCCGTTCGAGCGCGGGCGCAAAATCGGCGGTGCGCTCGACGGTCTCGCCATGCGCGCCGAACGCGCGCGCATACGCGGCGAAATCGGGATTCGTGAGCCCCGTGCCATGCACGCGTCCCGGGTAGTTGCGCTCCTGATGCATGCGGATCGTGCCGAAATGCCCGTTGTTGACGACGATCACGACGATGTTCAGCCCGTACTGCATCGCGGTCGCGAGCTCGTTGCCGGCCATCATGAAGCAGCCGTCGCCCGCGAGCGCGACGACGGCGCGCGACGGGTACAGCGACTTCGCGGCAAGCGCAGCCGGCACGCCGTAGCCCATCGCGCCGCTCGTCGGCGCGAGCTGCGAGCGGAAGTGCCGGTACGCGAAGTGGCGATGCAGCCAGATCGCATAGTTGCCGGCGCCGTTGGTGAGGATCGCGTCGTGCGGCAGGCGCTCGCGCAACTGCACCATCACGTCGCCGAGCTGGACGTCGCCGGGCATCGGCAGCGGCGCATGCCATTCGCGATACGCGCGGTGCGCGTCGGCGGCGGTGCCTGCCCAGGCGGGGTGCTCGGGCGCCTCGAGCGCGGCGAGCGGCGCGGCGATTTCGGGCATGCCCGACACGATCGGCAGGTCGGCCGCATACACGCGGCCAAGCTCGTCCGCGCCCTGGTGCACGTGGATCAGCGTCTGGCGCGTCTTCGGGATGTCGAGCAGCGTGTAGCCGCCCGTCGTCGCTTCGCCGAGGCGCGGCCCGATCACGAGCAGCAGGTCGGCGTCGCGGATGCGCTTCGCGAGCGCGGGGTTGATCCCGAGCCCGACGTCGCCCGCATAGTTCGGGTGCGCGTTGTCGATCGTGTCCTGGTAGCGGAACGCGCACGCGACCGGCAATTGCCAGCGCTCGACGAAGGTGCGCAGGTTCGCGCACGCGTCGGGTGTCCAGCCGCTGCCGCCGACGATCGCAAGCGGCCGTTCCGCGCGCGCGAGCCGCTCGCGCAGTTCGTCGAGTTGCGCGGCCGACGGTGCGGCCGCGACGCGTTTCGCGGCCGGCACGACGGGCTGCGGCGCGCACGCTTCGGACAGCACGTCTTCGGGCAATGCGAGCACGACCGGGCCGGGACGGCCGGACATCGCGACGTGGAACGCATGGCTCAGGTATTCGGGAATGCGGCGCGGATCGTCGATCTGCGCGACCCATTTCGCCATCTGGCCGAACATCCGGCGGTAGTCGATTTCCTGGAAGGCTTCGCGGTCGAGGTGCTCGCGTGCGCACTGGCCGACGAACAGGATCATCGGCGTCGAATCCTGGAACGCGGTGTGCACGCCGATCGACGCATGCGTCGCGCCGGGCCCGCGCGTGACGAACGCGATGCCGGGGCGGCCGGTCAGCTTGCCGACGGCCTCGGCCATGTTCGCGGCGGCCGCCTCGTGGCGGCAGACGATCGTCTGGATGCGGGCGGTGTCGTCCGCCAGCGCATCGAGTACGGCGAGGAAACTCTCGCCCGGCACGCAGAACACGCGTTCGACGTGATTGGCGAGCAACGCATCGACGAGCAGTCGCGCGCCGGTGGTGGCGGGCTGCTCGAGATCCTTGGAATGCGACATGGGCTGCCGTCTCCCTGGGTAGCGGGACGTACAGCTTACGCCTGTCGGTGGGGCGGTGAAAAGTGTCGGAACGCGGGGCGGTTCGGCGCGTGCGCGCCGGCTTCGGTTGGCCGAACGGCCAGCTTGTGCTCGTTGGCGCGACGATGAAAAGTACGCGCTATACGGATATTGAGCCGGACGCTGAGTCGGCATGTCGACCTTCAGCGGCGGGTTGATGTCGACGCGTCGGGCAGACCGCCATCGGGAGGCTTATGTACACACATGGATTTACATCTCGGCCCGCCTCATGTAATGTACATACACTGTACATCCGGGCGGAGATCGACATGCACACCACGAGGGTATTTCGGAACGGCAACTCGCAGGCCGTGCGCATTCCTGCGGACCTTGCCTATGAACGCAGCGATATCGAGCTGGAAATCGAGCGCGTCGGTGACGAAATCCGCATTCGGCCGATGCGGCGACCCCTGACTCGGGTACTCGAGAAATTCGCGAAATTCGGGCCGGACTTCATGACCGAAGGGCGTGGCGAGCATGAGCAGGCCGAACGCGAGGGTTTGTGATGCCGCGCTACATGCTCGACACCAACATGTGCATCTATCTGATGAAAAATCAGCCGGAGCAGGTGGCGAAACGTTTTGCGCAGTGCTACACCGGCGACGTCGTCATGTCGGCGATCACTTATGCCGAACTCGAGTACGGCGTGACCGCATGTGCGAATCCCGCGCGGGAGCGTCGCAACCTCGCCGCATTGATCGAGGATATTCCCGTCGCGCCTTTCGACGTCGCGGCTGCGCACGCGTATGGTCCGGTCCGCGACGCAACGCGCGAGCGGAAGAAGGACCACCTCGACAAGCTGATCGCCGCGCATGCGGTGTCGCTCGATGTCGCCCTCGTCACCAACAACGAGCGGGATTTCGTCAGCTATCCGGGGTTGCGACTGGAGAACTGGCTGAACGAGTAGTGTCCGGGACCGTGCCCGGCGGCCTTGCGGGATATCGATCCGCCCCGCATGGCCGCCGGCGCCGGCATCAGCACTCGACGATATTCACCGCGAGCCCGCCGCGCGACGTTTCCTTGTACTTCGTCTTCATGTCGGCGCCCGTCTCGCGCATCGTCTTGATCACGGAGTCGAGCGACACGTAGTGCGAGCCGTCGCCGCGCAGCGCCATGCGCGCCGCGTTGACGGCCTTCACCGACGCCATCGCGTTGCGCTCGATGCACGGGATCTGCACCATCCCGCCCACCGGGTCGCAGGTGAGGCCGAGGTTGTGTTCCATCCCGATCTCGGCCGCGTTCTCGACCTGCTGCGGCGTGCCGCCGAGCACGGCCGCGAGTGCGCCGGCCGCCATCGAGCACGCGACGCCCACCTCGCCCTGGCAGCCCACTTCCGCACCGGAGATCGACGCGTTCAGCTTGTAAAGAATGCCGATCGCGGCGGCCGTCAGCAGGAAGTCGATCACGCCCTGTTCGTTCGCACCGGGCGTGAAGCGCGTGTAGTAGTGCAGCACGGCCGGGATGATGCCGGCCGCGCCGTTGGTCGGCGCGGTGACGACGCGGCCGCCGGCCGCGTTTTCCTCGTTGACCGCGATCGCGTACAGGTTGATCCAGTCGATCATCGACAGCGGATCCTGCAGCGCGCGTTCCGGGCTGCCCGTCAACGTGCGGTACAGCTGCGGCGCGCGGCGCTTGACCTGGAACGGGCCGGGCAGGTTGCCGTCGGCTTCCGGGTTACCGATCCCGCAGCCGCGCGACACGCACGACTGCATCACGGCCCAGATCTTCAGCAGGCCGTCGCGCGTCTCTTCCTCGGTGTGCCACGCGCGCTCGTTTTCCCACATCAGCTGCGCGATCGACTTGCCGGTCGACTCGGTCAGCGCGAGCAGCTCGGCGCCGGTGCGGAACGGGTGCGTCATCTGCTCGGCCGCGCTCAGCACCTTCGTGTTCGGTGCGCCGGCCGTCACGACGAAGCCGCCGCCGACCGACAGGTAGGTGCGCTCGACCAGCACCGCGCCGCTCGCGTCGGACGCGCGCAGTTTCATCCCGTTCGGGTGCTCGGGTAGCGCCTGGCGGTAGAACGCGATGTTCTCCTTCAGCACGAACGGCACCGGATGCGTGCCGAGCAGCGCGAGCTGCTTCGATTTACGGACGTCTTCCAGCCGCGCGTCGATCGTGTCGGGATCGACGGTGTCGGGCGCGTCGCCGAGCAGGCCGAGCATCACGCCGCGATCGGTGCCGTGGCCCTTGCCGGTCGCGCCGAGCGAGCCGTACAGCTCGACCTTCACGTGGGCCGTTGCGTCGAGCAGCCCGTCGCGCTCGAGGCCCTGGACGAACATCAGCGCCGCGCGCATCGGCCCGACCGTATGCGAACTGGATGGACCGATACCGATCTTGAAGAGGTCAAAGACGCTGACTGCCATGTTGATTTCTGCCTTGCTTTAAGAGTAGTGCTAGCGCGCCTGCAATGGCAGGCACGCGGCGAGCCATGCGGGCGGCGTTGGGGAAAGCTGCTGCGCGACGCGGGCATAGCGCCCGTCGAGCCGCGCGGCCAGATGAAAGAGTTCGGTGGCGTTTTTCGGGTCCCACTGCCCCGTGTAGCCCGGCAGGCCGGCTTCGCGGCGCTTCGCGTCGAACGGCACCGGCGAATTCACGAATTCCTCGTGCGTCTTCTCGCCGAGCGCGTACGGCACGAGCCAGTCGAGCGCGGCCGCGAGCGTCGCGCCGTTCGCGCCGCGCTCGCGCAGCCAGTTGCGGTTGAAGCGGCGCGCGGCGAGCGCGGCGGTCACCAGCGGCTGCAGGTCGTACACCGCATAGTGCAGCGCATCGCGTTCCTCGAAGTCCCACGTCTTGCCGTCCGGGCCGATGTTGTCGGCAAGATGCTCGACGAACAGCCGCTGCGCGGCGTTCATCATCTTGCGGTCGCCGAGCGTGAACGCGGACAGCGCGATCAGCTTGATCCGGTGGCTTTGCCAATTGTTGCGCCAGGTGCCGGTGAGCGGGCGCTTCTGCGCGTCGATCTGTGCGACATAGCCGGCGCCGAGCTTCGCGATGAACGCGGCCGTCGCGTTGCGGGTCTTCACCGGCAGCGCGCTCGCGGTCATGTCGTACGCGACGATCAGGCTGTCGAAGCGCGTCTCGTCGATCGGGTTGAAGCTCGGCTGGTAGGTCGCGACCCAGGCGGAAAGAAAGCGGTCGACGAGCTGCAGGTAGCGCGGCGCGTTCGTCACGCGCCACGCGAGCGCGGCGTCGCGCATCAGGTCGAGATCCTTCAGCGCGTCGACGCTCTGGTCGTAGATGCCTTCGTGCGGCAGCGTGCCCTCGGTGTGCACGCGCGGCATGGCCTTCGGCTGCTCGCCGATGCGCGCGTCGACGCTGCGGATCAGCGCCTGGACGCCCGGCTCGGCCTGGGTCGTCTCGCTCGCCTGCAGTGCCGGCGCCGCGCAGAAATTCATCGCCGCGCGCGCGCTGCCGGACGCGCCAAGGCCGGCGGCGGCAAACGACAGCGACGCGACGAGCAGCGGCGCGAACCGGCGTGCGCGCGTGCGCGGCCGGCTCTGCATTGCACCCTGGCCCGGAAACATCGGACGCACCATGCGGAACTCCTTCATTGGCTGGATCGCGTGTGATGTTAGCCGGATTGGCGGGCGAACGCGCACCGGTTCGGGCGGCGAATGCAAAAACCGCACGCAACCCCGGTTGCGTGCGGTGCGGTCACCATCTGGCGGCTCCTGGCCTGACGCGCGTTATGCGTATTCCGACATCGGCACGCACGAGCAGAACAGGTTGCGGTCGCCGTAGACGTTGTCCGCGCGGCCGACCGGCGGCCAGTACTTGTTCGTGCCGAGCGACGCGACCGGGTACGCAGCCTGCTCGCGCGAGTACGCGTGCGGCCATTCGTTCGCGGTGACGACGGCTGCCGTGTGCGGTGCGTGACGCAGCGGGTTGTCCTCGCGGTCGGCGCGGCCTTCCTCGACCGCGCGGATTTCGTCGCGGATCGCGATCATCGCGGCGATGAAGCGGTCGAGTTCTTCCTGCGATTCCGATTCGGTCGGCTCGACCATCAGCGTGCCCGGCACCGGGAAGCTCATCGTCGGCGCGTGGAAGCCGTAGTCCATCAGGCGCTTCGCGACGTCGTCGACGGTGATGCCGCTCGATTCCTTGATCGGACGCAGGTCGAGAATGCACTCGTGCGCAACCAGTCCGCCCGGGCCCGAATACAGCACCGGGTAGTGCGGCGCGAGGCGCTTCGCGATGTAGTTCGCGTTGAGGATCGCGGTTTCCGTCGCGGCGGTCAGGTTCTTCGCGCCCATCATCGCGATGTACATCCACGAGATCGGCAGGATCGACGCCGAGCCGTACGGCGCGGCCGATACCGCGCCGATGCCGTCTTCGCCGCGCGTGTAGCCGGTCGAACGCTGGTTCGGCAGGAATTTCGCAAGGTGCGCGCCGACCGCGACCGGGCCGACACCCGGGCCGCCGCCGCCGTGCGGGATGCAGAAAGTCTTGTGCAGGTTCAGGTGCGACACGTCGCCGCCGAACTGGCCCGGCGCGGTCAGGCCGACCATCGCGTTCATGTTCGCGCCGTCGACGTACACCTGGCCGCCGTGCGCATGGACGATCTCGCAGATCTCGCGCACGTTCTGCTCGAACACGCCGTGCGTCGACGGATACGTGATCATGATCGCCGCGAGATCCTTCGAATGCTCGTCGGCCTTCGCCTTCAGGTCGGCGATGTCGACGTTGCCTTGCGCGTCGCATGCAACGACCACGACGTTCATGCCGGCCATGTGTGCGGACGCCGGGTTCGTGCCGTGCGCGGACGCCGGGATCAGGCATACGTCGCGGTGCGCTTCGCCGCGCGATGCGTGGTAGGCGTGGATGATCAGCAGGCCCGCGTACTCGCCCTGCGAGCCCGCGTTCGGCTGCAGCGACACGGCCGCGTAGCCGGTGGCCGCGACGAGCATCTGCTCGAGCTGGTCGATCATCTCGCGGTAGCCGACGGTCTGCTCGGCCGGTGCGAACGGATGGATCCGGCCGAATTCGGGCCACGTGACCGGCAGCATTTCCGACGTCGCGTTCAGCTTCATCGTGCACGAGCCGAGCGGGATCATCGAGCGGTCGAGCGCGAGGTCCTTGTCCGACAGGCTGCGCAGGTAGCGCAGCATTTCGGTTTCGGAATGGTGGCGGTTGAACACGTGGTGCGTCAGGTACGCGCTCGTGCGCTCGAGGCCGGCCGGCAGCGCGGCGACGCCGGCGAGGCCCGCGTCCAGCGCGTCGACGGCCGGCGCGGTGCCGCCCGCGGCTTGCGCGAACACGGCGAGGAGATCGGCGAGATCGTCACGCGTCGTCGTTTCGTCGACCGACACGCCGACTTGCGTGGCGCTTACGCGGCGCAGGTTGATGCGCTTTGCCTTCGCGAATTCGTGAACCTGCGCGGTGCGCGCGCCGGTGTCGATCGTCAGCGTGTCGAAGAACGTGTCGTTGACGGTCGCGAAGCCGAGCTGCTTCACGCCGGCGGCGAGCAGCGCCGCGATGCGGTTCACGCGCAGCGCGATCGTCTTCAGGCCGTGCGGGCCGTGGTAGACCGCGTACATGCTGGCCATGATCGCGAGCAGCGCCTGCGCGGTACACACGTTCGACGTGGCCTTCTCGCGGCGGATGTGCTGTTCGCGGGTTTGCAGCGCGAGGCGCAGCGCGGGCTTGCCCTGCGCGTCGACCGTCACGCCGACGAGGCGGCCCGGCATCTGGCGCTTGAATTCGTCGCGCACCGCGAGATACGCGGCGTGCGGGCCGCCGAAGCCCATCGGCACGCCGAAGCGCTGCGTGTTGCCGATCGCGACGTCCGCGCCCCAGTCGCCAGGCGGCGTCAGCACGGTGAGGGCCAGCAGGTCGGCCGCGACGACCACGTGGCCGCCGGCCGCGTGGATCGCTTCGGTGAGCGCGCGGTAGTCGCGCACGTCGCCGTTCACGCCCGGGTACTGCAGCAGCACGCCGAATGCATTCGACTGTGCCGCGTCGGCGGCCGGGCCCGTCTTGACCTCGATGCCGACCGGCAGCGCGCGTGTGCGGATCACTTCGAGCGTTTGCGGCAGCACGTCGTCGGCGACGTAGAACACGTTCGACGCCGGCTTGCCGGTGCGCTGCAGCAGCGTCATGGCTTCGGCGGCGGCGGTGGCTTCATCGAGCAGCGACGCGTTCGAGATCGCGAGGCCCGTGAGGTCGGCCACCATCTGCTGGAAGTTCAGGAGCGCCTCGAGGCGGCCCTGGGAAATTTCGGGCTGGTACGGCGTGTAGGCCGTGTACCACGCCGGGTTTTCGAGCACGTTGCGCAGGATGACGGCCGGCGTGTGCGTGTCGTGGTAACCCTGACCGATATACGAGCGGAACACCTGGTTCTTGTCCGCGAGAACCCGCAGTGCGGCGAGGGCTTCGGCCTCGCTCTTCGGCTGCGCGAACGGGCCGAGCGGCAGCGTTTCGGCGCGACGGATCGAGGCCGGGATCACGGCGTCGATCAGGGCGGCGCGCGACGCGAAGCCCAGCGTGTCGAGCATGGCCTGCTGGCTGGCGGCGTCGGGGCCGATATGGCGTTCGGCGAACGCGTCGTGCGTTTCGAGCGCGGCGAGCGAGAGGGGCGTGCGGTTCATCAGGCGGTCCGGGTGTTCGAGCTTCATGGCGTGACTCTGGTCCCGCGCGGGACGGGGCGGCTGGCCGGCCCCGCGCGGTTCGGGTGAGGAAATTAGTCGATCAGCTTGGTGTAGGCGGCAGCGTCGATCAGCTTGTCGGTCGATGCGCCGGCCGCGAGCTTGATCTTGAAGAGCCACACGCCGTACGCGTCGCTGTTCACTTCTTCCGGTGCGTCGGCGGCTTCCGTATTGACGGCGACGACCTCGCCGGACACCGGCGAGTAGATGTCGGATGCAGCCTTCACCGATTCGACGACGCCGACGGCGTCGCCTTCCTTCACCTGCTTGCCGACTGCCGGCAGTTCGAGGAAGACGATGTCGCCGAGCGTGCTCTGCGCGTGATCGGTGATGCCGACCGTCAGCGTGCCGTCTGCCTCGGTGCGGATCCACTCGTGTTCGTCGGTGTATTTCAGATCGGCCGGGACGTTGCTCATCGGATGCTCCTGGATAAAAGGGTGTGATTCGTTTTTGCTGGCGCGCCGCCGGGGCGCGCCGGGTGTGGTGTTGCGCCGGGCGCCATCTCCCGGCTTCCCGGGAGGCGGGCCTCCCGGCCGTTACGCAGCGAGGACCTTGCCGTTGCGCACGAACGGCAGTTTTACCACGCGCGCGGGAAGATTCTTGTCGCGAATTTGCACCTGGACCAGGTCGCCGATCTGGACGGCCGCCGGCACGCGCGCGAACGCGATCGATTCCTGCATCGACGGCGAGAACGTGCCGCTCGTGATCTCGCCTTCGCCGTGCGGCGTGACGACCTTCTGGTGCGCGCGCAGCACGCCGCCCGCCTTGCCGTTTTCCTTCTGCAGGATCAGGCCGACGAACGCGGCGCGGGTGCCGTTGGCTTCCAGTGCGGCGCGGCCGACGAAGTCGCGCGGCGCGGAGAGGTCGACCGTCCACGCGAGGCCCGCGTCGAGCGGCGAGACGGTGTCGTCCATGTCCTGGCCGTACAGGTTCATGCCGGCCTCGAGGCGCAGCGTGTCGCGCGCGCCGAGCCCGCACGGGCGCACGCCGTTTTGCTGCAGCGCGTTCCACAGCGCTTCGACGTGCACGGCCGGGACGATCACTTCGAAACCGTCTTCACCGGTATAGCCGGTGCGCGCGACAGTGAGATCGCCGAACGGCGTGCCGGCGACCTGCGCGGCGTTGAACGGCTTCAGTTCGCTCGTCGCGGCACGCGCGGCGGGCACGGTCGTCCAGGTTTTTTCGCGGGCGTTCGGGCCCTGGACGGCGACGATCGCGAAATCGCGGCGCGGCGCGATCGTCACGCCGAAGCCGCCTTGCTCGTTCAGCTGGTTGAACCACGCGATGTCTTTCTCGGCCGTGCCGGCGTTGACGACGACGCGGAAGAATTCTTCGGTGAAGTAGTAGACGATCAGGTCGTCGATGACGCCGCCCTGCGGATTGAGCAGGCACGAGTAGAGTGCCTTGCCGGGCGTCTTGAGCTTGCCGACGTTGTTCGCGATCGCATGCTCGAAGAACGCGCGCACGCGGCTGCCGGTGAAATCGACGACGCACATGTGCGACACGTCGAACATGCCGGCGTCGGTGCGCACGGCTTCGTGTTCTTCGATCTGCGAGCCGTAGTTGACGGGCATGTCCCAGCCGCCGAAGTCGACCATGCGGGCATTGAGCGCGCGGTGCGCGGCGTTGAGCGGGGTGTGATTCAGTGCAGTCATCGAGGCCTCAGGCAAGGCGCTTGCGCGCGGATCAGAACGGCCATGTGCCGACCGCCGCGGCCGATGGCCTGCGAGCGATCCGGTACATGCCCCTCTGTCCTCGATACCTGAGAGATTGCGCTGCCGGCCAGGCCTGGCGAACGCGCGCCCCTTCGGTGGGCAGCCTGCCCGCGCAACCGATGCGCTGCGGGCTACTGCCGCTCTCCAGAGTGCGGGGAGAGTGTGGCCCGCGCAATGCGCGGACGGGATTCCCCGACGCGGTCGGTCCTTTTGCCTGAGAGTTTGCGGGTGTGCCCCTTCGGCGGCGCAACCGGTGCTGAAGCAGCCCGGTTACACGCTCTCCCGACGCGTGCGGGCGACTGTACGCGAGCGGGTGGGCCTTGTCAATTTGAGCAAAAGAATGTCGCTTCGCGACAAGCGGCGGCACCCGGTGCCGCCGCTTTTTCCGCTCCGGCGGGTGCCGGAGCGTTACTCGCCGATCGCGCGTGCGGCCGTGTCGAGTTCCTGGTTCAGCACACGCTGCTCGTCGCCGGACAGGCCGCCGCTGTGCTGCGCGGACATGTCGTTCGCTTCCTGGCGGATCACGTCGAGGCGGTGATGAAGCTGCGCGCCGTACGGCGGCGGATAGTAGCCGCCGTTCACGCGCGCATCGATGCGGCGATGCAGGTTGTCGATCCGGCCCTGGATCTGCTGCATCCGCTCGTTCGCGACGACCTGCGGATTCGGCCGCGGCGGGGGTGCCGGGCGGACCGGCTGCTGCGGCTGCACGATACAGGCCGCAAGCGAGGAAACCAGGACGCAGCACGCAGCTGCGCGAATCAACCGTTGCATCAACATTCTCCTGACGGATTGGTGTCGGATCGACTTTTTTGAGAAACGCGTCAGACCGGTCGGGCGCTGACTTTCGTTCCCCCGGCATTTGTAACCGAATGTTCCTGCTGATCCAAGTGCGCGTGCGCTGGCCGGCCATGACCGGCCGGCGCGCGGTGTCAGATCGTGCGGCGCACGAACGGCAGCCGGCGGCCATCGTGCTCGCTTTGCGCGGCGAGCTCGATGATCGTCATCACGTCGACGGCGTCCTGCGCGGTGACGGGGAACGGCGCGCCGTCGCGGATCGACGCGGCGAGTGCGCGGTAGAACTCCGCGTACTGGCCATCGAGCGTCGGCACCGGGCGCTCGACCTCGACCTCGACGTCGCCGTCGAGCACGCGCAGCAGGCCGGGCGGGTTGCCGCCGCCGAATTCGACGTCGTCCGCGGTGAGGCCGGCCTTGAGCTGGTCTTCCTGCGTGTCGAGCCCGAACTTCTGGTAGCTGCCGCGTGTGCCGTGCAGCGTGAAGCGCGCGGGTTCGATCGCCGACAGCGCGCTCGCGTGCAGCACGACGTCCTTGTCCGGATAGCCGAGCTGCAGGTGCACGAAATCGGGCGCCGTGCCGTTGTCGCGGCGCGTCTTGACGGTCGCGCTCACGGTTTCCGGCACGCCGAACAGCGCAAGCGCCTGGTCGATCAGGTGCGGGCCGAGGTCGAGCAGCAGGCCGCCGCCGCGGGCGGGCTCCTCGCGCCAGCGCGTGCGCGGCGTTGGGCGGAAGCGGTCGAAGTGCGATTCGAAACAGGTCAGCCGGCCGAGCTCGCCCGATTCGACGACACGGCGCACGGTGAGGAAGTCGCCGTCCCAGCGGCGGTTGTGGAACGGCGCGAACAGCCGGCTGCGCGCGTTCGCGAGCCGTGCGAGCGCGAGCGCCTCGTCGGCGGTGAGCGTGACGGGCTTGTCGACGACCACGTGACGGCCGGCTTCGAGCACCTGGCGCGCGAGCGCGAAGTGCGTGTCATTCGGCGTGGCGATCACCACGCACTCGATGTCGTCGAGGCCGAGCAGCGTGTCGAGATCGGGGACGACACGCGCGCCCGGATACGCGGCCTGCGCGCGGTCGGGCTGACCCGTCGCGATCGCGGCGACTTCAGTGCGGCCGCTCGTGGCGATCACGGGCGCGTGGAACGTCGCGCCGGCGAAACCGAAACCCATCAAACCAATCCTGAGCAATGACGACATGGCAATCCCTGGCTGCGAAGGAAACTAAAGGATGGTGCGCCGAGACGGCGCGAAGACGACCGGCTATTTTGGCATGGCGCCGCCGCTTGCACTGGCGCGTTGGGCGGAATGCGCGGTGCGATCCGGCGCCTGCGCAAGGAAAGCCGGCATTTTGCTTGCGCGAACGCGCAGGCCGCACGTGCGCGGCGACCTGCCCAGCCCACGCGGCGCAGGCGGCTGCGCCGGGTGGACATATTGTGGCCGATCGGTGCGAGAACGGGGCCGGATTGGCCGGACGGACAGGGGGCGGCCGGCCGGTCGGCCTGCACAGCCCCGCCCGGCGGTGCTCCCGAAAAGCACGCCGCCGCCGTGTTAACATGCGCGTCCTGCCCGCGCGTCCGCCTGCTTCGCCAGCCTGCCGCGCAAGGCATCCTCCCGGCGTTCCGCCGTCAACCGCAACACCATCCGCCATCATGTCCGCAGGCCTCAATCCCGCCCAGAACGAAGCGGTGCGCTACCTCGACGGTCCCTGTCTCGTGCTCGCCGGCGCGGGCAGCGGCAAGACCCGCGTGATCACGCAGAAGATCGCGCACCTGATCGAAGCGAAAGGCTTCGAGCCGCGCCACATCGCCGCCGTCACGTTCACGAACAAGGCGGCCGCCGAAATGCGCGAGCGCGTGGGGAAGCTGCTCGAGGGCAAGACGCTCACCACGCCCGGCAAGGAAGGCCGCAAGGTGCCCGTCAACCAGCTCACCGTCTGCACGTTCCACTCGCTCGGCGTGCAGATCCTGCGCCAGGAGGCCGAGCACGTCGGCCTGAAGCCGCAGTTCTCGATCATGGATTCCGACGACTGCTTCGGGATGATCCAGGAGCAGCTCGGCACGACCGACAAGGGCCTGATCCGCAAGATCCAGAGCATCATCTCGCTGTGGAAGAACGGCCTGATCATGCCCGACGAGGCGATGGCGATCGCGGCCAACGAGGACGAGCACCAGGCCGCGCTGGTCTACCGCAACTACGTCGCGACGCTGCACGCGTACCAGGCGGTCGACTTCGACGACCTGATCCGCCTGCCCGCCGAGCTGTTCGCGAAGAACGAGCAGGTGCGCGACCGCTGGCAGAACAAGCTGCGCTACCTGCTGATCGACGAGTACCAGGACACCAACGCGTGCCAGTACGAGCTGCTGAAGCTGCTCGCCGGCCCGCGCGCCGCATTCACGGCGGTGGGTGACGACGACCAGGCGATCTACGGCTGGCGCGGCGCGACGCTCGAGAACCTCGCGCAGCTCGGCAAGGATTTCCCGAAGCTGCATGTGATCAAGCTCGAGCAGAACTACCGGTCGACGGTGCGCATCCTCACTGCCGCGAACAACGTGATCGCGAACAACCCGAAACTGTTCGAGAAGAAGCTGTGGTCCGAGCACGGGATGGGCGATTCGATCACCGTCACGCCATGCAACGACGAAGAGCATGAAGCCGAATCGGTCGTGTTCCGGCTGTCCGCGCACAAGTTCGAGCGGCGCGCGCAGTTCCGCGACTACGCGATCCTGTATCGCGGCAACTTCCAGGCGCGGATCTTCGAGCAGGTGCTGCGGCGCGAGCGGATCCCGTACGTGCTGTCGGGCGGCCAGTCGTTCTTCGACAAGGCCGAGATCAAGGATCTGTGCGCGTACCTGCGGCTGATCGCGAACGCCGACGACGATCCCGCGTTCATCCGCGCGGTCACCACGCCGCGCCGCGGGATCGGCAACACGACGCTCGAAGCGCTCGGCTCGTTCGCGGGTCAGGCGAAAGTGTCGCTGTTCGAGGCCGTGTACATGGGCGGGATCGAGGCGCGGCTGTCCGCGCGGCAGGTCGAGCCGCTGCGGATGTTCTGCGACTTCATCCAGCGCCTGACCGAGCGCGCGGACAAGGATCCTGCCACCGTCGTGCTCGACGACATGATGGAGGCGATCCACTACGAGGCGTACCTGTACGACGCGTTCGACGAGCGGCAGGCGCAGTCGAAGTGGCAGAACGTGCTCGAATTCCTCGAATGGCTGAAGCGCAAGGGCACCAAACCCGAGGCGGAGGCCGTCGACGGCGAGGCGGAAGGTTTCCACAACGCGGACGGGCTCGCCGATACGGGCAAGAACCTGCTCGGCCTGATCCAGACCGTCGCGCTGATGTCGATGCTCGAGGGCAAGGAAGAGGATCCGGACGCCGTGCGCCTGTCGACCGTCCATGCGTCGAAGGGGCTCGAGTATCCGCACGTGTTCCTGGTCGGCGTCGAGGAGGGCATCATGCCGCACCGCGGCGGCTCCGAGGACGACGGCCCGATCGACAACGAGCGGATCGAGGAGGAGCGCCGGCTGATGTACGTCGCGATCACGCGCGCGCAGCGCAGCCTGCACCTGAACTGGTGCAAGAAGCGCAAGCGGGCGCGCGAGACGGTCGTGTGCGAACCGTCGCGCTTCATCCCGGAGATGGGGCTCGACGAGGCGCCGCCGCCGACGCCGGAAGAGGCGCCGATGTCGCCGAAGGACCGGCTCGCGAGCCTGAAGGCGTTGCTGCAGAAGTGACGCGTGGGCCCGGGCGTTCCGGCGCTCAAGTGGCCTGCCGAAAAAACAGAACCCCCGCGATGCGTATGCGTCGCGGGGGTTTTTTACTGACTGCCGGGTGGGCTTACTTCGACGCGTTGACCATGTAGTCGACGGCGGCCTTCACGTCGGCATCCGACGCGTTCGACCCGCCCTTCGGCGGCATCGCGCCCTTGCCGTGCAGCGCGTAGTTGTAGACCGTATCCATCGAGTCTTTCAGGCGCGGCGCCCAGTCTTCCTTGCTGCCGAACTTCGGCGCGCCGAGCACGCCGGCGGCGTGGCAGGCCTGGCAGACCTGCGTATACAGCGCCTTGCCGGCGGATGCGGCGTCGGCGCTGGTCGGCGCGGCCGCCGGTGCTGCGCCGGCCTTCGGGATTGCGGCGATCGCGGCCTGCGCGGCGGCGATCTGCGCGCTCGCGGCGTCGGCCGCGTCCGATGCGCCTGCGGCGCCCGCCGCGACGCCTGCGGCACCGCTGGCAGCCGGTGCCGCATTGGCGGCCGGTGCGGCCGGTTCGGGGAAGTTCGCGCCGTCGTTGTTCGCCATGTAGACGATCGCGCGGGCGATTTCATAGTCGCTGACGTCGTCGGGGCTCGTGCCGCCGCGCGGCGGCATCGCGCCCTTGCCGGCGAGGGCCGTCTTCAGCAGCGTGTCGAAGCCTTGCGAGATGCGCGGCGCCCAGTCGTCCTTGTTGCCGAACTTCGGTGCGCCGGCGGCGCCCGTGCCGTGGCAGGTCACGCAGACGGCCTTGTAGACTTCCTCGCCGGTCTTGTACGTGCGGGGCGCGCTGGCGTCCTTCACGTCGACCTGCGCAAGCGGGGCGATGCGCGCGGCGACCTGCTCGTCGGACAGCGCGTCCGTGCCGGCGCCGTAACGGAACGCATGGTTCGCATAGTTGGCGAACAGGACGATCAGGATGATCGGGATCGCGAACGACGCGATGATGACGGCAATCAGTTGCCCGGGGGTTTTGACGGGAGATTCGTGGGGTGCTTCGCTCATGCTTGCCTCGTCTCCGTGAATAGGAATTGTGAGCGCGGTGCAACGGCAAATGGCAGTCCAATGAAGCCCGGTCGATTATAGACGGAACGTTTACATCACGGCGAGCGGTGCGATGGCGCGTGTTTACCCGCACGCAGCGCGGCCCGGCAGGGATTCGTCGGGCACGGTGGACGCGTCATGGGAAACCGGGTATCCTTGCCGTCTTGCCAATCGTGGGCGGCCTGTATATGGGGTCGCTTCACTGTCTCACGCGCCCGTAGCTCAATGGATAGAGTACTGCCCTCCGAAGGCAGGGGTTGCTGGTTCGATCCCAGCCGGGCGCGCCAAGCCTAGTCAGGCTCTCAGCGGTTTTCCCCGTTCGTCGCACTGTCTCGTTGCAGCTGAATTGCAGCTGGCACGGGCACGGGCTCGGCCGTCAGCGGCGTGACCCACTGCGCGAGGTGGTCGGCCGACAGGTGCGCGTACCGCTGCACCATTTCCATCGTCTCCCATCCGCCCAGTTCCTTGAGCACCTGCAGCGGCGTGCCGCGCTGCACGTGCCAGCTCGCCCAGGTGTGACGCAGGTCGTGCCAGCGGAAATCGCTCAGGCCGGCACGCTGCAGCGCCTTGGCCCATGCGGCCGTTGCCGTCTGGTAGACCGGCCTGCCGCGATAGGTGAACACGCTGTCCGCGCATTCCGGCGCCCGCGGGTTCGCGTGCTGGCGGCGCAGCACGGCGATCGCGGTATCCGAGAGCGGCACCGTGATGGCCTTGCGCGCCTTCGCCTGGTCCGGGTGGATCCACGCGACGCGCCGCGCAAGGTCGACTTGCGACCACCGCAGCCCCGTCACGTTGGCGCGGCGCAGGCCCGTCTCGAGGCTGAAGCGCGCCATATCGGCGAGATGCGCGGGCAGTTCGGCGAGCAGCCGCTCCGCTTCCTCCGGGGTCAGCCAGCGGATGCGTTTCGAGACGATCTTCGCGCGTTTCGTGACCGGCGCGCGCTCCAGCCATTCCCATTCGACCGCCGCATTCAACACCGACTTCAGCACGCCGATCACGCGACGCACGGTGCCGTCGCTGACGGCCCGGTCGGTCTCGACGATGCCGTGCCGGGTGCGCACCGTGCGCGGCTCCTGGCGCTTGGCGAGCGCGATCGCGTCGACGCGGTTCCGGTCGATATCGGCGAGCGCGACGCCGGACAGGTGCCGGTCGAGCCAGCGCAGGTGAATCTTCGACGTTTCCAGGCTGGCGAGGCCCGCGCGTTCGCCGACGTAGCGCACGACCGCGTCGTTCCACGAATGGCGCGGCTTCGTGCCGAGCCGCGCCTGGTTCCACAGGTCGACCTTCAGCCGGTCGTGGAATTCCTGGGCCTGCGCTTTGTCGCGGGTGCCAGTGCTTCCCTGTATCGGCGTTCCGCCGCCAGGGGGGTACAGCTTGTATTGCCAGTTCGGGCTGGTTTTGCGTTTGTAGAGCGACATGGGCGGGTTTCCTCTTGCTGATCGTTTTGGGCGGCTGGCGGGAGCCATTCGCCGGCGAGGTAGCGCTGCAGGGCGGCGATCGAAAAGATCCAGCGCTTGCCGACCTTGCGGCCGGGCAGCGCGCCGGCCCGGGCCTTCAGGCGCACCGTTTCGGGATGGGCGCCGAGCAGGGCCGCGGCGCCGGCCAGGTCGACGGTGGCCGGATGCGCGCTGTCGGCAGGCCGCGCGCCAGGCGGGCACGCAGCGCAACTCGTGGAATGGTGGATCGCGTGTGAAGAGTGCATAACACGTTGATGTTCAAGCGTTTTGTTGGCCATCGGTTGCCATCATTCATGCGTGGCGCCCGTGCAGGACCCGTGGCGCGAAACGGCGGCATCGCCGGCGACCGATGGCGGTGCGCCCCTGACTCGTGGTGCGCGATGGCGGCGGGTCGCTATGGCTTCCCGGGTCTCTTTCTTCTTTTTCTTCAATGAGTTGAAGAGAGAGAAAGAAGAAGGGGCCGCAGTCGCCGCGCCAACCGGACTCATGGCAAAAGCGGCGACACACATGGCGAAACCGGCGCGATGCAAGGCGGCAGTTCCTTCAGGAATCAAGGACTTGCGAGCCGGCACCCGCGACAGCCACGACTCGCGCGCGCTGCCTGTCCGCTCCCGGCGGTATCCGCCGTGCGGTGGCGGGCCGGACTGGGCGCGGCTCATGGGCGGCCTCCGTGCAGCGCGTCGGTCGCCAGGTCCTCGCGCACCGACACGTGCAGGCCGAATGCGGCCAGGCGTTCGAGCGACACGGGCGTCAGGTACGGCACGCGGCGCATGTAGATGCGGCGCTCGACCTCCTTCTCGCCGACCACGACGCCGGCGTGCTTGAGCTGCGCCTTGAACACGCGATCGGACTTCACCGGCAGGCCGTTCCACTTGTCGCGCAGCGCGCTCGTGTGCGCGAGGTGATCCATCACGTGCCCGGTGCGCAGCAGCAGGCAGAATTCGCCGTCGACGGTGTCGAAGGTGTACGGATGCTTGTAGTTGCCGCCGTCGATTTCCGACAGCACCGTTTCCATGATCCAGACCCACGGCTCGCGGTCGGCGCTGGTTTCGGCGACGTGCCCGTTCATCTCGGCGATCAGGTCGCGCGGGAAATCGCCTTCGCTCGGGTCCATGCCGGCGAATTCGCACAGGTAGCGCCAGGCGAGCCCGATGGCCGCGTAGTTGCCGGCCATGCGCCGCGCGCCGTCGTCCTCGCCGCTCGCGCGGCAGCCGGCGAGCGCCTTGTCGCGCAGCGTCGCGTACTGCTCGAGCGCGGTGCGGCGGTCCAGCCCGGTCAGGAACTCGAGCCATTGCCGGACCGGGAAGCGCGGCAGGTCGTCGGGCAGCAGCGGCCCGCGCTTGCCGGTCAGCGTCGTGCGCACGAGCTTGCCGAGCAGGCTGCGCACCGGCACGTCTTCGCCGGCGAGCATCACCGGCGCGCACAGCAGGTATTCGGTCATGTCGGTGCCGCGCCGCGTCACCGTGTACTGGTAGTTCTCCTGCAGCAGCCCGACCGCCTTGTCGATCACGTCCTGCCGCCGTGCCGACAGTTCTTCCCAGCCAACCGGGTGGCTCGTGTGGCTGATGCTGGTCAGCAGGCGGAATTCGGTCTGCAGCGATTGCCCCGAGAACATCGTGAACGCGAGCGAGCGTTCGAGCCGCTTGATGAGCGTCGACTTGCCCGCGCCCTTGTTCGCCTGGATCGTCAGATGCGGCCAGAAGCCGAGCAGCGCCTTCAGGTGGCCGCCGAGCGCCCACACGAGCGGGATCGTCGCGGCGTTCTGCCGGAACGTCGTCTGGTAGGCCGCGATCACGCGGCGCGCGTCGCTCACCGGGCCGCCCGGGAACGTCAGGTTGTGATACGGGCACTGCTTGTCCGCTTCGGTGAAGTAGCAGTCGGGGCCTTCGTTGACGATCAGCCGCCCGTCGCGCCACGCGAGCCCGACGAAGTTCGCGGCGCGGCGCGCGCCCAGGTCGGCGCCGCGCTCGAGGATGTTCACCATCCGCTTGAACGGCGCCGGCGCCCAGATCGGGCCGAACTTGCTCCACTGGTCGACGTTGTGCAGCTGGTCGTCGAGCATCACGCGGCGGATCAGCTGCGCACCGTGCCGCGGCGCCTGCACCGACACGGCAAAGTAGACGGTGGGCGCCTGGTCGGCGTCGCCGGTCATCGTCGACGTCGCGCTCGCGACGGCCACGCGGCTGATGCCGGCGATGCGGAAGCCGCACAGGTCGGTCATCACGGGCGTGTCGACGCCGGATTCCTCGTTGCGGTCCATCTTCGTGATGTAGCTGGTGAAGTCCGGCCGGACGCGGAAGCGCCAGTACTGCGCGAAATCGTGCGACGGCAGGAAGATGCGCGGCCGGCCGCGGCGCGATGCGTCGCCGGGCAGGCCGGCGACGAGCCACGGTTCGAGCTGGTCGAGCGCGCGTGCCAGTTCGGCCGGGCCGCGCAGCTGCAGGTAGTCGTTCACGTCGTTGATCGGCGTGCGCGCGGCGTCGCCGTCCGCCAGATCCGCCAGCCAGTCCGACTGGTCGACCAGCATGGCGCTGATATCCAGCGCGGTCAGCCGTTCGTGGAGCACCCACGCGGCCTCGGGGCCGGGGCGCTGCCCGGCGCGCGGGTGGCCTTCCGCGAATGGCTCGTCGTTGTCCAGGCAGATCGTGACCTGCTTGCCGCGCAGGAACGCGAAGTCGATGCGTTCGACGTTCGCGAGGCCGCGCAGCGCAAGCGCGGCCGTGCCGGGGAGGGCGCACGTGTCGATCGACAGCGCATTGATCGCGCTTTCGACGACGATCACGCGTTTCGCGCGGTCGAGCCGGCGCGCGTCGGCGGTCCAGCCGTAGCCGGCCTTGTCGCCCTGGGTCTGGGTCTTGACGCCGCCGTTGAGCGCGGGGTCGACGTAGCGCATGTCGACCGCGACGACGCGCGCGTCGCCCGGCGCGCGCACCACGAACGCGGCGGCGGGGCCGCCGTGGCCGACATCGCCGGCGGCGATCTTCGGGCTCGTCCATGTATTGAAGCCGAGCGTGCGCGCCGCGAACGCCGCGTCGAGCGCCGCGCCGGAAATGCCGCGGCCGCCGAGGTAGTCGCGCACGCGGTCGCGCTCGGCCGTGCAGCGGTCGGCGATGTATTCGACGGTGGATTTCTCGCGGCGCTCGACGGGGGGCTGGCGCTCGGACGGCAGACCGTACGCGTCGTGGAGATAGCGGACGGCGTCGGCGACCGTGCCGCCGCGTGCGTGGATCACGAGGTCGATGCACGAGCCGCCGGCGTCGGCGCTGTGATCGCGCCAGCCGGTGCCGTACTTCGGGTGATTCGCATAGATCGACAGCGACGGGCTCCGGTCCGCGTGCTGCGGCGAGTGATAGAGTGCGCGGTCGCCGCCGCGGCCGCGTTTCAGGTCGAGACGGCCGGCAAGGTCATGCAGGTCGATGTGTCGTTTCAGTTCGTCGATCGAGGCCATGTCTTGGTCATTGCTGTCGTGCGGGTTGCGGTGGTGCGGGCGGTGTGGCCGGTGAGCCGGCGAGCGCGCGCAGTGCAGCGGCGGATTGCGGGAAACCGAGCGCGAGGCGATCGGCGAGCGCCGACACGAAACGGCCGAGCGTGCGTTGCCGCTCGGGGCTGTCCGGCGGGGCGTCGAAGTTCAGCGTGTCGGCCGCCGCCGCGATGGCGGCGCGCAGCGCGGCGTCGTGCGGCGCGGGTTCGGTGGCGTAGCGGTTCATGTGCGCGCCTCCGGGCCGTCGACCCGCACGCCGTGCGCAGGGCGGCGGGCAATCGCCGGGCTGGCGGGGCATTGGATGGCGCGGCCCGCTTGGATCGGGATCATGAGGTGTCCTTTTCAATGGCAAAGACGATCCCTCGCGCCGTTCAGGCACGATGCGAGGGAAACGCGGGAACGAGGGTTAGGGCCTGTTCACGCTAATAACGGGCTTGCGCTGGCCCCACGAACGATTTTTTCCAAACAGGGGAAACGTGCGTTATTAGCGTGAACAGGCCCCAGTGCGTCAGACCGGCAGCTCGAGTTGCGCGGCCAGGCGTTCGCGCACGTGCGGCGAGAGCGGCAACTGCAACGAGAGGTTCGGGACGGCGGACGGCGACAGCGTGCGGGCGAATTCCATGTTGACGACGTACGTGTGGCCGCACTCCGGATTCGCGCACTGGAAGGTGATTTCGCGGAACGTCAGCGACATTTCGCGGCTGCTGCGTGCGGTGGCGCGGGTGCGGCAGTGCGGGCAACGGTTCAGGATTCGCATGGGGGCGTGCTCCGGGCGAGAGTCTGCGCATGGCCGGGCGGGCAGTGGGCTGCGCGGGCGATCCGGCTGCATCGCTGGCCGATCGGCGGATTGGTGCGGGCGTGCGCGCGGCTCACAATCGACGCTGCGGGCACGGACGGTCGGGCGCGTTCGAAGGTGCGGAACATGACGGCGCCCGGTTCAACGGCCGACGGTGCGCGAGCGCGGCGTCGCGATCGCGCGCAGGTGGCTCGCGCCGATGCGGATCAGCTCGCGCGCCATGCTGGAGATCGAGCGGTTGCGCTGCGCGGCGAGCTGCTCGAGCTCGCCGCGTTCGACAGGCGTCAGCCCCACGTAGACGGGTTTGTCCGACATCGTGCCGCGCGGCGAACGGCGCGGGCCTTTGGGAGTAGTCATGGTCGGTATACTTTGTCGAGATAGTCTTGCGTTACGGTAAGGCCAGTGTAATGAGCAAAAAACAGCGCGTCAATTGTTAATGGGTAATTTATGACACAAATCGGGAGTCGCTTGCGGGACGAGCGCCTGCGGATCGGGCTCAGCCAGGACGAGTTCGCGACCGTGGGCGGTGTCGCGAGGCGCTCGCAGTCGGCATACGAGTCGGATGAGCGCTCTCCCGACGCGGCCTATCTGCTGGCCGTTCGCGAGATCGGTGTCGATATCGGCTACGTGCTGACCGGTGAGCGATCCGCCGCAGGCGAACCGGCGCCTGCGGCCGGCAGCCGCGACGCGGACGAAGCCGACGTGCTGGCGATGTACCGGCAGCTCAACGACGCCGGCAAGGCGTCGCTGCACGCGTTTCTCGCCAGCTGCATCAGCACGGGCGCGATGGTGCAGGCGGCGGCGCCGCGGCGCGCGAAGCGCCTGCCGGAGAATCGCCGGGCGGCGCTCGATCAGCGCACGGCGGAAAACGTCGAGCGGGCCATGGCCGAGGTCGAACGGCTGAAGTCCGAGCGCGCGGCTAAGCAATCGAAGAAATAAGCGGCCGCGCGGCCCGACACACCCTCTGCCGCGCATGCCGGCAGCCGCGCTGCACGCGGTCGCACGCTGCCCGATCCGGGCCGCAGCGCGTGCGGCGGCGCGGGCAGCCCTTCTCCTACCCGTTTCCCGATGCCACGGCGGTGCACTGAGCGCGCCGCGCAAGGTCATCGGATAAAATCGGACGAATCACTGTATATCCATACAGTATTGGTTTAGCATTCTGAAAGCCGGTGAGCTGGCGGCGGGGCGTTCCGAGGCGACCCGTCGTGTCGGGCGGCCCCCGGTGGATGACTGAGTTTGCGGAGACCGGAAAATGGACACCAACAGGAAGCACGACATCGGGACGATCGGCGCGTCGGCGCACGCCGACCACCGCGCGGACACGCGCGGATTGACGATGGGCCCGCCGCGATATCGTCCGGACCTGAGCGACGACGAGCGGGCCGACGCGCACGCCGCGATCGACAGCGCGATGCTGTCGGTCGGGCAGGTGCTCGAGGCCGCGCTGCAGGCGATGGCCAATTTGCGCGATGCGCGCGCCACGTTGCAGCAATGCGGCGACGCGCGGGACACGCGCATGACGCTCGGCGGGCGTCAGCAATCGAGCTGAACCGCCGCGACCGATCCCCGCCGGCCGGCATTCGCTCCGGCCGCTGCACCGAACCCGAGCCGCGCATCCCGCGCGTTGCCTCGCTCCGCCCCCCGAGATCCTGAATTCGCCACCGCGATCGCCGGCACGGGCCGCTCCTTCACCCGTCAGCGCTTGCCGGCTCGACCCGACTGCTTTGGCGCATCGCGTACCTCGAGCTCGAGCGCGGTCGTGAACCCACCCTCGCCGATCGTATGCGTCGCCTTTTTCACGAGCCACGGCGTGTCGTCGATTTCCGGCTTGAACCCCGTCACGGTGACGGGCATCTCCGGAAACAGTTCGGGCCGGCCCAGTGCGAGCGTGTAGCTCAGTGTCGACTGGCCACGCTGCGTGCGCGCATAGTCGGCTTGCGCGGCCGCCCGGGCCTCGGCTTGCGTCGCGTAATCCTCCGGCAGCACCTTGACGTTCTTGCCTTGCGCGTCGCCGACGACCACCGACAGCCGCCGCGCGCTGCCGTTCGAGTGATAGTGCGCGCGCACCGACGTGTAGTCGTCGCGTTGAGCGATGTGGTAGCGATGCTGGTCGCCGCTTGCGCGCGTGATGGCCAGCACGTCGAGCGGCTTGCCGCTGACGGTCTTGCCGCTGCCGATCGGCATGAACAGCAGACGCTTGTCCTTCACGGTCATCACCGCGTCGTAGCGCCTGGCGAGGCGCGTCAGGAACGACATGTCGGATTCCTGCGTCTGGTCGACATGGTCGATCCGCGTCGCGGCGAGCGTGGCGTCGACGGCGGCCGTGAGCCCGTAGCGGGTCGCGATGGTGCGCACGATCGCGCCGATCGTTTGCCGGTGCCAGCTTTTCTCGCGGCGCTCGTGCATGTCGTTCGTCATCGATGCCGAGCGCGCGCGGATCGTGATGACGTCCGGTGCGCCGCTGTGCTCGACTTCATCGACCGTGAACGCGCCCTTGTCGACGAGCGGCTCGCCGACCCAGCCGATCGACAGCTTGATGCTCGCGCCACGCTTCGGAATCGCGAACGTGCCGCGCGCGTCGTCGAGCACCAGGTCGAGCATGTCGGCCTCGTCCGCGCGCGATTCCGACAGCGACAGGCTGATGAGGTTGGGCGCGATCAGGCGCGACAGGTCGCGGCCGTCGAGCGTGATCCGGTAGTCGGCCTGCGGCTGCACGCGACCCGCGCGGGCCGGCGCGTCGCCCGGCTTGCGTTCCTGCGTGCTCATTGCTCGTCCGCTCCGCTTTCGTCGTCCTGCTGCGGCTCGGCAAGCACGCCGTCGTCGACGCGCTTGAGCGTCAGCGTGAACGCGATCTTGCGTGCGATGCCTTCCTTCGTGTGATACGTGGCCGTCTCGTTGAGGCTGTCGATGACGTACGCGCCGTACACGTTGCCGTTCCCGTCGACGAGCACGTAGGCGTCGCCGGCGTCGCCCATCCGGGCGAGCGCCTCGATCGACGCGATCTCGCCGATGCCGTTGTCGGGGGCGACGATGCCGGACAGGGTGATCGTGTCGTCGCCGGCACCGGTGAACTGGCTCGCATCGCGCACGCCGATGCGCGAGCTGGTGCGGTGCTTCCAGTTGCGCTGGCGCTGGAGCTCCTGGTAGGGCGTGGTCGCCAGGCTGAAAACGAACTGGTCGAGCGACATCATCATGGGCGGGTTTCCTTCAGCGAACGATCAATCGGACAGGCGCGAGCCGGCGCGCGACGCCTTCGCGCGTTCGGCGCGTTCGAGCTCGGCGCGCACCATGCGCGCGATCTCGGCCGCATCGGCGCCGGGCGGCGGTGCGATGTTGATGGTGACGGGGCCGGCCGCGGGCGCGGCGCTGGCGGCAGCGGCGGCCGGCGCCGTGAGCGGCGCGCGGTAGTCGAGCGACATGTTGTAGCGCTCGAGCGGGGCGGCCGCGGCGATCGCCGGGCTTGCGGCGAACGCGGGCGGGCCGACCAGCGCGGCGGTGGTCGTGAGCGCGGCGGCGGTGCGGGCCATGCTTGGCGGGGCGCCGGTGGCGGAAGGCGCCGGATCGCGCGTACCGAGTTTCTCCTTCATCCAGCCGCCAGCACCGCCGAACGCGTCAGGGTTTTTCCACAGGTACGTTCCTGCTCCGGCGACGACCGTTCCCACACCGAGGGCCGCGGCTGTCCACGGATTCCCGAGCACGACGGGAGCGAGTCTCGACAGTGCGAGCGGGATGAATCGCGACAGCGTGGTGCCCACGGATTCAAGCGCGCCGGCGCCCATCGACGCGATGCGGGGCACGATGGTCGATTCGAGCGCGGTGCCCATGCTGTTCGCAAGGGCTCCCGCAACCGGGAGCAGGCCCTTGAGCCCCACATAGGCCGCGGCGACGATGCCGGCGGCCGTGCCGTGCTCCTGCAAGAGACCGACGACTTTTTCGGTCGCGGTGGCGGTGTAATCCAGCGCGGTGTTGTACGTGGGCGTGATCTTCTCGCCGATTTCGCGCTTCAGGTCACGTAGTCGCGCCTGCGCGGCGAGTTCGCGCCCCTGCGTCGTCTGCAACGCCATCGACTGGGTGGCATCGATGCCGGGGGCGGCGATACTGTTCCGTTCGGCAGTGTGAATCTGTTCGCGTTGATCGAATATCGTCGTCAGAAACTTTCCCGCGTCCTGATTGGGGAAGGCCCTGGCAATCACCGCTTTCACGTCGTCGGGACGCGTGATCCCTCTCGCGGTGAGCTTCGGCAGCAACACTTTTTCGAGCCAATCGACGGGAGAACTCTTCAGCAGGTCACTGCCCAGCAGGGCGTTTCCTTTGCCGGCCTGCTTCGGATCGATCAGCCCGAGCGCTTTCATTTGCCGTACCGTGCCGCTGCTCAGCTTGCCTTGCAGGACACTGTCGTACAGCGAAGCGAGCCCCTTGCCGGCGTCCTTACCACCGAGCGTCTGAATGACCGGCTCCATCTGGAAGTAGAAGGCGTTCTTGCGCAGTTGCTTCGCCGCGTTGCCGCCCGCTTCGGCGAAGTCGTTCCACTCGTCGCCGCTGACCTTGCTGTCGGTTCCAGTCTGCATCTTCTGGATTGCATCCACTTCATCAAGGAAGGCCGCTTCGCTTTTCATGCCGTCGCGCAGGTTGATCACCTTCAGCATGTTTCTCAGCTTCTCGTCGTTCGCTTTAGCGTCTTCCTCGCTGTACAGCGCCGCGTTCGAGAAGCTGATCTTCGACAAGGTCGGCAGTGCGACTTTCGCGAGTTGCTCGTCGTGCAACTCCTTCTTTACCTCATACATGAGATCCAGGTTGTCGGTGGTCGATCGGCCTCGCACGTTCAGCGTGCGTGCATATTGCACCGTATCGGTCGATGCGCCCGCGATGCGGAGCCGCAGGGCCGCGCTCTCGGCATGCTTTGCTTCGTCGACCGGCCCGCGTGCTGCCTCGAGCACCTTCGTGCCGGCGTTTTTCAGCGCCTGGCCGCGCGCAACCAGTTTGGGCGCGGCGTTGCGCACCGCGTCGATGCGCTTGCGCCGCTGCGCATCGAACCCGCTCACGCCGGCGTTCATCATCGAGGTGCGGGACGCGATGTCCGCGCGCAGCTTGCGCTCGTCACGGGACAGGTTGCGCGTGTCGATACCCGCGCCGGTCAGCTGGGTGCGCAGTTTCGCGACGCGTGCGGCCTGCTGGTCATACGTAGTCGCGAGGCTCGACACGGCGCGCTTCGCGTTGTCGAAGTCCCTGATCATCTGGCGCGACGGCGGCCCGAACCCGCGCAGCGAAACGCCCATCGCGGCAACCCGCCCGCGCGCCGCATCGAGCTCCGATTCGGTCTTCGCGAGCCCCCCGCGCATCTCGCGAAACTCGCCGATGCGCTTCTGCGTCGTCCCGAGTTCAGCCAGCTCGCGGCGCGTGTCCTTCAGCGCTGCGGCGAGCCCTCGGTTGCCGGTCAGCATCATTTGCAGGGGCTTCGTCATGTTGTCGACCATGTCGAACATGACGCGCAGTTTCGTGGTGTTGTCCATCGTCGATCGTTTCGCTCATTGGGCGCCGGCGCGTACTCGTGCGCGTTCGCGCCAGTCCATCAGCTCGGCCAAGCTGAAGGCATCCATCACGGGCGGCGTCCAGCCGAACACCGTCGCGATGTCTGCCATCGGGTCTTCTACGCGGTCTGGGAGGCCAGTCGGGATTTCACGGCCTTCGGCATCAAAAAACCGGCGAAGATGCCTCCCAGCTGCACGAGGTCGGCGGGGTCGATGCCGGCGACGTCGGCTTCGGTCAGCATCGGCGTGCTGATGCGCGGCAGCACTTTCGACAGCGCGACGACGTCGAGGCTGACGAGGTCGGACAGCGATACGCCACGCAGTTCGCCCGATTTCGGCTTGCGCAGCGTGATCGACGTGATCGTCTGGTTGCCGCGCACGAGCGGCGTGTCGAGCGTGTGGGTGGCCGGATCGTCCTGGTCGGGCGCGGCGATCGCGGTGACGGTGGGCGCATCGGCCTGCGAGTCGTTCGCGGCCAGGTCGGGTTGCATCGGATTCATGGTGGTCCTGTCGGTGATCAATCGGGGGGAAGTGCGCAGGGCAGGCCCGGCCGGCGTAACCGGCCGGGCAGCGGATTACAGGCCGATCGCGTTGCGCAGCGCGGCGAACAGGTCGTTGCCGTTGACCTTCTCGATCATGTTGACGAAGTCGATCTCGATCACGTCCTGGCCGTTCACGGACAGCTTGTAGTAGCTGGCGACGGTCGTGACCTTGAACGCGGTGTCTTCCTTCGACTTCGCGGTGCCCGGGTCGATTTCGCTGTGGCGGCCGCGGATGACGATCTCGATCGCGTCGACGTTGGTCGAATCCTCGGACTGGTAGCCGCCGGCGAAGCGCAGCAGCACGCCGTCGTGCTTCGTGATCGCGTATTGCCCGAGCACGGAGCGCATGAAGCCGCCGCAGGTCCATTCGAGCTGGATCCCTTCCTGCCCGAAGTCGACCTTGATCGGGCCGCTCATGCCGCCGCCCTGGTAGTCCTCCATCTTGCGCGTGAGCTTCGGCAGCGTGACTTCGACAACCTGGCCGACGAAGTTCTCGCCGTTCTGGAACAGGTTGAATCCCTTGAGTTTGCGAGGCATACCCATCGTGTTTGACTCCTGGTGAGGCCGGTCGTTACGCGCTGACGCGCGCGGCGAAATCGGCGAGGTAACGGTCGGTGATGCGCTGGCGCAGCATCAGGTTTTCGAGCGGCGGCACCGGCGTGTATTCGTAGTCGAGATACGCCTTGCCGGACTTCAGCACGTCGGTCGTGTTCGGCTCCGGGTCGTACCACGCCGAGCCGCCGATCAGGTAGCCCTGCGAGATCCATTCGCGGAACTTGGCGTTGATCGTTTCGATGATGTCGCGCGGCAGCGACGGGTTGAGCGGGCCGTCGATGATGGCCATCTGCGCTTCGGCGATCGAATCGGCGATGACCTGCGCGGTGCGCGTGTAGTTCTCGAACGCGAACAGCGGATCGTCCGAGCACGTGCGCGAACCCCAGAAGCGGAAGCCGTTGCGGTTCACGAGCGTCGTCACGTCCTGCTCGTTGAGGAAGCCCGCGTCCGTCGCCGGATCCTGCAGGTCCCACGACACGTCGGCGCTGATGCCGGTGACACCGTTCACGCCGACGTTCGACAGCGTCTTGTGCCAGCCGGTGTCGTTGTCGATCTTCGCGCGCAGGCCGGCTGCATACGCGGTGGCCGGCACGACGACGGTCTTGTTGGTCGTGTCGTCCCACGCGAGGAAGTCCGGCCAGACGACCATCAGTTCGCGCTGGCTGAACTGCTTGCGATAGGCGACGGCCTCTTCTTTCGTCTTGCAGCCGTTGGCCGACACGTACGCGAATGCGCGCAGCGACTGCGCGATCGACGCGAGCGCCGCGGCGACGGGTTGCGTGTCGAGGCCCGGCGTCGCGAGGATGCGCGGCTTTACGCCGAAGCGCGCTTGCGCGCCGAGCAGCGCCTTCATGCCGGTGTACTTGCCGTCGGCCGTGACGGTGCCGATCACGTTGGTCGCCGTCTCGGCGGCGTCCTTGCCTTCGGCGACGCGCACGACGATCGTGACGGGCTTGGTCTGCCGGCCGATCGCATCGAGCGTGCGGCGCAGCGTGCCCTTGGTGCCGGCCTTGCCGAGCGCGGCAACGACGTTGGTCAGCAGGACGGGCGTGTCGAGCGGGAAGGCGGTGGCGTCGGCGTCGGACGCGGTGCAGACGATGCCGACGACGGCCGTCGACACGGTGCGGATCGGGCGCGAGCCCTCGTTGATTTCGATGACGCGTACGCCGTGGTGATAATCCTGCGGCATGGTGTGTGGCTCCTGTGTGTGCAGATCAGATGAAAGAGAACGGGAGAAATCCCGTGCGGATCAGGCCGCGGGGTCCGCGACCGGAGCTGCAGGTGCGCTTGGCTCTTCGGGCTGGGGTTGGGGATCCGGTTCCGGCTGCGGCTCTGGCTCCGGCTGCCGAGGCGGAGGCGGTACGTACGGCGCCGGCGTAGTCGGCCACGTCACCGAATCGGGGAACGTGTCGGACTGGACGACCGAAACGAGTGCCATCTGGTAGGCCGACCAGGCCTTGAAGTAGTAGATGCCTTCGTCGTCGAGCAGGCCCGCTGCATAGGCGTCGGCCTTGCCGGCGTTGGCCTTGCGGGCGGCTTCCAGCCGGCGCTCGAACTCGGCCATCGCGGCGTCGTGTTTTTCGCGCTCGAGCAGCGCGGCCGGGATCGCCCACGCGCCGTTGATCCACGCGTGGCGCGGCGACGGTCGCGGTTCGGTCGTCAGGCCGAGTTCGTCGGGCGTCTTGCCGGCGGTCGCGATTTCGACGGCTTCGCCTGTATCGGTGCGATAGCAGAGGCGGCCGCGGAAGTCGGGCAACAGCGTCCATGCGCCGTCGCGGTAGAACGGCCAGGTCGTCGGCGTGCGCGCCGGCGGCGCGTCGAACGTCGCCCATGACGGCACGAGCCAGCGTTCGGGGTTGCGCGGATCGGCGTCGGGCTGGCCGCTGCTCAGGTATTCGCCGGTCTGCGAGCTGTAATGGTGAATCAACATAGGTTGGAGTCCGAGAGTTAGTAAGCGCGGATCATCGCGAGCAGCGCGATATTGCGCGGCCGTGTTTCGTTCCCGCCGTCCGCGTTGACGGTGATGGCGTGGCTGTGATTGCCGGCGCCGCCGATGCCGACGTTGTGGCCGTGAGTGCCGGCGCCTTCGGTGTTGAATTCGTGGCTGTGACCGCCGGCCGGACTCGTCATCCCCCACACGTTGTCGCTATCGGTGCTTGATGAGCCGGGGTTGTTGGCTGCGCCCCATGTCCCCCATGGCGGGCGATAGCTCGGGTTCTCGCCCCACGGCGATACGTGCTGGTGATCGCCTACGCCAGCGGTCCAGCCGTGGTGACCGTGCCAGCCCTGCGCATCGGTCCACGCAGAGTGCGCGTGGTCACCGACTGCGGCCGCGCTCGCGCCGTGCGCGTGCGATCGGTTCTGGTCGCCTTGATACGAACCGATGGCGCGTTTCGCGTCGATGTCGTCGCGACCGTCAGCCCAGCACCGGATGAATTCGCCGCGCAACTCCGGCAGGCGGAACGTCGTCGAGCCGTCGCCGTGCGAGAAACAACCCCATCGCTCGTTGCGCCATTCATCGTCCGAGACGAGTGTGCCGCTGGCCTGCGCATAGGCCCAAAGCGCGGGGTAGTCGGCACGATTGACGAGCACGCCGTTCGCTTTCAGAAAACCTGCGCGCGGCAGCGTGCGCGGCTCGAATACGATCTGGCCGACCGTCGCCGTTGAGAGGGCCGCCAGCACCCATTCGGTCGTGGCCAGCGCGGTCGATCGGTCACCTGCTGCGGGCGTCGGCCCTTTCGCGGGTGTCTGGAAGGTGGTTCCGCCAGGCGTGAACGAAATCTGCGGAACTGAGTTGCAGGTGACGCCGAACGAGCCGTCGTTGATGTGGTACAGGCCGGTGTCCGGCGCACCGTCGTTGTTGAACGTGAGCGATGGCGACCCGGCACTGCCTTCCGAGAGAAAAATGCGTTTGCCGGGATCGAACCACATATCCGCGGCCATCGTTCCGCCCTTCAAGCGGTCGAGTGGCGTTACGTTTCCCTCGTGCCATACAACCCGATCATTAATCTTGAGCGTACGTTCAGCGAAATGATATTGAAACGATCCGGCACTTGGTGAATACCATCCTGCCCGCCCGGTATTCGCAAAGAAATAGCCGTCGTTTTGGCCGAGCAGTAGCTTTCCTTCGCCATTGAGGCGGTTGACGGAAATGCTGTCGATGACCTGCAAGCGTGCGGTGTTGTCGTCGGCCGTTCCCATCAAGACGCGGCCTTCTGGCGTGATGATGAATCGACCCGCGCCAGCGGTTTCGTCGCCGATCACCAGCTTGCCATCGGGCGCGACGTACAGGCTGAACTTCCGGCCAGTCGCGCCGGTCGTGTTCTCGAAAATGATCCCGGCAGAAAACCCGGCTTTCCCTTTGACTGTGACACCGGCTGAGGTCGGATTGTCGAGCGTGATGCAGTCGGCCGTAACCGCCCCTTTGGCTCGAATGGCGGTGCGTCCGTCGTCTGCAACGTCGCCGACGAGCATGCGCTTCTGAATCGAGAAAACTTGCGAACCGCGATCGACACGAAACGCAGGGAATTGCGTTATGCCGTCGTCCGCGAACGCGTTCAGTCCGAAGTCGTTGCCGCCGTTGCCCCCGGTCGCCGCGCCGTCTCGCTTGAACATCGACCAGCGGATCTTGCCGCCGTCGGTGAAGTACAGTGTCGAGAAGTTGCCGGCGCCGCCGTCGATCGATGCAGCCTTCGAATAGCTCGTACCCTCGGCAACGGTATCGCCGCCGACACGCAGGCGCGAATTTCCGTCGTCGTTGCGCACATCGCCTACCAGCACGCGGCCGCCGTACGTGATGCGCACGGCACGCGCCTGGTACGCGTCGATCTCGGCGTCGTTGGCGGTCTTGTTGAGCCACAGATCGACGTACTCGCGTCCCCACGCCCCATTGTCGAAGCCCGCCCGTACCGTCGCGATCAGGCGCGTCCCGGTATCGGCGTTGTTGCCGCCGAACGTGCCGTGCAGGCGTACCCGGCTTTCCCGGCCGTTCTTGCCGGTCGGCGGACGAACCGTGACGTGTGCGGTATTCGGGCCGGCATCAAATTCGGTGACGACTGGGCCGGTGAACTTCGCGCCGGTCAGTGCCGCGTATCGCGACGCGGCGGTTTTCGGCGTCACGGCGCGCGTATCGTCCGCCCCGTCGTTTACTTCCGCCTGCGTCGCCAGCTCGACCACGCCCTGCCGCTCCGTGGTCGCCGGGGGGTTAAGGAACGATGCGTCGCCGAACACGAGCTGGGTCGCGTCGATCGTCGCGAACTGCAGGTCGGTCGACAGCAGCAACAGCGCGGCTGGCGACTTCTCCATGATCGGTGTCGCCTGGCCATAGGCCGCCAGCAGTACGCCATTCTCGAGGTAGAGGCCGAACCCGTACAGCGAGTACTGGTCCGCGGTGTCGTCTTTCAGCGTCGCGTGAATCGTGTCCGGCGCGATGTTGGCGCCGCCGAACGTCGTGATGCGCTTGAGCTCGTTCGGCAGCTTCGTGAGGCCCTTGTCGGCGACGAAGGGCGCATTCGCGAGACCGATTGTCGTGACCAGGTGGCCGCTGGTGCCGCCGTTGCCGGGGGCGACGAGCGCTGCGCGGCCGGCGTCGGTGATGAGGATCTGGGTTGCCATGTGCGATCAGTTGTCGGTGAGGTTCAGACGGCGGTAGACCGCCACGCGCGCGGCGGCGCCGATTCGTTGCCGGCCTCGCATCGCGAAGCCCTGCGTGAACGAGTAGTGCGCCCGGACGGGCTTGGTGCGGTCGATTTCCGCGAGGATGTCGGCGACGTAATTGGCGGTCGGCGGTTCTCCCTCCTGGCCGCTGACCGTCATCACGATGTCGAAGGTGCCAGGCCGGCCCGGCGGGCGCTGCTCGAACCATTCACGCAGGACGATGTTTCCGCCGAAGGCCGCGACGACTTCGCGCACCGCGGCGGCGGTGCCCTTGCGGCGGGCGATCGGGATCGCCTGGCCGACCCTGGCGCGCTTCACGTACTCGGGCCAGTAGTCCTTCCATGCATCGACGCCGAGGTGCCACGCGAGCCAGGGCAGCAGGTCGGAGCGGATCGCGTCCGGATTCATCAGCGTCGCGAGCGGCGTCGGCACGTCGTCGATGCGCGCGTTGGTCGCGGCGAGCCGGCGTTCGAGCCGCGTCGCGTTCGGCGGGAGGACGTCATTCATTGCTGTACACCCCGCCGTCGATCAGCTCGATCCCCGTGCAGTACGGCGCCTGCTGCTTCGTCGCCGGCAGGCCGGCGAGCGGGCTCTCGAGGATCACCTTCTGCACCCCGGCCGCGCGGGCGGCCGCGTAGATCCCGTCGAGCGTGACTTCCATCCCGAGGCGGTGCATGGATTCGGTGTATTTCTTCATCGCGCGGTTGGCTTCCGCGAGCGCCACCGCGCGATCCGGGCCGGCAAAGAACACGAGCCGCGCGCGCACCTGGTAGCGCAGGATTTCCGCGCCGCGCACCGTGACCTTGTCGGTGAGCGGCCGCACGTCGTCGGCCTGCAGCGCGGCCGCCACCGCGGCGATCAGCGCCGGGTCCGCCGTACCGTCGCCATCGCGCGCCAGCACCGAGACGAGGACTTCGCACGGAGCCGGGCTGACTGCCGACGCATCGAGCACGCGGCCGTCCGCGTTGCGTGCATGCGAAACGTACGCGCCTTCGGGGCCGGCGACGGACAGGCTCTGCGGCGCGAGCTGCGTGCGGGCACGCAGGTCGGTATCGCTTTCCATGACCGCCGCGAGGTTGTGCTCCGGATCGGCGGGCGTGATCGTCAGGCGCCGGATACCGAACAGCGCCGCGAGGTGATCGAGGTCCGTGCCGACCGCGTAGGCGAGCATCACGGCGCGCGCGGCGTCGTTCACGCGCTGCCGCAGCACGATCTCGCGGTACGCGTTTTCCTGCAGCAGCTTCACGACCGGCTCCGATTCGAGCGCGAGCGTCGCGGCGATCTCGGCCTGTTCGTCCGCCGGGTAGAGCGACACGAACCGTGCCTTGCGCGCGGCAAGCAGGGTTTCGTAGTCGATCGTTTCGACGACGTCGGGTGACGGCAGCTGCGAGAGGTCGATCGGCGTCACGCTCATGCCGGGCTCCCGGTCGTCATCGGTACGCGGGTCGACACGGCCGTGCCGGTCTCGCCGGTCCAGCCTTCGATGTCGAGATAGACCGACCCGGCCGCCGCATTCGCGTCGTCCGCGGCGAGCACGACGCGGGTGAGCGTCAGGCGCGGCTCCCAGCGCATGAGCGCCGTCGCGACGGCCGCGTACAGCCGGGTGCGCACGGTGCCGTTGCCGGGCGCGTCGATCAGGTCGGGCAGCTCGGAGCCGAACGTGCGGCGTTTCACGCACGACGCGAGCGGCGTCGTCACGATCCTGCCGATCGACTGGTAGAAGTGGTCCAGGCCCGAGATCGAGCGGCCGGTGTTCGCGTTCATGCCTTTCATTGCGGTGCGCTCACGAGTTGTCCATCGCCCTGTTCGCGATGCGTGTGATGCGGGAGGCTGATGCCCTGGGATTTCACTTCGCGGGTGAAGGTGGCCGCGCCGTCGATCTGCATCGTGGCGCCGCCGGCGCCGCCGGTGCCGGTCATGCCGGATTCGAATGCGAACGGGCCCTTGACCGTCATCGCGCCGGTGCAGGTCGTCTGCGGCGCATCGAACGTGATGCGCTCGGCCTTCACGGTCGCGTCGCGGGTCTGCACGACGACCGATCCCGGCGCGACGACGCGCACGGTCGCGCCGGCGGGCAGCTCGGCCGTGAGCGCATGCGCGGCGTGGTCGTACGTGACGCTCGCGCCGTCGGGGTAGACACGTGCGTGGGTGTCCGGGCTCGACGCCGGCGCCGGTGCGGCATTCGAATAGACGCCGCGCAGCGCGACGCCCTGCGCCGGATCGCCCATCGGGCAGAGCAGCACGACCTGTTCGCCCGGCGTCGGCGGCAGCCAGTCGCGCGTGCCGCCGGCCGTGCCGGCGACCCACGGAATCCAGTTGGTCTGCAGGCCGTTGCCGTCGGAGTCGGCGTCGCCGACCGAGACGCGGCACAACGCGGCTGCATGGTCGACCGCGAGGATCGTTCCCTTGCGCACCGCGTTGCGTGCCTGCCGTTGAATTTCATTTGCGTCCATGCAGCCATGGTGACGGCCACGCGGCCGGGGCGCGAGCGATCGCCTGTGTCGTCGCAACGAGGACAGCGCGCACCGGATGCCGGCGCGACGGTGCGCGTCGAGAATCGCAAGACCGGTCGACGTGAGGATGGCGTCGTGCGCCTGGGCGATGGGGTCGAGGGACTGGAAGGCGTGAGCGGATCGACGCCGGAAGGGAGGGCGGCAGGGTGGTGGTGCGACGGGTTGCGTGGCGGTGAAACGCAGATGGGTGTCGTGCGGCGGGGAGCCGGGATGGCGGCGCATGAAGGTGTTGCCACGGGGATGCCGTCGACGCGGCGCGCATCGCCGATGCCGGCTGATTCGACGGCAAGGCGCAAGCCGGCGATTGGCGTTGCGATCGCGACCTGCAGATCCGCCGCGCGAGAAGAGGCAGGTGAAACGAGGCAGGTGAAACGAGGCAGGCGAAACGAGGCAGGCGAAACGAGGCAGGCGAAACGAGGCAGGCGAAACGAGATGGCCGGCTGCGACACGCAGCCGTTGCAGGGGCGAATGAACGCGGCGGAAAACCGCGCGCTCGCGGCGCACGGCGTTCGTTCGACCGCATGCGGCGCCGATGCCGTATGCGGGAAGGCGGGCCGGCGCCCGCCGGGCCTACCTGATCTGCGGCAGCGCGACCCAGGTCAGCGTGTCGGCCGGATCGACCTGCGTGTCGTCGACGTGGGTGATCACGTGCCGGCCGTCCGGCCCGGTTGCGACGTTGACGCTTTCCGTCAGCGCCAGCCGGATTGACAGGTCGACTGCCGCCTGGTCGCGAACGCCGACCTCGAAGGTGATGCCGCCCGCGCGCGCGGCAGGGTTTGTCACGAGATCCGGCTGGTTCTTGCGGACCCATTCGACGAGTGCGACGAACACGGGATCCGTGTCGCCGGAGAAATTCGTCGCGAGCACGTGGGCCGTGTACCGGTATTCGAACGACGGCGTCAGCGTGCCGGTCGTCGCGATCGACCCTTGCTCGACGAGGACGGTCAGCGCGCCCGGTTCGGTCCCGAACGACGGGATCGCGGCGACGAGCGCCCGTCGCAGGTTGTCTGGCTTAATCATGCGGATGCGCTCCGTGGCCGGTTGCGGGCGTGCCGGCCTGGCACGCCGCGATCATGTCGACTTGCGCCGCGCAGGTTGCCCAGGCCGCCTTCGCGAGCGTGAGCGCGGCATCGAGCTCACCGTTGGTGCGGGGCGCGAGCATCGGCAGCGTGCAGGGGCTCACCACCTGGCACGTATTCGACGTAAGCGTCGGCGCCGGTGAGAGCGGGATTGGCTTGCAGGCGGACAACGTCGTCAGGCAGACGAGTGCCAGCCCAGGCGCGAAGCGCGGCGTTTTCATCGGTCAATCTCCGGTTTTCAAGTCGAGTGGCGTCGAGCTTCGACGCGATCGCGGCCTGCGAGCGGTCGAGCCGGGCCTGCTGTCGTGCGCGCTCGGCACTGTCCTGCCGCATGCGCGAGATGACGTCGTCGCGTCCGGCAAGCGCCTGTCGTGCATCGACGAGTTGCTGCCGTGCGGCGCCGAGGTCGGTGCGCAGTGCATGCATGTACTGCGCCGCAGCGGCGCACGCGGCAAGCGCGGCGACGCAGGCGGCGAATTTCGCGGCGAGCCCGTTCATGCGGCGGACGTGGCGCCGGCTGATGCGGATCCGCTCGGCGTTGGCGCGGCCGGTTGCGACGCATAGCGGTCATAGGCGCGTGCGAGCTTCACGTCGTAGAGGTTCGCCGCATAGTCGGCGCCGTTGTACGCGCGTGCGAATGCGGCCCACTGGCGGTCGCCGAGCGCGCGGCGCAGCGTGTTGTCGGCCGCGATGTAGCGGACGAATGCGTCGAGGTGCTGGGCTTCGCCGCTTTCCATGCACGCGACGAATTCGTCGATGCCGGCATAGCCGAGGCGTTCCCAGTGATAGCCCATGACCTGGAACGCGCCCCAGCTCGCGGATTCCCATGCGGCGCCGGCATCGATCGACTCGGCCGTCGCGAGGCGCGTGTATTCCGCGGCGCCGCCGCGATAGCCGCCGCGTGTGCGCGACACGATGTCCGGCTGCCGCGCCGCGAACGGTGCGGGATCGATGCCGCGTGCCTGCAGCCGCTTCCAGAACACGTGGCGTTCGAACAGGATCACGGGCCGGCCGTCGGGCAGGAAACCGGCGCCGCGCGACTCGACTTCGTTGACCGCGCGAATGCACGCGAGCGGAACGTCGAGCGTGCGTGCGGCGCGTTCGAGATCGGCGAGCGCGAGGTGTGTCGGGTCGCGCCGGCCGGTGGCCAGCGCGGCGCAGGTCTTCGGGCCGGCGATGCCGTCGTCGACGAGGCCGGTGCTCCGTTGCAGCGCGATCACGGCGGCTTCGGTCGCCGCGTCATAGAGGTGCGTGACCTGCACCGGATAGCCGGCGCGGATCAGCCGGCGTTGCAGCAGGCCGACGTCGTCGCCGTGGTCGCCGAGGCGGCGGGTCTTCATGATTCATTCCCTCCTGAGCAGGCGGGCGACGTTGCCGCGCGTGCCGCAGACGGACATCGCCAGCAGGACGGCGGTAGCCGCCTCGAAGAAGCCGACCGAGCCGGCATGCAGCAGCAATTCGATCGATGCGCCGCCGGCGACCGCCACGACGATCCAGGCGAACCAGGACGCGCGATGCCGGTGCCGGGCGCCGTTGCGCCGGTAGGTGAGCACGCGCACCAGCACGGCGACGTGGGCGCAGAGCGCGATCAGCATGAGCGGGAGCGGCATGTCATCCCCCCTTGCGGAACAGCGCGAGCAGGTCCAGCGTCTTGACCCGTTCGATGAGTTGCAGCGTGACGGCGATGACGAGCGCGGCCGCGAAGAACGCGGCGACGCCCGTCGAATGGATCGGGGTGGCCCCGACGATTTCCGGTGCGGCGAGATAGCCCATCACGAGCGAGATCAGCAGGTAGGCGGCGCGCCGTGCGACGCCGATCTCCTTCGAGGTGACGACCACGAGCGCGGCGCCCGTGAACGCGCCGATCAGCGCGTTGCCGTCGATGCCGGGCGCGAGCCCGGCGACGCCGATCGCGGCGGACAGCATCGCGGCGGTGGTGAGGTTCGGTTCGGCCATGCAGGCGATTCCAGGGTCAGTCAAACAGTTGCAGCAACGGCCGTGCGCGCGTGGCGGTGTCGAGCGGCGGCAGATAGACGGGCGTGTCTGCCGGCAGCACGACACCGAGGCTGGCGAGCCCGGTGTTGGCTTCGAGCACGGTTTCGACGGTGCCGTCCGTGCGGCCGTAATGGCGCCAGCACAGCGCGTCGACGGTGTCGCCCTGCAAGGTGCGCACGATCATGGCCGGCGCTCCGGATGCGGGAACGCGCCGCAGTCGCCGGCCGGCGCGTGGTGGAGGCGTGTCGAGGTCGTGCTGCTTGCCATGGCGAAGTCCCGGGCGGTGAGGCAGTGAAGTTGGTTCCCATGGTCGAGCTTCGCCGGGCGGCGTTCAACGACATGCATGCGTGGCCTGCGTGGAGACGCAGCGCGGCGCGTGTCGCGCTGCGCATCGGGCCTTACGCTGTCCGTGGTGGTGCCTGGTGGGCGCTCGATGGGCACGTCATGGGCGGGCGCGGCGTGAGCCGTGCAGCCGGATTGCAGCTGGCGCGAGCCGGGGCAGCCTTGATTGACCTTGTGCAGCCTTGGTTTTGCGCTGTGCAACGCGTGCCGGGCCTTGCCGGGCAAGGGCGGGGCGAACGTAGGTAAAACTCCGAAGGCAGGGGTTGCTGGTTCGATCCCAGCCGGAGCGGCCCCTGCCGCGTGGCGGCGCGGACCGGACGTGCCGGTGCCGTCGCCGTTGTGCGAGAATCGCCCGCAACGACAACTCCAAGCGACGATCGCGGCGGCCGTCCGCGCATCGCGCCGACTCCCGATGGCTGCCATTCCGTCTACCTCGATCGCAGTCGATGCCCGCGCGCTGACCGATGCGCAGCAGGCGCTGCTCGCGCGCCTGCACGCCTATTCCCCCGACGATCCGAATGCGCGGCTGCCGTACAGCCGGCGCCTGGCCGATGCCGAAGGCTGGTCGCATGCGCATGCGCTGGCGGTGATCGACGAATACAAGCGCTTCGCGTTTCTCGCGCAGGCGGCCGGACACCCGGTCACGCCATCGGTCGCGGTCGATGCCGCATGGCATTTCCATCTGCAATACACGCTCGAATACTGGGACGTTTTCTGCGCCGGCGTGCTGCGTGCGCGGCTGCATCACATGCCCGGCACGGGCGCGCCGGATGAAGCTGCCGTGTACGCGCAGCGCTATCGCGAGACCCTGGACAGCTATCGCCGGTGGTTCGGCTGCGAGCCGCCCGAGTCGATCTGGCCGCCGCCGCCCGGACTGCGCGACGCAACCGGATCGCCGCCGCCGGAACCGTTGGCCGTGAACGGGGTAACGCGCGCGGCGTCGCCGGCCACCCCGCCTGCCGGCAGGACCTGGCGCGACCGGCTGCCGAAACTCGCATGGCCGGCCGCCGCCGCGAGCGTCGCCGCGACCTGCGCGTCGGCGCAGGACTTCAACGTGCTGAACTACGCGGGGCCGCAGTTTCTCGCGTTCTACGTACCGGCGTGCGTGGTCGCGTTGTTGCTGATCGTCGCGCTGCAGGCGATCGAGTTCCGCCGCCGCCGCTGGGGGGCGCACACGCGCAAGGCGTCGGACGACCTGAGCACCGACGAAGTGGCCTATCTCACCGGCGGTGAGGCACGGGTCGCACAAGTCGTGACGATGTCGCTCGCGCATGCGGGCGCGGTCGACCTGTGGACGGTTCCGGGACAGGGCGGCTACGTGCAGATCGCCGATCCGGATCGTGCGGGCCGGCATGACGACCACTGCGCGTGGCTCAAGGAACAGCCTTCCGGCACCGTGCGCTACGACGTGTTTCACGAGCGGCTCGCCGGGTATGCGCAGGAAGTCGTCGACGGGATGCGCGCGCAGGGCTGGCTCTGGGCGCCCGGCGAGATGCGCGCGTCGCGCACGGCGGCACGTGCAATCGTGCTGCTCGTGCTGGGCACCGGTGCCGCGAAACTCGCGGTTGGCCTGAGCCGCGGGCGGCCCGTGCTGCTGCTCGCCGTCTGCATGGTGGTGTTCGCGGTCGCGTACCGGATCGTCGCGCGGCGGCTGACCGGCTTCGGGCGGGGCGGCGCGACGGCTGCCGCGCGGGCCGCGCTGCTCGCGCGCCGGATCTCGCACGAGCAGCGGGCCGGGCGAAACCCGCAACCCACGCCCGATACGCAGGCACCGCAACATGCCCAGGCTCGCGAACGCGGCGATCCGGACCCGTTGCTGTGGACTGCCGCGCTGTTCGGCACGGCCGCGCTGGCCGGCACCGCATGGTCGGTGTATTCGCAAACCGTGCAGACCGCGTCGCGGATATCGACGCTCGCCGCCGCCAAAGCGGGCATCGGCGGTTCGATCGATGCGTCGGACAGCAGTTGCTCGTCGTCGAACTGCAGTTCGTCAAGTTCGTGCAGCTCCAGCTCGTGCAGTTCGAGCAGTTGCGGCGGGTGTTCGTCGAGTAATTGAGCGCGGGGGTGTGGCGCAGCGACGCGAGGGCGGGCGCGCACCGTTGGTGGCGACTGCAGCAGCGCGCCGTCAGGGCATTGCCCATGTCCGAGTATCTCGATGAAACGTCGGGCGTGAATACTCGAGCGCCGCATGTTTCGCGCGCCAGTCATCGACCCTGACGGCATTTCCACGTCGACGCCAAACGCACTCGGGCCGCAGACGCGGGACCGTACCAGTCCTCATCGCCGGAACAGAAGCCAGAACGCCGTTCTTCTCCGGGGTCGGTCGCCGTCGACGGCTTTCTATACTGCACCGTCCATGCTCGCGGCCGATGTGCCGCGACGTTTTCCACCGCCGTATCGAGCGGCCGGGCATCGAGCCGCCGCACCGGCACACTTGCGACCGCGAATGAACGTTACGACCTCCGACGATTGTATTGGCGTGCTGCCTGACCATGCGTGGTCGAAGCATTTCATCGTGCTCGGCTACCGGGATGGCGCCTTTTCGGCGATTCCGAACAATTTTTTCCGCAACTGGGTCGATGAAGAAGCGCCGGTCGGTACGTTTCATATCGGCCGGTGTTCGTCGATCGGGGTGGGCTCGATCGCCAAGTACGACGTGGGCCATCAGAAGCTCGTGATCGGCAAGTACGTGGCCGGCGGCCTGCGCCTGCGATTCCTGTTGAACGGCCAGCACGAGATGCGCACGATTTCGACGAGCATGTTCAGCATCTATGGTAACGGCCTCGACAATGTGTCGATGCCGCAATACCCGGATACCGTGATCCACAACGACATCTGGATCGGCGACGAAGCCATGTTTCTTGGCGGCAGCCAGATCGAGAGCGGATGCGTGATTGGCGCGCGTACCGTCATTCCGCCCAATTTCCGTACCGAGGCGTATGGCATCTATGCGGGTTCGCCGGCCCGTCTGGTGCGCTTCCGCTTCACGGAGAAAGTGCGCGAACGGCTGCTGCAACTCGCGTGGTGGGACATGCCGTTCGACTGGATCAAGCAGAACAACGCAGCATTTCTGGCCGACCTCACCGCCGACGAAGGACTGGCGCTCGACATGCTCGCGGCGCTCCAGGAAGCCAAGGATCGTGCCGTCAGCCAGTCCGGCCAACCGGCTGCCGTATCGACGACGGTCTGACCGTCCGTTCGCGCCGCGCCGCATGACATGACACCTGCTCTCGACGCATCCGCGCTGGTTCAACACGCCGCGACGCTGTGCCAGGACGGACAGTTCGCCGATGCACTGGCGCGCGTCGCACCGCTGCTCGACCGGCCGGCGCCGGCCGTCGCGGCGCTGCACGTCGCGGCCGTCTGCGCGCTCGGCCTGAACCGTCTGGCCGACGCGGAAGCGTGGTGGCGGCGCGCGATCGACGCGATGCCGGCGTTCGAGCCGCCGTACGACGGCCTCGGCGCGCTGCTCGTGTCGCAAGGGCGCCTGCCCGACGCCGAGGCGCTCCTGCGCCGGCAGCTCGCGTCCATCGCGCCGTTGCGGGCGTCGCACCATCACCGGTTCGGCAAGGTGCTCGAAGCGCTCGGCCGGTTCGACGAAGCCGAACAGGCGCTCGGGCAGGCGCTGCTGATCGAGCCGCAGTCGGCCGACGTGCTGACCGATCTCGGCAACCTGCTGCGCGTGCTCGGCCGGCAGGCCGAGGCGGAACTGGCCTACCGGCTCGCGATTGCCGTGCGCGCCGACGCCGTGCTCGCGCACGCCAATCTCGGCGCGATCCTCGTCGACATGCAGCGGCTGCCGGAAGCGGAAGCCGCCAGCCGCCAGGCGCTCGCGCTGTGCCCGGATCACCCGGAGGCGCACTACAACCTCGGCGTCGCGCTGCAGAATCTCGATCGCCTGCCGGAAGCGGAAGCGGCCTACCGCGATGCGATCCGCTGCCGCCCCGGCCAGCCGCAGCCGCACAACAATCTCGGCTGCGTGCTGCGCGCGCAAGGCCGCCACGACGAAGCGATGGCCGCGTTCGCCGAGGCGCTGTCGCTCGCGCCGGACATGGCCGAAGTGCACTACAACCTCGGCACGACGTTCGCGCATGCCGGCCGCCACGACGAAGCCGAACACGCGTACCGCCGCGCGCTCGAACTGCGCGCGGACTATGGCGACGCGCGTTTCGGTCTGGCGACGCTGCTGCTCGGCCTGGGCCGCTTCGACGAAGGCTGGCGGCGTTACGAATCGCGCTACGAGCAATCGGCTTTCGTGCACCGCCGGACCCGCGAGGTGTTGCCGTGCGCGCAGTGGCAAGGCGAGCCGCTCGCTGGCAAGACGCTGCTCGTCTGGCAGGAGGACGGCCTCGGCGACATGCTGCAGTTCAGCCGCTATTTCGCGGAATTCAGGGCGCGGCACGCGGCGCGCGTGGTGTTCGCGTGCCAGCCCGCGCTGCATCGGCTGATGGAGTCGGTCGACGGCGTCGACGCCGTGCTCGATCACGAGACGGCGATCGCGCAGGCGGCGCAGTTCGATTACTGGACGAGCCTGTTGAGCGCGCCGATGCATGCGGGTACGACGCTCGAGACGATCCCGCCGCCGGTGCGGCTCGTGCCCGATCCGGCCCGCGTCGCGCGCTGGCGCGCGCGCCTCGATGCGTTGCCGGCCGGCCCGCGTGTCGGCCTCGTGTGGAAGGGCAACCCGAAGCATCACAACGATGCGCACCGCTCGCTGCCGTCGCTCGCGTTGCTGACACCGCTATGGAGTGTGCCGGGCGTGAATTTCGTGAGCCTGCAGAAGGGGCAGGGCGAGGATGAGGCGCGTCAGCCGCCGGGTGGCCTGCCGTTGCTGCACCTCGGCTCGGAGATCGACGATTTCGCGGATACGGCCGCGATCGTCGCGCAACTCGATCTCGTGGTGTGCGTCGACACGTCGACCGCGCATCTCGCCGCATCGCTCGGCAAGCCTTGCTGGGTGTTGCTGCCGAATCAGGATGTGGACTGGCGCTGGATGCACGACCGCGACGATTCGCCGTGGTATCCGGGCACCGTGCGGTTGTTCCGCAGAGGGCGCGACGACAACTGGATCCAGCTGGCGGAGCGCTTGCGCGGAGCGTTCGCCGCGCATTTCGCTGTCAGTCGCATGACGATGGGTGACGCGGTGCGTGCCGTCTGAAGTGGCGGCGCGTGCCGCACGCGCATGGCGATACGTCATACTCCGGGAAATGCGGCAATGGCAACGCCGCTTCTGCTTTTCAGATCAACCGAGGCTCGCGTGGAAAACATCGTCATCGTCGGCTCGTCCGGTCACGCCAAGGTCGTGATCGACATCGTCGAACAGGCTGGTCGGTACCGGATCGCTGGGCTGATCGATTCGTTCCGGCCCCGTGGCGAGGAGACGCTCGGCTACACGGTGCTGGGTGCGGAGCGCGACCTGCCGCATCTGATCGACGCGCACGGGATTGCCGGGCTGCTGGTTGCGATCGGCGACAACCACGCGCGCGAGAAAGTGACGGCCGAGCTCGCGGCCCTCGTGCCCGGCTTGCCGTGCGTGTCGGCGGTGCATCCGGCCGCGTGCGTCGGCAAAGCGTCGACGATCGGCGCGGGCACGGTCGTGATGGCCGGCGCGGTGATCAATCCGTGCTGCACGATCGGCGGCGGATGCATCGTCAACACGAACGCATCGCTCGACCACGACGGGGTGATGGAAGATTTCTCGAGCCTCGCGCCGGGCGTCGTCACCGGCGGCAACTGCCGGATCGGCCACGGCGCGGCGATCGGTCTCGGTGCGATGCTGCGGCACCGGATCGCGGTGGGCGAGCACAGCGTCGTCGGTGCGGGCTCGGTCGTATTGCACGACGTCGAGCCGTACACGGTCGCGTACGGCAATCCGGCCCGCCGGGTCCGCGCGCGCGCGGCCGGCGAGCGTTACCTGTAGACGGCGCGCGTCAGCGCGCGATCAGCTCGACGATACGGCGGACCATGTCGTCGGTGAGCGCCGGGTAGATCGGCAGGCACAGCACCTTGCGTGAGGCCTCGGAGGCGACAGGCAGGTTGTCGCGATTGGCGGACGGCAGCCCGCGATACATCGGGAATTCCGAAATCAGCGGATGGAAGTAGCGGCGCGCATACACGTCGTAGCTGCGCAGCTTCTGGTACAGCGCATCGCGGTCGATCGGATAGTCTTCGTCGACGAGGATCGCGAAATACGCGTGGTTCGCGACGGTCTGGTCGCCGAGCGGCACGCAGCGGATGCCGCGCACGTCGCTCAGCAGCGAGCGGTACAGCGTGTCGATTTCGCGGCGGCGCGCGAGTGCGCCGTCGATGTGCTGCAACTGCAGCATCCCGAAGGCGGCGTTGATCTCGCTCATCTTGCCGTTGATGCCGGGTGCGACGACCGTGACTTCGTCGACGAAACCGAAGTTCTTCAGGTGGTCGATCCGTTGCTTGGTCTTGGCGTCGGGGCAGATGATCGCGCCGCCTTCGAACGTGTTGAACACCTTCGTCGCGTGGAAGCTCAGCACCGACAGGTCGCCGTGGGTGAGCACGCTGCCGCCGGCGTTCTGCACGCCGAACGCATGCGCGGCGTCATAGATCACGCGCAGGTTGTAGTTGTCGGCGATCTTCTGGATGGCCTCGACGTCGCACGGATTGCCGTAGCAGTGCACGGGCATGATCGCGGTGGTCTGCGGCGTGATCGCCGCCTCGATACGCGCCGGGTCCAGGTTGAGCGTGCCGGGCGTGACGTCGACGAATACCGGCTTGATGCCGTTCCACAGCAGCGAATGCGCGGTGGCGACGAACGAGTACGGCGTCGTGATCACTTCGCCGTTGATGCGCAGCGCCTGCAGCGCGGTGACGAGCGCGAGGGTGCCGTTCGCGAACAGCGACAGGTGCGGCACGCCGAGATACTCGCACAGCGCGCGCTCGAACTGCTGGTGGAACGGGCCGCCGTTGGTCAGCGTGCGGCTCTCCCAGATCTTCTCGAGGTACGGCAGGAATTCGTCGAGCGGCGGCAGGTGCGGCTGCGTGACGTAGATGCGTTCGTGCGGCAGTTGCGCGACGGACGACGCGGGCAGGCTGGCGGTCATGATGGTTTCTCTCGATCTTGACGTGAGGTTCAGGCCTTGGCCGCGGCCTGTGCGATCGCCACGTCGTCGAACAGCGGCGTGTCGAATGCGGTGGCGGGCTCTCCCGCGCACCAGCGGGTCCACATCGTGCGCAGCGCCGACGACAGCCCGGCCGCGACGACAGCCGGCCGGAACGCGGCGGATTCCCCGCAGCGCGTGCGCAGGCCGGCGCGAAGCGCCTGCAGCGCGGTGGTGTCGCGGCTGAGCGCGAGTGCCTTCGCGACGAAATCGTCCTCGTCCGTCGCGATGTACGCGTCGAGCCCGACGTGCTGCAGCCAGCCCGCGCTGCCGCGCCCGGCGAGCGTCGCGCCGGGGATCGTCACGGTCGGCACGCCCATCCACAGCGCATTCAGCGTCGTCGTCGAACCGGTGTACGGGAACGCGTCGAGACAGAGGTCGACACCGTGGTGCTGTTGCATGTAAACGGGGATGTTCGAGCGCCGGTGGAACGTCAGGCGGCTGGCATCGATGCCGGAGGCTGCAAACCATTCGGTCAGCGTCTGCTGGTCGCCGTTGCTGCCGATCGCACCGAGCGCCATGCGCGCGGTCGGGTCCGCGTGCAGCACACGCGCCCAGACCTCGATCACGTGCGGGCTCAGCTTGTTCAGGCGGTTGAAGCTGGCATACGTCGTATAGCCGTTGTGCAGCGCCGGCAGCACGTTCACGGGCGGGCAATTCGGCGGCGGCATGAACGGCGCGATCGCGGGCAGCCGCACGATCTGCTCGACGAACTGGTCGTCGAACGCGCCGTGCGGCGCGACGAAGCGGTCCGTCAGGTAGTAGTCCATCTTGCTGAGGCCGGTGGTGGCCGGATAGCCGATCCACGACGCCTGAACCGGCGCCGCGCGCTGCGCCAGCGCGACAAGCCGGTTGCGGCCGGTGTGGCCCGATAGGTCGATCATGATGTCGATGCCGTCGTTGCGCACGCGTTCGAGGAAGGCCTGGTCGCTCATGCCGAAGACGTTGCGCCAGGTCGTGGCGTGGGCCTTGAAGCGCTCGGACGTCTGATCTTCTTCGAAGTGGTTGTGATAGAAGTGCATCGCAATGCCGGGATCGGAAGCGAGATGCTCGATCACGGGCACCGCGTAGGACGCGACCGCGTGACTGAACAGGTCGCCCGACACGAAGCCGACCTGCAGCTTGCGCGCCGGTTCGCGCGGGTTCGAGAAGACAGCCGCGCGCTTGTGCTTGTAATTGTCGTAGCGCTCGCCGAACTTGCGGTGTTCCGCAACGAGCGCCTGCGGATCGAAATCGCTGCTGTGCGCGATACAGAACAGCATGCTGCTGTGGGTCACGCTGTCTGTGGGGTCGATTTCGATCGCACGCTTCAGCCAGCCCACCGCTTCCTGCGTTGCGCCCTGTTCGAGCAGTACGAAGCCAAGCGTGCTTTTCGGTGCGGCTGCTGCGGGTGCAAGTTCGACCGAGCGCCGACAGGCGGCGAGTGCTTCGTTCGGGCGGCGTAGCGCGAACAGCACGAGGCCATGGATCCGCAACGCCTCGGCGTTGTCCGGCGCGAGCTCGAGAAGGCGGCGGCACTGTTCGTCTGCTTCCGAGATGCGTTGCATCGCGCGGAGAGTATCGGCGAGCAGGATACGCACGAGCACTTCGTCTGGAAGCAATGCGATCGTGCGCGTGCCGGCATCGATCATCTCTGCGTAGCGCCCTTCTCGGTGAAGTGATGCGGATAACGCGCGCCAGCATGCTCCATCGTTCGGGTATTCGGTGGTCAGCCGCTGTGCTAGCGCGGTGGCTTCTGCGTGTCTGCCTTTGTTGAAGAGCGCCGCGTGTTTTTGCAGCAGGTTCGGATTGGCGCGAGGGCCCGGTTTGCTTGCATCATCTCTCCTTGATGTGCCGACCGCCGTCTCTGCAACGATCATCACGTCGATGCTGCTCAATGCGCGGTCGGTCGCCGCAGTCGCGTATACCTTGTCGGGCGACGCCATTTGCCCGATCAGCCCTTCAAGCGCGGGACCACGTATGCCGCGCTGCTGCGCGATTTCGACCGCGATCCATGCGGCGGCCGTTTGCCCGCTGCGATGCAACGCATGAATGTAGCTGACCCAGTAGTAGCCGTTGTCCGGGCTCGCGCCGATGGCGGCTTCGAAATGAGGCACCGCGTCAGCCGGGTGGCCCGTATCGACCATCAGCACCGCGAGGTTGTAATGCGCATCCCCATGCGTGGGCACCGCGTCGAGGATGGCTTCGTACAGCGCCCGGGCGTCGTCGAACGCGCCGCTGCGCTGGCGCTCGAGCGCGTTGTCCATGACGAGCGCGATGTCCTGCGCAAGCTGCTGTTCAGGCGTGAGCGGGGTGGAAACGGACAGTTCGGTCGAGAACATGATGAAATCTGCGGAAAGTCGGTCGATACCATTATGGGTAGCGTGCCGCCGCGCCGATGCCGCGAGATGACGGGAAAAGCCGGGCTAGTTTGGCCGATTGAACGGTCGGCCGAGGCCGGGGCGGCGCGGTTGGTGGCGCCCCAAAAAAATGCCCGCACGAGGCGGGCAGAGGCGAACGAGCACGCCCTCACATCAGCGTGTAGTTCTTGTTGTCAGGTTGGTGCGCCGGCGCCGTCAGTGGCGCGGTGCCGGGCGCGCGTCAGCGGCTCGCGACGCTCTGGTACTGGCCGACCGCCTGCACGCGGCCCATCGCCGCCTGGTATTCGCCGGTCAGCTCCTGCTGCGCGCGTTGCGCGTCGGCGAAGATGCGTGCGTTGCTGGCCTGCATCCGGCGAATCGCGGCGATGCCGGCCGACGGCTGGTCGGCCGCAAGCGACGCGACGAGCGGATCGCGCACGTCGACCAGGCGCGCCGCCTCGATCCAGTCGGCCATCGCGGCCGCATGTTCGATCGCGTCGGTGAGCGCGTCGAGCTGGGCGATCAGTTCGGTCTGTTGCATCGTGGCTCTCCGGTCCGGTGGGCGATCAGCTCTTGTTGCTCGACAGTGCGCCGGCGCTGTTCGTGCCGCCGAACAGCTGCGTCAGGTACTGCGAGTTGCTGTTCATCGTCGCCATCAGCGTGTTGAGCGCGGTGAACTGCGCCTGGTACTGGCTGGTCAGCTGCGCGGTGTAGTTCGACAGGTTCGTCTGCTGCGTGGCGACGCTCGTCAGGTCGTTGTTGAGCGCCGTCGTGCGGGCGGCGATCATCCCGCCCGTCTGCGTGTAGTTCGTGATGTCGGTCGTCAGTTGCTGGCCGATCCCGTTCGTCGAGTTGAACAGCGCTGCGACGCCGGTCGGGTTGCTCTGCAGCGCGGTGTTGAGCGCCGTGTTGTCGACCTGCAGCGTGCCGTCGGCCTGCAGCGTGACGCCGATCGACGCGAGGTTGACCGTCGAGCCGTTGCTGGTCACGCCGCCCGCGACGACCGATGCGAGCGCGTTGCGGATCGTGTTCAGCGTCGAGTCGCCGAGCAGCGGGCCTTGCGACGACGCGCCGGACGAGAAGCTCGACAGCGTGTTCATCGTCGTGACGAGCGTGTTGTAGAGCGTCACGAAATTGTTGATCGTGGACGCCTGCGATTGCGTGTTGGTGGCGATCGTCAGCGTCTGCGTCGTGCCGGCGGCGGCCGAGGTCAGGTTCACCGTGACGCCGGTGATCGCGCTCGTGACGGTGTTGCTCGCGCTCGTCGCGGCGATGCCGTTGATCGTGAACGTGGCGTCCTGCGCGGCCGTGCTCTGCTTCCACGCGGCGCTGCTGTTCGCGGACGTGAAGCTCGACTGGCCGCCCGTCGTGCTGGCCGTCGACGTGACGCCGAGGCTGGACAGGCCGTTGTCGCCGGTCACGTTGCTGACCGCGACGCTGATCGTGTTCGCCGCGCCGGTCGGCGTCGAGCTGAGCACGAGGTGGGCGCCGTCGCTGCCGTTGACGACCGATGCGACGATGCCCGGGTTGCCGGTCGCGGTGTTGATCGCGGCGGCGATGCCCGACAGCGTGTTGTTCGTGCTGCCCACGTTGACCGAGAACGACTGGCTGCCGAGCGACAGCGTCATCGTGCCGGTGCCGAGCGCCGTCGACGCACCGAACGCGGCCGACGACAGCGACTGCGACGTCGCGATCTGCGTGGTGTTGATCGAATAGCTGCCGGCGACGGCGCCCGCGCCGGCGGTCGCGGTAATGCCGGTACCGCTCATGGTCGCGGTGAAGGTGTTCTGCAGCGAGCCGTTCGACAGCGTCGTGACGCCGGCCTGGAGCGCACTGAGCGCCGCCGAAAGGGCGCCGTACGCGGAAATCTGGGTGTTGTCGCTGGACTGCTGCGCGGTGAGCGCGGCGGCCTGACCGGCGGTCTTCGCATTGACGAGTGCCGTCACGAGCGAGTTGACGTCCATCGACGAGTTGCCGGTCGAACCGCTGATGATCGATTGGGCGGCCTGCTGCAGCGCGCTGTTGGCCGAGCTGTTGGCGGTGGTGACGGCGGAATTGATCGTCGACATCGTAGTGCTCCGTGCGGCGGGTGATCCGTGAGATGCGGGGTGAAAACCTGGCGGCGGGACGGGGCCCCGCGCACCAAGCGCTTGCGGCCGGGCCGCGCGTTATGCGTGGCCCGGCCGCGGGTTGCTACGCGATTACTGCAGGAGCTTCAGGACCTGCTGCGGCAGCGAGTTTGCCTGTGCGAGCACCGAGATGCCAGCTTGTTGCAGCACCTGGTTCTTCGACATGTTCGCCGTTTCCTGCGCGAAGTTCGCGTCGGTGATCTGCGACTGTGCCGACGACAGGTCGGTCGATTCAGCTTGCTGCGACGTGGCGATTGCCGTGAAGCGGTTTTGCGCCGCGCCCAGCTGTGCCTGAACGTTGTTCACCGTTTGCAGCGCGTTGTCGATCGACACCATCGCGACGTTCGCGCCGCTGACCGTGCTGATGTTGAGGTTCGACACGGTGGCCGGGGTGTTGACGGCGTTGATCTGCGCGACTGCGTTCGTGATCGCGGTGGTCACTGCCGCCGGCATGCTTGTGCTAACGGCGCTCGAGCTCATTGCGATCTGCGAAACGACCGTGCCGTTCGAAGCGGCTGCGGTCGTAACCACGAGGGCGCTCGTCTCCGCGGCCGTCAGTGCCGAGCCGTTTTGGTCGGTGAACGTGAAGCCGCCCTTGCCGTCCGACGTGACATTGATCGCCGTGACGACTGCGCCCGACGACGTATACTTGCCGTTGGCATCAAGGCTGAGGCCCGTGATCGAGCCGACCGTCTGGCCGTTCTGAACGACGCCGCCACCGATCTGCGCAGCCGACATGCTTTGGCTCAGGTCCAGCGAAATCGTCTGGCCGACGTTCGCGCCGACCTGGAACGACACGATGCCTGCGTTGCCGTTCAGGATGTTCGTGCCGTTGTACGTCGTTTGCGACGCGATACGGTTCACTTCCTGGATCTGTTGCGCAACTTCCTGTTGCAGTGCTGCCTGGTCGGTCGACGACATCGTGCCCGTCGACGCCTGGACGGCCAGCTGGCGGATACGCTGCAGGCTGTTCGTCAGCGACGACAGTGCGCTCGATGCCGTTTGAATCATCGACACGCCGTCGTTCGCGTTCGACACGCCCTGGTTCAGACCGTTGATCTGGGTCTGCATCCGGGTCGAGATCGCGAGGCCTGCTGCATCGTCTGCCGCGCTGTTGATGCGCTTGCCCGACGACAGGCGCGTGATTGCCTGCGACAGGGCGTTTTGCGAGCCGTTGAGGTTCTGCTGTGCAACCAGCGAGTTGATGTTGCTGTTAATTCCGAGCATGGAAAATTCTCCTGTTTAAGCCGAAAGCCCTGGAAAGCCGTTTTGGCGTCGGCGGAAGCACTCGTTCATTGCTGGCCGCCTCAGAGCAGGATTTCGGCGCACCAAAACAAAACTTGAGGGGTGCATTGAGATTCGGCCCGATTTTTTATCCTTCTTTGTCATTTCGGATGGGCGCCGGCGTGACGCCGGATGGATGGGGCCGGAGAGCGGCCCGACCACGCAGTCGTTCGCCTGTGCACACACGATCGACAAAAGGGTGGTTTTGTCTGTGATTCCCTGCTATGATGGCGGGCTGAATTGAGATTTCTGTCAAGCCTCTGCCGTTTTCGGCACGTCTGCTGGCAGTCAAACGCGGCGCTGCACGCGGCTGTGAAGCGTACTCGCGGTGCTTTCCGCCTCTCTTTTCCGGCCTCCGAGGCCGTATTTCCGCTCGTTTCGCCTGTTTGTGGGGACGCTCGGATGGCCGGTGCGTGGCGCTTGGCCGCTACGTTTTTGACCGTTTAAGCAATTTAGGAACGACATGACGACGATTCTTCTGAAAGAAAACGAGCCGTTCGAAGTGGCGATTCGCCGCTTTCGCCGTGCTATCGAAAAAAATGGCCTGATCGCTGAGCTGCGCGAACGCCAGTCCTACGAAAAGCCGACCGCAGTCCGCAAGCGCAAGAAGGCAGCAGCCGTCAAGCGCCTGCACAAGCGCCTGCGCAGCCAGATGCTGCCGAAGAAGCTCCACTAAGAGCGTCTTACGGTTCGCCGCGAAACGGCGGAGCGTGCTTCGAAAGAAGCCGCTCCGCCGTTTTGCTTTTGGGGCCGGGAAAATCCCGGGGATGCTGCGGTTCCGGCGCGCTTCCGTGCCGTCAGCCCGCCTTGCGCCGGCGTGCGGGCTGCTTGCCGCCGAGCGCCGCGCATTGCGCGTGGCACGGGCAGCCGACCTCGTGATCGTTGACCATGCCGGTGGCCTGCATCAGCGCATAGCAGATCGTCGAACCGACGAACTTGCAGCCGTAAGCCTTCAACGCCTTGCTGAGCGCGTCGGACTGTTCGGTTGACGCGGGCGCGTCGCGGTACGACTGCCATGCATTCTGCACGGGCGTATCGCCGACGAACGACCACAGGAACGCGGCGAGCGAACCGTGCTCTTCGCGGATGCGCTGCACGGCGCGCGCATTGGTGACCGCCGACTCGACCTTCGCGCGGTTGCGCACGATGCCAGGATTCTCCAGCAGCTTCTCGATGCGCTTCGGCGTGAAGCGCGCGACGGCATCGACGTCGAAATCCGCAAAGGCTTCGCGATAGCCCGCACGCTTGTTCAGGATCGTCGACCACGACAACCCGGCCTGCGCGCCTTCCAGGATCAGCATTTCGAACAGATGGCGATCGTCGTGCGAGGGCACGCCCCACTCGGTATCGTGATAGTGAGCATCCGCTTCCGTCTTCACCCAGTTGCACCGCTGCGACATCGTCCGCCTCGTATTCAGTGTCGATTCGATCGCGTCAGCATAGCGGAAGCCCCTTCCACGGAACAGCCTGCCGAACGGCAGATGGGCGCGCGGCGCCGATCCGGTTAAGCTTGGCGCCTGTTCGAATCAGCGGGATGAAGGCATGGCGGCATTACTTTTTGCGATCGGCATCGATGGTGGCGGCACGGGCACGCGCGCGGTGCTGGCCGACCGGCACGGGCGCGAGCTCGCGCAGGGGCGCGGCGGCCCGTCGGGGCTCGGGCTCGGCATCGAGCGCGCGTGGGCGTCGATCGGCGCGGCGTGCGCGGACGCGTTCACGCAAGCCGGTTTCGCGTTCGAGTGGTCGCAGTGCGCGCTCGGCTGCGGGCTCGCGGGCGTGAACAATGCGGCGTGGCTCGCCGCGTTCCGCGCGCAGGCGCCGCTCGACGCGCTCGCGGTCGAGAGCGATGCATATACGACCGTCGTCGGCGCGCACGGCGGCGCGCCGGGGTTGATCGTCGCGCTCGGCACCGGCAGCATCGCGGCGGCGCTCGACGCGTCCGGCGCATGCCGGATTGCGGGCGGCTTCGGCTTTCCGTCCGGCGACGAGGCGAGCGGCGCATGGCTCGGCGTGCGAGCGCTCGCGTATGCGCAGCAGGCGCTCGACGGCCGCGCGCCGCGCGATGCGTTCGCCAATGCGCTGCTCGCGGAAACGGGCGCGCAGGATCGCGACGCGCTCGTCCAGTGGTCGTGCGATGCAAACCAGACGATCTACGCGCGGCTTGCACCGATCGTGCTCGCGCACCGTTCGCATCCGGTCGCGGGCGCGCTGATCGCGCAGGCGGGCGACGAGATCGGCAAGATGATCGACGCGCTCGATCCGCAGCAGGCGCTGCCGGTCGCGCTGTGCGGCGGATTGGCGGACGCACTCGCACCGGCCGTGCCGGCGCGTCATGCCGCCCGGCTGCGCGCGCCGCTCGACGATTCCGCGCACGGCGCGCTGCGGCTCGCGCTGCAGGCGCTGCGGGCCGCGGAAGGAGGCTGAAGGCGTTGCGACGGTGATCGAAGGCGCACCGCAACCGGGCTGCGGGCGGCGATCGACCGGGAACCGTCCGGCGAGCGACCGGGCACGACGTTAAAATGGCCGTTCCGCAGAGCCCTGAGCGCCATTCTTCCGTCCCATGTACAAAGTCATCGCCACCGATCTCGACGGTACCCTGCTGAACAGCGACCACCAGCTCGATCGGTACACGATCGACACCGTCCGCCGGCTCGACCGCGACGGCCTGCAGTTCGTGATCGCCACCGGGCGCCATTACGCGGACGTCGCCGGCATTCGCGACGTGCTCGGGATCCGGCCGTACCTGATCACGTCGAATGGTGCGCGCGTGCATGCGCCGGACGACACGACGATCCACGCGCAGGACATCGATCCGGCGATCGTCCGCGGCCTGGTGCAGCCGGACGTCGTCGGCGCGCACGGTCGCGTGATCGTCAACCTGTTCACCGACCAGGGCTGGCTGATCGACCGCGATGCGCCGCACCTGCTCGAATTCCACCAGGATTCGGGCTTCCGCTACGACGTGATCGACATGCCCGCGCACGACGGCGCGGATATCGCGAAGGTGCTGTACATCGGCGATCCGGCCGATCTGGCGGTCGTCGCCGAGCAGATGCGCGTGCGCTTCGGCGATGCGCTGTACGTCACGTACTCGCTGCCCGACTGCCTCGAAGTGATGACCGCGAACGTGTCGAAGGGCCGCGCGCTGCGCTCGGTGCTCGCGCGGCTCGGCGTCGACACCGGCCACTGCATCGCGTTCGGCGACAACATGAACGATATCGACCTGCTCGAAACCGCCGGCCACGCGTTCATGATGAACAACGCGAACCCCGACCTGGTCGCGCGGCTCCCGCACATCCCGCGGATCGGCAACAACTTCGACGCGGGCGTCGCCCGCCACCTGCGCACGCTGTTCTCGCTCGAAGACAACGTCGCCGCATCCTGAGCGTCCCGCCGCGGCGCCAATGAAAAACGGGCGCCAGTGACGCCCGTCGAAATGACCTGCCTCGATCTTCTTGGACAGCGTGAGGCTCGCTGCTCTGCTCGCTTGACCCCGTAGTGTTTTATTCGCTTGTGCGAGCGGATACCGGCAGCAGGTCGACGGCGTTGTCACGCCCCGCGACCAGCGGGTAGATGATCCCGGCGAGTGCCGCGCCGATGATCGGCGCCACCCAGAACAGCCAGAGCTGGCCGATCGCTTCGCCGCCCACGAACAGTGCGGGGCCGGTCGAGCGGGCGGGGTTCACCGACGTGTTGGTGACAGGAATCGAGATCAGGTGAATCAGCGTCAGGCAAAGGCCGATCGCGATCGGCGCAAAGCCGGCCGGTGCGCGCTTGTCGGTGGCGCCCAGGATCACGAACAGGAAGAAGCCGGTCATCACGACTTCGCAAATGAACGCCGCGCCGAGCGCGTAGTGGCCGGGCGAGCGCTCGCCGAAGCCGTTCGTCGCAAAGCCGCTGCCGACGACGTCGAAGCCCGGTTTGCCGCTTGCGATCAGGTACAGCACGAATGCGCCGAGCGTCGCGCCGACCACCTGCGCCACGATATACGGCACGAGATCGCGTGCGGGGAAGCGGCCGGCGACCGTCAGGCCGACGCTCACCGCCGGATTCAGGTGGCAGCCCGAAATGTGGCCAATTGCGAATGCCATCGTCAGCACAGTCAGGCCGAAGGCAAGTGCGACACCGGCAAAGCCGATGCCGAGGCCCGGAAAGGCGGCGGCCAGCACGGCGCTTCCGCACCCGCCGAGCACCAGCCAGAACGTGCCGAATACCTCTGCAGCGAGACGCTGAGAAAGATTCATGTAAGGACCTCGTTCAAGTGGATTGAAGACAACCGGACGACGCGACGGATTTAAACCGTCACCCGGAATTGGTCTGGATTATAGGAAATGAATCGGGTCGGGGAGGGTCAACGATTGTTAAATTTGAATGGCTGACGAATGCCTTTTATTAGAATAAGTCCGCATTCTCGATATAGCCGAATCGGTTAAAGATGACAGCATTAATTTCGAAGGGTAGGGCGGCAGTGCGGATGACGTAACGGATGCTGGTGTCCCGGTCGAGTTCGCCGGGGCCGCATCGTCAAAAGGGGAGTCGAAAAATGTCTCAATACGCGAAACTCAAGGCGCAGATCGCCGATCTGCAGGCTCAGGCGGACGATGTGCGCCGCCAGGAAGTGGCGGCGGTGATTGCGGAAGTCCAGCAAAAAATCGCCGAATATGGGCTGACTGCCCAGGATCTGGGCTTCGCGGAGCGAGCGAAGCGCGGGCGCCCGCCGAAGAAGGCGCCGCTGCCCCCGAAATACCGCGATCCGAAGTCGGGCGCGACCTGGAGCGGGCGAGGCAAGCCGCCGAATTGGATCGTCGGTAAAAACCGCGATCGTTTCCTGATCGAATGACCGAAATCCCAAACAAAAGAGCCGCCTCGAGAGGCGGCTCTTTTGTTTTGCGCGCCGATTTCGGCGCGGATTTGATTACGGAATATTTCCTTGCGGAATTCCGTGTCAGGCGCCGGCGACCCGGCGCAATACCGGTTGACGGGTTCCCGTGCACAGCGATTCGTAAGTGTCGACATAACGCTGCGCCATTGCCTTCGCGCTGAAGCGCGTGTCGAAACGTTTGCGGATGGCGGTGCGCGACAGGCTGTCGATCCGGTGCAGCGCGCCGACCGCGCCTTGAACGTCCTCGACGATGAAGCCCGTGATGCCGTCCTCGATCACTTCCGGCACCGAGCCGCGGTTGAACGCGACGACCGGCGTGCCGCAGGCCATCGCCTCGATCATCACGAGGCCGAACGGCTCCGGCCAGTCGATCGGGAACAGCAGCGCCTTCGCGCCGGACAGGAACGCGGGCTTCTGCGCCTCGTTGATCTCGCCGATGAATTCGACGTGTGCCTGGCCGAGCAGCGGCTCGATCACTTCCTTGAAATAGTCGGCGTCGGCCTTGTCGACCTTCGCGGCGATCTTCAGCGGCAGCCCGCTTTGCGCGGCGATCCGGATCGCGGTGTCGACGCGCTTTTCCGGGCAGATCCGGCCGAGGAACGCGAGGTATTCGGGCTTCACGCCCGGCTGCGGCGTGAGCAGCGTGTCGGGCAGCCCGTGATAGACGGTGCCGGCCCACGCGGCCTGCGGCAGCGGCTTGCGCTGGTTGTTCGAGATCGACACGACCGGCGCGTCCGGGAATGCGTCGAATACCGGCTGCAGCTCCGGCAGATCGAGGCGGCCGTGCAGCGTCGTCACGTACGGCGTGTCGAGGCGCGACATCAGCGGGAACGGCAGGTAGTCGAGGTGGAAGTGCAGCACGTCGAATTCGTGCGCGACCCGGGCGACCTTTTCGAGGAGCCGCATATGGGGCGCCATCGAATCGCGGATTGACGGGTCGAGCCGCAGGGCGCGCGGCCACGCCGCCTCGAGTCGGGCCGACGTGACGGAGTCGCCGCTGGCGAACAGCGTCACGTCGTGGCCGAGTTCGACGAGCGCCTCGGTGAGGTAGGACACGACACGCTCGGTGCCGCCGTAGAGCTTCGGCGGAACGGCTTCGTAAAGCGGCGCGATCTGGGCAATTCGCATGGGTGTTCTCCAGTGTCGATCCAGGGGCGCGGTGGCGCCGGTGCGGATCCCGTGCAAGGTTGCGGAACTCGCCGACGCACGCGGTTGGCGGTACGTGGCCGTGCCCTGGGCGGGGTGCGCGGGGCGCCGGACGGCAAGCTGCGGGGCGGGCCGGTACGGCTCGCGCCGCCGCCCATTGGAGTCCATTATCGATATCGCCCCGAGGGGTTCGAGTGTTTTTTCAAACACTTAAGGCTTGTTACACGATGAAATACGCGAAAACCCCGAGAAAAAGGGCAGGGAAACAGAAATCGAGATAGAAGCAACTATTGTTGCGCCATCGTGAAAAACCACTATAATTTTTACCGATCCGATTGTCGGCAGCCTTGCCGGCAAGCCTTTCGTCACCGCCCGGAGGCCATCGGACACATCGCCGCCGAATCCGCGCCGCCACTCGCTTTCCCGATTGCTCCTTTCAATTCGCTTTGTCGGAAAAATTCCTACACGGTTTACAGACAAATCCTGCATGGCATACGCCACTTCGCTGATACCGGCATAAATGCCGTTTGGCCAAAATTCGCCCTGTAAGACTATAAACGAGCCGACTGTGCGCCAAGAGCGCTCTGATCGAGCAAACGTTTTCATAACACGAATGGCCAAAGCAAAGCTCTTTAACGGGGGAATCATGAGCGCTACCAGCGAAATGCTCAGTGAGATCAAAGAGGTCAACCTGTCGTACCTCCTCCTTGCGCAACGCCTGCTGCGGGAAGACAAGGCGATGGGCATGTTCCGCATGGGAATCTCCCAGGAACTCGCCGACGTGCTCGCCAACCTCACGCTCGCGCAGACTGTGAAACTGGCTGCGTCCAACCAGATGCTGTGCCGCTTCCGCTTCGATGATCACGCGCTGCTGTCGTCGCTCGCCGACAAGGGCCGCAGCGATGTCGTCGCGCACGCCCACTCGGCCATCCTGATGGCCGGGCAGCAGGTCGAAGGCGTCCGCTGATCCATCCCGCCTTGCGTTTGTCCCGGCGTGCCGCGCCGGTGGGCAGCGTGTTGGCCATCCATCCGAATAACGTCAAGCGGACGGTTATCACCATGGCAAGCAAAAGCGTCGTGATCGAGGTGAAGGAAATCACTCTCGCCATCGAACTGATCGAACTGGGCGCCCGGCTGCAGCTCCTGGAAGCGGAGACGAGCCTGTCGCGGGACCGTCTGATCAAGCTGTACAAGGAACTGAAGGGCGTGTCGCCGCCGAAGGGGATGCTGCCGTTCTCGACCGACTGGTTCATGACGTGGCAGCCGAACATCCACTCGTCGCTGTTCTACAACATCTACCGGTTCATGCAGGACCACGGCCGCTGCGAGCCGATCCAGTCGATCGTGAAGGCGTACCGGCTCTATCAGGAGCACGTGAACCTGTCCGGCGACGAGGCCGCGTTGAGCCTCACGCGCGCGTGGACGCTCGTGCGCTTCTTCGATTCGGGGATGCTGCAGATGACCCCGTGCACGCGCTGCGGCGGCCACTTCGTCGCGCATGCGCATGATCCACATCAAGGTTTCGTCTGCGGCCTCTGCCAGCCGCCGTCGCGCGCAGGCAAGACCCGCAAGGCCGCGGCCGCGCGCGCCGAACTGGCCGCCGCCGCGGCCTGAGCGCCGCCCGGCGGGGCCCAGCGGGGCGATCAGGCCGCGCCGGGTAGCGCGAATCGTCTGCAAATTGCTGGTAAACACCGTCGGGCTGCCGCCTGGCCGCCCGCGAAAGTTTTCCTGCCGACTGCCGTAAACCTGTTTAACGGCGGTCTCCCCGCCGGTCATTCGTGAGGGACAGGCAGTGCTGATTATCGTGGGAACACTCGTGACGCTGTTGTCCGTCTTCGGCGGTTATGCGCTGGCAGGCGGGCATCTGGGCGCCTTGATCCAGCCCGTCGAGATCCTGATGATCGTGGGTGCGGGCGTCGGCGCGTTCATCCTCGGCAACGGCGGCAAGACCATCAAGGCCACGCTGCGCGTGCTGCCGACGCTCTTCAAGGGCTCGAAATACACGAAGGATGTCTACATGGAGCTGATGGCGCTTCTTTACGTGCTGCTCGCGAAGGCACGCAAGGAAGGCACGCTCACGCTCGAGGCCGACATCGACGATCCGGAAAAGAGCCCGATCTTCACGCAATACCCGAAGATCCTCGCCGATCATCACATCGTCGAGTTCCTGACCGACTACCTGCGCCTGATGGTGGGCGGCAACATGAACGCGTTCGAGATCGAAAGCCTGATGGACGAGGAGATCGAGACGCACCACGCGGAAGGCGAAGGCCCCGCGCATGCCCTGATGCGCGTCGGCGACGCGATGCCGGCGTTCGGTATCGTCGCGGCCGTGATGGGCGTCGTGCACACGATGGCATCCGCCGACAAGCCGCCCGCGGTGCTCGGCGCGATGATCGCGCAGGCGCTGGTCGGCACCTTCCTCGGGATCCTGCTGTCGTACGGGCTGATCGGGCCGCTCGCGAGCCTCGCGGAGCAGCGCGTCGCCGAGTCGACCAAGATGTTCCAGTGCATCAAGGTGACGATCCTCGCGACGCTGAACGGCTATGCGCCGGCGATCGCGGTCGAGTTCGGCCGCAAGGTGCTGTTCTCGACCGAGCGTCCGTCGTTCTCCGAGCTCGAAGAGCACGTGCGCCGCGTGAAGGCGAAGTGACGCGGAGCGACCAATGAGCAAGAGCAAGGATCGCGCAATCGTCGTCAAGCGGGTGGCCCCGGCGAAGAAGGGCCACCACGGCGGCGCATGGAAGCTCGCGTACGCGGACTTCATGACCGCGATGATGGCGTTCTTCCTGCTGATGTGGCTGCTGAGCTCGGTCACGCCGGTGCAGCTGAAGGGGATCGCCGAATACTTCAACACGCCGCTGAAGGCCGCGCTGTTCGGCAGCGGCGACCGCAGCTCGCAGGATTCCAGCATCATCAACGGCGGCGGCCGCGATCTGTCGAGCGTCGACGCCGGCACGCTGCGCCGCACCGACGGCACGACGCAGCTCGCCGAACGCCTCGCGAAGATGGGCGACGAGCATTCCCGGTCGCAGGCGCAAGGCGCGCAGGACCGGCTCGAGCAGGCGCGCCTGCACGACCTGCAGATCAAGCTGATGGCCGCGATCGAGGCCAACCCGACGCTGCGCCAGTTCAAGCAGCAGATCCGCATCGATTCCACGCTGATGGGGCTGCGCATCGAGATCGTCGATACGCAGAAGCGGCCGATGTTCGCGATGTCGAGCGACAACGTCGAGCCGTACATGCGCGACATCCTGCGCGAGATCGGCAAGACGCTGAACGACGTGCCGAACCGGATCATCGTCCAGGGCCACACCGACGCCGTGCCGTACGCGGGCGGCGAGGGCGGCTACAGCAACTGGGAGCTGTCGGCCGACCGCGCGAACGCGTCGCGCCGCGAGCTGATCTCCGGCGGCATGGACGAGGCGAAAGTGCTGCGCGTGCTCGGCCTCGCGTCGACGCAGAACCTGAACAAGGCCGACCCGCTCGATCCGGAAAACCGCCGGATCAGCGTGATCGTGCTGAACCGCAAATCCGAAGAGGCGCTGATGCGCGACGATGCGACGACCACGACGCTGTCGGCCGATGCGGCCGGCTCGCAGCAGCTCGCGCAGCAGCTGGCCCCGGCGCCGGCGGTGCGCCCGGCGCTCGCGGCGTCCGCCGTCGCCGTGCCGAAACCCTGACGTTTACACGATTCCGAGACAGACATGATCCGAACCATTCTCGCCATCGACGACTCCGCGACCATGCGTGCGCTGCTGCAGGCAACGCTGATGCAGGCCGGCTACGACGTGACGGTGGCGCCGGACGGCGAGGCCGGCTTCGATCTGGCGGCCACCGTGCCGTACGACCTGGTGCTGACCGACCAGAACATGCCGCGCAAGAGCGGGCTCGAAGTGATCGCCGCGCTGCGCAAGCTGACCGCCTATACGGAAACGCCGATTCTCGTGCTGACGACGGAAGGCAGCGACGCGTTCAAGGACGCCGCACGCGAGGCGGGCGCGACCGGCTGGATCGAAAAGCCGATCGACCCCGCCGTGCTGGTCGACCTGGTCGCGACGCTGTCCGAGCCGGCCGCCTCCTGACATTCACGCGACGCATTCAACCCGGGACCGGGCATGACTCTCGACATCACTCAGTTCTACCAGACATTTTTCGACGAAGCGGACGAGCTGCTCGCGCAGATGGAGCAGTTGCTGCTGAACCTCGACGTCGGCTCGCCCGACCCCGAGGATCTGGCCGCGATCTTCCGCGCCGCGCATTCGATCAAGGGCGGCGCGGCGACGTTCGGCTTTTCCGCGCTGACCGATACGACGCACATCCTCGAATCGCTGCTCGACCGCGCGCGCAACCATGAGCTGACGCTGACCAAGGAAATGGTCGACGCGTTCCTGGAGACGAAGGACGTGCTGTCCGACCAGCTCGTCGACTACCGCGCGAGCGCCGAACCGGACGCGGCCGCCGCCGCGACGATCTGCGCGAAGCTCGAACGGCTGAAGGCCGAGAGCGGCGCGGGTGCGCCGGCTGCCGCCGCGGCTGCGCCCGTGGCGCCGGCGGCTGCCGCCGCCGCACCGGCCGCACCGGCTGCTCCGGCCGTGGAACCGGCCGCCAGCGACGATCGCGTGCCCGACCACGTGATCGAGCAGGCCCTCGCGGCCGCGCATCCGGCGGCCGCCGCCGATGCGGGCGAAGGCGGTCCGCACCTGAAGATCACGCTCGTGGGCGTCGATGCGAAGGATCGCGAACTGCTCACCGAAGAGCTCGGCAACCTCGGCCGGATCGTGGCCCGCGAGGAAGCCGGCGCCGACCTGACGCTGTGGGTCGAATCGGACGTGCCGTCCGACGACATCGTCGCCGTGTGCTGCTTCGTGATCGACGAAAGCCAGATCCGCGTCGGGCGCGGCACGGCGCCGGCCGCACCGGCTGCCGCACCGGAAGCCGCGGCGCCTGCAGCAGAACCGGCCGCCGCCGCGCAACCGGTGCGCGCCGAGGTATTCGTGCCGCAGGCCGCGGCGCCGCAGCCGGCCGCACCCGCGCCCGCCGAGCCGGCCGCCGCTGCCGCGCAAGCGCAGCAGCCGGCCCGGCAAGCGCCTGCCGACCACGCGCCGCAGCCCGCCGCGCATCACGACGACAAGCGTGCCCGCCCGGCCGCCGCTGCCGCGTCGGGCGCCGAAGGCAGCTCGATTCGCGTCGGCGTCGAGAAGGTCGATCAGCTGATCAACCTGGTCGGCGAACTCGTGATCACGCAGGCGATGCTCGCGGAAACCGCGAGCGCGTTCGATCCGGCGCTGCACGACCGCCTGTTCAACGGGATGGCGCAGCTCGAGCGCAACGCGCGCGACCTGCAGGAAGCCGTGATGTCGATCCGCATGATGCCGATGGACTACGTGTTCAGCCGTTTCCCGCGTCTCGTGCGCGACCTCGCCGGCAAGCTCGGCAAGCAGGTCGAGCTCGTCACGTTCGGCCAGGCGACCGAACTCGACAAGAGCCTGATCGAACGGATCATCGATCCGCTGACCCACCTCGTGCGCAACAGCCTCGACCACGGGATCGAGACGGTCGACAAGCGCGTGGCCGCCGGTAAGGACGCGGTGGGCCAGCTCGTGCTGTCGGCCGCGCATCACGGCGGCAACATCGTGATCGAGGTGAGCGACGACGGCGCAGGCCTGAACCGCGAGCGAATCCTCGCGAAGGCCGCGAAACAGGGCATGCAGGTGTCCGACAACATCAGCGACGACGAAGTCTGGCAACTGATTTTCGCGCCGGGCTTCTCGACGGCCGAGACGGTGACCGACGTGTCGGGCCGCGGCGTCGGGATGGACGTCGTGAAGCGCAACATCCAGTCGATGGGCGGCCATGTCGAGATCACGTCGGTGGCCGGCCGCGGCACCACCACGCGGATCGTGCTGCCGCTCACGCTCGCGATCCTCGACGGGATGTCGGTGAAGGTCGGCAACGAGATCTTCATCCTGCCGCTGAACTTCGTGATGGAGTCGCTGCAGCCGTCGAACGACGACATCTACACGGTCGGCAACGGCGAACGCGTGGTGCGCGTGCGCGGCGAATACCTGCCGTTGGTCGCGCTGCACGAGGTGTTCTCGGTCGACGACGCGCGCACCGACCCGACGCAAGGAATCGTCACGATCATGGAAACCGAGGGGCGCCGTTTCGCGATGCTGATCGACGAGCTGGTCGGCCAGCAGCAGGTGGTCGTGAAGAACCTCGAAACCAATTACCGCAAGGTGCACGGCATCTCGGCGGCGACGATTCTCGGCGACGGCAGCGTCGCGTTGATCGTCGACGTCGCGGCGCTGAACCGTGAAACCCGTGCGACGCACGGCGCCCGTGCCGGCGCCGAGCTCGCGATGTTCTGATGTCACTCGCCATTCAACCGATTGGGGGCAAACGTGTCTGCTGAAGTCCAAATGATCAATCCGGCCGCGGCGAACGCGGCAACGAGCCGCCGCGATGCGGAACAAGGCGACGCGACGGGCCAGGAATTCCTCGTGTTCACGCTCGGCGACGAGGAGTACGGGATCGACATCCTGAAGGTGCAGGAAATCCGCGGCTACGACAGCGTCACGCGCATCGCGAACGCGCCGGAATTCATCAAGGGCGTGATCAACCTGCGCGGGATCATCGTGCCGATCGTCGACATGCGGATCAAGTTCCATCTCGGCCGCGTCGAGTACGACCACCAGACCGTCGTGATCATCCTGAACGTCGCGCACCGCGTGGTCGGGATGGTGGTCGACGGCGTGTCGGACGTGCTGACGCTGCAGACCGACCAGATCATGCCGGCGCCGGAATTCGGCGCGACGCTGACGACCGAGTACCTGACGGGCCTCGGCACGGTCGACGGCCGGATGCTGATCCTGATGGACATCGAGAAGCTGATGTCGAGCCGTGAAATGGCGCTGATCGAGACGCTTGGCGGGTAAGCGCGCCGCGCGCGCAGGAATCTAGGGAGAATCTGCAATGTTGCATAACTGGTCGATCCGCACGACGCTCACGGCGGTCGGACTCATCCTGGTGGCGCTGGCCGCAGCCGTCGGCGGGCTCGGCCTGTACGCGCTGAATCACGCGAGCCGCTCGCTCGACGAGATCGCGCACGTCGACCTGCCGGCGATCCATACGCTCGACGACACGTCGTCGTACCTGCTGCGTGCGCGTGTGTCGCTCGACCGCTTCCGGTCGCTGACGGAAGCCGGCAACACGGCCGAGGCAGCCAAGGTGCTCGACCGCGCACAGGAGCTGTACGCGAAGTCGAACCAGAACTGGCAGGCGTTCCAGTCGACGTCGAAGCTCGGCGTCGAGCCCGCGCTCGTCGACGACCTGACCACCCGCTACACGACGATCGTGAAGGAAGGCGTCGAGCCCGAGTTCGCGGCCGCGCGCGCGGGCGACATGGCCGCGTACCACGCTGTGGCCGATACCAAGATCAGCCCGTTGTTCGTCGCGTACGACCAGGCCGCGTCGGCGGTGGTCGCGTCGCTGCAGAAGCGTGCGGAAGATCGCCAGGCCGCGACGCAATCGCAGATCTCGCTGATGATCGGGCTGATCGCGGCCGGCATCGCGATCGCGTTCGTCGTCGTGATCGCGATCCGCTTCGCGCTGCGCGGGCTGATCGTGCAGCCGCTCGAGGACGCGATCGCGCACTTCGAGCGCATCGCCGGCGGCGACCTCACGCAGCCGGTGAACGTGTTCAGCACGAACGAGATCGGCCGCCTGTTCGGCGGCATCAAGCGGATGCAGGACGCCGTCACGACGATGGTGCAGGCCGTGCATCGCGGCACCGAATCGATCGACGTCGGCGCGCGCGAGATCGCGACCGGCAACATCGACCTGTCGCAGCGTACCGAGGAGCAGGCCGCATCGCTGCAGGAAACCGCGTCGAGCATGGAGCAGCTGACGGGCACCGTGCGGCAGAACGCGGAGAACGCGCGGCAGGCCAGCCAGCTCGCGGTGAACGCATCGGACATCGCGACGCAGGGCGGCGACGTGGTCGGCCAGGTCGTGTCGACGATGCAGGACATCGCGGCGAGCTCGGGCAAGGTCGTCGACATCATCGGCACGATCGAAGGCATCGCGTTCCAGACCAACATCCTCGCACTGAACGCGGCAGTCGAAGCCGCCCGCGCGGGCGAACAGGGCCGCGGCTTCGCGGTGGTCGCGGGCGAGGTGCGCTCGCTCGCGCAGCGCAGCGCGAGCGCCGCGAAGGAAATCAAGCAGCTGATCGGCGATTCGGCCGAGAAGGTCGAAAGCGGGTCGGCGCTCGTCGCGCGTGCCGGCTCGACGATGGACGAGATCGTGCAGGCCGTGCGCCGCGTGACCGACATCATGGGCGAGATCAGCGCCGCGTCGGACGAACAGTCGACCGGCATCGAGCAGGTCAATCGCGCGGTCGGCCAGATGGATTCGGTCACGCAGCAGAACGCGGCGCTCGTCGAGCAGGCGGCCGCCGCGGCCGCGTCGCTCGAGGAGCAGACGCGCCAGATGAAGGCGATCGTGTCGGGCTGGCGCGTGGCGGGCGGCATCGTGCTCGCGCCGTCGCGCGGAGTCGCGCGGCCGGTTGCGCATGAGCCTGCGGCCGTGCCGGCGCTGACGTCGGAGCCGCGTTTCGATGCGGCGCCGCAAGCTGCCGCACAACCGGCACGGCGCGCCGCGCCGGCACCGCGTGCGGCCGCTGCGGCTGCATCGGCTGCGTCGGGTGCGGGCCATGAACCGAAGCGTGCGGCCGATACGGGCGCGCACGCGCACAAGGATGCGCCGGCTTCCCGCGGCACGGCCGCGGGCGGCTATGGGCCGCGTCTCGCGAAAACCGCCGCGCCGGCCGACAAGCCGGCCGCGAAGCCCGCGCTCGTGCGCCCCGCGCTGAACGGCGAGAAGCCGGCGGCGGCCACGGCCGGCACGTCCGATGACGATTGGGAGACCTTCTAAACCATGTCGCACGCGCGCGCGCCGTTTCGACCCGATGCACCGGATGCCTCGCCTCGCGCGGGCGAGCCGGGGCGCGACTTCGCGTTCACGAGCGCGGATTTCGCACGCATTCGCGCGCTGATCCATCAACGCGCGGGGATCTCGCTGTCCGAGCACAAGCGCGACATGGCGTACAGCCGTCTCGCGCGCCGCTTGCGGGCACGCGGCCTCGACACGTTCCGCGACTACCTCGACCTGCTCGAGCAGGAAGACGATCCGCTCGAGTGGGAAGCGTTCACCAATGCGCTCACGACAAACCTGACCGCGTTCTTCCGCGAGTCGCACCATTTCCCGATCCTGTCGGAGTTCGTGAAGGGACGGCCGGCACCGGTGTCGGTGTGGTGCTCGGCGGCGTCGACCGGCGAGGAGCCGTACTCGATCGCGATCACGCTGATCGAGGCGCTCGGCGAATCGGCGGCGCGCGGCGCGTCGATCCTCGCGACCGACCTCGACACGCAGGTGCTCGCGAAGGCGGAAGCCGGCATCTACACGTACGACCAGGTCAAGCACCTGTCGCCCGAGCGGCTGAAGCGCTTCTTCCTGAAGGGCACGGGCGCGCAGGCCGGCCGCGTGAAGGTGCGCCCCGAGCTGCGCGCGATGATCCGCTTCGAGCAGCTGAACCTGACCGATGCGGACTACGGGATCGCGAAGCCGTTCGACGCGATCTTCTGCCGCAACGTGATGATCTATTTCGACAAGCCGACGCAGGGGCAGGTGCTGTCGCGCTTCGAGCCGCTCGTGAAGCCGGGCGGGCTGCTGTTCGCCGGCCACTCGGAGAATTTCACGTATGTCACGCAGGCGTTCCGGCTGCGCGGGCAGACGGTGTATGAACTGACCCGCGACGCCGCAATCGGCACGCGGTCGCGTGGTGCGCAGGCGCCTGCGGCGGCGATGCCGTCGCCGGTGCGCGCACGGGCCGCGGGCGCCGCGCCCGCTTTTGGAGAGCGCGGATGAGCGCCCTGCCGATCGCAACCAATCGCTACTTCGACAATCACTTCGGCCGTCCCGGCGTGAAGCTGTTGCCGAACGAGTTCTACACGACGTCCGAGGACATGGTGCTGATGACCGTGCTCGGCTCGTGCGTCGCCGCGTGCCTGCACGACCCGTACGCGGGCATCGGCGGGATGAACCACTTCATGTTGCCCGACGACGGCGCCGATCCGGGCGCGGCCGCGTCGGAATCGATGCGCTACGGTGCGTATGCGATGGAAGTGCTGATCAACGAGATGATCAAGGCCGGCGGGCGCCGCGAACGCTTCGAGGCGAAGGTGTTCGGGGGCGCCGCCGTGCTGGCCGGGATGACGACGATCAACATCGGCGACCGCAACGCGGATTTCGTGCGCCGCTACCTGGCGCTCGAACGCATCCGCATCACGGCGGAAGACCTGCAGGGCGTGCACCCGCGCAAGGTCGCGTTCATGGCGAACAGCGGGCGCGCGATGGTGAAGAAGCTGCGGCTGCAGGTGCCGGGCGTCACCGAGCGCGAAGCCGCGCTCGCCCGCGAGGCCGATCGCGCCCGCGCCGCACGGCCGCGTCCGCAAGTCGAGCTGTTCTCGGCGAAGCGTCCGGCCCCGCCGCAGCCGGCGCGGCCGCGCATCGAGCTGTTCGGTGCGCGCAGCGCGGCGCCGGCCGGCGGCGTGCGGGCGGCGAACCTATCAAGAAAGCAGGAGGCATGACCGCAGTGCAGAAGATCAAAGTGTTGTGCGTCGACGATTCGGCGCTGATCCGCAGCCTGATGACCGAGATCATCAACAGCCAGCCCGACATGACGGTGGTCGCGACCGCGCCCGATCCGCTCGTCGCGCGCGAGCTCATCAAGCAGCACAACCCCGACGTGCTCACGCTCGACGTCGAAATGCCGCGCATGGACGGGCTCGACTTCCTCGAGAAGCTGATGCGCCTGCGGCCGATGCCGGTCGTGATGGTGTCGTCGCTGACCGAGCGCGGCTCGGAAATCACGCTGCGCGCGCTCGAACTCGGCGCGGTCGATTTCGTCACGAAGCCGCGCGTCGGGATTCGCGACGGGATGCTCGACTATGCGGAAAAGCTCGCCGACAAGATCCGCGCGGCGTCGCGTGCGCGCGTGCGCCAGGCGCCGCAGCCGCAGGCCGTCGCGCGCGCGGCGGACAGCCACCCGGCCGCGCCGATGATCAACAACCCGCTCGTCAGTACCGAGAAGCTGATCATCATCGGTGCGTCGACGGGCGGCACCGAGGCGATCCGCGAAGTGCTGACGCCGCTGCCGCCGGATGCGCCGGCCGTGCTGATCGCGCAGCACATGCCGCCCGGCTTCACGAAGTCGTTCGCGCAGCGGCTGAACGGCCTGTGCCGGATCGCGGTGAAGGAAGCGGAGCACGGCGAGCGCGTGCTGCCGGGCCACGCGTATATCGCGCCGGGCCACGCGCACCTGTTGCTTGCGAGAAGCGGGGCGAACTATATTGCGCAACTGTCGGACGAGCCGCCGGTGAACCGGCACCGCCCGTCGGTCGACGTGCTGTTCCGCTCGGCGGCGACGCACGCGGGCAAGAACGCGATCGGGGTGATCCTGACCGGGATGGGCCGCGACGGCGCGGCCGGCCTGCTGGAAATGAAACGCGCGGGCGCTCACACGTTCGCGCAGGACGAAGCAAGCTGCATCGTGTTCGGGATGCCGCGCGAGGCGATCGCGCTGGGCGGCGCGGACGAGATCGTGTCGCTCGCCGAGATGAGCCGCCGCGTGATGGCACGCCTGGCGACGATGGGCGATCGCGTGCAGCGCGTTTGAATGGAATGCCACGGGGCGCGTGCCACGATACGCGTCCTGACGGAAACGAATCTGGAAAGGAACGACGATGGACAAGAGCATGAAAATCCTGGTGGTGGACGATTTCCCGACGATGCGCCGGATCGTCCGCAACCTGCTCAAGGAACTGGGCTACTCGAACGTCGACGAGGCCGAGGACGGCGCGGCCGGCCTTGCGCGGCTGCGCGGCGGCGGTTTCGACTTCGTGATCTCCGACTGGAACATGCCGAACCTCGACGGCCTCGCGATGCTGAAGGAAATCCGCGCGGACGCGACGCTCACGCACCTGCCGGTGCTGATGGTCACGGCCGAGTCGAAGAAGGAGAACATCATCGCGGCCGCGCAGGCCGGCGCGAGCGGCTACGTCGTGAAACCGTTCACGGCGGCAACGCTCGACGAGAAGCTGAACAAGATCATCGACAAGATGGCGAAGGCCGGGAGCTGACGTGAACGAGCCGATCCATGCCGCGCTGACGGGTGCGGGGTTCAGCGCCGACGGCCACGCCGAAGGCGCCGATTTCGCAAGCGACCGCATCCTCGCGCGTATCGGCCATGTCACACGCACGCTGCGCGATTCGATGCGTGAGCTCGGGCTCGACAAGCACGTCGAGCGGGCGGCGGAAGCCGTACCCGATGCGCGCGACCGGCTGCGCTACGTCGCGACGATGACCGAGCAGGCCGCCGTGCGCGTGCTGAACGCGATCGAGGTCGCGAAGCCGATGCAGGCGCGCATCCAGAACGAGGCCGAGGCGCTCGACGCGCGCTGGGCGCAGTGGTATGCGGCACCGATCGAGCACGCGGAAGTGCGCGCGCTGATGGACGATACCCGCACGTTCCTGCGCACGCTGCCCGAATCGACGTCGGCGACCAGCGCGCAACTGCTCGAGATCATGCTCGCGCAGGATTTTCAGGACCTGACCGGGCAGGTGATCAAGAAGATCATGGACATGGTCTACCTGATCGAGCAGCAGCTCCTCACCGTGCTCGTCGAGAACATCGCGCCTGAGCGGCGCGAGCAGTTCGCGGCCACCGCGGCTGCGTTCGCGGCCGAGCAGATGAGTTCGACCGGCAGCCCCGAGTCGCTGCTGAACGGCCCGCAGATCGCGCCGGAAGGCAAGACCGACGTGGTCCAGGACCAGGGGCAGGTCGACGACCTGCTCGCCAGCCTGGGCTTCTGAGCCTGCCGCATGCATCGGCGCGCCGCGTGTCGCGGCGGCGCCCGATGCATGCGTCCCATGTTCCCCGCACCCCATTCCCGCGCGCGTCTCACCCGTGAGGCCGAGGGTCGTCCTGCGTCAAATTGACACTTCGACACACTCAGCAGGCATACTACGCGTCAGTAGCAACGTAGCGTCATTCGTACGATTTCATATGTTTGCTGGCGGCGCGGGCCCGATGGCCGCACCACCGGCAACGAAGCCAGTCCCTTGGGGGGGAACGTGAAGCTGAAACGCTTGGGCTGGGCTGTCGCGCACGCGACGGCTGCAATGGGTGTGCTGTGGAGCGTCCACGCATACGCGGAACTGGGCGGCGCGCCGATGTCGCCGCCGGCGGACGATCAGGCCGCAACCGTGCGCGCGTTGCAGCGCGCAATGCGTTCGGCAGACGGCGTGCAGACGAGCACGGCCGCCTATACCGTCCGCGAGATCACGCTCGGATCGGGCACCGTCATCCACGAATACACGTCGGCCGCCGGCAGCGTGTTCGGCCTCGCGTGGCAAGGGCCGACGATGCCGGATCTCGCTTCGCTGCTCGGCAGCTATTTCCCGCAGTACACCGCAGGCGTCCAGGCGGCACACAAGGCGCGCGGCTGGCGCGCGCCCGTGTCCGTCGACACGAGCGGCCTCGTGATCCGGACAGGCGGCCACATGGGCGCCTTCTCGGGCCAGGCGTGGCTGCCGGCGGCGCTGCCTGCCGGCCTGACCGGCACCGACATCCAGTGACAGCGGGAGAGCGATCTTGAGAATTCCTCGTACATTCAAGCGCTGGCTCGGCGTGCTGGGCCTCGCGGCGGCGACGGCCGTCCTCGTGACGGCATGCGGCGGCGGCGACGGCGGCGGCAGTTCGGGCAATAACGGCAACAATGGCAACAACGGTAACGGCGGCTCGGACGGCAATTCCGGGAACACGGCCGTCATCACCGTCAACGCCGGCGTCGCGAACGTGATCAACATCCCGACCATCAGCCTGAAGGTCTGTGCGCCGGGCACGTCGAACTGCCAGGTGGTCAACAACGTGCTCGTCGATACCGCGTCCTACGGGCTGCGGCTCGTCGGCAGCGCCGTGTCGGGCGTGCTCGGCAGCCTCCCGCAGGTGACGAGCGGCGGCGCGCCGGTTGCCGAGTGCGGCAAGTTCGTGTCGAGCTATACGTGGGGTTCGGTGCGCACGGTCGACTTGTCGATCGGCTCCGAGCAGGCGAGCTCGCTGCCCGTGCAGATCATCGGCGACCTCGGCACGACGAACGTGCCGAGCTCGTGCACGAACGGCGGCGCGTCGGCCAACACGGCGAGCGCGCTCGGCGCGAACGGGATCCTCGGCATCGGGCCGGCGCCGGTCGACTGCGGTACGACCTGCGCGACGTCCACGTCGACGAACAACAACTACTACGCATGCCCGAACGGCGACAACGCGAACTGCACGATTGCGCTCGTGCCGGTGGCCCAGCAGGTGGCCAACCCCGTGCATCATTTCGCCGACAGCAGCGGGGTGAGCGTGAGCATGCCGACCATCTCGAACAACGGACAGGCGAGCGCAACCGGGACGCTGACGTTCGGCCTGCCCGACCTGACCGGGAAGACCGTGATGACGTCGACCACGACGGGCGACGTCAACGCGGCGTTCCTCGGGCGCAACGTGACGGCGTTCTTCGATACGGGTTCGAATGCGTACTTCTTCAACGATTCGTCGCAGACGGTCTGTTCGAAGAACACGCAGTTCTACTGCCCGACGGCGTCGGCCACCTATTCGGCGACGCTGACCGGCCAGAACGGTGTGAGCGGCACGGTATCGATGCCCGTCGTGAACGCGGATTCGCTGTTCTCGAACCCGTCGACGTTCGCGTTCAACGACATCGCGGGGCCGTTCGGTTCGTCCAGCTGGCTCGATATCGGCATGCCGCACTTCTACGGCAAGACGATCTACTTCGGGATGGACAAGACGTCGAGCGGCGGCGCGGCGCCTTTCGTCGCGTTCTGACGCGGCACGGCGGGACGTAGGAACAAGGGGGCGAGCGATCGCCCCCTTTTTTTGTCCGGACGCGGAGCGTGGTGCGACGGGGCCGACCGGCGCGCCGCATACGCGCCCGGCGGCGGAGCCGGCGCGCCTGCGCAGCCGGCTATTGGCACGCAGGCGAGCGACAGCCACGGCACGAGCGGATGGCGGAGCATGGTGCGGTTCGACCGGAATCGGGAATCGGGAATGGCGAAGGGTGGCGCGCTTTGCACGCCTGCGTAATGCCGGCCTGTTAATCGAATGCGGCACACTTTCGCCGATTATCGATCGCACCCGGATTTCATTCTGATGTAATCAAATGCCGGATTATCCCGGGCTGCAGTTTCTGTCAGGTCTTCAAGATTATTGAAATGACGCGGCATGCAAGCCGATGGTGTCGCATTCCGCTGTTGCAGCCGCTCCCGCGCCGTTCGGGCGGCAATACGGCCGGGCGCACGCACTACCCGGTATGTGAAAACAGATGGAGTCCGTCGAAATTCAAACATATAATGCCGGCGTTGTTTCCGGGGTCGTCTATATAAAACAGGAGGGTAATAAGATGAATTTTTCAGAAGCCGTTCGTTCCGCACTCAATAAATACGCGACATTCGAAGGCCGTGCGCGCCGTGCCGAATACTGGTATTTCGCGCTGCTGACCTGCGCGCTGTCGATCGCCGCGCAGATCATCGGCGCGGCGGGCCGCGACGCGGGGCTGATCACGCTGCTGCTGCTCGTCGTGATCGGCCTGGCTTCGCTGGCGCTGATCATTCCGAGCATCGCGGTCAGCGTGCGCCGGCTGCACGATACGGGCCGCTCGGGCTGGTTTCTGCTGCTCGCGCTGATTCCGATCGTCGGCGGCATCCTGCTGCTCGTGTGGATGTGCTCGCGCGGCACCGAAGGTCCGAACCGCTTCGGCGAGGATCCGGTCGCGGCAGCCTGACCGACGCCTGCTCCGACGCGCGACGCCGTCGCGTCGGGGCAGGGTTTCGCGTCGCACCCGCCAGGCCGTTTCACCGCTTCTCCCTTTCCGCGCTTCTTCCTCGCTTCACGCCGTCGCCGCTGGGTCCGGAGCCGACACCCCGCGATCGCACTGATCGGCGCGTTTTTCCGCCGCGCCGCACACCGTTCCGTCCCCCTTCCAGGCCCGTTCGCGCCGGCTCCCCCGATTCCCCGAAATACCCCCCTTTCCCGGCTTTGCTCGACCGATCGGCGTTTGACGCCTCCATGAATAATCGGTGTCACTGGAAAGCGGCATTCCGCCGTACCCGACTGGAGGCCACGTGGCAGACGAGAGCGATCTCGACAAGACCGAAGCCGCCACTCCCAGGCGCCGCGAGAAGGCGCGCGAGGAGGGGCAGGTCGCGCGTTCGCGCGAGCTGGCTTCGTTCGCGCTGCTCGCGGCCGGGTTCTATGGCGCCTGGCTGCTCGCGGGCCCGTCGGGCGGGCATCTGCAGGCGATGCTGCGCGGCGCGTTCACGTTCGATCGCGCGACCGCGTTCGACACGAACCGGATGCTGTCGGCGGCCGGCAGCGCGAGCCTCGAAGGCTTTGCCGCGCTGCTGCCGATCCTCGCGCTCACCGGCGTCGCCGCGCTGCTCGCGCCGATGGCGCTCGGCGGCTGGCTGATCTCGTCGAAGACGTTCGAGCTGAAGTTCGACCGCCTCAACCCGATCTCCGGCCTCGGCCGGATCTTCTCGATCCAGGGGCCGATCCAGCTCGGGATGTCGCTCGCGAAGACGCTGGTCGTCGGCGGGATCGGCGGCGTCGCGATCTGGCGCAGCAAGGACGAGCTGCTCGGCCTCGCGACGCAGCCGCTCGGCGCGGCGCTGCCCGATGCGCTGCACCTGGTCGCCGTGTGCTGCGGCACGACGGTCGCCGGGATGCTGGTGGTCGCCGCACTCGATGTGCCTTACCAAATCTGGCAGTACAACAAGAAGTTGCGCATGACGAAGGAAGAAGTGAAGCGCGAGCATCGCGAGAACGAAGGCGATCCGCACGTGAAGGGGCGCATCCGCCAGCAGCAGCGCGCGATCGCGCGCCGCCGGATGATGGCGGCTGTGCCGAAGGCCGACGTGGTCGTGACGAACCCGACGCACTTCGCCGTCGCGCTGCAATACACGGACGGCGAGATGCGCGCGCCGAAGGTCGTCGCGAAGGGCGTGAACCTCGTCGCCGCGCGCATCCGCGAACTCGCGGCCGAGCACAACGTGCCGCTGCTCGAGGCGCCGCCGCTCGCGCGTGCGCTGTATCACAACGTCGAACTCGAACGCGAGATTCCCGGCTCGCTGTACTCGGCCGTCGCCGAAGTGCTCGCGTGGGTCTACCAGCTCAAGCGCTTCCGTTCGGAAGGCGGCGCGTTCCCGGCGGCGCCGGTCGATCTGGCGGTGCCGGCCGACCTCGACAAGGGCGCGTCGGTGCCCGCCGAAGACGAACGCGAGGAAGCCGAAGACACGCTCGGCAAGGCAGGTGCGGCATGAGCACCCCGACCGGCCTGTTCGCGAAGCGCCCGAACCCGTTCGCGGGCACCAACCTGCGCGCGCTCGCGGGCCCGATCCTCATCTGCATGATCCTGGGGATGATGATCCTGCCGCTGCCCCCGCTGCTGCTGGATCTGCTGTTCACGTTCAACATCGCGCTGTCCGTGATGGTGCTGCTCGTCAGCATGTACACGATGAAGCCGCTCGACTTCGCGGCGTTCCCGAGCGTGCTGCTGTTCTCGACGCTGCTGCGCCTGTCGCTGAACGTCGCGTCGACGCGCGTCGTGCTGCTCGAAGGCCACACGGGCCCGGACGCGGCCGGCCAGGTGATCGAGGCATTCGGCCACTTCCTCGTCGGCGGCAACTTCGCGGTCGGTATCGTCGTGTTCGTGATCCTGATGATCATCAACTTCATGGTGATCACGAAGGGCGCGGGGCGGATCGCCGAAGTGTCCGCGCGCTTCACGCTCGATGCGATGCCCGGCAAGCAGATGGCGATCGACGCCGACCTGAACGCGGGCCTCATCAACGAAGAGCAGGCCCGCAAGCGCCGCCTGGCCGTGTCGCAGGAAGCCGAGTTCTACGGGTCGATGGACGGCGCGTCGAAGTTCGTGCGCGGCGACGCGATCGCCGGCCTGATCATCATGGCGATCAACGTGATCGGCGGGCTGATCGTCGGGATGGTCCAGCACGACATGACGTTCGCCGCGGCCGGCACGAACTACACGCTGCTGACGATCGGCGACGGCCTCGTCGCGCAGATCCCGTCGCTCGTGATCTCGACCGCGGCGGGCGTGATCGTGTCGCGCGTCGCGACCGACGAGGACATCGGCACGCAGATCACCGGCCAGCTGTTCACGAACCCGCGCGTGCTGAACATCACCGGCGCGATCATCGGGCTGATGGGGCTGATCCCCGGCATGCCGCACTTCGCGTTCCTCGCGCTCGGCGGCGGCGCGATCTGGCTGGCCCGCACGCAGACCAAGCGCGCGGCGGCCCGCAAGGCGGCCGGCGACCTGACCGACATCGCGCCGCCCGCGGCGCTGCCGTCGGACAGCCACGAGGCGACCTGGGACGACGTGCAGCTGATCGACCCGCTCGGGCTGGAAGTCGGTTACCGGCTGATCCCGCTCGTCGACAAGAACAGCGACGGCGAACTGCTCAAGCGCATCAAGAGCATCCGCAAGAAATTCGCGCAGGAAATCGGCTTCCTGCCGCCGGTGATCCATATCCGCGACAACCTCGAGCTGCGGCCGAACGCGTACCGGATCGCGCTGAAGGGCGTCGAGATCGGCGTCGGCGAAGTGTTCCCGGGCCAGTGGCTCGCGATCAACCCCGGCCAGGTGACGGCCGCGCTGCCGGGCGCCGTCACGCAGGATCCCGCGTTCGGGCTGCCGGCCGTGTGGATCGACGTCGCGATGCGCGAACAGGCGCAGGTGTACGGCTACACGGTGGTCGACGCGAGCACGGTCGTCGCGACGCACCTGAATCATCTGGTCGTCCAGCACGCGGCCGAGCTGCTCGGCCGCCAGGAAGTGCAGTCGCTCGTCGAGCGCACCGGCAAGGACGCGCCGTCGCTCGTCGAGGACCTCATCCCGAAGACGATCTCGCTGACGACCCTGCAGAAGGTGCTGCAGAACCTGCTCGAGGAAGGCGTGCCGATCCGCGACATGCGCACGATCCTCGAGGCCGTGTCCGAACACGCGGGCCGCGGCGATGCGTTCGAGATCACGGCCGCCGTGCGGCTGGCGCTCGGCCGCGCGATCACGCAGCAGTGGTATCCGGGCGCAGGCGAGATGCAGGTGATGGGCCTCGACTCGAATCTCGAGCGCGTGCTGTCGCAGGCGCTCGCCACCGGCGCGAACCCGGGCCTCGAACCCGGCCTCGCGCACAACCTTCTGACCGGCACGCAACAGGCGATGCTGCGTCAACAGAATCTCGGGCTGCCGCCCGTGCTGCTGGTGCAGCACGCGCTGCGCGCGATGCTCGCGCGTTTCCTGCGCCGCAGCCTGCCGCAATTGAAAGTGCTGTCGTACGCCGAAGTGCCGGACACACGCACGATCAAAGTCGTTAACGTCATCGGGGGTTCCGCTTGAACATTCGCAAATTCACCGGCGCAACGAGCCGCGACGCACTTCGTCTCGTGCGCGAGGCGCTCGGCGCCGACGCGGTCGTGCTGTCGAACCGCACGCTCGATGACGGCAGCGTGGAAATCGTTGCGCTTGCAGATTCGGACCTGGCCGCCGTGACGCCGCCGGCTGCGGCGCGCCCGCGCATCGCCGCGCCGCGCGTGCCGGAATCCGTGCCGGCCGCCGCGGTGCCGGGCATCGTGTCGCGCCCGGGCGCGGCGCTGGCCCGCCCGACGGTCAATCCGTATGCGGCAGGTGAAGGCGGGCTGCCGGACGTGTTCTCGTCGGTGTTCGGCGCAAGCGCCGAAGCGGACGACTCGGCGGCGCAACCGTCGGCGATCGATGACGACGCGCCGGCTGCGGCAGCGCCGCCTGCCGCGGCCCCGGCCGCCGCCTCCGAACCCGCACCGTGGCTCGTCGAGCACGCGAAGCGCCTGACGCAACAGCGTGACGCGCTGATGGCGCGCGCGCAGGCGGCGCCCGCCGCGCCGCAGGCGAACGCGCCTGCCCCGCGGGCCGCCGCGAGCGCGACGCCGCCCGACTGGGCGCGCGACATCGTGCGCGACGCCGAACGCCGGATGCCGGCCGCCGCCCGCGCGCCCGACACGAACGCGAACGCGGCCTATGCCGCGAAGACGGCCGAGCGCACGCGCCTGTCCGCCGACACCGCGGCCGCGGTGGCCGACGCAGTGAAGTCGCGCATCGAGCGGATCGTCAACGATACGGTGATGCAGGAGCTCGGCGAACTGCGCGGGATGATGGAAGAACAGTTCGACAGCCTGTTGTGGCACGACCGCCAGCGTCGCAGCGCCGTGCATGGCGCGCTGACGAAGCACCTGTTCGCGGCCGGTTTTTCCGCGCAGCTTGTGCGGATGCTGGTCGACAACATGCCGGCCGGCGACGGCGCGCAGACCTTCGAACAGGCCGCCGCATGGGCGCAGTCGGTGCTCGCGTCGAACCTGCCGGTGCTCGAAAGCGAGGATGCGCTGATGGAGCGCGGCGGCGTGTTCGCGCTGATGGGGCCGACGGGCGTCGGCAAGACGACCACCACCGCGAAGCTGGCCGCACGCTGCGTGATGCGCTTCGGCGCGAGCAAGGTCGCGCTGCTGACCACCGACAGCTACCGGATCGGCGGCCACGAGCAGCTGCGCATCTTCGGCAAGATCCTCGGCGTGCCGGTGCACGCGGTGAAGGATGCGGGCGACCTCGCGCTCGCGCTGTCCGAGCTGCGCAACAAGCACATCGTGCTGATCGACACGATCGGCATGAGCCAGCGCGACCGCGCGGTATCCGACCAGATCGCGATGCTGCACGGGGCGAACGCGCCGGTGCAGCGCCTGCTGCTGCTCAACGCGACGAGCCACGGCGACACGCTCAACGAAGTCGTGCAGGCGTACCGCAGCGCGGGTGAGCATCCGGACCTGGCCGGCTGCATCCTCACGAAGCTCGACGAGGCGACCCACCTCGGCGGCGTGCTCGACACGGTGATCCGCTACAAGCTGCCGATCCATTACGTGTCGACCGGCCAGAAGGTGCCGGAGAACCTGTACGTCGCGTCGACCAAATTCCTGCTGAAGAGCGCGTTCTGTGTACCGCGCGACGGCTCGCCCTTCGTGCCGCAAGACGAGGACATGCCGACGCTGCTCTCCGCACTGACCGCACGTTCCACCGCCGAGCTGCACGAGGTGCGATTTGGATAAACGAATCATCGACCAGGCCGAAGGGCTGCGGCGCCTGCTGGCCGGGCGCGCGTCGCGCATCGTCGCGGTGACGGGCGGGCCGGCGGGTGTCGGCTGCACGTCCACCGTCGTGAACCTGGCGGCGGCGCTCGCGTCGCTCGGCAAGGATGTGCTCGTCGTCGACGAGCGTGCCGACGTGCATTCGGCCAGCGCGACGCTGGCGGGCGCGTGGCTGCGCGACGGCGAACGCACGCGGGTCGCGGCCGGCTTCGGCCTGTGCGGCGCGGCGCGGCTCGCACGCACCGGCTACACCGATGCGCAACTGAGCGATTTCATCGACGGGCCGGCCGACATCGTCCTCGTCGACGCGCAGCTCGGCGCCGACGGTTCGTTCTCGACGCTCGCACGTGAAGCGCACGACGTGCTGGTCGTCACGCGGGTCGCCGCGCAGGCGATCACCGAGGCGTACGCGTGCATGAAGCGGCTGCATTTCGCGCATGCGCTCGCGCAGTTCCGCGTGCTGACCAATCACGTCGGCAGCCACGCGGACGCGAAGGTCGCGTTCGACAACCTCGCGGGCGTCGCGAGCCGCTACCTGACGGTGTCGATCGCCGACGCGGGCTGCGTGAGCGCCGATCCGCTCGTCGAGCACGCACGCGAGCTGATGCGTGTCGTGGTCGACGCGTTCCCGTCGTCGGCTGCCGCGCGCGACTACCGGCAGATTGCCGCCGACCTGCTGTACTGGCCGATGCGCCCGCATTCGGGTGCGGGCCGCGCCGTGCACGCGGGCGGCAAGCCGTCGTATGAGGCGGGCGCGGCACACGCCGCGTGAGGGCCACCGGAAGGAGAGAGCCATGATGTACAACGCTCAAGGAAAGATGTCCCAGGCCGACGTGCTCGCGCAATATGCGCCGCTCGTGCGCCGCCTCGGGCTGCAGCTCGTCGCGAAGATGCCGGCGAGCGTCGACCTCGACGACCTGATCCAGGCCGGCATGATCGGCCTGATGGACGCGGCCGGCCGCTACAAGGAAGACCAGGGCGCGCAGTTCGAGACCTACGCGACGCAGCGCATTCGCGGCGCGATGCTCGACGAGCTGCGCAGCAACGACTGGCTGCCGCGCAGCCTGCGCAAGACGTCGCGCGAGGTCGAGCACGCGGTGCACCAGGTCGAGCAGCACCTCGGCCGCTCGGCGAGCGAGACCGAGATCGCGCAGCACCTGAACATGCCGCTCGACGAATACCAGGGGATGCTGCAGGACCTGCACGGCAGCCAGCTGATCTACTACGAGGATTTCGACCGTGCGGCCGACGACGAGCCGTTCCTCGACCGCTACCGCGTCGATCACGCCGATCCGCTGTCGGCGCTGCTCGACGAGCACCTGCGCGAAGCGCTCGTCGAGGCGATCGAGCGGCTGCCGGAGCGCGAGAAGCTGCTGATGTCGCTGTACTACGAACGGGGTCTGAATCTGCGCGAGATCGGCGCGGTGCTCGAAGTGAGCGAATCGCGCGTGTGCCAGCTGCACAGCCAGGCCGTCGCGCGCCTGCGCGCGCGGCTGCGCGAACAGGCGTGGGTCGGCGCGGAGTCCTGACCCTTTCCTGACGGCCGCGCGCGACGGCGCCGCGCGCTTGCGCCGTGTGTGCGCCGCGCTTGCGCATTCTGCGCGCCGATTTGCTACAATCCTCTCCGCTTTCCGAGGAGCGTTGCGACGGACCATCCTGCGTCCGCCAGGCTCGGAAGGCTTCACCAAGCAGCCGTGCGGCACAACCGCGCCGGTTCCGCTTCCTGAACGGCGCTCACGTCACCAATCTAGAAACTTTTTAGAAAGGAGGGCGTGATGAACGCCATGATCGATTCCAAAGCTTCCAACGATTACGTCGTCGCCGACATGGCGCTGGCCGGCTGGGGCCGCAAGGAACTGAATATCGCCGAGACCGAAATGCCGGGCCTCGTGCAGATCCGTGACGAATACAAGGCACAGCAGCCGCTGAAGGGCGCGCGCATCGCCGGTTCGCTGCACATGACGATCCAGACGGGCGTGCTGATCGAGACGCTGAAGGCGCTCGGCGCGGACGTCCGCTGGGCCTCGTGCAACATCTTCTCGACGCAGGACCATGCCGCTGCCGCGATCGTCGAAGCCGGCACGCCGGTGTTCGCGTTCAAGGGCGAATCGCTCGACGAATACTGGGAGTTCTCGCACCGCATCTTCGAATGGCCGAACGGCGAATTCGCGAACATGATCCTGGACGACGGCGGCGACGCAACGCTGCTGCTGATCCTCGGCGCGAAGGCCGAGAAGGACCGTTCGGTGATCGCGAAGCCGACCAACGAGGAAGAAGTCGCGCTGTACAAGTCGATCGCGAAGCACCTCGACGCGGACCCGACCTGGTACTCGACGCGCCTCGCGCACATCAAGGGCGTGACCGAGGAAACCACGACCGGCGTGCACCGCCTGTACCAGATGGAAAAGGACGGCCGCCTGCCGTTCCCGGCGTTCAACGTGAACGATTCGGTCACGAAGTCGAAGTTCGACAACCTGTACGGCTGCCGCGAATCGCTGGTCGACGGCATCAAGCGCGCGACCGACGTGATGATCGCGGGCAAGGTCGCGGTCGTCGCGGGCTACGGCGACGTGGGCAAGGGCTGCGCGCAGTCGCTGCGCGGCCTGGGCGCGACCGTGTGGGTCACCGAAATCGATCCGATCTGCGCGCTGCAGGCGGCGATGGAAGGCTACCGCGTCGTGACGATGGAATACGCGGCCGACAAGGCCGACATCTTCGTGACGGCGACCGGCAACTACCACGTGATCAACCACGATCACATGAAGGCGATGCGCCACAACGCGATCGTCTGCAACATCGGTCACTTCGACTCGGAAATCGACGTCGCGTCGACCCGCCAGTACCAGTGGGAAAACATCAAGCCGCAGGTCGACCACATCATCTTCCCGGACGGCAAGCGCGTGATCCTGCTGGCGGAAGGCCGCCTCGTGAACCTCGGCTGCGCGACCGGCCACCCGTCGTTCGTGATGTCGAACTCGTTCGCGAACCAGACGCTCGCGCAGATCGAGCTGTTCGTGCGCGGCGGCGAGTACGAGAACAAGGTGTACGTGCTGCCGAAGCACCTCGACGAAAAGGTCGCGCGCCTGCACCTCGCGCGCATCGGCGCGAACCTGTCCGTGCTGTCGGACGAGCAGGCGTCGTACATCGGTGTGCAGAAGGATGGCCCGTTCAAGCCGAACCACTACCGCTACTGATCCGATGCGCCGCTGCCGCGGTGCCGTGCGCGCGTCGCCGACGTGCCCACGGTACGGCGGCACGGCGCCGGATCGCCGGCTGCCGCGGCGCGCCTTCGGGCACCCGCGGCAGCGGGCGGCGGCTACTGATCGTACCGATCGACAACCGAACCGGAGCACTCCATGAGCGTCATCCTCACCTGGGTCATCAACGCGCTCGCGCTGCTGATCATCACGTACCTCGTGCCGTCGATCCACATCAAGAGCTTCGGCACGGCGCTGATCGTGGCGGTCGTGCTCGGCCTGATCAACACGGTGATCCGCCCGGTGCTGATCCTGCTGACGCTGCCCGTCACGATCGTCACGCTCGGGGTGTTCATCCTCGTCGTGAACGCGTTGTGCTTCTGGTTCGCGTCGTCGCTGCTGAAGGGCTTCGAGGTGTCGGGCTTCTGGTCCGCGTTCTTCGGTTCGATCCTGTACAGCATCGTGTCGTGGCTGCTGTCCGCGCTGATCTTCGGTCAGCGCGACATCGGCTGAGGCCTGAGCCTGTTCCCACCGAATCATGAAACCGATCGAACTCTCGTTTGAATTCTTCCCGCCGAAGACGGCGGAAGGCGTCGAGAAGCTGCGCGCCACGCGTGCGCAACTGCTGCCGCTGAAGCCGAAATTCGTCTCCGTGACGTTCGGCGCCGGCGGCTCGACGCAGCAGGGCACGCTCGATACCGTGCTCGACATGCAGAAGGACGGCCTCGAGGCCGCGCCGCACCTGTCGTGCATCGGCTCGTCGCGCGACAGCCTGCGTGCGATCCTCGACCAGTACCGCTCGTACGGCATCCGGCATATCGTCGCGCTGCGCGGCGACCTGCCGTCCGGGATGGGCGCGGTCGGCGAGCTGCGCTATGCGTCCGAGCTCGTCAGCTTCATCCGCGCCGAGCATGGCGACTGGTTCCACATCGAGGTCGCCGGCTATCCCGAGTACCATCCGCAAGCACGCTCGCCGAAGGCCGATCTCGAGAATTTCGCGCGCAAGGTGAAAGCCGGCGCGAATTCCGCGATCACGCAATACTTCTTCAACGCCGACGCGTATTTCCGCTTCGTCGACGATGCGCGCAAGCTGGGCGTGGACGTGCCGATCGTGCCGGGCATCATGCCGATCACGAACTTCTCGCAGCTGATGCGCTTCTCCGAGATGTGCGGCGCCGAAGTGCCGCGCTGGGTCGCGCGCCGCCTCGAGAGCTTCGGCGACGATCGCGAGTCGATCCGCGCGTTCGGCGCGGACGTCGTCACGAGCCTGTGCCAGCGTCTGGTCGACGCGGGCGTGCCCGGGCTGCACTTCTATACGCTGAACACGGCGGCCGCGACGCGGACGATCTGCGAACGGCTCGTCGTGTAAGCGCGCTCGCGCGATTGCATAGGGAAAAGCCCCGCCGGTTTGTGCCGGCGGGGCTTTTTTTCGAGGCCTGTGGAGCGGGGCCGCGTGCGTCAGCGCTGCGCCTGCATCAGCGGCGGGCGGCGGTCGAACCACGGCCGCGCCTGTTCGAGCTGCCGGGCGAGCCTGAGCAGCAGCCCGTCGTCGGTGTGGCGCGCGGCGAACTGCACGCCGATCGGCAGCCCGCGCGCGTTCCAGTAGAGCGGCACCGACATCGCCGGCTGGCCGGTCAGGTTGAACAGCTCGGTGCAGCCGGCCCACTTGAACGCCTTTTCCGACGACTTCGCGAGCATTTCCTTCAGCAGCGGCTTCACCGGCAGCGCGGCGAGCACCTTCATCTGCGCCGATTCGAACGGCGTCGGCTGCAACTCGCCGATCTTCACCGGCGGGCCCGCGAGCGACGCACACAGGATCGCGTCGTAGCGCGACACGAGGCCGGCCACCTGCACCGTGAGCTGGCGCTGCCATTCGAGCACGTCCGGCAGGCGCGTGCGCGCGAGGCGCCGGCCGACCACGGCCATCGCCCACGTCGCGGCCTCGAATTCGCCGCGCTTCGGCGTGCGGCCGGTCAGCGCGCGCGCACCGAGCACCATCTCCTCGGCGATCGTCGCCCATAGCGTGAGGAAGGTTTCGGCCGCGCGCGCGTAGTTGACGTGCAGCGTCGCCGGCTCGACATGGTGGCCGAGCGATTCGAGCAGCGCGGCCGCGTCGTCGAGCGCCGCGCGCGTGTCGTCGGCGAGCGCCGGCGCGAGCATCGGGTCGAGCACGAGGCCGATCCGCAGCGGGCCGGGCGGCGTGTCGAGCTCGCCGAGGAACGTGCCGGGCGAGCCGGCCGGCAAGGTCTGGCCGGTCGTCACGTCGAGCAGCAGCGCGCTGTCGCGCACGCTGCGCGTGACCGCATGCTGGACGACCAGCTCGCCGTTCGAAGGCAGGTCGACGAGTACCGGGTTGCGGCTCGGCTTCAGTCCGAACAGCCCGCAGCACGATGCCGGAATGCGGATCGAGCCGCCGCCGTCGGACGCATGCGCGATCGGCACGATGCCGGCCGCGACGGCCGCCGCCGCGCCGCCGCTCGAGCCGCCGGGCGTGTGATCGAGACTCCACGGGTTGCGGCACGCGCCGAACAGCTCGGGTTCCGTGTACGGCATCTGGCCGATCTCCGACGTGTTGGTCTTGCCGAACACGTTGAGACCGGCCGCGCGGCTTCGCGCGATCACCGGCGAATCGTCGGCGGGCACGAAATAGCGGTAGTGCCGGCTGCCCATCGACAGCGGCAGCCCGGCCACCGCCGCGCCGAGATCCTTCACGAGATAGGGGACGCCGGCGAACGGTGCGTCGGCGCCGCCGTCGGGTGTGGCGGCCGCACGCTGGCGTGCGGCTTCGTAGTCCTGCAGCACGATCGCATTGATCGCGCTGTTGACCGCTTCGGCCTGGCCGATCGCGGCGTCGAGCAGTTCGCGCGGGCTCGCCTTGCGTTCGCGTACCAGCGTGGCGAGGCCGATCGCGTCATGCGCGAGATAGTCCGAGTGCATCGCAGTCACCCCCGTTGTGACCCGTGGCGATGACGGCAGCATAACGCGGGCCCGGTGCGCGGGCCCGCGGCCGGCCGTTTTTAGAGGTGCTCGGCGAGGAAGGTCAGCGTGCGGCCATGCGCGAGCGCCGACGCGCGCTGGTTGTACGACGCGCGGTCCGTGCAGTTGAAGCCGTGCTCGGCGCCCGGATACACATGAAACGACGCATGGCCGTGGCCGGCGAATGCGGCCTTCACCTGTTCGACGGCCGTGAGCGGGATTCCGTGGTCGTTTTCCGCGTAGTGGAACAGGATCGGCTGCGCGACCTTGCCGGAGAGGTCGAGCGCGTTCTGGATGCCGCCGCCGTAGTAAGCCACTGCCGCATCGATCTTGCCGGTCGCGGCCGCGCGGTACGCGAGCTGGCCACCGAAGCAGTAACCGATCGCGGCGACCTTGCCGGCCACTTCGGGGCGCGCGCGCAACGCATCGGCGGCCGCACCGATGTCCGCGACCGCGAGACCCACGTCGGTCTTTTTCATCAGCTCGATGCCTTTGTCGCGATCCGCGCCTTCGTAGGTCAGCTCGACGCGCGGCTGCGTGCGCCAGAACACGTCCGGCGCGAGCGCGACGAAGCCGTCGGAGGCGTACTGGTCGGCGACCGCGCGGATGTGCGAGTTCACGCCGAAGATCTCCTGGATGATGATGACGGCAGGGCCCTTGCCGCGCTTGGGCAGTGCGAGATAGCCGCCGAAGCTGTCGTTACCGGTGGGGATGTCGATCCATTGGGCAGTCACGTTCTGAACTCCTGGCGAACGGGGTGCGCGATGCGCCCCCCGGGGTGGAACAGGCCCTAGAGTGTGCCACCGATCCCGTGTCATTGCAGGGTACGCGCCCGCTTCTCGCGCAGCGATCGTTTCGATCTCGATTATTCATTTTTCGGCGCTGCGCCACTTCGATAGAGTCGATGTGCCGGCCTTTACAAAGCGCTTTCGCGCATCGTCATCGAAGGATTCGCCATGTCTGCCCGTCTGTTTTCCACGCCTTTTTCCGAACGCTTCGGCCTGCGCCTGCCGCTCGTGCAGGCGCCGATGGTCGGCGCGACCACGACCGCGATGGTCGCCGCCGCCTCGAATGCCGGCGCGCTCGGCAGTCTCGGCGCCGGCGCGTTCGCGCCCGAGCGCCTCGCGTCCGAAGTCGAAGCCATTCGCGCGGCGACCGATCGCCCGTTCGCGATCAACCTGTTCGTGCTGCCGGACGCCGCGCCCGACGCGGCGACCGTCACCCGCGCATTGGCCGCGATCGACCCGCTGAACGCGACGCTCGGATTGCCGCCGGGCACCGCGCCCGCGCGCTACGCCCCCGACTTTCGCGCCCAGCTCGATGCACTCGTGGCGTTGCGCGTGCCCGTGGCGAGCTTCACGTTCGGCGTGCTCGATGCCGCCGACGTCGCGCGCCTGAAGGCCGCCGGCACCTACGTGATCGGCACGGCGACGCACGTGGCCGAGGGGCTCGCATGGCAGGCGGCCGGCGCCGACGCGCTGTCCGCGCAAGGCGCCGAGGCGGGCGGCCATCGCGGCACGTTCATCGGTTCCGCCGATGACGCGCTGATCGGTACGCTCGCGCTCGTGCCGCAACTGGTCGACGCGACCGGCCTGCCCGTGCTTGCCGCGGGCGGCATCATGGACGGCCGCGGGATCGCGGCCGCGCTCGCGCTCGGCGCGCAGGGCGCACAGCTCGGCACCGCGTTTCTCACCTGCACGGAAAGCGCGATCGCGGCGGACTGGAAGGCGCGCCTGCTCGCGAGCGCCGATACGTCGACGCAGGTTACGCGCGCGATCACCGGCCGCCACGCGCGCGGGCTGCGCAACACGCTGATGGCGCGGCTCGGCGAGCGCATGGCCGACGTCGCGCCGTACCCGGTGCAGAACGCGCTGACGCAGCCGCTGCGCCAGGCCGCCGCACGCGCCAACAACGGCGACTACCTGTCGCTGTGGGCCGGGCAGGGCGCACCGCTCGCGCGACGGCGCGGCGACGCGCTGACGACGTCGCAGCTCGTTGACGCGCTCGATACCGAATGGCGTGCGGCGGCGGCCTGAATCGTTCATATCGGACGATGAAACGCGCGTTGTCACGCGCGTTTCACTCAATGATCACGGACACAAAATACCGAATCGAAATGCCCCCGGAATGTTTTGAAACGGCCTTTCGGCAGGCCGCCGAGAATTAGCGGAAACCCTTATCAGGCGGGGCTTGCAGCGATGTTCGAGTCGTCATTCCAAAGTACGCATATCGGTAGTGTTACCACTACCCCAAAAAAGTCCCACAAATTAATTTGATCACCTACACTTGCGCGCAAGTACGGGCGGGCGGCTGCTAAAAGCGGCGGTTTTCACGTGCTTGAGGCCAAGTGCATGAACGATGCAACCGGCGAATCGTCCAGTGATTGCAAACACAGGGATGGCAGCGGGGCACCGGGCGATGGCGTTTATTGGGACCGAAACTGGAGACTTACATGAATATCAAGATGCAAAAGCTGCTGCCGATCACCGCTGCGGCGATGCTGTGCGTTGCAGCTGCAAGCAACGCGGCCGCCGATCAAGTCGTCAAGATCGGCCACGTCGCGCCCTTGACGGGCGGCATTGCACACCTGGGCAAGGACAACGAGAACGGTGCGCGTCTTGCAGTCGAGGAGATCAATGCGAAGGGTCTCACGATCGGCGGCCAGAAAATCACGCTGCAACTCGACCCGCAGGATGACGCTGCTGACCCGCGGCAAGCCACGCAGGTTGCGCAGAAGCTCGTCGACGACAAGGTCGTCGCGGTGGTCGGCCACCTGAACTCGGGCACGTCGATCCCGGCTTCGAAGATCTACAGCGATGCGGGCATCGTGCAGATCTCGCCGTCGGCGACCAACCCGGCCTACACGCAGCAGGGCTTCAAGACCACGTACCGCGTGGTGGCCACCGATGCGCAGCAGGGCCCGGCACTCGCGAACTACGCGCACTCGAAGGGCATCAAGAGCGTGGCCGTGGTCGACGATTCGACCGCGTACGGCCAGGGTCTCGCGAACGAGTTCGAGAAGAAGGCCAAGGCGCTCGGCCTGAAGGTGATGTCGCATGACGCGACGAACGACAAGGCGGTCGACTTCCGCGCGATTCTGACCAAGATCAAGGGCGAGAATCCGGACGCGATCATGTACGGCGGCATGGACGCCACCGGCGGCCCGTTCGCGAAACAGGCGAAGCAGCTCGGCCTGCGCGCGAAGATCTTCGCGGGCGACGGCGTGTGCACGGAAAAGCTGGCCGACCTGGCCGGCGACGCGACCGACAACGTGGTGTGCTCGGAAGCCGGTGCTTCGCTCGAGAAGATGGCGGGCGGCGCAGCGTTCAAGGCGAAGTACGAGAAGCGCTTCGGCCAGCCGATCCAGATCTACGCACCGTTCACGTATGACGCCGTGTACATCATCGTCGATGCGATGAAGCGCGCGAACTCGACGGATCCGGCGAAGATCCTCGCCGCGATGCCGTCGACGAACTACTCGGGCGTGATCGGCACGACGACCTTCGACTCGAAGGGCGACCTGCAGCACGGCGTGATCTCGCTGTACAACTACAAGAACGGCAAGAAGTCGCTGCTCGACGAAGTGAAGATGTAACCCGACAAGCGGTCAACAGAAGGGGTGAAAGCGCGCATGCGGCAACGCATGCGCGCTTTCTTTTTGGGCCGGCGCCCGCCGCGCCCCGTCAGATCTTCAGCCGCGCGAGCACCTTCGGCGCGACGGCCGCGACGAGCGCCGCGCACAGCGCGACGACGGACAGACCGATCGTCAGGTTCGCGGCCTGCGCGACGGCGCCGATCACGACCGGACCGAACAGCATGCCGAAATACGCGAGCCCGGCCACGTGCGCGAGCCCTTCGGCCGCGTGGATGCCTTTCACCCGCGCGGCGGCCGCGAACAGCACCGGCATCATGTTCGCGAGGCCGAGACCCATCAGCGTGAAGCCGGTCAGCACCGTGGCCGGATACGGCAGCAGCAGCGCGCCGATCATCCCCGCGCAGGCGAGCGACGCGCTCGCGAACACGAGCTGCGGGGCGCCGAAGCGGGCGCGCACGGCGTCGCCCGCGAAGCGCGCGATGGCCATCCCCCCCGAGAACGCGGCATAGGCGGCGCTGGCGAGCGCGGGGCTCGCCGCGACGACGTCGCGCATGTAGACCGTCGCCCAGTCGTACATCGCGCCTTCGGCGATCAGCGCGACGAGCGCGATGCCGCCGAGCATCCACAACGCCGGCGAGCGCCAGCGGTTGCCGCCGCCGTGCGCGTGTTCGTGGTGCGGCACATGCGGCAGCACGGCCGGGCTGGCGACCACGAGCACCGTCGCGCTGGTCGCCGCCGCGAGCGCGAGATGCACGGCCGGCGCCATGCCGGCCGACAGCAGCGCGCCGCCGGCGGCCGCGCCTGCCATCCCGCCGATGCTGAACATGCCGTGCAGCGACGACATGATCGGCCGGCCGATCGCGATTTCGACCGCGCTGGCCTCGGCGTTCATCGCGACGTCGAGTGTCGCCATCGAGAAGCCGAACAGCGCGAGCACGGCGAGCAGCATCGGGTAGTCGGGCACGACGAGGATCAGCGCCGCGCAGGCCGACATCACGAGCCCGCCCGCGAGGCACGCGGTGCGCGAGCCGACGCGCGCGATCCAGCGCGCGATGGTCAGCATCGCGGCGATCGAGCCGACGGCGACCGCGAACAGCGCGATCGACAGCAGCCCGGGGCTCAGCGCGAACTTGTCGCGCACGGTCGGCACGTGCACGCCCCACGACGCGAACATCATGCCGGCGACGAAGAACAGCGCCATCGACGCCGCGCGCGCCCGCTGGCGGGCCGGAAGCGACAGCACGCGATGCGCGTCGGGCGGCATGGCGAACGGGGACGACGATTCGGGGGAGGAGGATTCGGACACGGCAACGCTCGTCAAAAGTCATGCACGGGCGCACGCGGCGCCCGTCGGATCCGTCCGATTCTATCGAACCGCTTACGATCGTGCCGGGCGATGGCCGTTTGGCCGATGATCCGGCGATTGCCCGGCGATCCGCGTTCGGCCGCATAGGCCGTTCGGCCGATGCGCGGCGCGGCGCGCCCGCGGGTAACATCGAAGCGCATGGCGTGCTCGGCGCGCCACCCTTCGACCGCAGGAGTCCTCTTGAACATCGATCCCGCTCTCGCCGTGCATCTGCTGCACCGCTGCGCGCTCGGCACGCTCGCCACCCATTCGCGCGATCCGCAGGGTTTCCCGTATCCGACGGTCGTCCCGTTTGCACCCGATGCAAGCCATCGTCCCGTGATCCTCGTGAGTGGCCTCGCGGAGCACACGCGCAATCTGGCCGCCGATCCGCGCGCGGGCTTCCTCGTCGTCGACGCACCCGGCGGCGATGTGCTGAATGCCGAGCGCGCGACGCTGCTCGGCCGGTTCGTGCCGCTCGGCGACGATCCGCACGTCACCGCGCGCTACTGTCGTTATGAGCCGGACGCCGCACGCTATCTCGCGCTCGGCGATTTCACGTTCTGGGCGCTCGACGTCGAGCGGCTGCGCTATATCGGCGGTTTCGGGCGCATGGGCTGGGTCGACGGCACGCATCTCGATGGGCTGCCGCCGCTCGCGTTCGACGAGGAACGGGCGTTATGGGACGCGTACGATGCTGGCGATGCGCGCCGCGACGGGCTCGAATTGCTCGGTGTCGATTGCCACGGCGCCGACTGGCGACATGACGGCCGCCGCGTGCGTACGCCGTTCGATACGCCATTGGCCGATGCGGGCGCATTGCGCGAACGGCTGATTGCACGCGCGCGAGACGTGACCTGACGTCGCGGATGCCGGCTTGTCCGCGCCTTGTTCGTTTGGCGAGTCGCACCATCCGATTTTCGCAAAGCTGTCGTCTGATGAAAGCTTCGATTTTTTTGAATGCAGGGTAATTGCGTATGTTGATAGACTTAATAGGAAATGGCTAATGTCCTAATCTCTGTGTAGGAACGTGAAAATTTGAGAAAAGGCCGCGACCGGTCAAAATGACACACGTGAATTTCAATTGAGCTCGGGATTTTCATGAATCTCGCTTCTATCAAATCTTTTTTGTGCTAATCTCTGCCTTCAAAAATCCGAGGCACATATATTTCATGAATGGTGAGCTGGCTGCAGACCGGCGCCATTGGTCAGATAGAAAGGGAAACTATGTCTTCTTACAAGGACCTGCTGGCCCAGCGGGAGAAGCTGGAGAAGCAAATCGAAGAAGCGAAGTCGCGTGAATACGCTGAAGTGCTGAATGACGTGAAGCAGAAAATCGCCGACTACGGCTTTTCGCTCGCCGAACTCGGTCTCAGCCGCGCGAAGGCAGGCAAGGTTGGCCGTCCGCGTGCAGGTGTTGCCGCGAAATACCGCGATCCGGAAACGGGCGCGACGTGGTCGGGCCGCGGCAAGCCGCCGCGCTGGATCGCGGGCAAGAACCGCGAGCAGTTCGCAATTTAAACGTTTGTTTAAATTACCTGCTCTTCAAAAGAGCCGCGTGTCCGTTAAGGAGCGCGGCTTTTTTGTTTTCGGCGGCCGCCACGCCCATCGCGCTGTCATGAAAATGTAATGATCCGCTGTGAATGGAAATGCGACCCGTTCGCATAAGCGGTTGATTTAAATAAGAAATTTGTGGGTATTGGCGGGGTTCACGGGGCGCCCTTGATAGAATTGGGTATCGCACACCGATATCCCATATTTCATGTCCACGTTTTCCGGCGACGCGCAGAGCGCAGATAAGCACGCGGTTGCACGCAAGAGCACGTTCGTCAGTATTGTCCTGAATGTCGTGCTTGCGACATTTCAGATCGCCGTCGGGGTGATTGCGCATTCGCAGGCGTTGATTGCCGACGGGGTACATTCGGTTTCAGATTTGATCTCGGATTTTGTCGTGCTGGTTGCGAATCGGCATAGCGGCGCATCGCCGGATGCCGACCACAATTACGGACACAGCCGCTACGAGACCGTCGCATCGCTGTTTCTCGGCGCAATCCTGATTGCGGTCGGCGTCGGCATGCTCTGGCGGGCCGGCGACCGTCTCGTTAATCTCGAAAACATTCCGGCGATACATTTTTCCGCGCTGCTCGTCGCGCTGACAGTGCTCGTGTCGAAAGAGGCGCTGTTTCGCTACATGCTGCGCGAGGCGCGGCGCGTGCGCTCGGCGATGCTCGTCGCGAACGCGTGGCATGCGCGCTCGGATGCCGCATCGTCGCTCGTCGTCGCGATCGGCATCGTCGGCAGCCTGGCCGGCGTGAAACTGCTCGACCCGATCGCGGCGGCGATCGTCGGCTTCATGGTCGCGCGCATGGGCTGGACGTTCGGCTATGACGCGTTGCAGGACCTCTCCGACCGTGCGCTCGATACGACCGATACGGCCGAGATCCGCGCGCTGCTCGCGGCGACGCCCGGCGTGCGCGACGTGCACGACCTGCGCACGCGCAAGATGGGCGATGCCGCGCTCGTCGACGCGCACATCCTGGTCGACCCGAAAATCTCCGTCTCCGAAGGGCACTACATCGCCGAGACCGCGCGTGCGCGCGTGCTGACCGACTCGCGCGTGCTCGATGCGCTGATCCACGTCGACCCGGAGAACGACGCGGCGCGCCGTCCCGCGCTCGCGCTGCCGCCGCGCGGCGAGATCGCGGCACGGCTCGAGGCGGCGCTCGCGCAGCGCGGGTTGCGTGCGGCGGCAATCAACCTGCATTACCTGAGTACGGGGCTCGAGATCGACGTGACGCTTGCCTGCGATCCGCACGACACCGACGCGGCGCTGGCCGGCCGGCTCGACGCCGACGCGTTGAAGCGCGAGTTCGGCGCGCGCCGGATCGGCTTCACGCGCACGATGCCCGCGCAGGCGTGACCTGCCGCGGGCACGCGCGACGTCCGGCCGCCAGCGCGTGCCGGTGCGTTACAGCGGCAGTTGCGTGTCGAACTTGATTTCGCGCAGCACGACGCTCGTGCGCACCTGCGACACGGCAGGGATCTTGAAGATGCGTTCGTGCAGGAACACGTCGTAGGCCTTGATGTCCGGCGCGACGATCTTGAGGATGTAATCGGCTTCGCCGGTCGTGCTGTAGCACTCGGTGACTTCCGGGCAGGTCGCGATCTCTCGCTCGAACTGCTCGACGCCGCCTTCGTTGTGGCGGGTCAGGTGCACGTGCGCGAGCGCGCAGACGTGCAGGCCGAGCTTCTCGCGATCGAGCAGCGCCGTGTAGCGCTGGATCACGCCCGACTGTTCCATGTCCTTGATGCGGCGCCAGCACGGCGTGCTCGACAGGCCGACCTGGTCCGAGATCTCCTGGACCGAACGGCGCGCGTCGAGCTGCAACAGGCGAAGGATTTTTTGCGAAAAGGAATCGAGCGTCACCTGCGCCTCCATGCGGCAACTACAACACGCTGAATGTTAGAGGGCCGGGAAAGGAAAGGCAATCAGGCGTCGCGTTGTTGAGAAAGATTCGCTAATTTGCTCGCGGATCCGTGGGGTTTTGTCCCGCCCCTGCGTTTTCCGATCGATCGGTGTCCGACACCGCGAGGCCCGCGATCGCGGCCTGCTGGCGGCGCAGGTCGGCCAGCATGTTGCAGAACAGCGCGCCTTGCTCGATCGCATCGTCGAGCGCGACGTGCGTGTGCGGATGGTCGTCGAACCAGTGCTTCGGAAAACGCGGCTTGATCGCCTTGCGGTACGGCAGGCCCGTCATCGCGAACGCGAGCGTCTTGATGTCGAGCGCCGACCACGAGAACGGGCAGCGCCCGGCGAAGCGCATCATGTACCAGAACATGAACGTGAAATCGAAGCCGGCCGGCATCGCGACGAACACCGGCTTGCCGGGCAGCGCCTCGACCCAGTCGACGTACGCGACCAGCGCCGCTTCGGGCGCTTGCAAATCCTTCCGGCACGCGGCCCATGCTTCGGGCTCGGTCTTCCACCACGCTTCCTGCACCGGGTGCGCCTGCGCGCCCGGCAGCGTTTCGAGGTTGGCCGAGAACGTCGCGATCAGCTGCTTGTCCTCGGTGTAGGCGGCCGACGCGAAGCTCAGCATCGAGTGCGGGCCGGGAATCGGGCCGTCGGCCTCGACGTCGGTGCTGACGTAGATTTCCTGGATGGCGGTCTGGTTCATCCGAACACCTTGTCGGACACGAACGGGTTCGTGCGGCGCTCGTCGCCGAACGTCGACACCGGGCCGTGGCCCGGCACGAACGTCACGTCGTCGCCGAGCGGCCACAGCTTCTCCTTGATCGAGCGGACGAGATCCTCGTGATTGCCGCGCGGGAAATCGGTACGGCCGATCGAGCCGGCGAACAGCACGTCGCCGACGATGGCGACGCGATGCGCGCGGCTGAAGAACACGACATGGCCCGGCGTGTGGCCGGGGCAGTGATAGACCTCGAGCGTCTCGTCGCCGAACCGCACGGTGTCGCCGTCGTTCAGCCAGCGGTCGGGCTCGAAGGTGTCGGCGGCCGGAAAGCCGAAGCGTTCGCTTTGCATCGGCAGCTTCTCGATCCAGAAGCGCTCTTCTTCCTGCGGCCCCTCGATCGGTACGCCGTAATGCGTCGCGAGCGTCTTCGCGCCCGCGCAGTGATCGATGTGTCCGTGCGTGAGCAGCACCTTCTCGACCTGCACGTTCTGTCGCGCGACTTCCTGTTCGATCCGGTCGAGGTCGCCGCCCGGATCGACGACGGCGGCGCGGCCCGTCTTCTCGCAGACGAGCAGCGAGCAGTTCTGCTGGAACGGCGTGACCGGAATGAGCGTGACTTTCATGGAGGCACCGGCGGCTAAAAGGAGCGATTGTACCGGTCGCGCGTGCTGCCTGCCGCCCGCGTGGTGCATCGCGCGACACGTGTCTCCGGGCAATCCCGGAGCATGTCGATTGTTACCGCCATAGAGAGAATCAATGGTCCGGCCGGGCCGCTTTTCGAGATGGCGTTTTGATTTATGTATAATGCGCCCCATTGCGCGTGGATTTCACGCAATTCGCTGGTGTTTCGGCCCCGTTAAAAGGGGCATCGAAATCACCGTCAAGCATCAGCCGCCGGGGAGTCCGGCGGTGTATCCAGCACCGAGCATTCGGTGCTCACGTCTTGTCCGGCCGGGTGCTGCGCGCCCGCCTGCGGCCCTGCTGCCGCGCTGCCGGATGAGGCCTGTGCCGCCGTTCCTGTGCGTTGGTCGTATCGACGCGCGCGAACGTGAAGCCATGTTCGATGGCGGCATGTGGGGTCTGGTCAGGCTGTTGGGGACAGGTTGCGCCAGACGTGAAAGCTAATCAGGACGGTTGCGGCATAGACGAAAGCCGCGCCCATGCTAGCCGCCTGCTCGTATCCGAGCGAGGCGTGCACGCATTTGCCGTCCGGGCCGCGTGTCTGCGCTGTGAAGCAGCGTGATGAAGCAGCGGCCCGAACCAGAAGGCGACACGTCGATGAACGTACGATTTCCGAGTCGATTCGGGACCATTGCATTATTTTTTGCGTTGACGGGCTGTGCGGTGCCACCCAGCCAGACCACCGGTAGCGCGGACCAGAAGAACGCGGTCGACAAGACGGCCGCTGCCGCCAAGGCGGACAACGACAAGCAGCAACTGAATTTCGATTCCGCGCTGGCATCGATGCCGGCTGCCGACAGCAAGGACGCGAAGAAGCCGTCGCTGGCCGACGCCGAGCCGATCGACGCCAAGGATGTGTCCGACTTCCGCCAGACGGGGCGCGCCTCCTGGTACGGGCGGGATTTCCACGGTCGCCGCACCGCGAACGGCGAGCGTTTCAACATGAACGCGCTCACTGCCGCGCACCGCACGCTGCCGCTGTCGTCGTACATCAAGGTAACGAACGCGTCGACCGGCAAGTGGGTCGTCGTGAAGGTCAACGATCGCGGGCCGTTCAAGCGCGGCCGCGTGCTCGACCTGTCGTATGCGGCCGCCAAGTTGATCGGCCTCGTGCACGCCGGCACGGGCCGCGTGAAGATCGAAGGGCTGTCGCCGCAGGAAGCGCGCGAGGCACGCGACGAGATGCTCGCGTCGGTCTCGACGAAGTAACGCGGCGGATCCGTCCGCTCATTCAAAAGGGCTGCCCTCGGGCAGCCCTTTGTCTTTCCGGCGACGCGCGATGCCGGCGCCGGTTTCCCGGTGCCGGCCGGCTCGCGCGTCAGTGCTCATCCTTCAGCGCAAGCGCTCGCGCATACAGTGTGTTGCGCGACGCGCCCGTCAGCGCGGCCGCGAGCTTGGCCGCGCTCTTCACCGGCACCTCTTCCAGCAGCAGCTTGAGCAGCGCGTCGTGCGCGGTGACGTCGGCTTCGCCGCTCGTCGCCGGCGCGCCTTCGACGACCAGCACGAACTCGCCGCGCTGCCGGTTCGCATCGCCGGCGAGCCAGGTCTGTCCTTCGGCCAGGGTGCCCTGGAACAACTGCTCGTGTAGCTTGGTGAGTTCGCGCGCGATCAGCAGTCGGCGCGCGGGGCCGAACACATCGGCAAGCGCGGCGACGGTTTCGGCGATCCGGTGGGGGGCTTCGTAGAACACCAGCGCATACGGATGCGATACCAGCGCCTGCAGCGCGGTCGCGCGCTGCTTGGCCTTCGGCGGCAGGAAGCCCGCGAACGTGAACGCGCCGGCCCAGTCGCCGGCCACGCTCAGCGCGGTCACCGCCGCGCTCGCGCCCGGCAGCGGGATCACCGCGAAGCCGGCGGCGCGCACCGCGTCGACGAGCCGCGCGCCGGGGTCCGAGATGCCGGGCGTGCCGGCGTCCGATACGTAGGCCACGCGTTCGCCGGCGCGCAGCAGTTCGACCACGCGTTGCGCGGCTTCGCGTTCGTTGTGCTCGTGCACGGCGACGAGCGGCTTCGAGATCCCGTAGCGGGCGAGCAGCTGGCCCGTGTTGCGGGTGTCTTCGGCCGCGATGCGATCGGCGAGGCCGAGCACGTGCAGTGCGCGCAGCGTGATGTCGGCGGTGTTGCCGATCGGCGTAGCGACCACGTAGAGCGCGGCGCTCGGGTAGTGCTGCGTTTGCGCGAGTTCGAGGAGGGCAGTCATGGCAGGCAATGCGCGCAATCGCGGCGCAGGCGGAACAAGGACGGCATTGTGCCACGCTGAGGCGGCGCGGCCGGGTGACGGGCGCGGTTTGCCGCGCGCGGGCGACAACTTTTCCGGTGCGGCACGATCCAAACCGGTCGGCGCGGCATTCGAGCAGCGCGCACGGCAGTTTCTCGAACGCCGTGGCCTCGTCTTCGTCGCGGCGAATGTGACGATGCGCGGCGGCGAGCTCGATCTCGTGATGCGCGAGCCCGACGGCATGCTCGTGTTCGTCGAGGTGCGCGCGCGGCGCAGCATCCGGCATGGCGGCGCGGCCGCGAGCGTCGGCTGGCGCAAGCGGCGGCGTCTGGTCGCGGCCGCGCTCCAGTTCTGGGCGCGGCACGGCGCCGGCGCCGCGTGCCGCTTCGACGTCGTCGCGTTCGAGGCCGGCCGGCTCGCGTGGTTGCGTGATGCATTTCGTGCCGACGATGCGTAGCGGCGAGCTGTGACGAGATGTAAAGAGTTCTTGCCGGACCCCCGGAGAGGGCGCCGGAGTACGGTAAACTCGCCGCACCCACGATGTCGCGCGATGCGTGCCACGCGCCCAGTTCACCAGGAATCGATGTCAGTCGAACGTATTCAGCAACATTTCCGCGACAGTGCCGCGCTTCACGCCGAAGCGGCCGACGCGCTGTCGCTGCCGATCGCAGCCGCGGTCGATGCGATGTTCGCCGCGCTGGCGAACGGCAACAAGATCGTCGCCTGCGGTGACGGCCCGTCGGCCGCCGCCGCGCACTACCTCGCCGTGTCGCTCGTCGGCGGCTTCGAGCGCGAGCGCCCGGGCCTGCCCGCGATCGCGCTGGCCACCGACGCGTCGCAGGGCGGCCTCGCGGGCGCGGTGTCCGCCGAGCAACTGTTCGCGCAGCAGGTGCGCGTGCTCGGCCAGACCGGCGACATCCTGCTGGTGCTCGATCCGGCCGGCGCGTCGCCGCGCGTGCTGGCGGCGATCGACGAAGCGCACGAGCGCGAGATGACCGTCGTCGCGCTGACGGGCGGCGACGGCCATGCGGTCGCGGCTGCGCTGCGTGATACCGATATTCCGATCAGCGTGCCCGCCGTTCGCGCGGCGCGCATCCACGAAGTCCATCTGCTGACCATCCACTGCCTGTGCGACGGCATCGACGCGATGCTGCTGGGTGAGGATTGAACGAAGGAGAGCCGTCGATGAATCAAAGCCGCGTCAAACAGACGCTCGTCAGAACCACGCTGCTGGCTGCGCTGACGGCGGGCCTCGCCGTGTCGCTGCAGGGTTGTGTGCTCGGGGTCGTGGGTGCAGCGGCCGGCGGCGGCGCGCTGATCGCGACCGATCGCCGTACGCTCGGCGCGCAGACGGAGGATCGCGAGATCCAGGTCAAGGCGCTCTCGCAGATCAACAGCGGGCTGCCCGACCAGTCGCACGTGAACGTGACGGTGTTCAACCGCCGCGTGCTGCTGACGGGCGAAGTGCCGAACGATGCGTCGAAGCAGCGCGCCGAGGAAATCGTGCGCGCCATCAACAACGTGAACGGCATCGTCAACGAGCTGTCGGTCGAGCCGGCGTCGTCGCTGTCGTCGCGCGCGAACGACTCGTACCTCGAAGGGCGCGTGAAGTCCGAGCTGATCGCGACGAAGGGCATCTCGGCGAACTACTACAAGGTCGTCAGCGAACGCGGCAACCTTTACCTGATGGGGCTCGTGACGGTCGACGAGGGCAATCGCGGCGCGGAAGCGGCCAGCCAGGTGCCGGGCGTCGAGAAGGTCGTGAAGGTGTTCCAGTACATCCAGCCGCAGGACGCGCAGGCGCTGCAGAACGCATCGCCCGCGAGCGGCGCATCCGGCGCGCAGGCTGCCGCCGCGCCGGCGGATACCGCGACGGTGGGCGCCGTGCCCGACGCGTCGGTGCAATCCACGCCGTTGCAGTCGCCCGCGCCGATCTCGAATTCGTCGAGCGTGCATCCGGGCAACCCGAAGGCCCCGTCGCAATGAAGAGCATGCAGATGAAGCAGATGAAACAGTGGATGGTGCAGGGCGTCGCGGCCGCGGCGCTCGTGGTGGGTACGCTGGGCGCCGCGCACGCGGATGTCGGCGACGGCCTGAAGGTCGCGCGCGGCAACGCGTGCATGGGCTGCCATGCGGTCGACCGCAAGCTCGTCGGTCCGTCGTTCAAGGATATCGCCGCCCGCTACAAGGCCGATCCGCAGGCCGTGGCCAAGCTGTCGAAGAAGGTGAAGGAGGGCGGTTCGGGCGTCTGGGGCGCCATTCCGATGCCCGCGCACCCGCGCATGAGCGACGCCGACGTGCGTTCGGTGGTCGAATGGGTGCTGGCTGGCGCGCCGTCAAAGTAAGGTTTCAGGGGCGATTCAACCCCTATTGCCAAGCGCGGAAATGCGTGTGTATGATGGTTGACTGTTGGGGCGGTAGCTCAGCTGGGAGAGCGTCGCGTTCGCAATGCGAAGGTCGGGAGTTCGATCCTCCTCCGCTCCACCAACAAGATTCCTAGTTGCACCAAAGTTGTGACAGGAAGGATAATTTTGCATCAGGTGCAAAGTTATGCTTCCGTTGACAAAGTGCAGCCTTATGCTTCGCAAACAAAAAGCCGGCCTTGAGCCGGCTTTTTGTTTGGTCGCACTGATCCGCATAGTGAGGCTAGAGCGCCTAGCTGACCTGCATCATCCACACAAATCACCTGTCCCACATTCTTGTCAGCGGCGTCACGTGTCCCCGAGGATGCATTCGTGACGCGGCTGTACTTCTTGTCATGCGCACACCCCTTGTGACGTGGACGAGCTCGTCATCCACAGTGTCAATCGGCGTCAACGGGGACTCTACATTGAACACTACGGAGCTTTTGCGTAAGTGATTGAATGTTAATGGTTTATGTGGTCTTTTGAGCGAACGTGGAGCCCTACATTCGATCTAGCCGACCATCGTGGCACGCCGAAGAGCCTTCGAGTCGTTGGTTCCGGAGGATCGCCGCCCTGCACGATCCCGCCGACCGTCGTCAGGTCGCCCCTCACAATATCGTAACGGCGCATCGTTCGGCTCCGGTCAGACCGCGCCTGGTCGCGCGCGCAGGCTGTTCACCAGCGTGTCCCACGTCTGCAGCGCCCCCGCCTCATCGACCGGCGAGGTGGACTGGTTCGGAGGCAGGTCGTCACGCGCCGGGGCGCCCAACAGCAATTCGACCGAGGTGTGCGGCTGTGCCAACGTCGCGGGATTCCCCGGCGCGAGCAGGTAGAAGCGATACACCGTGACATCGCCGTCCTTCAGCGCAAATAGCACTTCCTCGGCGTCCATGCCAGCCACCGTCCGCTTGCCCTGCCGCAGGATGCGATAGCTGCCCGGCATGCGATCGAGTTTCGCACGCAACGCGGGCAGAGTGCTGGTCAGCGGCGGGGCCTGATCTCCATCCACCGCGTCGCGCAACTTGATCACCAGCAGCGCCGGCCGGCCCGGCATCAGCGCGAACGACTGGCTCACTTCTTCCGTGTAGGTCGACGCACCGGTGACGATGCCGCCATCGAAGCAGAAGCCGGGCTCCGTCGGCACGGTCCAGTTATCGCGCATCTTAATGCGGCGATAGGTGTCGTTATAGGTGCTCTCGGCCCGGTCCAGGACATCCGCGCCGATCATGCCCGTCGTATGGATGAGCGTGCGGTTCGCGAACAGGTAACCTTCGGTATCGAACGGCAAGATTGCCGCCTTGGCCACCGCATTGTTGAAGACGAAAATCCGCGAGTGCGGTACCGGAGAAAACGCCTTTTCCAGCCACGCATGCCCTGTCTTCTCTTCCAAATTAACGGGATTCACGCGCTGCTTGGTACGCAGTTCCTTCTCCCGCACCGCGACCTTGGCGTCGTAGGTCCCCACCAGCACGTTATGCGTCGTGACAAGCTTTTCCCCGCGATACTTGTAATTCTCGTTCGAGATCTCGCTCGATACGGGCCGGTCGAATACGAGCCGGCCGATGCACCACGGGCGTACTTTGGACAGCAGAGAATTGTTCACCGTTGGTTCCACGGAAAACGCTTGAAAGCAGGCACACAGACTCGCCAGCAAAAAAAGAGTGCGAACGAAACGCGCCATCACGCCCCTCCCGGTACATCGATATCCTTCACGATCTGCACCACGCTGTAGAGAAGCGCCCAGCGGGTCCAGGGATGCGCGTAACGCTTCATGTGCTCATACCCGGCCTGCATGAACGCCATCTGCACGCCCTTGGCCCCTTCGCCCGGCACACCCGGCTTCAGGCCACGTGCCTGTGCGTCCGCCGATCACGCCGGCACGGTGCCGTCGCCGCGAATGATGCCGGTCTTGTCCGCCACGCGATCCCAATCGGTCGTGGCGCTCACGTCGGGAATCTTGTTGGTCTTCTGCATCGTGAACGTGACGCTCAGGTTGCGTTGCTGCAGCAGCTCGCCAGCAATTCATGGATCAGTCTGAACGTAGGCACCGCCAGCGCGGCGAACGCCACCGTGATGACCGCGAGAATCGCCGTTCTCTTCCGCAGTAGTACGGCGATGCCCATCGACAGCGCGTAGAACGCGCAGGTCAGCAGGATGATCCACCAGAGCGCCGCATAGCCGGCGCCTCCTTCGAAGTTCGATACGTTCTGTGTGATCAGGGGCGCGACATAACCGGCGACGGCCATGCTCGCGGGCAGGCCCAGCGCCGAATACAGGACGAGGACGATGATCTGTCGCGGTGTCGAATCGGGAGACGTCATGGCGAACGCTTTTCTTCCGGGTGGATGGGGCGCCGAATCGTTCGCCGAGCTGTCCGATTCAGGCAGCCGGCAGGATGCGGGCGGTTTCCGTGTTTGGCAACCACCCGCCGCGACCCGCCGCCGTCACCCCCGCCCGAAACTCGGCCGCTTCGGATCGTACGCCCACCCCGGCACGAGGTAGCGCATCGCGACCGCGTCATCACGTGCGGTACCGCCGACCTCCTTGTACAGCGCATGTGCGGCCTCGACCTGCGCCATGTCGAGCTCGATCCCGAGCCCCGGCCGCTCCGGCACGGCGACCTGGCCGCCGACGATCTTCAGCGGCTCGCGCGTGAGCCGCGCGTCGCCTTCCTGCCAGATCCAGTGCGTGTCGATCGCGGTGATCGTGCCGGGCGCGGCCGCTGCCGCATGCGTGAACATCGCGAGCGACACGTCGAAGTGGTTGTTCGAGTGCGAGCCCCACGTGAGCCCCCAGTCGCGGCACAGCTGCGCGAGCCGCACCGACCCCTGCATCGTCCAGAAATGCGGATCGGCGAGCGGGATGTCGACCGCCTGCAGCCGTACCGCGTGATCCATCTGCCGCCAGTCGGTCGCGATCATGTTGGTCGCGGTCGGGATCCCCGTCGCGCGGCGGAATTCGGCCATCACCTCGCGGCCCGAATAGCCGCCTTCCGGCCCGCACGGATCCTCCGCATAGGCGAGCAGGTGGCCCTGCCCGCGGCACAGCGCGACGGCCTCGTCGAGCGACCACGCGCCGTTCGGGTCGAGCGTCGCGCGCGCGTCCGGGAAACGTGCCTTGATCGCGGCGATCGCTTCCATCTCGTCGGCGCCGGCCATCACGCCGCCCTTCAGCTTGAAATCGGCGAAACCGTAGCGATCGACCGCGGCTTCGGCCTGCCGCGCGATCGCGGCCGGCGTGAGCGCTTCCTCGTTGCGCAGCCGGAACCACGGGGTATGCGCCTGTGCTTCGTCACGATACGGCAGGTCGGTGCGGCCGCGATCGCCGATATAGAACAGATAAGCGAGCATCGGCACCGCGTCGCGCTGCTGGCCTTCGCCGAGCAGCGCGGCGACCGGCACGTCGAGGTGCTGGCCGAGCAGGTCGAGCAGCGCTGCCTCGATCGCGGTGATCACGTTGTCGAGCCGCAGGTTGATCTCATGTGGCTGGCGCAGCACCGCTGCTTCACCGGCCGACGTCACCTCGTGCCGGATCGTGCGGCCCGCACCCGGGCCTGCGCCGGACAGCGCCGCGCGCACCGTGTTGAGCGTCGCCTGGTAGCGTCCGATCGACTGGCCGACGACGAGATCCGTCATGCGCTCGAGCGCATGGCGGATGCCTTCGCCGCCCGGCACTTCGCCGACGCCCGTGCGTCCGCTGCTGTCGTCGAGGATCACGAGGTTGCGCGTGAAGTACGGTGCGTGCGCGCCGCACAGGTTGAGCAGCATGCTGTCGCGGCCGGCGACGGGAATCACCTGCATGCGCGTGACGTGCGGGGTGCCGGCACGGCGGGATTCGGACATCGGTTCGCTCCTGGTTCCGGTGGTGCGCGGGCCGCCGGCTGCGCCGTCGCGGCCCGTGCCGTTCATTGAAGCTCGACGCGGCGGATCTCGCCGACGACGAACAGGTAGCAGATCACGGCGACGAGCGCGTGCGCGACGACGTAGACCAGCGCGCCGTTGAACGAGCCGCTGCGGTCGACGATATAGCCGATCGCGATCGGCGTCGTGATGCTGGAGAGGTTGCCGCACGTGTTGAGCAGCGCGCCGCTCAAGCCCGCGATCTGGCGCGGCGCGGTGTCGGCGTTGACGGCCCAGCCGAGCGCGCCGAGCCCCTTGCCGAAGAACGACAGCGCCATGAACAGCACGACAAGCACGTGGGAATCGGTGTAGTTGCAGACGATCATCGACATCGACAGCAGCATGCCGAACACGATCGGCACCTTGCGCGCGACCGATAGCGAGCGGCCCTGCTTGAGCAGCCCGTCGGACACGACGCCGCCGAGAATCCCGCCGAGGAACCCGCACACGGCCGGGATCGACGCGACGAGCCCCGCGTTGAGGATCGACATCCCGCGCGCCTGCACGAGATAGACGGGAAACCAGGTGATGAAGAAATAGGTGAGCGCGTTGATGCAGTACTGCGCGACGTACACGCCGATCAGCATCCGGCTCTTCAGCAGCGCCTTCACGTGGCGCATCGACGGGCCGCCGTCGCGCCCGCCCGTCGCTTGATCGATGTTGACGAGCGCGCCGCCTTCGGCGAGGTAGTCGAGTTCCACGCGGTTGATGTTCGGGTGGTCCTTCGGGTCGTACATCGTGCGGTTCCATACCAGGACGAACGCGAAGCCGAGCACGCCCATCACCGCGAACACCGACTGCCAGCCGAACGCGTGCACGAGCCAGCCCATCAGCGGCGCGAACACGACGGTCGCCGCGTACTGCGCGGCATTGAAAATGGCCGACGCGGTGCCGCGCTCGGCGGCCGGGAACCACGCGGACACGATCCGGCTGTTGGCCGGGAACGACGGCGCCTCGGCCGCGCCGACGAGGAAGCGCAGCCCGAACAGCAGCGCGAACGCGGCCGCGCCGCCGAAGAAGCCGATCGAGCCCTGCAGCAGCGTGAACAGCGACCAGAAGAAGATGCTGAACGCATAGACGATGCGCGACCCGTAGCGGTCGAGCAGCCAGCCGCCCGGCAGTTGCGCGATCACGTACGACCAGCCGAACGCGGAGAAGATGAAGCCGATCTGCACGTGGCTCAGGTGCAGCGCGCGGGCGAGGCTCGGGCCCGCGATCGCGATCGCCGCGCGATCCGCGTAGTTGATCGTCGTGACCGCGAACAGGACGGCCAGCACCAGCCAGCGCACGCGCGTGCGCCGGGCCGTTGCCGACGCGGACGCCGACAGCGCGTGAAGCGGATTCATGACTGTCTCCTCCGAAGGGCGGAAGGTGCCGTCGTGCGGCAGGCGCGTCGGTGCGCGCCATTCGTTTGGGTAACGCCGGCCGGAGGCCGGACGCCGATGCGGGCGGGCAGGGCGTCCGGGTCATTCTGTCATGTCGAAATGTGCGCTTTCATGCCAATTGCTGACTTGATCGATTCACGATTTGAATCGATCGATCGGGCGACCGCTCAGACGCGTGCGTCGTCCGAGGCGGTGCCGTGATGGCGCGCCACGTGCTGCGCGAGAAACTCGACGGCGGCACGCACGCCGGGCAACTGGCCACGCCGGTGCGGCATCAGCAGCGTCGTCGTGACGGTGCCGGCGCGCCAGCCGGGCAACACGCGCACGAGGGCACCGGACGCGAGCGCGGCGCCGGCGATCCAGTCGGGCAGGCACGCGATGCCGAGGCCGGCCGTCGCCGCCTGCAGCAGCAGCGTCGATTCGTCGGCTAGCAGGCGCAGGCGCGGCGTCACGTCGACGGTGTCCCCGTCGCGTTGCAGCCGCCACGGCTGCTGGCCCGGTTGCAACCCGTCATGCTGCGCGAGATCGGCGGGCGCGTCCGGTGTGCCGGCACGCGCGAGATAGGCCGGCGACGCCACGGCGACGATCGGCGATGCCGCGAGCGGCCGTTGCACGAGCGCGGAATCGGGCAGCGGCGTGAAATGGCTGCGCACCGCGATGTCGAAGCCTTCCTGCGCGATGTCGACGAGGCGGTCGCTCGCGTGAATCTGCAGCAGCAGTTTCGGGTGCGCGATCGCCAGTGCAGGCAGGCACGGCGCGAGGATGTGCTGCGCGACCGGCACCGAGCTCGTGATCCGCACGACGCCGGCCGGCTCGGCGGCTTGTCGCAGCACCGCGTCGCGTGCGCTTTCGGCCTCGATCACGGCCGCGCGTGCATGTTCGAAGAACTCGGTGCCGACCGGCGTGAGCCGGAAGCTGCGCGACGTGCGATGCACGAGCCGCGCGCCGAGCGTGCGCTCGAGCTCGGCAACGCGTTTGCTGACCGTCGATTTTGGCAGGTCGAGCCGGCGCGCGGCGGCCGACATGCTGCCGGCGTCCACCGCCTGCACGAATAGGTAGAGATCGTTCAGATTCACTTCCAGCGTCCACATGGAGAAACGATGGGTTTCAATTTTAGCGGCTACTGCGCCATCGTTCGCCATGGGAGCATGACTGCTCGTTCAACTTCTGCGGAATCTCCCATGTCTCCCATCCTTCTCTACGGTGTTCCCGCCGGCTGCTCGTTCGGCTCGATCGTTGCGCTCGAATGGATCGGCCGCCCGTACCGGCTGTCGCGCGTTACGATGCCGGGCATCGTGACAAGCGACGCGTACCTCGCGCTGAACCCCGTCGCCGAGACGCCGGCGTTCGTGACCGCAAACGGTGACGTGCTGACCGAAAGCCTCGCGATTCTCGGCCACATCGGCGCGCAGGCGCTCGACAGCGGCCTCGCGTTCCGCCAGGGCAGCGCGGAATTCGACCGGCTGAACCGGATGCTGGCGTGGCTGAACACGACGTTCTTCAACGCGTTTGGCGCGCTCTGGCATGTGTACGAACACGACACCGAAGGCGCCGAGAAAGCGGCGTTGCAGGCGTACGGCCGCGGCAAGGTGCTGAAGGCGCACCGGCAGCTCGAGGCGATGCTCGCGCGCGGTGACGGCCCGTGGCTGCTGGGCGCACGGCGCACGCTGGCCGACGCGTACTTCGCCGGGATCGCGCGCTGGGCCGACTATCACGCGGTGTTCGAGCCCGCGGCATTCCCGCGCATTGCCGCGCTGCGTGCGCGGCTCGCCGACGATGCAGGCGTGCAATTCGCGCAGGCGATCGAGGAAAACCTGCCGCTGCCGGCGTCATCGGCGTTCGAAGGGCATGTATCGGTCGACGATGCGCTGGCAAGCGCACGCGACATCGCGATTCCGGCCCGCGCGATCTGACTGGCGTCATGATCGCCCGAAGGGATGGCGCGCGCGGGCGCTGCTTTTTTACCCGGATAATATTGACATTCAATTTATACCCGGATAAAAATAGCGATATTCCGATTCCAGCCCGCGGGCGCCCACGATGACCACCACCACACTTCTCCCTTCCTACACGGCCTTCGACGGCCATCGACGGCTCGCGTCGGGCCCGCTCGCGACGGTCGCGCTCGCGGTCCGGCAGGCTGCCGGCGACGCGATGCCCGGCACGATCCTGATCTTCGACGATGCGACGGGCCGCTCGATCGATCTCGACCTGCGCGGCACGGCGGACGAAATCCGCGCGCGCTACGCGCCGCCGTCGGGCGACGCCGCGGGTGCCGCCGGCGAGCCGGCCGGCGCGGGTGAACAGCGCGGCCGCGGTCGGCCGAAGCTCGGCGTCGTGTCGCGCGAGGTCACGCTGTTGCCGCGTCACTGGGAATGGCTGGCTACGCAGCCCGGCGGCGCGTCGGTTGCGTTGCGCAAGCTCGTCGAGGACGCACGACGCACGTACGCGCAAGCCGACCGGCAACGCGACGCGCAGGCGCGCGCCTACCACTTCATGTCGGCGATGGCGGGCGACCTGCCCGGGTTCGAGGAGGCCGCGCGGGCGCTGTATGCGAACGACCCGGCACGGCTCGCCGAGCTGATCGCCGGCTGGCCGGACGACGTGCGCGACCATGCGCTCGCGCTGGCGCGCGGCGAGCTGCCGCCGTCCACCGAAGACTGCTGAAAGGAGCATCCGACGCCATGACCGCATTCGACCTGAACCGCGGCGCGATCGCGCCGGTCGCCGACGAAGTCGATCTCGTCGACCTGCACGTGACCGGCGCTATCCCGCGGGAACTCGACGGCACGCTGCTGCGCAACGGCCCGAATCCGCCGGGCGGCCGCTTCGAAGGAAACGACGTGCTGTCATGGTGGCCGGAAGCCGCTATGCTGCATGCGATCGCGTTCGAAGGCGGCCGCGCGATCGGCTACCGGAACCGCTGGGCGCGCACGCAGCGCTGGGCCGCCGTGCATGCGCCTGAAGAGGCATCGCGCCTGCCCGACACCAATCCGAACGTGAGCGTGCTGCAGCACGCCGGCGAATTGCTTGCGCTGGCGGAGGGCGGCGCGCCGTTCGCGATCACGGCAGCGCTCGATTCGCTCGGCGTGCCGGCGCGGCACGCAAGCCTCGGCGGCGGGATGACCGCGCATCCGAAGGTCGATCCGGTGACCGGCGAGCTGATCGCGTTTCGCGCGGACTGGCGCGCACCGTGGCTGCGCTATGGCGTTGCCGACGCGCAAGGCGTGCAGCGCGTCGATATCGAGATCGACCTGGGCGCGCCGTCGATGATGCACGATCTCGCGATCACCGAAACCCGCAGCCTGCTGCTCGACCTGAACGTCGGCTACGACTTCTCGCTGCTGAAGCAGGGCCACCGGATGCCGCTGCGCTGGCACGACGACCGGCCCGCGCGCATCGGCGTGATCCCGCGTCACGGCGGCGACATGCGCTGGTTCGGCATCGAGCCGTGCTTTATCCAGCACGTCGTGAACGCATACGACTGCGACGAATCCTGCATCGTGCTCGATGCGGTGCGCTATCCGTGGTTCCTGCGGTTCGACGCGCGCACGGGCCGCTTCGCCGACAACCCGGTCGGCCAGCTGTGGCGCTACGTGATCGATACGGCGAACGGGCTGATCGACGAAGGGCCGCTCGCCGACGGCGGCATCGAGCTGCCGCGCATCAACGAAAGCCGCACGGGGCGCCCTTACCGTTACCTGTATGCGGTCGAGCAGCCTAACAACGCGGAAATGCGCGGCGTGATGCGCTTCGACCACGCGCGCGGCGCGACGACGCGCTACGCGGTGCCGGCCGGCGACCAGAACGGCGAGCCGGTGTTCGTGCCGCGCCCGGGCGGCGTCGACGAGGACGACGGCTGGCTGCTGGTGATGGTCTACCGCGCGGCGTCGGATACGAGCGACGTCGTGATCCTCGATGCGCGTGCGATCGACGGCGGGCCGGTCGCGACCGTGCACCTGCCGCGCCGCGTGCCGGCCGGGTTCCACGGTGCGTGGGTGCCGCGCGTGCGCTGAGCGGCGGGGCCGCGCGTCACTGCGCGCGCAGCGCGTCGACGATCTTCAGCCGCGCGGCGCGCAGGGCCGGCAGGAACCCGCCGACGAGCCCCATCGCGAGCGAGAACAGCAGCGTCTTCACGACGATCGCGGGCGTCAGCACGAAGCGGAACGACAGGTCGGCGAAGGTTTGAAAGTTGGTCGTCGAGAACGACGCGAACTGCATCAGCGACGCGCACGCAAGCCCCGCGACGCCGCCGACGAAGCCGAGCAGCAGCGCTTCGAGCAGGAACGCGGTGAGCACGCTCATGCGCTTGAAGCCGAGCGCGCGCAGCGTGCCGATCTCGGCGACGCGGTTCGCGACCGACGCGTACATCGTGATCATCGCGCCGATCATCGCGGCGATCGAGAAGATCGTCGACAGCGTGATGCCGAGGATGTTGATGAACTTCGACAGCGCCTTCGACTGGTCGCCGTAGAAGGTCTGCTCGCGCTTCGCCTCGTCGGTGAGACGCGGGTCGACGTCGATGTCGGCCTTGAAGCGCGCGAAGCCGTCGGCGCCCGGGATGCGCAGCACCATCGACGAATAGCTGGTGCGCCGGAACGACTGCATCAGCTGGTCGACGTCGCCCCAGATCTCCGAATCGAAGCCGCTGCCGCCCGCGTCGAAGATGCCGACGATGGTCCAGTCGCGCTGCGCGAAATGCAGGCTGTCGCCGAGCTGCGTGCCGCTGAACCCCTTCGCGATCGCGCTGCCGACGATGATCTCCGACGAGCCGGGCGTGAACATGCGGCCGGCGACGAGCTTCACGTGCGGGCGCAGCGCGAGGCCGGCCGGCGACACGCCGCGGATCACGACGTTCGACGGCTTGCCGGACGACGTCTTGACCAGCGAAATCAGCACGACCGCTTCCTTCGACACGAGCGGCCGGCCGTCGGGGCCGAGCGCGACGGCCGGGTGCATCTCGAGCGCGTTGGCCTGCTGGTGGTCGATCGAACTCTGGATCTCGGTTTCGGCGCCCTTGCGGATCACCACCGCGTTGTCGGGTTCGCCGGTCGACACGAGCGTCTTCGTGAGCCCCGCGTCGAGCATCTGCACCGTCGCGAACACGAAGATCACGAGCGCCATCCCGCCGGCGGTCAGCGCGGTGGTGAGCCGCCGCGTCCACAGGTTGCGCGCGATGTAGTTGAGCGGGATCGCCATGCTTCTACCCGATCGCCCGCAGGCCTTCCACGACGCGCACGCGCGCCGCCTGCCACGCCGGCACGAGCGCCGCCGCGAAGCCGACCGCGACCGAGCACGCGGCCTGCAGCATGACCGTCTCGGCCGACACCTTGAACACCGGGAAGATGCCGCCGGCCGCCTGCTTGAACAGGCTCGCGGCGGGCGGCGTCGCGAGGATCCCGAGCCCGCCGCCGGCCACCGCGATCACGACCGATTCGCCGAACACGATCAGCGCGAGGAAGCCGGGGCCGAAGCCGAGCGCCTTCAGCGTCGCGTATTCGGCCGTGCGTTCGCGCGCGCTCATCGCCATCGCGTTGGCCATCACGGCCATGATGATCAGGATCACGACGTACGACACGACGCGGATCGCCGCGATGATCTGGTTCGACATCGCGACGAAGCCGAGCTGGAACGCCTGCTCGGTTTCGGTCAGCGTCTCGGCGAGCGAGTTCTTGAACACCGCGTCGACGTTGCGCGCGATCGACGCGCCGTCGTCGGGGTTCGCGACGCCGAGCACGAATACGCCGACCTGGTCGGCCTGCTTCGGCGTGCGCTGGCGCACCGTCTCGTTCAGGTAGTCCCAGTGGAACACCAGCTGGCGGGTGATCGTCGAGTCGTCGCGGCCGTCGAAGATCCCGCGCACGACGAAATCCCAGGTGCCCGGGTAGATCGTGCCTTTCAGCGGGATCACGTCGCCAATCTTGAAGCCGAACTGCGTCGCGAGCTGGCGCCCGACCAGGCAGCCGCGCCGGTCGCGGTCGTAGTCGGCGCGCTGCGGGTCCGGGACGATGAATTCCGGGTACAGGTCGAGATAGTTGTCCGATACCGCGAAGCTCGCGAAGAAGTTCTTCGGGTCGCGGTAGATGCCGCCGAACCAGTTCGAGCGGACCACGGCCGTCACGCCTTCGACGCCGCGAATCCGGTTCTCGTAGCTCACGGGCAGCGGAAACACGAGCGAGATCGCATTGCGCGTGACGAGCCGCCCGCTGGATGCGGCGGCCGCGCCCGCGTACCACGCATCGACCACGGTGTGCAGCAGCCCGAACGCGAGCACGGCGACGGTCAGCCCGAGCACGGTCAGCAGCGTGCGCAGCCGGTGCCGCAGCGCGTTGCGCGCGATCAGCTTCAGCACGTACATCGCGCGCGCTCCCGCGGCCGGTCAGCCGGCGTGCCCATCGATCAGTTCCCCTTTTTCCAGATGCACGAGCGAGCGCGCGGCGCCGGCCGCGTGCGCGTCGTGGGTCACCATGATGATCGTCTTGCCGAGTTCGGCGTTCATCCGCTGCAGCATCGCGAGCACGTCGGTGGCCGACGCGCGGTCGAGGTCGCCGGTCGGCTCGTCGGCGACGATCAGCACGGGATCGGTGATCAGCGCGCGCGCGATCGCGACGCGCTGCTGCTGGCCGCCCGACAGCTCGGACGGGTAATGGCTCGTCCGGTCGCCGAGATTCACCATGTCGAGCACGAGTTCGACGCGTTCGCGCCGCTCGCGGCGCGACAGGTGCGTGAGCATCAGCGGCAGCTCGACGTTCTCGAACGCGGTGAGCACCGGCATCAGGTTGTAGAACTGGAAGATGAAGCCGACGTTCGCCGCGCGCCATTCGGCCAGTTGCGCCTCCGCGAGCAGCGAGATGTCGAGCCCGCCCACGCGCAGCTCGCCGCTGTCGGGCCGGTCGATGCCGGCCACCAGGTTCAGCAGCGTGCTCTTGCCGGAACCGGACGGCCCCATCAGCGCGACGAAGTCGCCTTCGCCGATGTCGAGCGTGATGTCGGTCAGCACGGGCACGATCTGGTTGCCGCGCCGGTACGACTTCGCGACGTGGCTGATTTCGACGAGGGGCGGCGGGGCGTCGTTCACGCGTGCGCTACTTCTTCGCGACGGTCACTTTCGCGCCGTCCTTCAGCTTCGGGCCCGGCGCAAGGACGACCGTGTCACCGGGCTTCACGCCGCGGATCGCGACGAGTTCGCCGATCCGCATGCCGGCCGTCACGGCCACTGCGTGCACGACGTCGTCCGTCACGACGAACACGACCGGCCGCCCGTCGCGTTCCACGACCGCGCTCGCCTGCACGGCCGTCACGGGCCGCCGGTCCTGCGCCGACACGGGCTTCGACAGGAACGCGATCTTCGCGCTCATGTCGGGCAGCACGCGGTCGTCGCGGTCGACGAAGCGCACCTTCACGAGCACGGTGGCTTTCGAGCGGTCGACGGTCGGCACGATGCGCGACACGCGGCCCGCGAAGCGCATGTCGGGCAGCGCGTCGAGCTGGATCTCGCACGGCTGCTCGGCGCGGATCTTCGCGATGTTCGATTCGGCGACGTCGGCCTCGACCTCGAGCGTGTCCATGTCGGCAATCGTCACGACGGCGCCCTTGCTGTCCGACGCGGACGAGAACGGCGTGATGTTGTCGCCGACGTTCGCGTGCTTCGCGAGAACGATGCCGTCGAACGGGGCGCGGATCACCGTCTGGTCGACCGCGACCTGCGCGGCCTGTGCGTTGGCCTCGGCGGACGCGATCGCGGCCTGGTCGCTGTTGACCGACGCGCGCGCCTTGTTCACGCGGGCCGTGTCGGTATCGAGCTGCGCGGCCGGCACGGCGCCCTTTGGCGCGAGCACCGAGGTGCGGCGCAACGCGATCTCCGCGTCCTTCAGTTCGGCCTGCTCGACGCCCAGGTTGGCGCGGGCGACCTTCACCTGCGCGAGCGCCTGCGCCAGCGAGGCTTCGACGTCGCGGCTTTCGAGGCGCGCGATGATCTCGTCCTTCTTCACGCGCGTGCCTTCCAGTACGCCGAGCCATTCGACGCGCCCCTGGCCCTTCGACGCGACCGCGGCCTTGCGCTGCGGCACGACGTAGCCGGTCGCATTGAGCTGCGTGTCGTTCTGGTACGGGTAGGCGGACGTGACGGCGGTGGTTTCGACGGCCGGCCGACCGGTCAGCGCGAGGCCGGCGGCGATCGCGCCGATGACGGCCGCGGCGGCGACCCCATAGCGGAGCCACCGGCGCCGGCGGGGCGCCGGTGCGAGCGGCCGCCGGTCGATCTTCAGTTTGTCCAGGTTGTGATCGGGCAATTTGAGCGCCTCGAGACGGCGGCGGCCTGGCGACCTGCCGCGATCCGGTTTCCGGGGAAAGGGACGGATGGACGCCAGTATAAGCGTCGCCCCGACGGCGCGCGAGCGGGTTGGCGGCGGCGCCGCAGCCGCCGCCGGACCGGTCGCCGGCAGGGGAATAGGCGTGCTCCCTCGGGGAAACCCGAGGGGGCACGCAACGTGTCAACTTGCCGCGAACGCGGTGCGTTATGGAACCAGTGCGTCAGGTTTTGTCGCGGCGGAACGGCGAAAGCCGGCCTCGTGGCCTGGGGCTCCGATGCGATGCCTCGCATCTTTACTTACCGGTACGTTTGACTTTTTCTCCGCTAAAGGAAGAACAATGAAGAAGACGCTCGCTTCGATCATGACCGCAGCATTCGCACTCGCATCGGTTTCGGCATTCGCACAGGAGACGGCATCGGCGCCGGCAGGCGCGATGGCACCGGCTTCCGCACCGATGAAGAAGGATCACAGCAAGCCGAAGCACACGCTGAAGCACCACGGTTCGGCCAAGGGCAAGGCGAAGGCCGCAGCCGCATCGGCAGCCGGCACGAACGACGCAGGCGCAGCCAACTAAGCGCTTCGACCGGGGCCGGCACCGCCGGCCACTCGTCGCGAGACCCCGCATGTTCACGCATGCGGGGTCTTGTTTTTTCAGGCGCCGGGTTCGCCGGGCAGCGGCGCCGCCGGCGGCGTGCGCATCGCGTCGACCACCGTGCGCATGCGCCGCCAGTGCGAGCCTTCCCAGAACACGCGCCGGCATACGTCGCACGCGGCGAAGCGCCGGTGCCGCTGCCGGACGCCGGCCGGCACGCGCGGCGCTGCAGCCGCCGCGTCGAGCGGATGCAGCGGCGCATTGCAGCGCAGGCACAGCCGGAACGGTCGCATGTGCGGCGCGAGATCGAGCCGCGCGAACAGTTCGCGCAGCTGGTCGGCTGGCTGCAGCGCGTGCAGGTAGCAGCCGCGCTCGACCGCGCGCCGCTTGAGCAGCTCGCGGTCGCGGGTTAGCACGATCCGGCCCTCCCGCGCGGCGAGCGCCGCGAGCTCGTCGTCGCGGTAGTGGTTGTCGTAGCGGGTGTCGAAACCCGCGAGGCGCAGCAGTTGCGCGAGGCCGCCGAGATGCGCGTCGGCGACGAAGCGCCATTGCGCCGGCGGCGGCACGGCGGCCCCGTTTGCCGCTGGCTGCGCGCGTTCCGGAAAGGCTTCGACCCGGTCGCCTTCGTCGAGCGGCCGGTCGAGCGTGGCCGGCGCATCGTTCACGCACAGCCGGCCGATTTCCGTATGCGGGACGCCGAGCGCCTCGATCGCGTGCTTCAGCGTCGCGTCGCGCGCGCATGCGTGCCCGAACGCGCGGTCGCGCTGCGCGCGCGGGAGAAAGGCGTTCAGTTCGTCGTGGAAGCGGAAGGTCGCGGTCGGCATGCGCGCAGTATGGCACTGCGCATGGCCGGCTGCGTGCCCTGCAGCCGCGGCACATCTGTGTTTAACTCCCCGCTTCACGGAGCGAAGGAGCGGGAAATGGATCTCGGATTTATCGGGCTGGGTGAAATGGGGCAGGCAATCGCGACGAACCTGCTGAAGGCCGGGCACACGGTGCGGGTCTGGAACCGGTCGCGCGAGCGCGCCGAGCCGCTCGTTGCCGTCGGCGCGCAGATCGTCGACACGCCGGCCGACGCGTTTCGCGGCGACGCGGTGTTCTCGATGCTGGCCGACGACGCCGCGGCGCGCGCGATCTTCGACGATGCGCTGCTCGCACAGGCGCCGCGCGGCCTGATTCACGTGAACATGGCGACGGTGTCGGTCGCGCTGGCCGAATCGCTCGCGCACGCGCATGCGTCGCGCGGCATCCATTACGTCGCCGCGCCGGTGATGGGGCGGCCCGACGTCGCGGCCGCCGCGCGCCTGACGATCATGGCGGGCGGCCCGGCCGAGGCGATCGACCGCGTGCAGCCGCTGTTCGACGCGATCGGCCAGAAGACCTGGCGGTTCGGGTCGCTGCCGCAGCACGCGAACGTCGCGAAGATCGCCGCGAACTTCACGCTCGCGTCGGCGATCGAGACGCTCGGCGAGGCCGCTGCATTGCTCGGCGCGCATGGCGTCGCGATGCGCGATTTCCTCGACGTCATTACCGGCAGCGTGTTTCCGGGCCCCGTCTACGAAGGCTACGGCGGCATGATCGCCGAGCGGCGCTACGAGCCCGCGCGCTTCAAGGCACGCCTCGGGTTGAAGGACGTTCGCCTCGCGCTGGAAGCCGGTGACGCCGTATCGGTGCCGCTGCCGGTGGCGAGCGTCGTGCGCGACAACCTGCTCGATGCGCTTGCACACGGCGGCGGCGAGCAGGATTTCGCGGTGCTCGGCGAAGTCGCGCTGCGCCGCGCGGGCCGCTGATCCGTCGCGCGACAGAAGGCCGGCGCACCGGCATAATCGATGTTTCGTTTTCCCTTACATCGAGGCAGAGGCGCGCATGAACTTGCATACATGGTGGCTTTTCGTGGCGACGGTGTTCGTCGTGTCGGCGATTCCGGGCCCGAACATGCTGCTGGTGATGACGCACGGCGCGCGGCACGGGCTGCGGCGTTCGACGTGGACGATGGCCGGTTGTCTCACCGCGCTGGTGCTGATGCTGTCGGTGTCGGCGGCGGGCCTCGGCGCGGTGCTCGAAGCGTGGCCGGCGATGTTCAATACGCTGCGCTTTGCGGGCGCGGCCTACCTGATCTACCTCGGCGTGAAGGCGTGGCGCGCCCGCGTCGACGGCGAGCAGCCCGCCGCCGACGTCGAAACCGTGTCGCGCCAGGCCGCGCCGGCATCGCGCGGGACGCTGTTCCGCAACGGATTCCTGGTCGCGGGCAGCAACCCGAAGGCGATCCTGTTCGCGGCCGCGCTGCTGCCGCAGTTCATCAACGCGGCCGAGCCGACGCTGCCGCAGTTCGGCATGCTCGTCGTCACGTTCGCGGTGATCGAGGTGAGCTGGTATCTCGTCTACGCGTCGTTCGGCACGCGCATCGGCGCGACGTTGAAGAGCCAGAGCGTGGCGAAGATCTTCAACCGGCTGACGGGCGGGCTGTTCGTCGGCTTCGGCGCGATGATGGCGCTGGTCCGTCACTGATTTCGCACTGGCACCGGTGCACCGAACGCCCCGTCCCTCGCCAGAGGGCGGGGCGTTCGGCCTTTCGGGCCTGCGTCACGCTTGGCCTACGCACGCGGGCGCGTCAACGCCGTTGCGCCGGCCCGGCGTCCGTCCGTGAGCCCGAAGACGGCGGCCGCGCCGGCGAACGCGAACCCCACGCCGCATACCGCGCTCCATCCACCCCAGTCCCACGCGGTGCCTGCGAGCACCGCGCCGAGCGCGCCGCCGATGAAGAACAGCCCGACGAACAGCCCGTTCAGGCGGCCACGCGCGGCCGGGTTGAGCAGGTTGATCTCGCGGCGGCCGATTGTCTGGTCGACGATGACGCCCGCGTCGAGCAGCGCCGCGCCGCCGGCCAGCAGCGCGAGCGCGAGGCTGCGATGGGCGTGCGCGTCGAAGCCGAACCAGCCGGCGCCCGCGATCCCGAGCACGACGAGCGCTACGAGCATCGTGCCGTGCGCGATCCGCTGCGCGGCCGGGCCATGGCCGCGGTCGCCGGCGCGGCCCGCGAGCGGCGTGACGATCGCACCGCTCGCACCGGCGAACGCGAACAGCGCAATGCCGTGCAGGTCGAGGCCGAACGGCGGTTGCGCGAGCCGCAGCCCGACCGCGGTCCAGAATGCGCTGAACGCGGCCATCGCGAGCGCGGCCGACAGCGCATGCCGGCGCAGCACCGGCTCGTCGGCGAGCAGGCGCCCCATCGATGCGAGCAGCGCGCGGTAGCCGGCCGTGATCGACGGCGTGCGCGACGGCAGTCGCAGCGCGAGCACGACGGCGATTGCGGCGTTCGCGAGCGCGGCCAGCACGTAGAACCCGCGCCAGCCGGCCGAGCCCGCGATCAGGCTCGCGAGCGGCCGCGACAGCAGGATGCCAAGCATCAGCCCGCTCATCACGTTGCCGACCGCGCGGCCGCGCTGCGCCTCGGGTGCCATCGACGCGGCCATCGGCACGAGCATCTGGATCACGCTCGACGCAGCGCCGGCCACGAACGTCGCCAGCAGGAACACGGTGCCGGACCGCGTGAACGCCGGCAGCGCGAGCGCGGCCGCGCACGCGGCCAGCGTCGTGACGATCAATCGACGATTCTCGAGCAGGTCGACGAGCGGTACGAGCAGCACGAGCCCGGCCGCGTAGCCGAGCTGCGGCAGCATCGCAACGAGGCCGGCCAGGGCGGGCGGCAGGCGCAGGTCGGCGCTGATCGGGCCCGTCAGCGGTTGTGCGGCGAACAGGTCCATCACGATCACGCCGACCGTCGCGGCGAAGAACAGCGTCATGCCCGCGCTCAATGCGGGCGGCGTGCTGACCGGCGTGCGAATGGCGGCGGGGCAAGGGGTGGCAGGGCAGTTCATCGGAAGCCTGGCGAGTGGGTCGAAGAAGTACCCATCGTAGGTGCCCGATGTTTATGCGACAATTGAAATATCAATAACATGATTATGCGAGTTTGTTTTGAATACGCGTGATCTCCAGGCATTCGTCGCGGTGGTCGACAGCGGGTCGATGGTCGCCGCGGCCGCGAAACTCCACCTGACGCAGCCGGGCCTGACGCGGCGCGTGCAGAACCTCGAAACGCTGCTCGGCATGCCGCTGCTTGAACGGCAAAGCAAGCCGCTGAAGCCGACCGCCGCCGGGCGCGACGTCTACGCGCTCGCGCGCAACGTGCTGTGCGCGGTCGACGCGCTGATGGCGGCGGGCGCGCCGGACAGCGAGCCGTCGGGCGAACTGCGCATCGGCGTGCCGCCGTTCCTGTCCGAGCTGGCGCTCGAGCAGCCGATCGACCGGCTGCGTGACGCATTTCCGCGCCTCACGCTGCGCGTGACGGCCGGCTGGTCGCCCGCGTTGATGCAGGGCGTCGAGCGTGGCGCGCTCGACGTCGCGGCCGTGATGGTGCCGGCCAGTGCGGCGCTGCCCGACGCGTTCGTCGCGACGCTGCTCGGCACGCAGCCGACGGTGCTCGTCGCCGCGCGCGACTTTCCGCTGCCGGACGGTCCGCTGTCGATCGACACGCTGTCGGGTTTTCCGTGGGTGCTGAGCCAGGACGGCTGCGGGATGCGTTCGGCGCTGAGCCGCATGCTCGGTGCGGCCGGGCTACCGTTCGACGTCGCGGTCGAGGCATTCGGTTCGGAGTTGCAGCTGTCGCTCGTCGCGCGCGGCGCGGGCATCGGTATCGCCGCGCCGAACGCGCTGGCGCGCAGCGCGCATCGCGATGCGCTGAGAGTGGTGGAAACGGTGGGGCTCGAGACGCGGATCAACGTGTGGATCGTGCACGGCGCACTGCCGGGCCGGCTGGCGCGGCCGGTCGCGCTGCTGCGCGATGCGCTGGGCGAAGTGCTCGATCGGGAAAACAGGGTGGGGTCAGATGCAATGAAGCCAGTCTAGAGGCGAACTTCGAGGGAAAATCCTTATTTTCTCTACGGAAATGTTGCATTGCGGAAACCGATTCGCTATAGTTGCACCTGTCTCCTCCATGTCTCCTCTGATATGGATTCAGCCCGCCTCTTAGGCGGGCTTTTTTTTGCCTGCGATTTTGTCGCGGCCCTCCATTCGTCGTCCGTCGCCGCGCTCAGAACTTGTACGTCATCCCGACGTAGCTGATGATCGGGTCGGCCTTCAGGTCCGATTTCGACTCCGAGAGCACCGTGCCGTCGGCTGCCTTGATCGTCACCGTCGACGTCGTCTTCAGCGGGATGTACGTTACCGACGCGACCAGCCCGAAATGCTCCGTCATGTTGTACTGCAGCCCCGCGTTGAACACCGGCTGCCACGACGACGACGCCTTCGCCTCCACCGATGTCGTACCCGGCTTGCCCGCGCCCGCGGCGAGAACCGCGCCGAGGTTGTCCTGCGTCTGCTTGATGAAGTTCGTGTTGAGCTGCAGGTCGCTGAACCAGTTGTACGACACGCCGAGGCCGAGGAACGGCCGGAACTTCGCGGTCGCCTGCCCGAAGTAGTACTGCAGCAGCACGGCCGGGCTCCATTGCCGCACGCTCTTCACGATCGGGTTGACCGACGCCAGCCCGATGTTCTGCGTGCCGAGCGCGCCGGCAGGGCCGGGCGGCTTGATCGTGCCCTGGCCCGACACCTTGAACACCGGCGGCACGCCGGCCACCGATGTCACCGCGATATGGTCGGTCAGGAAGTGGCTGACCGTCAGGCCGACGGTGTCGGCGCCGCTGGTGTGCAGCCCGGTGCCCGGCGACGTGAACGACGGCGGCAGCCGCAGCGGCGTGTTGATCGGCGTCGGCGCGACGTTGGTCGCCATCGGCGTGCTGCTCTGCTGCGGCATCACGTGGAACCAGCCCAGCGTGACGACGTTGCTGCCGGCGCTCTGCGCGTGCGCCGCGAGCGGCGCCAGCACGGCGGCGCCGGCCGCGGCACGGAGAAGGGTTTTCTTCATCACGGCTTCCCCCTCCGCTTACTGGACGAATGCGCCGATCGTGAAATACGGCGTCGATCCGGCGTTGTCGAGGAACCCGAACACGCCACCCGTGAAGATGAACTTGCCGGTCGGCGTCGAGCTGCTGGCACCCGTGTGGATCGTCGTGACCGTGCCCGGCACCTTCTGCGTGTAGTCGAGATCGAGCGCGGTCGCGAGTGAGGCCTGCGACGCGTTGAACGGATCGAGCAGCGTCGCCTGGTTGTTCGTCAGCGCGGTGGTGCGGTAGTCGAACTGGCTGTCGACGCCGATGTACTCGCCGTTCTGCGAGCCGACCGCGATCGTCGTCTGCGGTGCGAGGATCGAGATGCTCGATTCGTCGTCGGCGGTGAGACCCGGCACGCCGTTGCTGTCGGGCGTCGGGTTCGGGTTCGCGACGCCGGTGCGGACGAGGATCGGCACGAGCTGGTTGCGCAGCTTGCCGACGATCATGAAGCCCTTGCCCTGCGGCGTCGCCGACAGCGTCGGCTTCAGCTGGCTCGCGTAGTTGTTCGACTGGAACGCGCCGCTGCCGTCCGCCGACTGCACGAAGTTCGTGCCTTGCTGCGTGCACGCGCCGCCGGCGAACTGGCCGGTCGTGTCGCACTTGGTCCAGCTGCCGTCGGCGTTGATCGTCACCTTCGCGTCGATCGACGCCGGCGCGAAGTTCTGCGACGGCACTTCACCGAAGCCCACGTGACTGTATGTGCCCGCAACCTTCGTGATGTCGGTCTCGATCGACGAGAAGCCGATGAACGGGTAGTACGGGAATTTCGTGTCGGGCACCGCGGCCTGGCCGAGCACGCCGTTGAACTGGATTTCCTTGCCGGGAATCGTGCCGCCCGCGACGCCCATGCCGACGAAGATGCGCGCCGGGCGCGACGGATCGAGGCTCGCGCCGTTCAGGCGGAATGCGCACTGGTTCAGCTTGTTGGTCGGCAGCAGCGTTTCCTGCGTGAGCGTGCCGCTGTCGACGGTGCCCGCGCGGGTCGGCACGACGGTGCCGGTCGTCTGCGGCACCGCCGATTCGACGTACGTGACCTGCCAGGTCATCTTGGTCGTGTCGAGCTGGACCTTCGCGAGTTCGCCGCTGCCCGCGCCACCCGTAAACACGGTGGTGTAGTCGAGCGAGGCCGGACAGAGCCGGTCTTCGACGAGCGGGGGCGGATTGTCGTCGCCGCCGCCGCAAGCAGAAAGAAGGGGGGCGGCAAGGGCCGCCGCCAGAATGAGGTTGCGCTTCATGTTGCTCCTCCAGATTTGTCTTGTGTGGCGGCCAGCTCCCTGTCGGCCGCTTCTGTTGGTTGTGCTCGTCCTGCTTGCGCCGTGCCGAGCGCTTTCGTGCCTTCCCTGCATCACGCGGCGGCGGGCCGGCCGCCGCCGCGTCCTCGTCACTTGCTGATCTGCGCACCCACGCCGAAGTACGGGGCCGACGACGTGGTCGAATTCGCCGACGTCGGCGTCACGCCGCCGTTCACCGTGCCCTGGATCAGCGCCGCGTACAGCCCGCCCGTTGCGATCACCACGCCCGAGGCGGCGCTACCGCTCTTCGGAATCGTCGTCGCGTTGAGCAGGCCCGGCGTCGTCTGGCCGTAGTCGAGCGTGAAACCGTCTTCCTCGTCCTGCGTACTCGGGTTGATGAACGATGCGTTGCTGCCGCGGATCAGCGCAGCGGTGTACTTGAAGTTCGAGTCCGCGCCCGCGTAGCCGCCGTCGATCGCACCCGACGTGATCGCCGTTGCCGCGCCGAGCACCGCGATGCCCGATTCGTCGTCGACTTGCGCATCGGTATGCAGCGGCGGCGTGCCGAGGTTCACGTTGCCCGTGCGCACGATCACCGGCACCGTCGCGCCGTTGAGCTGGCCGATCACCATGTGCGCGGTGGCCGACTTGCCGGTCGCGCCGACGATCGGCAACTGCGTTTGCGGCAGCGTCTGCGGCGCCTTCGTGCTGTCGAAGTAGCCGCCGTTCGCGGTGTTCACGGTCCACGGGTTGCCGGTCGTCTGGCAGCCGCCCGAACTCGTCGACGTGCAGGCGCCGTTCGCGTCGAACGTCTCGCTCGAGTTCGTGCCCTTCGTCGCGTAGTTGCCCGACGGCACGAGGTGGTAGATCAGCGCGTTGTACGTGCCCGGCAGCTTCGAGAGGTCCGTCGTCGTGTTCGCGAAGCCGAGGAACGGATAGAAGTCGAAGTGACGGTTCGGTACCTGGCCGACGTTTTGCACGAGACCCGGGATGATCGTCAGCCCGTCGTACTGGATCGTCGCGCCCGGAATGCCGCCGCCCGCGACACCCATGCCGACCAGCAGCATCGGCGGGTTTGCCTGGTTGAAGTCGGCGGCCGTCGAATAGGTCGTGCCGTTCGGCGCCTTGCCCGTGCCCGGCGTGAGGATGAATGCGCAGCGCGTCTGCTCCGCGGTCGGCAGCGTGCCGGTCGGCGGGTGCATGACCGCACCGGTGATCGTCGTGCCTGCGCGGCTCGGCGTGACCGTGCCGGTCGCGAGCGGAATCGGCGATTCGAGCCACTTGAGCGTGTAGGTCATCGCCACGGCGTCGATGTTGACGCTGACGATCTCGCCGCTACCGGCGCCGCCGAGGTACGTGTTCTTCACGATGTCGGCGTTGGCCGGGCACAGCGAACCGTTGACGGGCTGTGACGGCGGCGGCCCTTGCGTGCCGCAGCTCGATCCGGAACATTGGGGCGCATTGATCGGCGCGGGTGCGCCGCCGTCCCCCCCACCACATGCAACCAGGAAAGGGGCAATGGCAAAGGCCGTTGCCACCCCCTTCGATAAGGTGTGCGACATGCCGCTGTCTCCAATCGTTTAATTGTGCGAGCTAATGTCGCCGCCTTGATTTTTGCTGTCAATTGATGAACCCGTCTAAAAAAGGCGATTGAAACGGGTATCGTGTTTTGAATCCTTGTCTGACGCGGCATTCAGTAAGAATTAAAACGTGAGACAGGCTGCCGGAAGCGGCCGGAGTGGGGGATGTACGACGCCGGACAGGCCGGCGAAGAGCCTTCCTGCGTATAACGGCAGCGTTTAAAGCGGCGGGTATCCGGTTTATCCCTATTCGGGATTGACTGGATAAGGAAGGGGTGGGATTAATTCACTGGTAATCACGCAATGGAAAGCTTGTAAATATTTGTAAATGCGCGATCCGGGATTTTTTATATATTGCCTGATACGAGTAAATAAAAAGCCGGCCAGTGGCCGGCTTTGCATTGCATGCGATGTTGAATCAGCGTTTGAGACCCGCGTCCTCGGCCGCGCCGATGCTCAGGTTCATGCACTGGATCGCGGCGCCCGATGCGCCCTTGCCGAGGTTGTCGAGGCGCGCGACCGTGACGAAGCGCTCTTCGTTGCCGAACACGAACAGGTCGACCCGGTTCGTGTCGTTGTTCGCCTGCACGTCGAAGAAGCCGCCGTCCAGGTTCGCGTCCGCATCGAACGGCGCGACGCGCACGAATGCTTCGTCCGCGTAGTACTCGGCGAACACGCGCTGCACGTCCTGCGGCGTCGTGCGCTTCGCGAGCTGCTCGGGCGTGAAGTAGGTCGTCACCGCGAGCCCCTTCAGGAACGGGCCGACGATCGGCGTGAAGATCGGCGGGTTCGCGAGGCCCGTGTGCGCGGCCATTTCCGGCAGGTGCTTGTGCGTGAGGCCGAGCGCGTACGGACGCGGGCTCGCGAGCTTGCCGCCCGGCGCCGCGTTTTCATAGTCGGCGATCATCGACTTGCCGCCGCCGCTGTAGCCGGTGATCGAGTAGCTGTGCGCGGCGAACGTCGGCGCGACGATGCCTGCATCGACGAGCGGACGCATCGCGAGCACGAAGGCCGATGCGTGGCAGCCCGGCACCGCGATGCGCTTCGACGTGCGAATCTTCTCGCGCTGCGCGCGGGTCAGCTCCGGCAGACCGTACGCCCAGTCGGCGCTGGTGCGGAACGCGGTACTCGCGTCGATCAGCGTCGTGTTCGGGTTCTCGACGAGCGACGCCGATTCGCGCGATGCGACGTCCGGCAGGCACAGGAACGTGACGTCCGACGCGTTGATCAGGCGGCGGCGCTCTTCGACGTCCTTGCGCTTCGCTTCATCGATGCGCAGGATCTCGATGTCGCTGCGTGCCGACAGGTATTCGAAGATCTTGAGGCCGGTCGTGCCTTCCTGGCCGTCGACAAAAACTTTGGTGCTCATTTCGCTCTCACTGAATGAAACGGGGGCCCGCGCCCTGAATCCGCCATTTTAAGACGTCATCCGGCGCGCCTGCACCGCGCGGGACGAAAAAAAGACGGCCGGCGGACCGTCTTGTGTCCCTTTGGCGCCCGGCGGCGCGGGCGCCGGGGCGTGCTCAGCCGCGGCCGGCGACCCAGCGGGCGGTCGCTTCGGCAACGCGCCGGCCGAATGCCTTGCCGGTCTCGAGGTCGCCCGGCAGCGGGCCCTCGTCGGGCGTCGAATCCGCCGGCGACTGCGCGAGCAGGCCCGTCGAGCCGCCCAGGTAGTTGATGTCGTTGCGTGTGGCCGCCTTCGAGTTGGCCGGCATCAGGCTCGTGCCGACCCACACCATCCCATGCTGCATCGACAGCGTGACGAAATATTGAATCGTCGAGAACTTGTCGCCGTTCATCGTCGCGGAGTTCGTGAAGCCCGCGGCGATCTTGTCCTTCCATTTCTGCGTGAACCACGCTTTCGACGTCGCATCGGCAAATTGCTTGAACTGCGCCGACGGGCCGCCCATGTAGGTCGGCGCACCGAAGACGATCGCGTCGGCCGCGTCGAGCGCGGCCCAGCCCGCGTCGTCGACGTCGCCGACGGCGAGCAGGCGCACGGTCGCGCCGGCTTCCTGCGCGCCCGCGTGCACGGCCTCGGCCAGTTTCTGCGTGTGACCGTAGCCGCTGTGATAGACGATGACGATGTTCGACATGAAGCGCTCTCCAGAAAGGAACGGGAACGGCGGCCGCAGGCGCGCCGCGTCACGCGTCGCCGGCGGGCGGCGCGACGGATGCGCGGCGTGGCGCCGCGACCGGTGACGACCAGTCTAGCAAGCCGAAATGACGGGAAACCGCGCGCTCGCGGAGTCCGTCATGCCGCGGCGGCTGGCAGTCGCGGTGCGGCGGCGTGCAATGCCCGGCGCCCGATGCGCATTACTGCCCGTAGTTGACCGTGAGTTGCGCGGTGCCGATCGCCAGCGTGCCGATCTCGTGCTCGAACATCGGCGCGGGGCGGCCCTGCGCGACGCGCAGGTCGCCGCCTTTCAGCGCATAGACGGTGATCACGTAGCGGTGCGGCTTGCCGGGCGGCGGGCACGGGCCGCCGTAGCCGTCGATCCCGAAGTCGTTGCGCGCCTCGCTCGCGCCGATGCGCCGCAGGAACCCGGACGCGCTCGCGTCGGCGGGCAGGCTCGTGACCGTCGCCGGAATGCCCGCCACGGCCCAGTGCCACCAGCCGTGCCCCGGTGCATCGGGATCGAAGACCGTGACTGCGTAACCGTGCGTGCCGGGCGGCGGGTTGTGCCAGGTGAGTTGCGGCGAGCGGTTGCCGCCCTTGCAGTCGCCGCGGTCGAACACGTTCGCGGCGGGGACGCGCCCGCCTGGGCTCAGGTCGTCGCTCGTCACGGTGAACGGACCTTCCGCATGCGCGGGCAGGGCAGCGAGGGCGACGGCGTAAAGGAGGGCGGCGAGGAATGGCGACGGGCGACCCGATGGCGCAGGCGGAGTGATCTGGCGATCCACACGCATATGGCGCTTCTCCCGTCACGTGGGCCGGACCGATGCGTCCGGCATTGTTGGCGTAGTGCGTTGCCTGCGCAGCTGATGGCAGCGATGGATCAAGTCTAGCATTAGGGTTCGATGAGCGATGCACGCCGCCACCCGCGGTCGCGATCGTTTCCTGCGCGGATCGACGGGCGAAAAAAAACCGCCCGCGATGAAGCGGGCGGCTGGTTCAGCCAGGACGCCGGCCAGCGGGCCGACGCGGCGTCAGTCCTTCGGGGACGTCGCGCCGCCGTGCGCAGCCGACCACTCGGCCGGTGCGTGCAGGAATTTCTCGACTTCGTCGAGCGTCTTCGTCTCGAAGTAGCCCGATGCCTTCGCGACGCGCAGCACGTCCCACCACGTGGCGAGCGCGTGCAGGTCGACGTCGATGTCCTTCAGGACCGACACGCTTTCCTTGAAGATGTTGTAGTGGAACAGCACGAAGCAGTGGTTCACCGTCGCGCCTGCGGTGCGCAGCGCGTTGACGAAGTTGATCTTGCTGCGGCTGTCGGTCGTCAGGTCTTCCACCAGCAGCACGCGCGAGCCTTCTTCCAGATGGCCTTCGATCTGCGCGTTGCGGCCGAAACCCTTCGGCTTTTTGCGCACGTACTGCATCGGCACCATCATCCGGTCCGCGATCCATGCCGCGAACGGGATGCCGGCCGTCTCGCCGCCCGCCACCGCATCGATCTGCTCGAAGCCGATGTCGCGCGTGATCGTCGTTTCAGCCATCTCCATCAGCGCGCGGCGCACGCGCGGATACGAAATCAGCTTGCGGCAGTCGATGTAGACGGGGCTTGCCCAGCCGGACGTGAAGATGAACGGTTTTTCTGCATTGAAGTGCACTGCCTGTACTTCGAGCAGGATTTTGGCGGTCGTATCCGAGATCGACTGACGATCGTAGCCTGTCATGGGCATTCCTTGGGTGATGAGCGAAGAGCGGGCGCGGGCCCGGTGGCGCAGCAAGGGGAACCTGCCCAGGGGGCCGGGGCGCGATCGGACGGCCAATCGCATCGCTGCGCGCGTAGCCGGCTATTTTACCCGATTCAGGCCGGTTTTCGGCGGAATTCGCGCAGGTTCGCCACGCGGCTCACCACCGGCGAAACAAACGGGGCCTGACCGCCCGCGTGCTGATGCGGAGGATGCGGCGCTGCACCAACATGCGCCATGCGCGGGGTGTACACTAGGCGACCCTTAGAAATCGTTCAGTACTTTGTACTTTCCTCTTGCCACCCGCCAAGGTTCGATGGCGTGCCGACCCGGCGCGTCGCGTGCCGTCTCGCAGTCGATCACCCCCTCGATTCAAGCAGACGCGGCCGAAGGTGCTGTGTACTGAACCGTCAATATTTCGCATGTCTCTCGCAGGTCAATCATGGACGAACAACTGAAGCAGGCCGCACTGGCTTATCACCTGAACCCGAAACCCGGCAAGATTTCGGTCACCCCGACCAAGCCGCTGTCGAACCAGCTCGATCTGTCGCTCGCGTATTCGCCGGGCGTCGCCGCTGCGTGCGAAGCGATCCACGCCGATCCGCTCGACGCGCAGAAGTACACGTCGCGCGGCAACCTCGTCGGCGTCATCACGAACGGTACCGCCGTGCTCGGCCTCGGCAACATCGGCCCGCTCGCCGCGAAGCCGGTGATGGAAGGCAAGGGCTGCCTCTTCAAGAAATTCGCGGGCATCGACGTGTTCGACATCGAACTGTCGGAGTCCGACCCCGACAAGCTCGTCGAGGCGATCGCGATGCTCGAGCCGACGCTCGGCGGCATCAACCTCGAGGACATCAAGGCGCCGGAATGCTTCTATATCGAGCAGAAGCTGCGCGAGCGCATGAAGATCCCCGTCTTCCACGATGACCAGCACGGCACCGCGATCATCGCGTCGGCCGCGATCCTGAACGGCCTGAAGGTCGTCGGCAAGAAGCTGTCCGAAGTGAAGCTCGTGTGCTCGGGTGCGGGCGCCGCGGCGATCGCGTGCCTGGACCTGCTGGTGAACCTCGGCCTGACGAAGTCGAACATCCTCGTCGCCGATTCGAAGGGCGTGATCTACGAAGGGCGCGGCAACCTCGATCCGTCGAAGCAGCGCTATGCGGCGACCACCGACGCACGCACGCTCGCCGACGCGATCGTCGATGCCGACGTGTTCCTCGGCTGCTCGAGCGCGGGCGTGCTGAAGCAGGACATGGTCAAGACGATGGGCGACCGCCCGCTGATCCTGGCGCTCGCGAACCCGGAACCGGAAATCCGCCCGGAAGACGCGAAGGCCGTGCGCCCGGACGCGATCGTCGCGACCGGCCGTTCGGACTACCCGAACCAGGTCAACAACGTGCTGTGCTTCCCGTTCATCTTCCGCGGCGCGCTCGACGTCGGCGCGACGACGATCACGGAAGAAATGAAGCTCGCGTGCGTGCGCGCGATCGCCGAGCTGGCCCAGGAAACCGACCAGAGCGAGGAAGTCGCGAAGGCGTATGAAGGCCACTCGCTCGAATTCGGGCCGGACTACCTGATTCCGAAGCCGTTCGACCCGCGCCTGATCATCAAGATCGCGCCGGCCGTCGCACAGGCCGCGATGGATTCGGGCGTCGCGACGCGTCCGATCCAGGACATGGATGCCTACCGCGAGCAGCTCGGCGCGACTGTCTACCGCACCGGCATGGTGATGCGCCCGGTGTTCGCGACTGCGAAGCAGAAGCAGGCCCGCATCGTGTTCGCCGAGGGCGAGGACGAGCGCGTGCTGCGCGCCGCGCAGTTCGTGCTGCAGGAGAAGATCGCGAAGCCGATCATCGTTGGCCGTCCGTCGGTCGTCGACATGCGCCTGCAAAAGATCGGTTCGAAGCTGAAGGCCGGCACCGATTTCGAAATCGTCGATCCGGAAGACGATGCGCGCTACCACCGCTACTGGCAGGCGTATCAGGAGATCGGCGCGCGCGACGGCGTGACGCCGGAAGTCGCGAAGGCCGCGATGCGCAAGTTCAACACGCTGATCGGCGCGATGCTCGTGCACCAGGGCGACGCGGACGGGATGATCTGCGGGATGATCGACACGTTCCACAGCCACCTGAAGTTCATCGAGCAGGTGCTGGGCCGCGCGAAGGGCGCCGAGCACTTCGCGGCGATGAACCTGCTGATGCTGCCGGGCCGCAACCTGTTCGTGTGCGATACGTACGTGAACGAGCTGCCGAGCGCCGAACAGCTCGCCGACATGACGATCCAGGCGGCGGCCGAGATCGAGCGCTTCGGCATTGTGCCGAAGGCTGCGCTGCTGTCGAACTCGAACTTCGGCAGCGCGCCGTCGGCATCGTCGCGCCGGATGGGCGAGGCTCGCAAGCTGATCGTCGAACGTGCGCCGAACCTGGAAGTCGACGGCGAAATGCACGGCGACGCGGCGCTGTCGGAAATGATCCGCAAGCAGGCCTTCCCCGGCACGACGCTGTCGGGTGAAGCGAACCTGCTGATCATGCCGAACGTCGAAGCGGCGAACATCGCGTACAACCTGCTGAAGATGGTCGGCGGCGAAGGCGTGACGGTCGGCCCGTTCCTGCTCGGCGCGGCGAAGCCGGTCCACATCCTGACGCCGGCCGCGACCGTGCGCCGGATCATCAACATGACGGCCGTTGCCGCCGCGAACGTGAACACGAAGTAAGTCCACGCCCGCGTGTGCCGCGCTTCGCGCGCGGCGCAATGGAAAACGCCACGGAACCTGCGTTCCGTGGCGTTTTTTTATCGTGACGCGAACCGGCAGCAGCTTGCCGGCGGGCCTCCGGACCGCGAAGGCCCGCCGTGTGCCGTTACGCGACCTGTTGGTGCGGCTGGCCGCCGGCCGGCGCCCGCCACTGCGCGAGCAGCGTGTTCCATTTCTGGCGTACCGCGCGCAGGTTGTTCTCCTTCACGTGGCCGTAGCCGCGAATGCCGTCCGGCAGCGCCGCAAGGTCGAGGGCGAGCGGGCGGTTGGCCGCGTTCAGCTTGGCGAGCACCTCGCCGATCAGCGCTTCGTACTCGCCGATCAGCGCACGCTCGGTGCGACGCTCCTCGGTGCGGCCGAACGGGTCGAGCCCCGTGCCGCGCAGGAACTTCGCCTTAGCGAGCAGCCGGAATGCCGACATCATCCACGGGCCGTATGCCTTTTTCACGAGATGGCCGTGCGTGTCCGTCTTCGCGAACAGCGGCGGCGCGAGGTGGAATTTCAGCTTCCAGTCGCCTTCGAACTGCGCGGACAGGCGCGCGAGGAACGCCGGATCGGACTGCAGCCGCGCGACCTCGTATTCGTCCTTGTACGCCATCAGCCTGAACAGGTTGCGCGCAACCGCCTCGGTCAGCTGTTCCTGCACCGTGTCGCCGTCTGCCAGCGCGCGCTCGGCCGCGCGCACCTTGTCGACGAATGCCGCATAGCGTGCTGCGTACGCGGCGTTCTGGTACGCGGTGAGGAATTCCACGCGCTTCGCGATCAGCGCGTCGACCGCCTTCTTCGTGTGCAGCGAAATCACCGTGGCGCCTTGCGCGGGGCGCGCGTCGCCGGCCGCGGCCTGCTTCACGCTCGCCAGGTCGTGCGCAGCGCGGCGGCCCCAGTCGAATGCCGCACGGTTCTTCTCGACCGATACCGCATTCAGTTCGATCGCGCGGACGAGCGACGCGAGCGTGAGCGGTAGCCAGCCTTTCTGCCACGCGTAGCCGAGCACGAACGGGTTCGTGTAGATCGCGTCGCCGAGCAGCGCGACCGCGAAGCGGTTCGCGTCGATGAAATCGACGGCTTCGCCGGCAGCCGCACGGATGTCGTTCTCGGCGGACAGGCCGGGGAACGCCCAGTTCGGGTTCTTGATGAACTCGGCGGTCGGCGTCTGCGCGCTGTTGACGACCACGCGCGTCGTGTCGTGCCGCATCCGCGACGTGCACTCGTCGCCGGCCGTGACGATCGCGTCGCAGCCGATCACGAGGTCGGCTTCGCCCATTGCGATCCGCGTGGCGTGGATGTCGGTCGGCGCGTGCGAGATCTGTACATGGCTCATCACGGCGCCGCCCTTCTGCGCGAGGCCGGTCACGTCGAGCACGGTCACGCCCTTGTTTTCCAGGTGCGCGGCCATCCCGAGCAGCGCGCCGATCGTGACGACACCCGTGCCGCCGACGCCCGTGACGAGCACGCCGTACGCGCGGTCGATGTCCGGCAGCGTCGGTTCGGGGATCGGCGGCAGTGCGTTGCCGTCGACCGACACGGCCTTCGGCTTCTTCAACTGGCCGCCCTCGACCGTGACGAAGCTAGGGCAGAAGCCCTTCACGCACGAGAAGTCCTTGTTACAGCTCGACTGGTTGATCTGGCGCTTCGTGCCGAATTCGGTTTCCAGCGGCTCGACCGACAGGCAGTTCGACTGCACCGAGCAGTCGCCGCAGCCTTCGCACACTGCTTCGTTGATCACGACGCGCTTGGCCGGGTCCGGATACGTGCCGCGTTTGCGGCGGCGGCGTTTCTCGGTCGCGCAGGTCTGGTCGTAGATCAGGATCGTCGTGCCTTCGATCTCGCGCAGCTCGCGCTGCACGTCGTCGAGCTGGTCGCGATGGTGAATCGTCACGCCCGGCGCGAGCAGCGCCTTCTGGCTGTCGTACTTCTCCGGCTCGTCGGTGACGATCACGATCTTCTTCGCGCCTTCGGACGCGAGCTGGTGCGTGATCTGCGGCACCGTCAGCACGCCGTCGACCGGCTGGCCGCCCGTCATCGCGACCGCGTCGTTGAAGAGGATCTTGTAGGTGATGTTCGCCTTCGACGAGATCGCCGCGCGCACCGCCAGCAGGCCCGAGTGGAAGTAGGTGCCGTCGCCGAGGTTCGCGAACACGTGCTTCTCGTCCGTGAACGGCGCCTGGCCGATCCACGGCACGCCTTCGCCGCCCATCTGGCTGAAGGTGCTCGTGCTGCGGTCCATCCACACCGTCATGTAGTGGCAGCCGATGCCGGCGATCGCGCGCGAGCCTTCCGGCACGTTGGTCGACGTGTTGTGCGGGCAGCCCGAGCAGAACCACGGCTTGCGCTCGGTCTGCACGTGCGGCTTCGCGAGCGCCATTTCCTTCGCGTTGATCACGGCGAGCCGCGCGGCGATGCGCGCACGCACGTCGGACGGCAGCTCGAACTTCTCGAGGCGCGTCGCGATCGCCTTCGCGATGATCGCGGGCGACAGCTCGTAGTGCGCGGGCAGCAGCCAGTTGCCCATCGGCACCGACCATTCGCCGCCGGCGCCGTCCTTCTCGTCGAACTTGCCGAACACGCGTGGACGTTGCCCGTCGGGCCAGTTGTACAGCTCTTCCTTGATCGCGTATTCGAGGATCTGGCGCTTTTCCTCGACGACGAGGATTTCGTCGAGGCCGCGCGCGAACGCCTGCGCGCCCTGTGCCTCGAGCGGCCATACGCAGCCGACCTTGTAGAGGCGGATGCCGATCCGCGCGCAGGTTGCGTCGTCGAGGCCGAGGTCGGTCAGCGCCTGGCGCACGTCGAGGTAAGCCTTGCCGCCGGTCATGATCCCGAAGCGCGCGTGCGGGGAGTCGATCTCGATGCGGTCGAGCTTGTTCGCGCGCACATAGGCGAGCGCCGCGTACCACTTGTAGTCGAGCAGCCGTGCTTCCTGCACGAGCGGCGGGTCGGGCCAGCGGATGTTCAGCCCGCCTTCCGGCAGGATGAAGTCGGTCGGCAGCACGATCTCGGTGCGATGCGGGTCGATGTCGACCGACGCCGACGATTCGACGACGTCCGTCACGCACTTGAGCGCGACCCACAGGCCGGAGTAGCGGCTCATCGCCCAGCCGTGCAGGCCGAAATCGAGATACTCCTGCACGTTGGACGGGAACAGCACCGGCAGCCCGCAGGCCTTGAAAATGTGTTCGGACTGGTGCGCGAGCGTCGACGATTTCGCCGCGTGGTCGTCGCCGGCGAGCACCAGCACGCCGCCGTGCTGCGACGAGCCGGCCGAGTTCGCGTGCTTGAATACGTCGCCCGTGCGGTCGACGCCCGGGCCCTTGCCGTACCACATGCCGAACACGCCGTCGTGCTTTGCGCCGGGGTACAGGTTCACTTGCTGCGAGCCCCACACGGCGGTGGCGGCGAGATCTTCGTTGAGGCCGGGCTGGAAGACGATCTGGTGGGCTGCCAGGTGCTGCTTGGCTTTCCAGAGCGACAGATCGAGGCCGCCGAGCGGTGAACCGCGATAGCCGGAGATGAAGCCGGCGGTATTGAGGCCGGCGGCGCGATCGCGTTCCTGCTGGAGCATCGGCAGGCGCACGAGGGCCTGGATCCCGCTCATGTACGCGCGACCGCGTTCCAGTGTGTATTTGTCGTCAAGCGTGACGGACTTCAGCGCGGCTTCTAGCGATGCGCGTTGGCCTGCGTCTAGCGGGGCATTCATTAACTGTCTCCTCCACCCAGTTTGGGATCACCAAAACTCGACTGCCTCCGGCATCTTGTGGACGCGTCGGCAGTGGCCGGCATATTGGCCGGTTTCAAGCGATGGTAGCACTGGGGCAAACCCGCCGCCCATCGGACAAAATGCGGCGGCGCACCGCTGAAAAAGGGCATGACCATGCGTTACATCATGTAAATGCATGTAAAGCCGCCCCCATTTGCGGGCAAATGCCGTTAATCTTGTCGGCCTGCCGGAGGTGCCCGGCCGCGTGGGTTCGTTTCGACGCAATCGGGGAGGCGCCGGCAGTTTTACAGGAGGTGCAATGAACACACGTCATATCCAGAGTTTCCTGATCGTGTCCGCCGCGTTTTTCTCGATGACCGGCCCGGTGCACGCGCGAGGCGCGAGCGCACTGGCGGCAGCCGGCGCGCAGATGCAGCAGATCGTGCCGGCCCAGGACGCCGCCGCGCAGCCGTCGGCCGAGCGCGCCGTCGAGTCGAAGGCGAACGCGCGTTGATCCGGTCGCGCGGCCTGCGGGCCGCGCCGGAATGCAAAAAGGGCGGGAATCGGAGGATTCCCGCCTTTTTTTGTGCCGCCGGATCGTGCGGGCTGGCCCGGGTTGCCCCGGGCCGCCGCCCGCCGGCTGCGTCAGGCCTTGTCCTGCACGACGCCGCGGCGGATCTGGTCAAGTTCGATCGATTCGAACAGCGCCTTGAAGTTGCCTTCGCCGAAGCCCTGGTTGCCCTTGCGCTGGATGATCTCGAAGAAGATCGGCCCGATCTGGTTCTCGGTGAAGATCTGCAGCAGCAGGTCGTCGCGCGCGCCGTCGATCAGGATCTTGCGCTTCTTCAGTTCTTCCAGCGATTCGCCGTGATTCGGCACGCGGCGGTCGACCAGTTCGTAATACGTGTCGATCGTGTCGAGCAATTTCACATCCTTGCTGCGCAGGCCATCGACCGCCTGGTAGATGTCGGTGGCACCGAGCGCGATGTGCTGGATGCCTTCGCCGTGGTACGCGTCGAGGTATTCCTGGATCTGGCCGGCCGTATCCGAGCCTTCCTCGTTGATCGGGATGCGGATCTTGCCGCACGGCGACGTCATCGCCTTCGACTTCACGCCCGTCACCTTGCCTTCGATGTCGAAGTAGCGCACTTCGCGGAAGTTGAACAGGCGCTCGTAGAACTCGGCCCATTCCTGCATGCGGCCGCGATGCACGTTGTGCGTCAGGTGGTCGATATAGGTGAGGCCGTGGCCGACCGGGTTCGGGTTCGCGCCGGCGATCGGCTCGAAGTCGACGTCATAGATGCTGATGTCGCCGATTGCGCCCGGTTGAGCACCGTTCTTGCCGCGCCAGCGGTCGACGAAGTAGATCAGCGAATCGCCGATGCCCTTGATCGCCGGGATGTTCAGTTCCATCGGGCCGGTCTTGTTGTCGAAGCCCCATGCGCCGAGGTCGAGCGCGCGCTGGTACGCCTTCGCGGCATCCTGCACGCGAAACGCGATCGCGCAGATCGACGGGCCGTGCAGGCGCGCGAAGCGTTGTGCGAACGAATCCGGTTCGGCGTTGATGATGAAGTTGATGTCGCCCTGGCGGTACACCGTCACGTCCTTGTGGCGGTGGCGCGCGATCGCGGTGAAACCCATCCGTTCGAACAGTTGTCCGAGCGCTTTCGGGTCCGGTGCCGTGTATTCGATGAATTCGAAGCCGTCGGTGCCGACGGGGTTGTCCCAGTTCGGGATCTGCATGGCGTGTCTCCAGTGGGGGCGATCGGCCGGGGCGACGTGCGCAGGTCCGGCCTGGTTCGATGTCGAACGTGGCGCACGCGGCGGCGTGCGCGACGAATCGGTACGTGCGACAGAGTGTAGCGGGCAGCCGCGAGCGTAAACTTGCGAACTTAATTGCCTCAACCTACGATGGCGCAATTTCCCGTCTCAAAATACTCATTGGAGGGCAGAAGATGGCGCAAGCCGAATTGGATGCCATCGACCGGCGGATTCTCGCGATTCTTCAGGAGAACGGGCGCCTGTCGAACCAGGAGATCGCCGAGCGCGTGAACCTGTCGCCGAGCCCGTGCCTGCGGCGCATTCGGCGGCTCGAGGAGACCGGCGTGATCACCGGCTATGTCGCGCTGCTGAATCCGCAGAAACTCGGGCTCGACCTGCTCGCGTACGTAAGCGTGCGGCTCGAGAAGCGCGGCGGCCTGGCGCCGGCGCGGGCCGACGAGACGTCGGCGCGTGCGGGTGCGACCCATGCGGAGCTGTTTCGCGCGGCCGTGCAGACCTGGCCGGAAGTGGTCGCGTGCCACGCGATGACGGGGGATATGGATTACCTGCTGCGCGTGCAGGTCGAGGACATGGCGCATTTTTCCCGCTTCGTGCAGGAGCACTTGCTGCATCACCCGTCGGTGATCGACGTGAAGACGAGCTTTTCGCTCGAATGCTTCAAGGAGACGACGGCGTTGCCGATTCGTTCGGTGCGCTAGTGCGCGGCGGGGAAGGGAGGGGCCAGGCGCGCCGCTGGCGCGGCCCGGCAGGCCGACATTACGCCGTCAGGGCGGCGGGCATCAGCGATTCGATGAACTTCGTGGTGCGGCGCGCCTGGCGCTTCATTGCGTAGTCGAACACCGCGGCCTGTTCCTGCAGCATCTCGGCGATGATCGTCGAGTGATCGGCCGGCGGCAGCGACAGATACGCATCGGCTTCGCCGTACGCGTACTCGATCCGCATCCCGGACTTCTTCGCGATGTGCATCATCGTCGCGTTACGCGACAGGCAGTGCATGTACAGCATCGTCACGTGCGTATTGCGGCTGCGGATCGCCGCGCGCTCGAACAGCTTCGAGCCGACACCGCGGCCGCGTGCGCTTTCGAGCACCGACACGCCGAATTCGGCCGTGCGCTTGTCGCCGTCGGCCGGCAGATAGGCCAGGTGGCCGACGCCGATCAGTTCGAGGTCGTGGTCGAACACGCCGAATACGGTGTCGCGGCCGAAGTCGATCGTGCGGACATAGTTCTCGATCACGTGGTCTGGCACCATCTGGCCGAAGCGCAGCAGGCGGTCCTCTTCGTCGAGCGAGAGAAAGTGGGTGAGCATCTGCTCACGGTCTTTGGAAGCCAGTTCCCTTACGAGAACCGGCGCACTACCGGCGGTGCCGACGACATCGGCGGAGCCGTTCAATTGCGTGTTCATCGTGGGTTCCTCAATGTATGACCGTACAGCGGGTTGTGCAACGCAACAGCATTTTACCCGACCGTCAGCCCCTGGATTGGGGAAAACCCGTATTTGACCTTGTTTGTACTGGAGGATGAATTCTAAATCTGCTTAGTTAATCTCGTATCTATTTGATTTTTAACAGATTTAAAATTCATCATATGAAATGCGCGAAAGGCGGCCGCAGTGTGCCTGTCTTGCAACGTTTGCTGCTGTGCGGCAATCAGGCAGCCGTCGACAGCCCGCGCTCGATCAGGTCAATCACCTGCTCGGCGAAGTCGCGGTAGCCGAGGCGGCCGCCGGGCTTCAGCCATGTGAACGTCCAGTTGATCATCCCGAACACCATCATCGTCACGGATGTCTGGTTTTCCTTCGAGATGCGGTCCGGGTACGCGCGCGCGAGCTGCCGTGTGAACGCCGCGACGATGTCGCGCTGGCGATCGAGCACGATTTCGCGCTGCGCGTCCTCGAGATACTTCACGTCGTTGAGCAGCGCGACGTGGCGGCTGTGCGACGTTTCGTACTCGGCGAGGAACGCGCGCACCAGCTCCGCGAACGCGTCGCGCTCGCTGAGGCCGCGCCGCTGGCTCGCCCCTTCGACCTCGGCGATGATCAGCATCAGCCGCTTCGTGTAGCGGTCGAGCAAGTCGAACAGGATCGCTTCCTTGCTCTCGTAATAGTGATAGAGGCGTGCCTTCGACGTGCCGCTCGCGGTCGCGAGATCGGACATCGACGTGCTCGGGTAGCTCGTCTGCGCGAATTTCTCAGCGGCCAGATCGAGGATCTGCTCGCGCTGGGATTCGTGGTCGGGCGCTCGGGTACGGGCCATGGTCGAATGCGGAAGATTAGCGGTGCGTGGCGGCCGTGCGGGCCGCGCGCACCTGCGTGGAAGAGAGGGCGTCGGGCGCGTCGTCCTGCAGCTCGAGCCGGCCGGCCGCCGCGAGTTCGCGGCAGCGCCACCAGGCGATCGAGTCGCTGACGAACAGCCCGCCGCGGTCGGCGTCGGCCATGATGCTGCCGACGAGGCGCCCCGCGGGCCGCCAGTCGGCTTCCGCGCGCGCGACGATCAGCGCGTCGAGGTCCGCATAGTGGCCGCTCTTGATCGTGTTGCTGACCCAGTAGCGCAACTCGGCGTTCTGGTGCTTCGCCTCCTGCCATTCGAGCGCGAGGCGGCCGATGCGCAGCACCGAGATCGGCGCGGCCATCGGGCGCTTCCGCGCCAGTTCGGCGGGCGAGAACATGCCGGTCGCGCATGCCTGGTCGGTGCGCGACAGCGCCGCGCGCTGCGCCGAGACGAGGTCGGCGGCCGACAGTCGCACTTCGTTCAGGCGTTGCGGGACGTTGCGCAGGTGATAGGCGACGCGGCGCAGCAGCAGTTTGTCGCCGACGCTCGGCGCATGCCACACGACCACCTGGCCCGTATCCGTCGCGAGCTGGTCGAGGCGCGCGAACTCGCCCTCGATCTCCGCGTTCCAGTCGGGAATCTGGTCGCCGAGCACGCGCTGCCAGAAGGCGGCGCGCGTGTCGGGCATCTCGTCGGCGCCCTTGAGCGGCCCGACCCCGAGATCGTCGAGCAATCCGACGACGCGCTCGTCGCGTCCGGCTTGCGCGAGGGCCTCGCGCAGCGACGCGGCGGCGGTGCCGCCCTGAATCACATGAATGGTACTCATCGGCCTGTCGTCAACAAAAGAAAACCGCCGGCCGGGCGGACGTTGCGATGTCCAGCCGGCCGGCGGCCCCTAGTGTAAGCGAGATGTGTGACGGCGAGAAACCGTCCGGCGCCGCGACGCGACGTCGCTCAACGCTCGTCGAAGCTCACGACGACCTTGTCGCTGATCGGGTGGCACTGGCACGTGAGCACGAAGCCGTCCTTCACTTCATGCGCTTCGAGCGTGTAGTTCTTTTCCATCCGCACTTCGCCCTCGAGCACCTTCGCACGGCAGGTGCAGCACACACCGCCCTTGCACGCATACGGCAGAGCGAGGCCCGCACGCAGGCCGATATCGAGCAGGCTCACGCCTTCGTACGGCAGCCGCAGCTTGCGCTTCTTGCCATCAAGCACGATTTCCAGGTCGGCGGCCGGCGTCTGGTCGGTGATTTCGACGACCGGCGCGCCGGCCTGCGGCAGCGGCGTGCCGAAGCGCTCGACGTGCACCTTCGCCTGCGGCACGCCGGCCGCCTTCAGCGCGGCCTCGGCCGCGTCCATCATCGGCGCGGGCCCGCAGATGAACGCCTCGTCGATCGCGTCGGCCGGCGTCAGCGTGTCGAGGAACTCCGCGCATTTCGCCTGATCGAGCACGCCGTTGAACAGCGCGACGTCCTGCTGGTCGTCCGACAGCACGTGATAGAGGACGAAGCGGTTCATGTAGCGGTTCTTCAGGTCCTCGAGCTCTTCCGCGAACATGATCGCGTCGACGCTGCGGTTGCCGTAGATCAGCGTGAATGTGCTGCGCGGCTCGAGTTCGAGCGTCGTCTTCACGATCGCGAGCACCGGCGTGATCCCGGAACCGCCGGAAAACGCGACGTACTGCTTGCCGTGATCGGCGTTCAGGTGGGTGAAGAAACGGCCGTCCGGCGTCATCACGTCGATCGTGTGGCCTGGCTTGAGCGAGTCGAACGCGAAGTTCGAGAAGCGGCCGCCGCGCACGCGCTTGATGCCGATGCGCAGTTCGCCGTCACGGTCGTAGTCCGTCGTGCCGACGCAGATCGAATACGAGCGTCGCGTTTCCTCGCCGTCGATGTGGGTCTTCAGCGTGACGAACTGGCCCTGCGTGAAGCGGTACGCATCGCGCAGCTCGGGCGGCACGTCGAAGGAGACGGTGACGGCGTCGGCGGTTTCGGGCCGCACGTCGCGGATACGCAGCGGATGAAATTGCGGGGTCGCCATATCGATTAATAAGGTTTGAAGTAGTCGAAGGGTTCGCGGCAGTCGACGCAGCGATACAGCGCCTTGCAGGCCGTGGAAGCGAATTGCGCGAGACGCTCGGTGCGGGCTGAGCCGCAGCGCGGGCACGCGGGCGCCGCGACCGGCCGCGGCACGAAGCGCACGACGCTTTCCCGCGGCGCGGCGGTGCCGCACTGGCCGACCGGCGGCGCGATGCCGTACGCGCGCAGCTTGTCGCGTGCTTCCTGCGTGATCCAGTCGGTCGTCCACGCAGGCGCGAGCACCGTCTCGATCCGGTGCGGCGGGAGGTCGGCGGCCTGCAGCGCGGCGGCGATGTCCTCCGCGATCTGCGACATGGCCGGGCAGCCCGAGTAGGTCGGCGTGATCACGACCTCGAGCCGGCCGTCGTCCGCGCGGCGGACGTCGCGCAGGATGCCGAGCTCGCGGATCGACACGACCGGAATCTCGGGATCGGGCACGGCTTCGAGCACGTCCCATGCACGGGCGAGCAGCGGATCGTCGCGGTGCACGGTGGGCGCGACATGAGCGGGGGCGGTCTGGACGGACATCGTCGGGCTCCGTGGCGTCGGGGTTACCAGGTCGCGCCGGGGTGCTGGCGTGCGAGGCTTTGCATTTCGGCGAGCAGGTAGCCCATGTGTTCCGAGTGCTCGCCCTGCTTGCCGGTCGTCACATGCTGCACGGGGGCCGGCAGCGTGAGCGTCGCTTCCGCGAGCGCGTCGTCCACGTCAGCGCGCCATGCCGCTTCGAGCGAGGCCGGTGCGGGAGCGATGCCCGCGGCTGCGACCGCGTCGTCGATCGCATCGGCGGCGAAGAATTCGCGCGTATACGGCGTCAGGTAGTCGAGCGCGTCCTGCGCGCGACGGTGCGATTCGTCGGTGCCGTCGCCGAGGCGAACGAGCCACTCGCGTGCGTGCTGCACGTGATAGCGGGTTTCCTTTACCGACTTCGCGGCGATCGCGGCGAGCTGCGTGTCGGTCGACGTTTCCAGCGCGGTCCATACGTGCAGCATCAGCGCCGAGTACAGGAAGTTGCGCACGATCGTCACCGCGTAGTCCTTGTCGGCGTGCGCGGTGCCGGCGAGCGGGCCGTAGTGCGGCAGCTCGGCGAGCGTGAAGTTCGCGAACTCGCGCTCGGTGCGGAAGTAAGCGTAGTCGTCCTCGGTCTTCGTTGCGCCGGTGAGCTGGCGCTCGAGTTCGGCCGCGTGCGTATACAGCATGCGTGCCTGGCCGATGAGGTCGAGGCTCATGTTGGTGAGCGCGATGTCTTCCTCGAGGATCGGGCCGTGACCGCACCATTCGGCGTTGCGCTGACCGAGGATCAGCGTGTTGTCCGCGAGGCGCAGCACGTAGGAGAGGTGTTCGGGCGTGATCGTCATGGCGCGGGCGTTACATGTGGTTGACTTCGTCGGGCAGCGTGTAGAACGTCGGGTGACGGTAGATCTTGTCGCCCGCCGGCTCGAACAGCTCGGCCTTCTCGCTCGGATCGGACGCGGTAATCGCCGACGACGGCACCACCCAGATGCTCACGCCTTCCTGGCGGCGCGTGTAGACGTCGCGCGCCATGCGCAGCGCCATCGACGCGTCGGCGGCGTGCAGGCTGCCGCAATGCTTGTGGTCGAGCCCCTGCTTGCTGCGCACGAACACTTCCCAGATCGGCCATTCCTTGTTCATCACTTTCTCCTGAATGCTGAATTCGATGGTGTGCCGCCGCTCAGGCGGCGTGCTGTTCGGCGCGCGCGCGGCGCTTTGCTTCGTGGGCGAGTGCGGCTTCGCGCACCCATGCGCCGTCCTCGTGCGCTTTCACGCGGGTCGCGAGGCGTTCCTTGTTGCACGGGCCGTCGCCGTTGACCACGCGCCAGAATTCGTCCCAGTCGATCGTGCCGTAGTCGTGGTGGCCGCGCGCCTCGTTCCACTTCAGGTCGGGGTCGGGCAGGGTCACGCCGAGGACTTTCGCCTGGTCGACCGTCGCGTCGACGAACTTCTGCCGCAGGTCGTCGTTCGTGATCCGCTTGATGCCCCATTTCGCGGACTGATTGCTGTGGACCGAATCGGCGTCGCTCGGGCCGAACATCATCAGCACCGGCCACCACCAGCGGTTCACGGCCTGCTGGACCATCGCGCGTTGCGCGTCGGTGCCCTTCATCATCGACAGCAGCGCGTCGAAACCCTGGCGCTGGTGGAACGATTCTTCCTTGCACACGCGGATCATCGCGCGCGCGTACGGGCCGTACGTGCAGCGGCACAGCGGGATCTGGTTCATGATCGCCGCACCGTCGACGAGCCAGCCGATCACGCCGACGTCGGCCCAGGTCGGCGTCGGGTAGTTGAAGATGCTCGAATATTTCGCCTTGCCGGCGTGCAGTGCGTCGATCAGCGAATCGCGCGATACGCCGAGCGTTTCGGCCGCGCTATAAAGATAGAGGCCGTGGCCGGCTTCGTCCTGGACCTTCGCGAGCAGGATCGCCTTGCGCTTCAGGCTCGGCGCGCGCGAGATCCAGTTGCCTTCGGGCAGCATGCCGACGACTTCCGAGTGCGCGTGCTGCGAGATCTGGCGAACCAGCGTCTTGCGATAGGCGTCGGGCATCCAGTCCTGCGGTTCGATCTTGCCGTCGGCGGCCATGACCGCATCGAACCGCGCCTGCTCGGGCGACTCGGCTGCGGCGTCGAGCGGCGCGACGTTGCCGGGGATGTCGAGGGATTGCGTGTACATGGCGAGATTCTCGTCCGGTTGAATGTGTGCGAAGTATAAACCAACCGACCGGTCGGTTAATAAATTTCTTGTGGATTTGCGGCGCGATTCGGGTAAACGAGGGACGTTGGGGCGCGATCGGGTGGCATCGTGCTGGTCTGGCGCGTGGGGTTCGCGTCTTCTGCGGCACAATGCCCGCTTTCCGACGAGGATTTTGCCGATGTCATTCCGAAGCAGTATCGCCGCGGCCGTGCTGGGTGCGGCCGTCTTTGTCTCGCCGCTCGTGGCGTCGGCCTCGGCCGAGCCGGCCGGATGGGTGGCCGCGTGGGCGACCGCGCTGCAGCCGATTCCCGACCTTGCCGCACCGCCGCCGCTTTATCGTGCACCCGACGTGGCCGGACGGGCCGTGCGCCAGATCGTGTATCCGACGGTGTCGGGTCGTGCCGCGCGGATCCGCGTCAGCAATGCGTACGGTCGTGCGCCCCTGGTCGTCGAGGCGGCGAGCCTCGCGCGCGCCGGGGAAGGGGCGGCGCTTGCCGGTGCGGCGGTGCCGGTCCGGTTCGGCGGCAAGGCGTCCGTGACGCTGGCGCCGGGCCAGGAACTCGAAAGCGATCCGGTAGCGATCGAAGTGGCGGCCGGGCGGCCGTATGCGATCAGCCTCCAGATGGGGCCGAACCAACGGATGACGGTCTGGCACCGTGTGTCGAACCAGTTCAATTACGTGTCTGCACCGGGAGGGCACGTGAGTGATCCGGGCGCCGCCGCGTTCCGCGCCCGTTTTACCCAATATGCATGGGTGAGCGAGCTCGCGGTCGAGGCCGGTTCCGCGCGAGCCAGCGTAGCGGCGATCGGCGATTCGATTACCGACGGGCTGCGTTCGAGCGTGAACCGGAACCACCGCTGGCCGGACGCACTGGCGCGTCGGCTGAGCGCCTCCGGCGTGGAGTCGATCGGCATCGCGAATCTTGGTATCAGCGGGAACCGGCTGCTCAGCGATTCGGCGTGCTATGGCACATCGCTGGCATCGCGATTCGAACGCGATGCGCTGTCGCGCGCGGGTGTGAAGGCCGCGATCGTGCTGATCGGGATCAACGACATCAACTTTGCGGCGATGCCGCCGCGCGCGGGGCTCGATTGCGACCACCCGCATACGCAGGTCACGGCTGCATCTTTGATCGACGGCTACCGCCGGCTGATCGAAGCGGCGCACCGTCAGGGGGTGAAGGTCTTCGGCGCGACGCTGACGCCGGCTGGGCTGCCGGCGGAGCGTGAGGCGATCCGGCTTGAGGTGAACCGGTGGATCCGGAGCGGTAGCGGGTTCGACGGCGTGGTCGACTTCGATGCCGTGCTGCGCGATCCGGCGCGCCCGAGCGTGCTGCAGCGTCGATACGATAGCGGGGACGGCATTCATCCGAGCGACGCCGGCTACGCGGCGATGGCCGATGCGGTGTCGATCGAGCAACTGCAGGCAGTGGTGGGCGGCAAGTGACGCGCCTCTATATATAGAGGGAAGTGTTGCTGGCGACCGGGAGGTCGGCAGCATCACGCGGCCCGTCGAGCCCCCCAGCCCCCGTGCGCGATAGCGCACGGGGGCTTTTTCAAAATATTTTCACAAAGGGGCTTGCGTGGTTGGGGGCGGGTGCTTAGAATCACGCCTCTTTCGCGCTAACGGAAACACGGCGCGGAAGAGGGAAGCAGGGTCGGTGGTGTGCGGCAGTCTGGCGCGTACAACTGGCCTGGAAGTTGAGCCCCGCAGTCGCAACGCTGATGTTAAAAAGTTGTTGACGAACTGCGAAACACGGTTCATAATCTCGCTTCTCTGCTGCTGAAAACGCAGCGCTGCCGGGAAACACGA
>NZ_JAIZRY010000013.1:0-247983 GCF_020420125.1 Burkholderia sp. AU30280
TTGCCTGATGACCATAGCGAGTCGGTCCCACCCCTTCCCATCCCGAACAGGACCGTGAAACGACTCTACGCCGATGATAGTGCGGATTCCCGTGTGAAAGTAGGTAATCGTCAGGCTCCCTAAGCCAAGAACCCCCGCCCGAAAGGCGGGGGTTTTTGCATTGGCGCGGCCGAAATGCACGGGGGATCGGGATGGGCGGCCTGGCTGGAGCTGAAACGACGAATGCGCTGATCGAGGCGCCTGCCGTTCTCGAGCAATCCGCAGCGCGGCGCGCCTGAAACCCGGTGCGCTCTCCTGCACGTCACATCAATCCAACTCCAGTGGGCCCCCTGTCGTACCGTCTTCAGGCGCCATATCGAGCGCAATACGCCACAAGGAATCGACGCGCCAATGGCCGGTGCCACCACTCGCTCCTGATTGGGACGCGCGCTCAATCACTGGGGTCCGAGAATGGCAATAGCGCGGCAACGGACAGGCACCCGGCATCCGGTCTTCGCGATGTATCGGGTGCGCGATGTTCTTGATTTCCTTCGCGTCATAACTTCGATCGCCGGCGGTGTTCCTTTAGCCCGAGATCCCGTGGAAGAAGCGCTTCGACGGCGTCCCCATTCAAGAAACGACGACCGTAAATTCAACCCCCGATTCAAAGTCCAGGGTTGTGGTCGAAAACCGTGGATCGTTGTCGAGGTAGTGCTTGTACGGTCGAACGGCGTCCTCGGCTGTGTACATGTTGTCGGCCAGTACGACCGATCCTGGGCGCAGCAGGCGCTCGACCTGCTTGAACAGCTTCAGATAGGCGTCGGCCCATACATCGATAAACACCATGTCGAAAGCACCGTCGAGTTCGGCAACGGTCTCGAATACGTCGCCCTCCCGCATGTCGACATAGGCGTCCAGGCCCGCTGTTCTGACGTGAGCGCGCAGTTGTGCGCACTTGAGCGCATCGCGTTCGGTCGCGACGATCACGCCACGGCCCAGCATGCGCAGTGCGTCGGCGAAATACAGCGTCGACACGCCGCATGAACTGCCGAGTTCGAGGATTCTTGCCGGCCGTTGCGAGAGCACCATGTTGCGTAAAAATCCCCCCGTTTCCGGCGAGACGGCCAACGACAGCCGGCTGCCTTCCGGGGACTCGAAGTCGTCGCTGGACAGCCCGAACGTTTCGAGAAACCGCCCTCGCAGACGAGGGGCGATCGCGTCGTATTCCTCGGCTAACGACAGAAAATCCTCGTTCGACCCCTGGAACTGCGCGCGGGCGCGGGCGATGATTTCGGTTCGGCTCTCTTCGTGGAGCCGCTGCAGAAGAGCGATGGTGGGTGAAGTCATATTTGTTCCTTGACGAGATTGATCCGGTCGACGCTGTATCCAGCGACAGCCTCTCCCGTCAGGGTCGCTGCGCTGTCGCTCGATATCGGTGACATACGAATGTTGCTATGCCGTTCGGGCGAGCGTGATGGCGCGTTCGGGGCACGCCGTCACACACAGTCCGCATGAACGGCAGGCATCCGCGTTTGGCGTGTAGGCGACTTTCATTCCATGTACGCGCAGCTTCAGGCGATGCATCACAGCAAGGCCGAGGTAATCGGCCTGGTCGATGCGCCGAATCTCGAACACGTTCTCGGGACACACCGCGACGCAAGCTCCCTTGCCTTCACAGCGTTTCAGATCGACGACCGGCGCTATCACGCCCGGTTTCTGTTTGGAGTCGCCCGTTGATTTTTCGCGCACGTTTACTCTCCAGTGGGCCGGTTGCTGCCGGATCGCCACGCGGTCCGGAAAAGCTCGCGTTCTTCGGGTGTCATGGATTCCCACTTGCGCCAGTGGCGCCGACCGCGCCAGCCGTGGTGTCCGCGGAATCCGCCGAACAGGATGCGGCTCAGCACGAGCAGGCCCAGCGCATGGGCGAAGTCGATCGTACGGGCGCCGACGAATAGCGCCGGAATCACCCAGTTCCATAACATCATGACGACCCATCCGAGCACGCCAATCGCGATCAACACGAACAGCGCCTTACCTGCACATCTGATTCGGAAATTCATCTGTCGATTCCTTTAGGTGTTATCCAGTTCGTCATAAATGGGTTGCAGTCGGGCACGCAAATGCAAGACCGCATAGCGTTTGCGAGCGAGCAGCGTGTTGAGCGCGACACCGCTTTGCGCGGCCATCTCCTTGAAGGACCGGCCCTCCAGCTCGTGCGCGATGAATACCTCACGCTGGTTCGCCGGCAACTCGTCGAGCGCATCCTGCAAGGCCTTGAGCACTAGCGTGCGAGCGTAGAGGGCTTCGGGGCCGGCATCATGCGCCGGTAGCGCGAGGTCCAGCCGATACTCGCTGTTCGCGTCATCGTCGACCTCGGACAGGTCGGCCAGCGGCTGCTCCTTCTTCTTGCGAAAGCGGTCAACGATGCGGTTGCGCGCGGCACGGAAAAGCCATGCACTCACCTGTTCAATTGGCGCAGGAAGCCGATAGGCTTGGACGAATTCGTGAAACACATCCTGCAGGATGTCCTCGGCATCGTCCGGATCGCGTATCCGGCGCCGGATAAAATTCACTAGCCTCGTTCGTTCACGCATCACTGTCGCTGTGATGTCGCGGTCTGGGTCGGTCATCGTGTGCGAAGTGAGTGGCGATTCCATGCGCTTGAAGACGTTTCAGGCGCGCGAATATTGTGACGAGCGTAAAAAATCTGCAGCTGAACACGCCGGCTCTGCGGGCATGCCATTTATCGCCGATCAAGCCAGCGGAACATGAATCGTAGGCGCTCCATCAAACACGCCTGCCAGGAAAAGGGATGGGTACCTCATCCCGTCTGTTTGCTTCGATACGCTGAACCGGATGCCATCCTGCCACTGCCCATGAGGGGACCACCGGATCGCGGCAGACAGATCCTCAGCCCTTCGCCGAACCGGCACATGACAATCTTCCGAGTATCCGGACGATCGTGGCCAGTTCATCAAGGCTCCCGTCCACGCGCCCAGTCAGCCGGGGCGGTATCCGATCTTGCCGGATCAGCCCGTCCGTCCCCCAATCCGCGGATCTGCCGAGCCGTCGCCCGCACTGGTCTGGCCAGTCAGGCCTTAAGTTCCCGCGATCGCAGTCGTTAAACAGGACGTTGCCTGTTTTCGGCAACCCTATTCATACAACGCGGTAACGGAGATCGAAGTCATCATGTTGTCCTCGATTCGTGCTCGGATACTTGCGACTTGCGTCGCCATCGTGGTCACGGCGCTGGCCGTTACAGGCGGCCTGGTCTATTACGTGGTCAAGCAACACAATGACGAGGCAATCGACCAGAATCACAAGTCGATCCTCGCCGGGCACGCGCTTGCGATCAATGAATGGGTGGCCAGCCGGGGCCGGGAAACCCAGGCACTCGCGGACACGATTGCGATCGGCGAGGGCGATCCGCTGCCGGCGCTGAAGCTGCTCGGCAAGTCGGGCGGCTTCGAGGTGTTGACGCTCGGCCTGCCGGACAAGACCGCGTTCTCGAACGTGCCGCTCGCGCCCGGCTATGACCCGACAGCACGTCCATGGTACAAGCAGGCCGTCGGCGCGGGCCACCTGGTCGTGACGGCCCTCTACCGGGATGCGACGAGCGGCAAGCCGGCTGTTGCGTTCGCGGTGCCCGTGGTGCGCGACGGCACGGTAAAGGGCGTGCTGGCCGCCAGCCTGTTCATGGAGAGCGTGAGTTCGATCGTGACCTCGGTACACCCGACACCCGCGAGTTTCGCATTCCTGGTGGACAAGAGCGGGCGCGTGATTGCGTCGGCCAAGACCGACCTGATCATGAAGCCCGCAACCGGTCTTTCGCCCGCACTCGACGCCGACCACCTCGGCGCGCTGCAAACCGCGTCCGAGCCCGTCGCCGTCGACATCGACGGGGCAACCAAGCTGATGCGCGCCCAGCCGATCGCCGGTACCGATTGGTCCCTCGTGCTCGCGCTCGACAAGGCGGACGTGACGGCCGGCATGCGTGCGGTCGCGACGACGACACTGGCGGCGATCCTGATCGTCGCCATCATCGCCGCGACGCTGGTCGGTGCGATGACGAACGCGGCCTTCAAGCGCATCCTGCTGGTCCGCGACGCGCTCACGGATGTCTCGAGCGGCAGCGGCGACCTGACGAAACGCCTGCCCGCCGACGGCGTGGATGAAGCCGCGCAGATCGCGCATGCGTTCAACCTGTTCGCCGGAAAGATCAGTACGATCCTGCTGCAGATTCGCGAATTCAGCGAATCCGTCAACCTCGCGAGCGCCGAGATCGCGCAGGGCAACCAGGATCTGTCGGGCCGGACCGAACATGCCGCATCGAGCTTGCAGGAAACCGCCGCAGCACTCGAGGAGATCGCCGGCACGGCCCGCAATTCGGCCGATGCCGCGAGCCAGGTGAGCCGTCTGGCGGAATCGGCGTCGGACGTCGCGGTGCGCGGCGGCACGGTCGTCGGCGAGGTCGTCTCGACGATGAACGAGATCACGCAAGCGTCGAGCGAAATCGCCAACATCGTCGGCGTGATCGACGGCATCGCGTTCCAGACCAACATTCTCGCGTTGAACGCTGCCGTCGAGGCCGCACGTGCAAACGAGCACGGCCGGGGCTTCGCGGTCGTTGCTGGCGAGGTGCGCGCGCTCGCGCAGCGAAGCGCGCAGGCCGCCAAGGAAATCAAGCAATTGATCCACTCGTCGGTCGAGAAGATCGAGGGTGGCTCGGGACTCGTCCAGACGGCTGGTGCGACGATGAACGAAATCGTCGAGGGCGTGCGCAGCATCACGAGCGTGATTGCGGAAATTACCGTCGCCGCGAAGGAGCAGAGCACCGGGCTCGAACAGGTCAATCAGGCGGTGTCGCATCTCGACAATGCGACGCAGCAGAATGCGGCACTCGTCGAGCAGTCGGCGGCGGCCGCGACGTTGCTGCGCGAGCAGGCCGCGAAGCTCGCGCAGACGGTCGGCGAGTTCAAGCTCGAGGACAGTCGTGCGATGACGTTGCAGTCAGCCTGAGAAGAGGCGACGCGGGGTATGTCTGGTTGCAGCGCCCGACAGGCGTTGCGATCAGATCGTGATCCGCAGGATCGGGAAGAACCGGCCCGGGACGACGCCCGATTCCTTTTCGCCGATTTTTTCAGCCCCGAGCGCCAGATAGAACGGAACCGCATTGGGATCCGCTTCGATCACGAAGCTTGTGATCCCTCTCGCGGCGCTTTCCCGGCGGACTGCTTCCCACAGTGCCCGGGCGACACCGCGGCCCATGTGGTCGGGATGAACGAACAGCCATCCGGGCGTCGGGCGATCCGATTCCGAAGACGCCCTGACCCAGAATCCGATGATGGCCTCTCCGGATTCCGCGACGTAACCGATCGATCCGTCGATCGTCTCCGGCGCAATCGTGAGATCGCGCTGCCACAAGTCGAGCCAGTCCTTCGGATAGCCCCAGTGTGCTTTCGAAATGCGAGCCAGTCGCGTGAGCTCGTCCGCGTCCGCGGCACGGGCAGCACGTAGGGTGAATGGTTGGTGCATGTCATCTCCTGTCATGGTCGATACCTTCTTCGAGGTATCGTCCGGCTCGCATCCACTCCACTCCGGATTCACGGCTCGCCGGCTCGAAGGGCGTGCGCGCTCGACGCGGCTACATGACCTGCGACGCGTGCCCGGCGACGACGCGCCAGCCAGCGCTCGATCGACGCCACAGCCGAGTATAGGCAAACACGCCGTCGAACGCCGCGCCGTCGAAATGGCCGGCGAGTATCGCCTTCGTCGTGGTCAGGATCATCTCGCCGATCGCGCATGCGCGCGTTTCCTGCACATCGAGCGTGTCGAGACGCAGCAGCTTCGCGCGATGCGCGGCGAGGTCGTCTTCCTTCGAGATGATCTGGCCGGTCGGAACGGTGAACACCAGATCGTCGTCCAGCAACGCATCGAGCGCTTCGACATCGTTGGTCAGCATCGCGGCACGAAGCGCGGATTCGCTGGGTTCGATGGCTGTACGGATTGCATCCATTTCAGGGCCTCGCATCGTCTCTGAAGGTTGGTGGTGCTCATATCGGCGAGCAACAGCAGCAACGAACATACCGCACCGACGGATACTGTCTACCGCGCGTTCGGCAGCGATTGACGCCGGACGAGCATCACCCCGCAGATGTCGATCGACGCGATGACGTTGACGGCCGGGTAGAACGCGGCCGCGACGCTCCGAACGGCAGTCGGCAGATCGCATCGTATCAGCGTCGCGCGAGCGTTTCCGGGGCCGCCGCGCAACTCCTGTCGACGACGGCCTGCCGCATCATCCGCTCACCGCCCCCGGCTCCCCCTCCGCCACATGCACGTCCCGCCGGAACGCGCCGGGGCTCGTCCCCGTCCATTTCCGGAACGCGCGATGAAACGCGCTCGGCTCGGTGAAGCCGAGCTCGGCCGCAATCTCCGCGACGCTGAGCGCATGCCCGCGCAGCAGCGACTGGGCCAGCGCGCCGCGCAGCTCGTCCTTGATTGCCGCGAAGCTTTGCCCTTCGCTGCGCAGACGCCGTCGCAACGTGGCGGGCGTCGTGCCGAGGCGCACGGCCAGCGTATCGAAGTCGGGCCACTCCGCGGCAGGTAGCGTTTTCAGCTGCGCGCGCGTCTTCGCGACCCAGCCCGTATCGTGCCGGTAGCGGACGAGCAGGTTGCCGGGCGCGCCGCGCAGAAAGGTCTTCAACGCTTGTTCGGAGCGGATCGTCGGCAGCGCGAGGTACGCGGCGTTGAACGTGAGCCGGCTGTCGGGACGGTCGAAATGCACGGGCACGCCGAAGAACTGGTGATAGTCGCTGCGCTGGTCGGGGCTCGGGCACGCGAAGTCGATGCGCTGCAGCGGGATGCGCCGGCCGATCAGCCAGCACGCGACGCCCAGGAGGATCAGCCAGAACGTCCGGTACGCGAACGCCGGGTAGGGCGCGCCCGTTTGAGTCAGCACGATCTGGGCTTGTCCGTCGGCCACGACGAGTTCGCCATGCGGCTCGTCCAGCACCACGCGCAGGAACTGCAGCGCGCGCCGCAGCGCCTTGTCGAGGGTGCCGGCGTGCAGCACCGCATGGCACAGCAGCGTGAAGCTGCCACGCCGCATCGGGCGCGCGGCGAGGCCGAAGAATTCGTCGTCGAGCGTACCGGCGATCGCGAGCCACAGCCTGCCGTACTGCTGCGGCGTGACGGGCTCGCATAGGGCGGCCGGCAGGCCGGCGGCGCGCAGCACGGGCTCCGTCGGAAGGCCTTGCCGGCGCAGGCACGCGAGCGCGTCGTCGACGAAATCCGGTGAAATCATCTGCGGCCCCATTTTCCTGCGTCCTCCCGACATGGCAAAAGCGATCACGATTCTAGATTCCGTTTGTCATTGATTGCAATGTACGGGCTGTCTACTATCGAACTATCCCCGTCGCGCCCCTGGCTCGCCGGCGGCCATAACGCACAGGAGACACGCATGTCTGATGGAGCTACCGCCCAAGCGGTGCCGGCCTACGCCGACGCCGTGGCCCGGTTCAGTATCGAGACCGCCGCGCAGCAACTGCACGGCGACCTGGCGCGCGGCCTGAACGCATGCGTGGAATGCTGCGACCGGCACGCATCGGCGAACGCGATCGCGCTCGACTGGATCGACGCCGGCGGGCAGCACCACAGCTACACGTTTGCGCAGATGAAGGCGCTGTCGGCACGCGTCGCGAACCTGCTGGTCGCGCAGGGCGTGAAGCCGGGCGACGTGGTGGCGGGCCTGTTGCCGCGCACGCCGGAACTCGTCGCGACGATTCTCGGCACATGGCGCGCGGGCGCCGTCTATCAGCCGCTGTTCACCGCATTCGGCCCGAAAGCAATCGAGCACCGGCTGCGCATGAGCGACGCACGCCTGATCGTGACCAACGTCGCGAATCGCGCGAAGCTCGACGAGATCGCCGGTTGCCCGCCCGTTGCGACGGTGCGCGAGCCGGGCGAAACGCTGCCGGAACGCGACATCGATTTCCGCGCGGCGCTCGACGCGCAGCCCGACACGTTCGAACCGGTGCTGCGCACGGGCACGGACCTGTTCATGATGATGTCGACGTCGGGCACGACGGGCTTGCCGAAGGGCGTGCCGGTGCCGCTGCGCGCGCTGCTTGCATTCGGCGCGTACATGCGCGAAGCGGTGGACCTGCGTGCCGGCGACCGGTTCTGGAACATCGCCGATCCGGGCTGGGCGTACGGCCTCTATTACGCGATCACGGGCCCGTTGCTGCTCGGCCACGCGACGACGCTCTACGAAGGCAGTTTCACGGTCGACAGTACGTACGACGTGATCGAGCGGCTCGGGATCACGAGCCTTGCCGGCTCGCCGACGGCCTTCCGGATGCTGATGGCGGCCGGGACGGAAGCGGCGGCGCGACTGAAGGGCAAGCTGCGCGTGGTCAGCAGCGCGGGCGAACCGCTGAATCCGGAAGTCGTGCGCTGGTTCGACGCAGCGCTCGGCGCGCCGATCTACGATCACTACGGCCAGACCGAGCTCGGGATGGTCGTGAACAACCATCACGGCCTCGCGCATGCCGTCCACGCGGGTTCGGCGGGCCTTGCGATGCCCGGCTACCGCGTCGCGGTGCTTGACGAGGCGAGCCGCGAGCTCGGCCCGGGCGAGCCCGGCAACCTGGCGATCGACATCGCTCGCTCGCCGCTGCTGTGGTTCCACGGCTACTGGCAGCAGGACACGCCGGCGATCGCGGGCGGCTATTACCGGACCGGCGACAACGTCGAGCTGGAGCCGGACGGCACCGTGAGCTTCATCGGCCGCGCGGACGACGTGATCACGTCGTCCGGCTACCGGATCGGCCCGTTCGACGTGGAAAGCGCGCTGATCGAGCATCCGGCCGTGAGCGAGGCCGCCGTCATCGGCGTGCCCGACGCGGAGCGCACGGAGATCGTCAAGGCGTTCGTCGTGCTGTCGAAAGGCCAGGACGGCACGCCGGCGCTGGCCGAGGAACTGAGCCTGCACGTGAAGCGGCGGCTGTCCGCTCACGCCTATCCGCGCGCGATCGACTTTGTCGACGCGCTGCCGAAAACCCCGAGCGGCAAGATCCAGCGCTTCGTACTGCGCAAGATGGAAGCCGAGAAGGCCGCTCAACCCTGAACACATACTGTACGGACTGCGAATGGATATCAAGGATCGCGTTTTTCTGGTTACGGGCGCCGGTTCGGGCCTCGGCGCCGCGGTGGCGCGCATGGTGGTCGCGGAAGGTGGCAAGGCCGTGCTGCTGGACGTCAACGAAGAGGCAGGTGCGGGCCTCGCACACGAACTCGGTGCGGCCGCATGCTTCGTGAAGACGGACGTGACGAGCGAAGCCGACGGTCAGGCTGCTGTCGCCGCGGCGCGTGACGCGTTCGGCCGCATCGACGCGCTCGTCAACTGCGCGGGCGTCGCGCCGGGCGAGAAGGTGGTGGGCCGCGACGGCCCGCATTCGCTCGACCGCTTCGCGCGCGCGGTGTCGATCAACCTGGTCGGCACGTTCAACATGATCCGGCTGGCCGCCGAGGCGATGTCGAAGCAGGACGCCGATGCGGAAGGCGAGCGCGGCGTGATCGTCAACACGGCGTCGGTCGCGGCGTTCGACGGGCAGATCGGGCAGGCCGCGTATGCGGCGTCGAAGAGCGGCGTGGTGGGCATGACGCTGCCGATCGCGCGCGAGCTCGCGCGGTTCGGCATCCGCGTGGTGACGGTCGCGCCGGGCATCTTCGCGACGCCGATGATGGCCGGCATGCCGCAGGACGTGCAGGACGCGCTCGGCAAGAGCGTGCCGTTCCCGCCGCGGCTCGGCCGGCCGGAAGAATTTGCGGCGCTGGTGCGCCACATCGCCGGGAACACGATGCTGAACGGCGAAGTCATCCGTCTCGATGGCGCGTTGCGCATGGCACCGCGCTGACACTGGAGGAAGCGAATCATGACGACTCAGGATCCGATCGTAATCGTTGGCACGGCGCGTACGCCGATGGGTGGTTTTCAGGGTGACCTGGCGGCAGCCAGCGCGAGCGACCTCGGCGCGGTAGCGATTCGCGCGGCGCTCGAGCGCGCGAACGTGCCGGCCGAGCGCATCGATGAAATCGTGTTCGGCTGCGTGTTGCCGGCGGGCCAGGGCCAGGCGCCGGCGCGGCAGGCCGCGCTGAAGGCCGGGCTGCCGCTCGCGGCGGGCGCGACCACGGTCAACAAGATGTGCGGCTCGGGGATGAAGGCCGCGATGTTCGCGCACGACCTGCTGCTGGCAGGTTCGGCAGGCGTGGCCGTCGCGGGCGGGATGGAGAGCATGACGAATGCACCGTACCTGCTGCCGAAGGCGCGCGCGGGGATGCGCATGGGTCACGGGCAGGTGCTCGATCACATGTTCCTCGACGGGCTCGAGGACGCGTACGAGAAAGGCCGCCTGATGGGCACGTTCGCCGAGGATTGCGCGCAGGCGTACCAGTTCACGCGCGAGGCACAGGATGCGTTCGCGATCGCATCGCTGACGCGCGCGCAACGTGCGATCGCCGACGGGCATTTCGTGTCGGAGATCGCGCCGGTGACCGTGAAGGCCGGCAAGACCGAAACGGTCGTGTCGATCGACGAACAGCCGGGCAAGGCGAAGCTCGACAAGATCCCGACGCTGAAGCCGGCCTTCCGCGAAGGCGGCACGGTGACGGCCGCCAATGCGTCGTCGATCTCGGACGGCGCGGCCGCGCTCGTGATGATGCGCCGCTCGGAAGCCGAGCGCCTGGGGCTCACGCCGAAGGCCGTGATCGTCGGGCATTCGACCTACGCGGACAAGCCGGGCCTGTTCGCGACCGCGCCGATCGGCGCGCTGCGCAAGCTGTCGGAGAAAACCGGCTGGAACCTGCGCGACGTCGACCTGTTCGAGATCAACGAAGCGTTCGCGGTGGTGCCGATGGCCGCGATGCGCGATCTCGACCTGCCGCACGAGAAGGTCAACGTGCATGGCGGCGCGTGCGCGCTTGGGCATCCGATCGGCGCATCGGGCGCGCGCGTGATGGTGACGCTGCTGGCCGCGCTCGAAACGTATGGGATGAAGCGCGGCGTCGCGTCGCTGTGCATCGGCGGCGGCGAGGCGACGGCGATCGCGATCGAGCGCATCGTGTAACGCATCGCGCGTAGTCCGCATGCGGCGACGCGTACGACGGGTATCGCACGGGAAACACCGGTGCGATACCCGTTCTGCTTTGGGCGGATCGCGTTGTCGCGCTACGCCTTCGCGTGCGGCGACACTGCCCCGCATGCGCGGATCACAAGCTGCACGACCTGTTCGGTCCTCTCGTCGAACGCCTTCTGCGTGAGCGCCCGCTTGCCGCTCAGCGCGCGGATCTGCGCATCGAAATCCGCGTAGTGCTGCGTGGTTGCCCAGATCAGGTACATCAGCGCATGCGCGTCGATCGGCACGAGCAGCCCGCGCGCGATCCAGCCTTCGATGACCTTCACGCGCGTATCGAACCACGGCTTCACGCGTTCCGACAGGATGTCCTGCATGTGCTCCGCGCCGTGGATGATCTCGTTGGCCCAGACCTTCGAGCCGAGCGGACGCCGCCGCGACAACGCCATCTTCGCGCGCACGTAGGCGCCGATCGCTTCGACGGGATCGTCGTCGGCCTCGAACGAACCGGCCGCACGATGCCAGTCCTCGAACAGGTCGTCGAGCACGCGGCGGTACAACGCAAGCTTCGTCGGGAAGTAGTAATGCAGGTTCGCTTTCGGCAGGCCGGCGCGCTCCGCGATCATCGCGGTGCTCGCACCGTCGAGCCCGCGTTCTGCGAACACGGCTTCCGCACAGGCGAGCAGATGCGCTTCGTTGGACTCGCGGATGTGCGCCTTGCGTCGCCGCAAAGGCGCGGACGTCTCGTCGCTGTCGGTGGCTTCGGTCGCCGCCTCGTCATGTCTCATCGTTGCCCTCGCGCGGCAGGCGTGCCGCGTTGGGCTTCATTCTAGCCGCTGATCCGCATCGAACGCACGTGTGCAGATTTCGCGCCTGTGTTGCGATGCTGCGTTGCGGTGGCACGTTTCTCGCTCTCTACGTTCACGCAAGAAAGAGATTGATTTGGTCATTTTGATCGTCTAAAACCTGTCCAATCGGACAGGATTCGACGAGCGGCGGAAACCTTCCAGCCCGATTCGCCGGACGATCTTCGCGAACGACCGGGGCATGCACCGCGCTTGGGCGGCGTTGCCCCGAAACAGGCATGACACGCACCGGCACGGACCGGCTGGCGGCATCACCGACCCCACAGGAGCGATACGAATGAACGCGGTATCGGAAACAGTGAAGCGGGCAGCTTTCGACACGTCGATCAAGGTCGACGGCAAGCGGTTGTGGGACAGCCTGATGGAAGTCGCGAAGATCGGGGCGACGCCGAAGGGCGGCGTGTGTCGCCTCGCGCTGACCGATCTCGACAAGGCCGGCCGCGACCTGATCGTCAGCTGGGCAAAGGCCGCCGGCTGCACGGTGACGGTCGATACGATGGGCAACGTGTTCATGCGCCGCGCGGGCCGCGCGGCCGATGCGGCGCCGGTCGTCACGGGCTCGCACGCGGATTCGCAGCCGACGGGCGGCCGCTTCGACGGCATCTACGGCGTGCTCGGCGGGCTCGAGGTGATTCGCAGTCTCAACGATCACGGCATCGAGACCGAGCATCCGGTCGAGGTCGTGATCTGGACCAATGAGGAAGGCTCGCGCTTCGCGCCCGCGATGGTGGCGTCGGGTGTGTTCGCGGGCGTGTTCCCGCTCGAATACGGGCTGTCGCGCAAGGATGTGGACGGCAAGACGATCGGCGAGGAACTCAAGCGCATCGGCTATGCAGGCGAAGTGCCGTGCGGCGGGCGCAAGCTGCATGCGGCGTTCGAACTGCATATCGAGCAGGGGCCGATTCTGGAAGCCGAGTGCAAGACGATCGGCGTGGTGACCGATGCGCAGGGGCAGCGGTGGTACGAGATCACCTTCACCGGCCAGGAAGCGCACGCGGGGCCGACGCCGATGCCGCGTCGCCGCGATGCGCTGCTCGGCGCGTCGCGCGTGGTCGATCTCGTCAACCGGATCGGCCTCGATCATGCGCCGTTCGGCTGCGCGACGGTCGGCATGATGCAGGTCTACCCGAACTCGCGCAACGTGATTCCGGGGCGCGTGTTCTTCACCGTCGATTTCCGTCATCCGGACGACGCGGTGCTCGCGAAGATGGATGCCGCATTGCGCGACGGCGTGGCGCGCATCGCGGCCGACATCGGGCTCGAGACCGAACTCGAGCAGATCTTCTATTACAAGCCGGTCGCGTTCGATCCTGCCTGTGTGGAAGCCGTGCGCAGTGCGGCCGACCGCTTCGGTTTCTCGCATCGCGACATCGTGTCGGGCGCCGGCCACGATGCGTGCTACCTCGCGCAGGTCGCGCCGACGTCGATGGTGTTCGTGCCGTGTGTCGACGGCATCAGCCACAACGAGATCGAGGATGCGACGCCCGCCTGGATCGAGGCCGGCGCGAACGTGCTGCTGCACGCGATGCTGTCGCGTGCATGCGAGCCGGCTTCATGACGCAGGGATCGTAGCAGCCGGCAGGCTGCTGATCGCCTGACCGTAGCATTCCTAATAAAGACCGCCCCGACCGCGCATTCGCGGCCGGCGGGGACGGCTTTGTCTCCACCCAGTCGAAGGAACGCGTATGACCACCAAGCCAACCGGCGATATCGCCGCGCATCGCCTGTCGTCCACGCAACTCTCGTGCGAATTCGCCGATATCGCGCCGCTGCTCGATCCGACTGCCGCGGCGGCGGCCGCCAGCCGCTGTCACTACTGTTACGACGCGCCGTGCGTGCAAGCGTGCCCCACGCAGATCGACATCCCGAGCTTCATCCGCAAGATCGGCAACGGCAACCTGAAGGGCGCCGCGACCGACATCCTGTCGGCGAATCCGCTCGGCGGGATGTGCGCCCGCGTGTGTCCGACCGAGATCCTGTGCGAAGGCGCATGCGTGCGCAATCACCAGGATGCGCAGCCCGTCGCGATCGGCGCGCTGCAGCGGCATGCGACCGACTGGGCGATGGAGACCGGTGCGGTGCGCTTCACGCGTGCGCCCGACACGGGCCGCCATGTCGCGGTGGTCGGCGCGGGGCCGGCCGGGCTCGCATGCGCGCACCGGCTCGCGCTCGCCGGGCACCGCGTCACGCTGTTCGACGCGCGCCCGAAGGCCGGAGGTCTCAACGAATACGGGATCGCCGCCTACAAGACCGTCGACGCGTTCGCGCAGCGTGAAGTCGAGTGGCTGCTGTCGGTGGGCGGGATCGCGTTGGAAACCGGCGTCGCGCTGGGGCGCGACATCACGCTCGACGCGCTGCGCGAGCAGCACGACGCGGTGTTTCTCGCGATGGGCCTCGGCGGCGTGCGTGCGCTTTCGATCGACGGCGAGCAACTGGCCGGCGTGATGAACGCGGTCGACTTCATCGAGCAGGTGCGGCAGGCCGACGCGCTGGAGAACGTGCCGGTCGGGCGGCGCGTCGTCGTGATCGGCGGCGGCAATACGGCCATCGATGCGGCGGTGCAGAGCCGCAAGCTGGGCGCCGAGCGCGTGACGATGGTGTACCGGCGCGGCGTGGACGCGATGAGCGCGACATGGGCCGAGCGCGAGTTCGCGCAGAAGAGCGGCGTCACGCTCGTCACGCACGCGAAGCCGGTGCGCATGGCGGGTGCGGACGGGCAGGTGACGGGTGTCGAGTTCGAGTCGGCGTCGGGCGAGCGCTTCACCGTCGATGCGGACATGGTGCTGAAGGCGATCGGCCAGACGCTGACACCGGACGGCGTCGACGCCGCGCTGCTGACGGCGGACGGTGCGCGCATCGCAGTGGACGCGGACGGGCGCACCGCATGGCCCGACGTATGGGCCGGCGGCGACTGCGCGGCGACGGGCGGCATCGACCTCACGGTGCAGGCCGTGCAGGACGGCAAGCGCGCGGCCGCGTCGATCGACGCGGCGCTCGCGCAACGCGACGCGAAGGCCGCGTGACCGCCCGACGCGCGTCACACGCCACGAGCACAACGAACACGATCCCACTCTCACGGAGCCGACCATGGCCGACCTTCGCTGCACCATCGCGGGCATCACTTCGCCGAATCCCTTCTGGCTCGCGTCCGCACCGCCGACCGACAAGGCCTACAACGTGAACCGCGCGTTCGAGGCGGGCTGGGGCGGGGTCGTCTGGAAGACGCTCGGGCTCGATCCGCACGTCGTCAACGTCAGTTCGCGCTACGGCGCCGTGCAGTGGAACGGTCAGCGCATGGCGGGGCTGAACAACATCGAGCTGATCACCGACCGCCCGCTCGACGTGAACCTGAGAGAGATCGCGCAGGTGAAGCGCGACTGGCCGGATCGCGCGCTGATCGTGTCGCTGATGGTGCCGTGCAACGAGCGCGACTGGAAATGGATCCTGCCGCTCGTCGAGGATACGGGCGCCGACGCGGTCGAGCTGAACTTCGGCTGTCCGCACGGGATGAGCGAGCGCGGGATGGGCGCGGCGGTCGGACAGGTACCCGAATATGTGGAGATGGTCACGCGCTGGGTGAAGGAAGGCACGAAGCTGCCGTGCCTCGTGAAGCTCACGCCGAACATCAGCGACATCCGGATGGGGTCGCGCGCCGCATACAAGGGCGGCGCGGACGGCGTGTCGCTGATCAACACGATCAACTCGATCGTCGCGGTCGACCTCGATCACATGGCGCCGATGCCGATGGTTGACGGCAAGGGCACGCACGGCGGCTATTGCGGCCCGGCGGTCAAGCCGATCGCGTTGAACATGGTCGCGGAGATCGCGCGCGATCCGGAAACGCCGAACCTGCCGATCTCGGGCATTGGCGGCATCTCGACCTGGCGCGACGCGGCCGAGTTCATGGTGCTCGGCGCCGGTAGCGTGCAGGTATGCACCGCCGCGATGCACTACGGCTTCCGGATCGTGTCGGACCTGGCCGACGGGCTGTCGAACTGGATGGACGAGAAGGGCTACGCGACGCTCGACGACATCCGCGGCCGCGCGGTGCCGAACGTGACCGACTGGAAATACCTGAACCTGAAGTACGACATCAAGGCGCGCATCGACCAGGATCGCTGCATCCAGTGCGGGCTGTGCCATATTGCGTGCGAGGACACGTCGCACCAGGCGATCACGGCGACGAAGGATGGCGTGCGGCACTTCGAAGTGGTCGATTCGGAATGCGTCGGGTGCAATCTTTGCATGCATGTGTGTCCGGTCGAGCAGTGCATCACGATGGAGCGTGTCGATTCGGGCGACTACGCGAACTGGACCACGCATCCGAACAATCCGGCGAGCGCGGACGCGGGTGCAGGCGCGGCGGCGGCGCCCGAGAAGCACGCGAAGCAGGCTGCCTGACCGGCGTCCGGCGGCGCGGGCATCCCGCACCGCCGCTTTGGGTTCCACCCGGGCCGGCATCGCACGATGCCGGCGCCGACGTTTTTCGTGGAGTGCGTTCGATGAATCACGCAGCGAATCCCGCCGATCCCGACAGCGCCGCGGCGCAGGGCGGCAGCCTGTACAACGACGACCTCGCGCCGACGACGCCGGCGCAGCGCACGTGGAAGTGGTATCACTTTGCCGCGCTATGGGTCGGGATGGTGATGAACATCGCGTCGTACATGCTCGCGGCCGGGCTGATCCAGGAAGGCATGTCGCCGTGGCAGGCGGTGATGACCGTGTTGCTCGGCAACCTGATCGTGCTCGTGCCGATGCTGCTGATCGGCCATGCGGGCGCGAAGCACGGGATTCCGTACGCGGTGCTCGTGCGCGCATCATTCGGCACGCAGGGCGCGAAGCTGCCGGCGCTGCTGCGCGCGATCGTCGCGTGCGGCTGGTACGGGATCCAGACCTGGCTCGGCGGCAGCGCGATTTACACGCTGCTGAACATCCTGACCGGCAACGCGCTGCACGGCGCGGCGCTGCCGGTCGTCGGCATCGGGGTCGGGCAGCTCGCGTGCTTCCTCGTGTTCTGGGCGCTGCAGATCTATTTCATCTGGCACGGCACCGATTCGATCCGCTGGCTCGAGAGCTGGTCCGCGCCGATCAAGGTCGTGATGTGCGTGGCGCTCGTATGGTGGGCGACGTCGAAGGCGGGCGGCTTCGGCACGATGCTGTCGGCGCCGTCGCAGTTCGCGGCGGGCGGCAAGAAGGCCGGGCTGTTCTGGGCGACCTTCTGGCCGGGCCTGACCGCGATGGTCGGCTTCTGGGCGACGCTCGCGCTGAACATTCCCGACTTCACGCGTTTCGCGCATTCGCAGCGCGACCAGATGATCGGACAGTCGATCGGGCTGCCGCTGCCGATGGCGTTGCTGTCGGTGGTATCGGTCGTCGTGACGTCGGCGACCGTCGTGATCTACGGCAACGCGATCTGGGATCCGATCGACCTGACGAGCCGGATGACGGGCATCGGCGTGGGCATCGCGCTCGTGATCCTCACGCTCGACACGATGTGCTGCAACCTCGCCGCGAATCTCGTCGGCCCGGCCTACGACTTCTCGAGCCTGTGGCCGAAGGCGATCTCGTACCGCACCGGCGGGATGATCACCGCGACGATCGCGATCGTGATGATGCCGTGGAAGATCCTCGCAACGACGGACGGCTATATCTTCACCTGGCTCGTCGGCTATTCGGCGCTGCTCGGGCCCGTGGCGGGGATCCTGATGGTCGACTACTTCCTGATTCGCGGCACGCGGCTCGACACGCGCGCGCTGTTCGACGAGCGCGGCGGCTTCAGCTACGCGCGCGGCTGGAATCCGGCCGCGCTGGCCGCGCTCGCGATCGGCGTGCTGCCGAACCTGCCCGGCTTCCTGCACACGGCTTTTCCGGCATCGTTCCCGAACGTGCCGGCATTCTTCAACACGCTTTACACGTACGCGTGGTTCGTCGGCCTCGTGCTGGCGTCGTGCGTGTACGGCACCTGGATGAAGTGGCGCGCCGGCGCGCGCGCGCAGATCGCGAGCGCATGACGCGCACGGCGCTTGTGATCCGAGCGCGGCATGCGGCACCCGACAGTCAACGAGGAGGCAACCCAATGGCAATCCTGATTCGCGGCGGCACCGTGGTCGATGCGGACCGCTCCTATCGCGCGGACGTGCTCTGCGCAGCCCCGGAGGACGGCGGCACGATCCTGCAGATCGCCGAGCAGATCGACGCGCCCGCCGGTGCGACCGTCGTCGATGCGCACGACCAGTACGTGATGCCGGGCGGCATCGACCCGCATACGCACATGGAACTGCCGTTCATGGGCACGACCGCGAGCGACGATTTCTACTCGGGTACGGCCGCCGGGCTCGCGGGCGGTACGACGAGCATCATCGACTTCGTGATCCCGAGCCCGAAGCAGCCGCTGATGGACGCGTTCCATGCATGGCGCGGCTGGGCCGAGAAGGCGGCGGCCGATTACGGTTTCCACGTGGCCGTGACATGGTGGGACGAGAGCGTGCACCGCGACATGGGCACGCTCGTGCGCGAACACGGCGTGTCGAGTTTCAAGCACTTCATGGCGTACAAGAACGCGATCATGGCCGACGACGAGGTGCTCGTGAACAGCTTCGCACGCTCGCTCGAACTCGGTGCGCTGCCGACCGTGCATGCGGAGAACGGCGAGCTCGTGTTCCAGCTGCAGAAGGCGCTGCTCGCGCGCGGGATGACGGGGCCGGAGGCGCATCCGCTGTCGCGGCCGCCGGAGGTCGAGGGCGAGGCCGCGAACCGCGCGATCCGCATCGCGCAGGTGCTCGGCGTGCCCGTGTATATCGTGCATGTGTCCGCGAAGGATGCGGTCGATGCGATCGCGCGTGCGCGCAGCGAAGGGCTGCGCGTGTTCGGCGAGGTGCTTCCGGGCCATCTGGTGATCGACGAGGCCGTCTATCGCGATCCGGACTGGACGCGCGCGGCCGCGCACGTGATGAGCCCGCCGTTCCGCTCGGCCGAGCATCGCGAGGCACTGTGGCGTGGGCTGCAGGCGGGGCAACTGCATACGACGGCGACCGATCACTGCGTGTTCTGCGCATCGCAGAAGGCGATGGGCCGGGACGATTTCACGAAGATCCCGAACGGCTGCGGCGGCGTCGAGGATCGCATGTCGGTGTTGTGGCATCACGGCGTGAACCACGGCCGCATCACGCCGAACGAGTTCGTGCGGATCACGTCGACGAACGCCGCGCAGATCTTCAACCTGTATCCGCGCAAGGGCGCCGTGCAGGTGAGCGCCGATGCCGACCTCGTCGTCTGGGACCCGGCCGCGACGAAGACGATCTCGGTGAAGACCCATCATCAGCAAGTCGACTTCAACGTGTTCGAAGGAATGACGGTGCAGGGTGTCGCGACGCACACGCTCACGCGCGGCGCGCTCGCGTGGGCCGACGGCGAGCTGCGCGCCGTGCGCGGCGCGGGCCGCTACCTGAAGCGCCCGCCGGCGGCCAGTTACTACGAGGCCGCACGCATTGCGAACCGGCTGCGCGAGCCGCATCCGGTCGAACGCGGCGGCTGAGCGGAACGTGTCGCGGGGCGTGTTCGTTCGCGCGCCGCGCCCCGCGCGCGTCTGGACGTCCCGTTGCGCTCACGCCGACGGCCGGCCGGCGCGGGACGGCTTGTCACGCAGGTGGCGGCCGTTCCCCGCTTCCGCATCTTTCTCGCATCCTGTCCGTCCGGTCAATTTATGGCACGGCTTGTGCTTTATCCCCTCGGGTTTATCCGCGAAACGGTCCGAATGCTGACTGAACGGTCAAGTTCGGAGCGCACGCGCACTTGAAGCAGGCGGCGCGCCCGAATCTGGGGCAGCGGCCAACCGCGGAGATCCGGGCCCGACGCACGGCATCGGGATATCGACAAGAGCAACGATCGGAAGGCGGGGTCAAGAGCATGCATATAGAAGAACTGAGAAAATTGTCAAGGAGTGCGATGAAAGAGATGAATGCGGCGGTGCGCACGGGCGCGATGCTGCTTGCGCTGTCGGTGGGCATGCCGGCGGCCGCAATCGCGCAGGAGGCGGGCACCGTCGCGCAGGCGGGTGCGACGCAGCTTGCCGAGAGCGGCACGGTCACGCCGAACGCGCCGCCGGCACCTGCGCCGTCGCCGTACCTGTCGAGCTGGTTTCACCAGAGCCTCGGCGTGATCGGGTCGAAGGACATCCGCTTCGGGCCGCACACGACCAACGACGTGTACCTCGAATACGAATACTTCGGCCGCAAGGGGCCGTTCGATCTGTACGGCTATGTCGACCTGCCGCGCGCGATCGGTGTCGGCAACGGCTACGACTCGGGCTATACGAACAAGGGCTCGCCGCTGTTCAGCGAGCAGGAGCCGCGCGTGTCGATCGACGATCTCGTCGGCCGGCATCTCGGATTCGGGCCGTTCAAGGAATGGTATGTCGCGTTCGACTGGATCTACGACCAGGGGCACAACACGGCCGGGCGGCAGAACACGCTGTATGCGGGCCTCGGCACCGACATCGATACGCATACGAAGCTGATGCTGTCCGCGAACCTGTACCTGCGCCGGCAATGGGAGAACTACGGCGCGGCCAACCAGAACACGTGGGACGGCTATCGCGCGCAGATGAAATACATCTACCCGATCGGCACGTTTCACGGCGGCAACCTGACCTACGTCGGGTTCTTCAACTACGACTTCGGTTCGAAACTGCGCGAGGAGACGGGCGGCAATGCGCGCACCGACACCGCGTTCGTGTCGACCAACGTGCTGATCTATTCGTTCAAGCACTGGCGTTTCTGGACCGCGGCCCGCTATTTCCACAACGGCGGCCAGTGGGGTGGCACCGAGCTGAACTTCGGCGACGGGCCGTTCCAGAACCGGTCGACCGGCTGGGGCTATTACGCGAGCGTCGGCTATCAGTTCTGACGGGCTCGCGACACGATCATGAATCTCACACGAACGAGGCAAGCAATGTGGAAGGGGAAAGTAGCAAAGTGGGCGGCCGTCGTCGCGCTGGCCGCGACGATGACGGGCGGCGCGCACGCGGCCGGCGAACGCGCGCATCGGCCGCGCGCGATCAAGGTGCTGATCGTCACGATGTTCGGGCCGGAAGGCAAGGCATGGCTCGACCGGATCGGCCCGGTGCGGAAGATCGCGGTGCCGGGCCTGTCGCCCGACTACCCGGCCGTCAGTTGCACGCGCAACGACGTTTGCGTGCTGACGACCGGCATGGGCCACGCGAACGCGGCCGCATCGATGGCGGCGCTGGTCTATTCGCGCCGGTTCGACCTGCGCAAGACCTACTTCGTCGTGACCGGCATCGCCGGCATCGACCCGGCGCAGGGCACGCTCGGCTCGGCCGCGTGGGCGCGCTACCTGGTCGACTTCGGAATCCAGTGGGAGCTGGATGCGCGCGAGATTCCGGCCGGCTGGAAGTCGGGCTATCTCGGCATCAACACGAAGAGCGGGGACGAGAAGCCGCCGCTCGATTACCGCACCGAGGTGTTCCGGTTGAACGAGGCACTCCTCGACAAGGCCGTCGCGCTGTCGCGCGACGTGACGTTGCACGACAGCAAGGAGGCGGCCGCGTATCGCGCGAAGTACCCGGATGCGCCCGCGAACCGGCCGCCGACCGTGATCCAGTGCGATACGCTCGCGGGCGACACGTGGTTCTCGGGCACGAAGCTCGGCGAGCGCGCCAGGGAATGGACGCGCCTGCTGACCGACGGCAAGGGGGTGTACTGCACGACGCAGCAGGAAGACAATGCGACGTTCGAAGTGATCAAGCGGGCGGCCGCGGCAGGGCTGGCCGATACGCAGCGCGTGGCCGTGCTGCGCTCGGGCTCGGACTTCGACCGGCCGCCGCCGGGCGGCTCGGACGTCGACAACCTGCTCGATTACCAGAGCCAGGGCGGGTTCGTACCGGCGCTCGACAATCTGTACCTCGCCGGTTCGCCGCTCGTGAACGCGATCGTGAAGGACTGGGCGCACTGGAAGGACGGCGTACCGGCCGAGTGACGGCCGTCGTCGGCAGGACACGGGCGCGCATCGGGCGCGCTCCGGCATTTCAATAACATCGAGAGAAAGGAGCACAAGGTGGAAATTCTGCGCAGTCTCCTGGGTATGCTGTTCCTGCTGCTGGTGGCCTATCTGCTGTCGAACAACCGGCGCGCGGTGAGCGGCCGGACCATGATCGCCGCGCTGTGCACGCAGTTGGCGATCGGCGCGCTGGTGCTGTTCGTGCCGTCGGGCCGCACGGCGCTGGCGGCGGCCGCGAACGGCGTCAATCGCGTGCTCGACATGGGCAATCACGGCATCGCGTTCGTGTTTGGCGGGCTGGTCGACAGCCGGATGTTCCAGTTGTTCGGCGACGGCGGGTTCGTGTTCGGCCTGCGGGTACTGCCGATGATCATCTTCGTGACCGCGCTGATCGCGGTGCTGTACTACATCGGCGTGATGAAGTGGATCGTCGCGATCCTCGGCGCGGCGCTGGCGAAAGTGCTCGGCGTGAGCCGCATCGAGGCGTGCTCGGCGGTGGCGACGATTTTTCTCGGGCAGAGCGAAATGCCCGCGCTCGTGAAGCCGTTCGTGCGGAACATGACGAGCGCCGAGATCTTCGCGGTGATGGCGAGCGGCATGGCGTCGGTCGCGGGTTCGGTGCTGGTCGGCTACGCCGGCCTTGGCGTGAGGATGGAATACCTGCTCGCCGCGTCGTTCATGGCGGTACCGGGCGGACTGCTGTTCGGCAAGCTGCTGTACCCGACGGTCGAGCCGAGCCGCGTCGTGGTCGACGGGCTCGATTTCGACGACAAGCGGGCCGCCAACGTGATCGAGGCGGCGGCGTCCGGCGCGTCGGTCGGGCTGCGAATCGCGATCAACGTCGGCGCGATGCTGATCGCGTTCGTGGGTCTCATCGCATTGATGAACCTCATCGTCGGCGGCGTGGCCGCGTTCGCGGGCTTTCCGCAGATCACGCTGGTGGGTATCATCGGCCACCTGTTCGCGCCGCTCGCGTGGATGATCGGCGTGCCGTGGCACGACGCGGCGCTGGCCGGCAACTTCATCGGCGAGAAACTGATCTTCAACGAGTTCGTCGCGTATGGCGACCTGTCGCCGTACCTGAAGGGCGGCGCGCACGTCGCGGCGGCCGGCCTGCAGGTGCTCGACCCGAAGACGCTTGCGATCGTGTCGTTCGCGCTGTGCGGTTTCGCGAATTTCTCGTCGATTGCGATTCTCGCGGGCGGCTTCAGCGCGGTCGCGCCCGAGCGCCGCTCGGAAGTCGCGCGGCACGGCCTGCGCGCATTGACGGCCGCGACGCTGTCGAACCTGATGAGCGCGGCGATTGCCGGCCTGTTCTTCTCGCTGCATTGAACCGGGCAGCGCGCGCCTAACGATCGAGGAGAAGCAACGATGTTCTTACCGCAGGAATTCATTCGCCGCAAGCGCGACCGGCAGCCGCTCGATCGCGACGAGATTGCCGCGTTCGTGCGCGGCGTGACCGACGGCAGCGTGACCGAGGGCCAGGTGGCCGCGTTCGCGATGGCCGTGTTCTTCAACGACCTGAGCACCGACGAGCGCGTCGCGCTGACGCTCGCGCAGCGCGACTCGGGCGACGTGCTCGACTGGCGCGCGCTCGATCTCGGCGGCCCCGTGATCGACAAGCATTCGACCGGCGGCGTCGGCGATGTCGTGTCGCTGATGCTCGGGCCGATGGTGGCCGCGTGCGGCGGCTACGTGCCGATGATCTCGGGTCGCGGGCTCGGCCATACCGGCGGCACGCTCGACAAGCTGAGCGCGATTCCCGGCTACGACGTGACGCCCGATACGGACGCGTTTCGCCGCACGGTGCGCGACGTCGGCGTCGCGATCATCGGGCAGACCGCGCGGCTGGCGCCGGCGGACATGCGCATCTATGCGATTCGCGACGTGACGGCGACCGTCGAGTCGGTCGCGATGATCACCGCGTCGATCCTGTCGAAGAAGCTCGCGGCCGGACTCGACGGGCTCGTGATGGACGTCAAGGTCGGCTCGGGCGCATTCATGCCGACCGCCGAGCAGTCGGCGGAACTGGCCCGCAGCATCGTCGACGTCGGCAACGGCGCCGGCATGAAGACGACGGCGATCCTCACCGACATGAACCAGTCGCTCGCGCCGTGCGCGGGCAATGCAATCGAGGTGGCGTGCGCGATCGACTACCTGACGGGCAAGTCGCGTCCGGTGCGCCTGCATGACGTCACGATGGCGCTTTCGGCAGAGCTGCTGGTCACCGGTGGGCTGGCACGCGACGTCGCGGACGCGCGCGCGAAGTTGCAGCACGCGCTCGATACGGGTGCGGCGGCGGAACGCTTCGCGAGGATGGTCACGGCGCTCGGCGGTCCTGCGGACCTGCTCGATGCGCCCGCACGTCATCTCGCGCGGGCGGAGGTGATCGTGCCGGTGCCGTCGCGCACGAGCGGCGTGGTGCAGCGGGTCGATTGCCGCGCGCTCGGGCTGGCGGTTGTCGCGCTAGGCGGCGGCCGCACGCGCGCGGCGGATGCGATCGACTACAGTGTCGGCCTGACGGCGCTCGCGGAAATCGGGCAGCGTGTCGAAGCCGGCCAGCCGCTCGGTTACGTGCATGCCCGCGACGCTGCCGCCGCGGCGCACGCGGTGGACACGATCCAGCGCAGCTACGTGCTGGGAGAGACGGGCGACGCGCCGCCGACCATTTATCAGCGGATCGACTGACCGATCTCACGGTGCGGACAACAGCGGCCCGCTTCGCGTCACGCGAGTATCGCGATGGCTGGATACGGCCGCGCTCATACATCCCGGCACACAATCGGAGGCACGACGAGATGGAACGACACGAACTGATCGAAGCGGCGAAGGCGGCGCGCGAACGCGCGTATGCGCCGTATTCGCGCTTCAAGGTCGGCGCGGCGCTACAGGCGCGCGACGGGACGGTTTTTCACGGCTGCAATGTCGAGAACGCATCCTACGGGCTCTGCAATTGCGCGGAACGCACGGCGATGTTTTCTGCCATCGCCGCCGGTTATCGTCCGGGGGATTTTGCGCGGCTCGCGGTCGTCGGCGACACGGATGGCCCGATCGCGCCGTGCGGCGCGTGCCGCCAGGTGATCATCGAGATCGGCACGCCCGACATCGAAGTGATCCTGGCCAACCTGAAAGGGGCCGTCGAGGTTACGACGGCCCACGCATTGCTGCCGGGCGCATTCAGGTTGTAACGGCGCGCGCGATTCACGTCACGCGCCACTCGCGTCACGCGCCGTCGCGTGCGTCGCGGATCGGGATCACCGTGCGTGCGCCGCACTGGCGCAGCAGGTCGCGCAACTCGTTGATGACCGGAAACACCTCGTGGTTCCAGTCGGCGCCCTGGCGGTCGTGCGCTTCCTGCTCGCGCTCGACGATCCAGCGATCCTCGCGGAAGATCCGCTCGGTGAACCAGACGAGCAGCGGCCACGCGAGATCGAGCGCGAACGGGATGCCGGGCTTGTGGATCGACAGCACTCCGAACGTGCGGTTGGTGCGCTGTTCGGCGTCGAGCGGCACATAGACGATCCACAGATCCATCACGAGCGTGCCTTCGCTCGAGCGGATCTGCAGCGTCTGGTACGGATAGCCGGTGCGCACCGTCATCACGCTCTTGTCGGACTGGTCGGCCGGCTTCTTGCTGGCGCCGAACACGAGCGCCTCGCCGACCGGCTGCTTGCCTTCCATCCGCGCGAACGTGTAATCGACCTCGACCCAGTCGTCGCCGCGCCGCCGGCCCACCGAACGCGCGCGCATCTGCCCCATCTGCTTGCGGTGCAGGAACTGATGGTTCATGTCCATCAGGTTCTCGTGCATGAACGAGTAGTGGCACTTGACCTCGCGGCCGAAACGGCGCGTCTTGTATGCGCGGTCGTCCGCCGATTCGAGCGCGGGGAACGGCCGCGTGTCGGCGAGCGTCGCATCGCCCGGGAACACGAAGATCAGCCCGTGCGCTTCGCGGCACGGATACGCGCGCACGCCGTTGGGCAGGCGCTCGCGGCCGAGATACGGCACGTCGACGCAGCGGCCGCTGTCGCACGCGTAGGTCCAGCCGTGATAGCAGCAGCGCAGCGTCTCGCCGCTCACGACGCCCGCGTGCAGCGGCACCTGGCGGTGCGCGCAACGATCCTCGAGCGCGTACACGGCGCCGGATTCGGTGCGCACGAGCACGATCGGTTCGCCGGCGAAGCGCACGCCGAGCGTCTTGCCGCGTTTCAGCTCGCGCGACCACGCGAGCGGGTACCAGTGATCGGGATGAATCGGCACGCGGCGCAGGTCGCGCACGGCCGCGCCGGAAGAGGGTTCTCCAAGGGTGCCGCTGTCAGGGAAGGGCACTGCGCGCATGCGTGACGTCTCCAGGCTGGACTGGGATTCCGGGCGCCGCACGACGCGGCGGGGATCTGGAGAAGTCTACGCGAAGTTGCCTGTCTCGGCGGACGCGATGCGGGTTTGCCCCGTCACGGCGGCCGCGGTTTCGTTGATGCAGCGCAAACCGGCTCGAAGGCGGCTGCGCCGGCCGTGCGTGGCCGCACGTGCCCCGGCCGCGCGGCGGGTATCGTCCGTCACGCGGCCGCTCGCGGGTCACGAGCCCGTATCGCGCCACAGTACCGGGTCGGTGCGGTACAGCACCGGGAAGTGCTGCTTCAGCCCGGTGATCTTCGGCATGTCGTTGTACGCGATGTACGGCGCGTCGGGGTGCAGTTCAAGGTAGTTCTGGTGATAGGCCTCGGCCGGGTAGAACCCCTTGTAGTCCTCGACGCGCGTGACGACGGGCGCCGGAAACACGTGCGCGGTGCCGAGCTGCGCGATGTACGCGGTCGCGACCGCGCGTTGCTGCGCGGTGGTCGGGAAGATCGCCGACCGGTATTGCGGCCCTTCGTCGGGGCCCTGCCGGTTGAGCTCGGTCGGATCGTGCGCGACCGAGAAGAACACCTGCAGCAGCCGGCCGTACGTGATCCGGGTCGGGTCGTAGACGATGCGAACCGATTCCGCGTGCCCGGTCAGCCCCGAGCCGACGAGCGCGTAGTGCGCGGTTTCGGACGCGCCGCCCGCATAGCCGGCCGTGACCTGCTTCACGCCCTTCACGTGCTCGAACACGCCCTGCACGCCCCAGAAGCAGCCGCCGGCGAACACGGCCGTCTCGTCGTGCGATGCACCGGGCGTTTCGTCGAGCGCCGGAGCGGGCACGGTGCGCATCGGCTCGGCGGAATGGACGATGCGCTGGTAGCCGAACACGGCGGCGGCCGCGACGGCGATGGCGCCGATGCGGCGCAGCATCGCCGTGCGCCGTTGCGGCGCGGGACCGCGGGGGGAGATGGTGTTCACGGTGTGCTCCTTCGGAAGACGGTATGGAAAACGGGTGGCCCGGAGGCGGCGCCGGTGCGCCGCGTCCAGCCGGGATCAGCCTGGATCAGCCGAACGTGAACGCGTACGCATTCACGCCGGGATCGAGAAACTCGACCGCGAATGTGCGGTCGGCGATCGCGCCGGGCTGCCGGACCAGCTGGTACAGGCGCTGGCCGGTCACGGTGCCGTAGCCTTGCGCATCGACGTCGGTGCCATGTGCGGCACCGGGCGCCGTGCCGTCGATCGTCACGCGAAAGCGCACGGGCTGGCCGTTCGCGCCCGGGCCGAGCACGAGGTGCAGGTCGCGGGCGTGGAAGCGGTAGACGATCCGTCCCGACGGCGCGTCGAGCGACGCGCGTTCGGCGCCGACCCGCCACGTGCCGGCGAGACCCCAGTCGTTGAGATCGGGGTGCGCGGGCGCGTCGTAGCGGTGCGCCGCATCGCGCACGACGCCGCCCGGCGACGTGAAGCTCTCCGCACGTGCATAGCCAACATAGGTTTCGGGCGAACGGACGTCCGCGGCGTCGGCTGCCGCGAGCACACCCGTCGTGGGTGCGGCGGCGAGCCCGAGCGGCACGTTCAGCGCTTCCGGATGGCCGGCCTCGGCGAGCAGCGACTGGATCGCGCGTTCCGATTGCGCGTATTCGCCTTCGCCGAAGTGGTGATGGCGGATCCGGCCTTGCGCATCGATGAAATAGTGCGCGGGCCAGTATTCGTTGCCGAACGCGCGCCAGATCGAATAGCCGTTGTCGATCGCGACCGGGTAGTCGATACCGAGGTCATGCACGGCCTTCTTCACGTTGCCGATGTCGCGCTCGAACGCGAACTCCGGCGCGTGCACGCCGATCACGACGAGCCCGTACGGCGCGTACTTGCGTGCCCATGCGTTCGTGTACGGCAACGTGCGCAGGCAGTTGATGCACGAGTAGGTCCAGAAATCGACCAGCACGACCTTGCCGCGCAGGCCGGCCGCCGTCAGCGGCGGCGAGTTGAGCCACTGCACCGCGCCGTCGAGCGAGGGCAGCGTGCCTTCGACGGGCAGCGCGGCAGGTGTCGCGGCGGCCGTGCGCATCATCGCGCCGCCGGCCATTGCGCCGCCGCCGGCTTGCGCGCCATCGGCAGCCGCGGCCATCATCGCGCCGCCGCTTGCGTGGCCGGCGGCATCGCCCGTCGCGGGCATCGCCGAGGGTGCGCCGTTCGAACGCCCGCCGAGCCGGTCGACGAGCTTCGTCTCGAGCCCGCCCGTGGTCACGGTCGATAACTGGGCGAGCGCGCCCGTATCGAGGCCGAGCGCGATCGCGCCGACGCCGGCCAGCAGCGCCACGCCGATCCCGCGCTTGATCCATTCGCCGGCGCCGAGCGAGCGCTTCATCGCGGCGAACACCTTGCCGCCGATCACGAGCGCGACGCCGAGCGACGTCGCCGCGCCGGCCGCGTACGCGACCAGCAGCAGCGTCGTGCCGACACTCGCGCCTCGCAGCGCGGCGCCGGTCAGCACGAGCCCGAGGATCGGGCCTGCGCACGGCGCCCACAGCAGGCCGGTCGCGACGCCGAGCAGCAGCGACGACGCGGGGCCGGCCGGGCGGCCATCGCGTTGCGCGAAGCCGGTGAGACGGTTGCCGGCGGCGACGAGCGGGCGGGTCAGGTGCTCCGCGAGGCGCGGCATCAGCAGGGTCAGGCCGAATATCGCGAGCAGCACGATGGCGACCCAGCGTCCGGCCTGGTTCGCCTGCGCGACCCAGCCGCCGCCGACGGCGGCGAGCGTCGCGACGACGGCGAACGTGAGCGCCATACCGGCGAGCAGTGGCAGGCCGGTGCGTACGAACGGCTGGTCGGCGCGCGCGAACACGAACGGCAGCACGGGCAGGATGCACGGGCTCAGGATCGTGAGCACGCCGCCGAGGTAGGCAAGGACGATGAGCAGCATGGTGCGTTCTCCAGTCGGTCGGGAGTTCGGGGCCGGATCAGGCGGCGGCAGGGTGGAAGGTGAGCGCGAGACCGTTCATGCAGTAGCGCAGGCCGGTCGGTTGCGGACCGTCGTCGAACACGTGACCGAGATGGCCGCCGCAGCGGCGGCAGTGCACTTCGGTGCGGATCATCCCGAAAGTCGTGTCGGTATGGGTGGCGACCGCGTGGTCGAGCGGCTTCCAGAAGCTCGGCCAGCCCGTATGGCTGTCGAACTTGGTGGCCGACGAGAACAGCGCGAGGTTGCAGCCGGCGCACGCGAACGTGCCTTGCCGGTGCTCGTCGTTCAGCGGGCTGGTGTACGGCCGCTCGGTGCCGGCTTCGCGCAGGATCGTGTACTGGGCGGGCGTGAGCCGGCGATGCCATTCGGCGTCGCTGAGGGTGACTTCAAAAGGGGCGGCCGTCTGCGGGGTGACCGGCGGCGCGGCGAACGCGCAGCCGACCAGCGCGCGGCGGCCGGCGGACGACAGGGTCGCGAGCACGGCGAGGCCGGTAGCGCCGGCGAACAGCAGATGTCTGCGGGTGGGCATGATGGGCTCCTGGCAGCAGGTCCTGAAAACATGCGCCTATCGTAGTCAGCGGCCGGTGTCGAAGTCCTCACGGAAAGTTAAATGAATTGTGAAGGTTGGGGTGTGCTGTCGAGGTGCGTCGGAATCCGTCGAAGCGCCGACCGGCAAGGGGCTTCAGACGGGTGAGCCGCGGATTTCTACCGAGTACCTGTTCGCACCGCGATTTGTGGTGTTCGTCGAGTGGCGTGGCGAATCCGGATTTTGGCTTGCCGATCAAACGTGGTGACGTGGGACAGGACAGCCGGGGGCGACTTCAGCCGACGGCTCCCGGCCATTTCAGCCGTTCGCTCCCGCCCCCGTATGGACACTCAAATGTCCTCGCCAGGCATGGCTATGGCCCCTCATACATCTGGCTGATCAGCCGCAAGTAAGCCGGCACGATATCGACGCCCGCAGGCGCTTCGCATTGCCGGGCACCTGCGCAGCCGCCCGGCGATGCGCGGCTCGCAATGCCGCCGCCGGCTGCGGCGTGACTTTCCTCGAGGTACCGGCGAACCAGAAAAACTTGACAATGAGAGCATATGCTCCTAACCTTCGTGTCAAGGGAGCATATGCTCTCATTTTCGAAAGGAGCGAAGCGATGAACGAGCCTGAAATTCTTGTGAGCGGTGCAACCGGACGCACCGGAGGTATTGCCATTGACGAACTGCTCAAGATGCACAAGCGCGTGCGAGCCTATGTGCGCACGGATGATGATCGGGCGGCAGCGCTGAGGCGGCGCGGTGTCGATGTCGCGGTCGGGGACTTCACCGACATCGACGCCATTCGGGCAGCGATGGAAGGCATCCGATCGGCGTATTTCCTTCATCCGATCGCGCCGGGGATCATCGGGGCCGCGGCCTATTTCGCGCAGGCAGCAAAGGAAGCGGGTGTCACGGCGATCGTCAACATGTCGCAGATTTCCGCGCGCCGGGCGTCGCTGAGCCACGCGGCACAGGATCACTGGGTCTCCGAGCAGGTGTTCGATTGGTCGGGTGTCGCGACGACGCATTTGCGTCCGACCTTCTTTGCCGATTGGCTCGTCTATCCGCATTTTGCGCGGGAGATATGGGCCACGAAGAAGATCGAATTTCCGTTTGGCGACGGCCGTCACGCGCCCATCGCCAGCGACGATCAGGGGCGCGTGATCGCCCGCATCCTCGCCAACCCCGAAGGCCACGAGGGCAAGACCTACACGCTCCACGGCCCCGTCGAGATGAACCACGTCGAGATCGCAGCCGCGATGAGCGAGGTGCTCGGCGCCCGGATCGAATATGCGCCGACTTCCATCGAGGAATTCCGAATCAAGATGGAAACCCTTTACAAGTTTCCGCCGTTCCTCACGCAGCATCTGGTCGAAGTTGCGCAGAACTACCGCGACGGCATCTTCTCGGGCACCAACGATGCCGTCGAGAAGATCACCGGAACGCCGGCGCTGTCGGTCCAGCAGTTCGTCGAGAAATATCGGGCCGCGTTCGTGTGAACACGTCGTTGAAACGAACCGGGAGGTTTGAAAATGTCACCCATCCAATCCGATCGTCATCCGTTTCTCGACGATCTGACGGCCGACGCCGAGCTGGTCAGCTCGGTGTTGCGCGCGCCCGTCATCGGGCGCGATGAAATCCGGCTCGCCGTCGACGCCGTCGGGACTTTTTATGTCTCGCAGACGCCTACGTTTGTTCAAGCCGTCGGCACACGGCTTTTTCTCGAATACGAGGCCGTTCTGACGAGCGGCGAAACGTTGAGCGCGGTCGTGGTCGTCGATCGCAATGCCGACGGCTCGGTGCCGCGCGTCAGCGTGCGGATGAGCCCGCTTGGCGCCGTACTGACTCTCGCGACCCATCTGCGGGAGTCGCTTTCGAAGCAGTTGCCGGAACACGTCTTTCTTTGAGCCTGGCACCCGCGCGCCCGTGGATGGAGTCGACACTCCCCCGGCGCGCGGCTTTTGAAAAAGGAGCTTGTCATGGATATCAAGAACGCCACCGTCTTCATCACCGGTGCCAATCGCGGCCTGGGACTCACTTTTGCACGCGAGGCGCTTCGGCGCGGGGCGGCGAAAGTGTACGGGGGTATGCGCAACACGAGCGGTTTCGACGAGCCGGGCATCGTGCCGGTCAGGATCGATGTCACGGATCCGGCGTCGATCGCCGAGGCCGCGAAACGGGCGGCCGACACGACGCTGCTGATCAACAACGCGGGCATTGCCGCTCTGATCGACGGGCCCCTCGCGGCCGACGTCGAAGCGCAATCCACCCGCATGTTCGATACCAACTACTACGGCGTGGTGCGCGTCACACAGGCCTTCGAGCAGATATTGGCGGCCCAGCCGCACGCCGCCATCATCAACGTGCTTTCCGACATCGTGTGGCTTCCGAGGCCCAATCTGACGCCCTATGCCGCGTCGAAAGCCGCCGCCTGGAGCTACACGAACCAGCTTCGCTTTCACCTGCGCGAGCGGGGCATCCAGGTTCTCGGCCTGCACGTCGGGTTCGTGGATACCGATCTGACCAACGGCATCGACGTGCCTAAAGCCAGTCCCGCGGACGTCGTGCGACAGACCTACGACGCGCTCGCCGCCGGCAAGAGCGAGGTCATGGCCGACGAGGGGACAGCGGTGCTGAAGCGCACGCTCGCGGCCGAGATACCCGGCTACATCACGCCGCCGGCAGGGCTTTGAACACCGCAGTCGACACGGGCCGGATTCGGCGGCGCGCCACGCGGTGCGCAGATCGTACGCCGGCCCTGTCGCTCCCGGCTATCATTCATGGCTACCACCGAACCGCCACGCGACACGCGCGTAGCGTTCGCGCAATGAACCGAAATCAGGAGTGCAACCGATGTTGCCCGTTAACCAGCCGCTCGGAATCGATCAATGCAACTGCTTCACCGTCAGGAAGGCGAGCAGGCAGATCACCCGACTCTACGATAGCCATCTCGAGCCCTCGGGGCTGCGCATCACGCAATTCCTTACCCTGGCCGCCCTGCGCGAAGTGGGAAGTACCCCGGTCAATGCCCTTGCCGAACGGCTCGATATCGAACGAACGGCGATGGGGAAGATGGTGGGCTTCCTGGAGCGCGACGGCTTCGTCACGATCAAGCCGTCGCCCACCGACGGCCGAAGCCGCCTTGTCGAACTCACCGAGGAGGGGCGGCGCCTGCACGAACGGGCGGCCGCTCTCTGGGAGGAAGCGCAACGGGCGTTCGAGCAACTGAACGGTGTAGACAACGTGACGGCGTTGCGGAAGGGGTTGAAAGGCGTGGTCGTCGGCGACGTGCCGATGGGTTCGTCGGTCGACTAAGCCATCGGATGCATGGCGACAACAACATGATGCGTGACACCGGTCATCCTTCGAGGAAGAGCTACGCTTCACGACCTGGCGTTCTCCTCGGCTGTCCGAGTGGTAGCGATGCAGGACCGTAGTGCGGTGCGACGCGGGAGTCGTTCTGCAGTCCGACCCGCAACAACTTGAGGTCGGATTCGGGGGGCTCACAGACAAGCCGCCCGATGCCGCGGGGTTTCCGGTTGCCGAGAATGCGCGAGACGATTTCGGGAGCCTGGTCCACTCATGCTGGCGCGAATCGCCACCCGAGAGGGAGCGCGCTCGAGGTTGACTGGCTCTCGGGCTTCGACTTCGAAATCAAGGTGATCCCTCCCGTCCCGAACGGGAAACGATTGATCGGGTTTGACGGCGCACTGATCGGCAACGATCAAAACCTACTGCCACACAGCGCCACTCAACGTCGGCATCAACTTTCCGGCCCCGCGTTTCCACGCCGCGGCAGGAGCACCAGGTCGGCTGCTTCCTCGGCATCCCTGAAGAGCGTCTTGCGCGGCGTGCCTAACTGCGCACGCATGGTCAGCCCACGCGCCAAATCCGTGACTTGGGTGGCGCGCGCGGCTACGGGAAAGTCGGAGGGTATTTCTCCCGCGCTGATCGCGTCCCGGAAACGACTTTCCACCAGCGCGGTGCCACCGGCGGCCGCGTTTTGCAGGAACTGCCGGACCTCGGGGTCGTCCACAAGCGGAGCGACGCACACCAGGAGGCAGCCCCGGGCGGCCCCTTTCTCGGTCGCGCTTTCGACGGCGTACCTCAGAAAGCCCGTGATCGAGTCGCGCAGACTCGGTGGCGAGAGGAGTGCCTTCGCGGCCGATGCGCCTTTCCGTTCTGCGTACCCCCTGAGGACGCGCAGGAATATCGCCCGCTTGTCCCCAAAGACGGCATACAGGCTCGGCCGGCCCACACCCATGCCGGCGACGAGATCATCAATCGTCACCCCGTCATAGCCTTTCGACCAGAACACCTGAGTTGCCTTTTCCAGCGCCCCCGTTTCGTCGAAGCTGCGCGGTCGCCCCCTCGGTCTACTCGCATTTTGAATCATTTGGTTCAAAATTCCTTGACGATCTGCATTGCTCAAATATATAACCAAATAGTTCTAAATTAGCAAGTCGTCCGTGGCCTTGCGGGGCCTCACGACTCGACCTTCGCCCTTCACCACGGAGACACCCATGGAACATTCGATCGCGCTCGTCACCGGCGCCACCTCCGGGCTTGGCCGTGCGGCTGCCCGCCTGCTCGCCAGAGAGGGCTGGCACGAGATCATCGTCACCGGGCGCAGCCTGGTTCGAGCCCAGGAAGCGGCCGCTCAGCTCGCGGCGGAAACCGGAAGACAGGTCTTCACGCCGCTGGAACTGGAGTTGGACACGCCATCCAGCGTTCAGTCAGCGCTCGCCGAACTCGTCAAGCGAGGTCGGCCGATCGATTTCCTGCTGCTGAATGCCGGAATGGTCCCAGGCAAGCAGCGCGTGATCACCGCAGCGGGCATCGAGGCTTCTCAGGCCCCGTTGATCGGCCATCATCAACTGACTGTCGGGTTGCTCCGCGCCAACCTGTTGAGCCCCGATTCGCGGATTGTCATCGCTGGCGCGGAACCTGCCCGAGGGGGCGTACCGCTGTTCCGCTACACCGACGTGGACGCACTCGCTGCCCAATATCACCAGGGCGACCTGACCGCTGCCATGGAAGCCCTGCTGCGCAACGGGCCGAACGTGAAGTACGTGCCGAACAATGCGTATGCGGACGCGAAGCTCATGATCGCCTGGTGGACCGCGGCGCTGGCTCGCCGGCTGCCTTCGGGCATGGCCGTGTACGCGGTCTCGCCCGGTGCGGCGACCGACACCAAGGTGGTGCGAAACGCTGGCCCTGCGTTGAAGTATCTGTTCATCCCGATCACGAACCTCATTCCCGGCATGAATCAGACGCCGGAGACCGCGGCCCGTCGGTACCTCCAGGCGTCCGAGTTCGGAACCGACGTCTCGGGGCAATTCTTTGCCTCGGCCAAAGGGAAGTTCACCGGCCCCATTGAGGCGCAGCGCCACCCGCACCTCCACGATGGCGCCAATCAAGAAGCCGCGTGGCAGGCCGTCGTCAACGTCTCCGGCGTCAATTGGTCATACGCGGAATCCTTGAGCGCGGCGTCCTGAATCAGAAGCGCGACCCGAATCTCTCTAGGAGAAACCATATGAACCGGTACCAGGATAAAAAGGGGGTGATGATCGGCGGCACGAGCGGCATGGGGCTCGCGACGGCGAAGATGCTCCTCGACGGAGGCGCGCGCGTTCTGGTGACTGGCCGCTCGCAGGCCGGCCTCTTCCTCGCGTTCGATGCGACCTTCACGAACGGCGCCGAACTGCCGGTCGACGGAGGGTGGTCGCAGCTTTGAACGCGGTACAGACCGCACGCATCGCCAGACGCGAGCTTCGCGATGAATAGGCTGGCGACCGTCCGCTTCCGGGCGCTCGGTGCGGCCAGGCCGATGGCGGCTTCGCGGCGCCCAGGGACGTATGCGGTCGATATCGCGTCTACCCAGCGCGCTCAGTCCGCCAGCGCTTTACCGGTGACGTCCTTGATTTTCGCCTTCCATTGCTTGCGAATTTCGGACACGACCGGATCGGGAAGCGAGATGTAGTCGAGATCCGTGGCAGCCTGGTTGCCATTGCGGAATGCCCAGTCGAAGAACTTCAGCGTTTCCTTGCCTTGTTCCGGTTTGTCCTGCTTCGCGTACAGCAGCACGAACGTCGCGCCGACGATCGGCCACGCGTCCTTGCCCGGCTCGTTGGTCAGGATCTGGTAGAACGACTTCGACCAGTTCGCGCCGGCAGCAGCGGCCTTGAATGTTTCCGTCTTCGGCTCGACCACGGTGCCCGTCGAGTTCTTCAGGGCCGTGTAGACCATGCCGTTCTTCTTCGCGTACGCCCACTCGACGTAGCCGATCGCGCCCGGCAGGCGCTGCACGAAAGCCGCGACACCGTCGTTGCCCTTGCCGCCCGTGCCCGTCGGCCAGTTGACCGTCGTGCCTTCGCCGACCTTCGACTTCCATTCGCCGTTGACCTTCGACAGGTAGTTCGTCCAGATGAAGCTCGTGCCCGAGCCGTCAGCACGGCGAACCACGGCGATGTCCGCATCCGGCAGCTTGACCTTCGGGTTCAGCGCGGCGATCGCCGGGTCGTTCCACTTCTTGATCTTGCCGAGGTAGATGTCGCCGAGCACCGGGCCCGACAGCGTCAGTTCGCCTGACTTTACACCGGGCACGTTGACGACCGGCACCACGCCGCCCACGACCGTCGGGAACTGGAACAGGCCGTCCTTGGCGAGCTCGTCATCCTTCAGCGGCGCGTCCGAACCGGCAAAATCGACCGTCTTCGCGTTGATCTGCTTCAGGCCACCGGACGAACCGATGCCTTGATAGTTGACCTTGCCGCCGCCCGACTTCTTGTACGCGTCTGCCCATTTCGCGTAAATCGGGGCGGCAAAAGTGCTGCCTGCGCCGGTGATATCGGCAGCGTGAGCGGAGATGTCAACGAGGGCCAGGGCGCAGGGAACCAGGATCCGGATGTTCATGTAACGCCTCCTGTCTACTTCTACAGTCGGTATGCCGGCCCACCCGCGGGTGCTGATCTAGAAGTCTGATGTGTCGTGCAGGATGTGCCGGCCGTCGTTCGGCAATGTATGTCGATTGACCGCAACCGCGATCTTCTCGCGATTGCTTTCAAATGCGGTGAGCAACTGTTCGGGTGTCGCCGTGTTTGCGCCGAGCGTTTCCCGAATGACGTGCAACGTACCCCAGCCGGTGCCATAGGCAGAGAACGACAGGCTCGGATCATCGCAAACGACCGGGGAGGTCGGACAAGTGGCGGAGTCCGTCATGGCGCGGGGCGAATGGTCTCGCATCGATGGCTGATAGGAGTATTGCATCTGGATATGAAAACTCAAGGAGCGTGCAACTGCCGGAAATGCCGGGTTCAGTTACCGTCACTTGCCACTCTGGAGGCCAACGTTTGGTCGCCATATCGCGTTGGGCCGTGTCTTCAGCGGAATGGCCAGCGCGAAATGGTGGATGCGGCTGTCAGCCATCTTCACGATCAAAACGAAGCCTTCGCGATGTCAGGCGTGGTTGATCGCGCGGGACATTCGCAGGACGCCTGTCTGGCCAACGTTGCCAGGCGGGCGGCGGGTGCGGCCTGGAATCGGTCGTTGCGGTAGAGGGCGCCTGAACGGTTGTTGAGGGTCGGCTGCAGCCGACCGCGTCGGGCGGCAACCGGCCACAATCCGTCATCGGCGGGTTGCTTCTCATTGCCCGCGTGCCCACGAGCAAATGGAAAATAGCGACATTGAAGCCATCAGATATCGGGATGACTAACTGAATAGCTGAACCAGCGCGCTATCCAACCGTGCGAAGATCGGCAAAATTGATTGTTCTTGCACCGCAGCCTTCTGTAAGCCATCGATCATGACTCGAGAAGAACACAACGCGATCTTTTGCCAGCGTTCGGAAGAGGTCCATGAGGACGCCGCGCGCGGCGTCGTCGAGCCCGTTGCCAGGCTCGTCCGCAATGACGACCGAGGCGTCCCCGAGTGTGACGGCGCTCAAGAAAATCTTCTTGCGAGTGCCGAGCGACATCTGCTCAAAGCGCTTATCCAGGTGCGGCGCCAACCCGAAACGATGAGCCAGATCGAGCGTGCGACGATCGACGACCGTTTTTTTAGTCGAGGCGACGAGTTCGAGGAACTCACGTCCAGTCTGGAACGGATACGCGATGCAGTCGTCGGGCACATAAGCGAGTGACGACTTTGCCTTGAGCGGTGCTTCACGAAGCGAATGACCATTGATCCAGACATCGCCTTCATCGGCATCGATGGTCCCGGCGAGGATGCCAAGCAAGGTCGACTTGCCGCTGCCGTTCTCGTCACAAAGCGCCACGCACCCCGCCCCGAAGCTGTGACGCAGCCCGTGGAATATGACGCGCTCGCCATAGCGTTTGTGGAGGTTGTCGATTCGAAGCATCGTGAAATCCGTCAGACGAAGATTTGCCACGCGGCGGCGATCCAGATCACGGCGAGTATTGCGCCGAGCAACACGGATTCTCCCGGCGCACAGCGTTGTGGCAAACGCAGCAGCGCAAGCAGTGGCGCCCCGGCCAAGACGATGGCTGCCGCGACGTGGGCCGCCAGGACGCCGTGCACGACCAGAAACAGTGGCGCGGCAGCCGCGAATGGCAGTGCCAGCGTGGCGACGGTCAGTACATCCGCACGAACCTGCACGATCGAGGCAAGCGGGAGTGAGCGCACAAAATGGGCCGCGCGAACATGACTCGCGCGCAAATCGCGATAGGTCGTCGCCGCGATCAACGCGATCACAGCCTGCGCGATCAGCGTCAATGGCACGACGCGTGCGTCGAAACCCCAAAGGTCAGCCACGTAACAAGTGGCAGCGGCGACCGCGCCCATGACGACGCAGCGGCTGACGGTTCCTGCGAGGTGAAACCCTACGATACCGAGCTGAAGTTTGACCAACGCCGGAAGCCGGCGTGATGCATTGACGGAAATGTGATCGGTGAATCGACGCCACGATGTACCGAACTGCCCCGCACGCGCAGAGGATGCCGCGGGCGCATGGATCAACGCGAACGCAGCAACGATCGACGCCGCCGCCAGCAGCGTCGTCTGCAGCGCGTGACCTGTCTGCAGCGCGCCGATCAGCATGAAATTGGCCACCACCAACGGCACTCCGTTACTGATATTGCGCGACAACGCGACCAATTGCCATCCAAGCGTAATCATCGTCAAATCGATCACGTACAGATAGTTCGAGGCCTTGTGCGGCAAGTAAGCGAACGCGATCGCGGCGGCAACGACGGGCAGCAGTAGCGGCGTACTCGCGATCAGCACGATGGTTGCATCGAGGGCGCGGTGACGTCGATTGGAAACAGGCAACGACTTGACGAAGACGGCGAAGGGGCCGCCGCTGATGGCCGTACGTTGAATCAGCACCCAGAGCATGCCGATGGCTTCGAGCATGTGCATCCAGACGAACCGCCATTCGAAGCCATGCTCCGGAGCCAAAGGTGCGAGGACGGGCGCGCCCAAGAGGCGGGACTGTGCGAACAAGGGCATTGCGGGTACCAACAGCAGGACAGCAAGTAATAGAGCCTGCCAGTGCTTGTGCAGCGTCCGGGCCGTCGCCAGCACGTACCAACGCAATCGCCACGACAGCATCATTTTTTAATCCCTGTAACGCACACCACGCGCCCCTCATGATCGAAGCGATATCCTGCCATGGCGGCCGATAGGGTACAACTCGCCTGCCTGTTCAAGGCTGAGCCACGGAGACGGATTCGAATACCGCCGTGTTCAGCCCTCGTCGGCTTACGCGCACTCGATCGCTGCGGCGCTCGTCGACCGGCTGAGCCGGATCTCGCCCAGGTAGGCGCTGTCGCCCAATTCGCATGCTCGCGAAGCATTGCCGAGGGCATGCCGGATTTGCACCCTGTAGGAGCCGCTGCCCTTGGCCAGGCCGTCGAACCGGAAATCGCCGAAGCCGTCGGAGACGGTTTCGGCTATCAACTGATTACCGGCGTACAACGCGACGGCCGCATCCGCGACACACTCGACCACGTCTGCGGCCTGGACACTGACACTTCCGCCGACGAAGCACGTTTCCCAGCGCTCAAGGCCGCTGTACCACACGCGGGGCTTCGTGCCCAGGTTGGGGCGCAATACCTTGAGCCCCTCGCGTCGGGCCTTCTCGGCCATCGCCGTGTCATCGAGCTTGACCGTCTCGAAGACATCGGTGGGGCACGACTGCTGGCAGCGCGGACGGGGCCAACCCTGATCGAGCAAATGGGCATCGAAGATCCAGATCTGGGGCAGTTGCAGTTCTGCGTTCCACACGATCGCCTTGTAAGGGCAGGCCTTGACGATGTCCTTTCGGCCGCGCGCCTTGTCCGGATCGATGATGACGACGCCGTCGGCACGCTTGCGAATGGCGTCGCCGCCGACCCGCATGCACGGCGCGTCGTCACAGTGGTTGCACATGACCGGCAAATACGTGGTCTCGATCATATGCGCGGCACCGTGTACGCGACGCAGGATGCGGATGGGGCTCTCGGCGTCGGCCGAGGCGGGCGCGGCGTAACCGGGGAAGTCGTTGCCGACGTGCTCGTCCCGCGCGGCGATCACGCAGTTCTGGCAGTTCTCGCAACGTCCGACCTTGATAATCAGGTTCCACTTGCTCATTGGAAAATCCTCACGCTGCGCGACCGAGCATGAACGCCTCGGCACCGCGCCATTTCTCGACCTGCACCAGGCAGGAATTCGGGCTCATGCTGCTCGTGCCGGCGGTCTGCGGCCGGTCGGGGGTGAGCATGTTCATGCAACCGCCAATCTCGACTTGCTCGCCGTCGACTTCGATCAGCTGGAATTCGGCGCTCGCCTCGTAGGATTTCACTACCCCGGCGTTCACCAGCGGCGAGACATCAGCCGCACAGATCACGGCGCCACGGTCGTTGTGCACCTTGACGAGATCGCGATGGGCAATGCGCCGAATCGCGGCGTCGGCCGGATTGAGCCGCAGCAGCCAGAACCGGTGCCCGGCGATCTGCGCGCGATGATCGTCGACGCTGTTCACCGCGGAACGCTTGCCGTCGCAATGGGTATGAAAGCTGTAGCGGCTGTGGGTGGCGATCAACTGCAGCGGGTAGCGTTGAGCCAGGTCCGAGCGCAGGCCTTCCCACGACGGGATATATCGGTTGAGCGGCGGCCGCTCGGGATTGTCCGCGGTGTGCCGCTTCAGCAGTTCGGGCACGAACTCGAGCTTGCCGCTCGGCGTCTGCAAGCCCCGGCCGAACTTTTCCGCGAACTGCGACGGTAGCGGATGCGGTTCCGGCAGATCCTTCTTCCGGTCTTCCGCGTACCAGCGCATGTCCACGGGATGGCGAAGCTCGGGCTTTTCGGGCGGCACGACGAAGTAGCCCTTGCGGCAGAATTCGCGCCACGACACGTGATCGGGCAGATCCGACGAGTCGAACACGCGCCTGACCCAGTCGAGCTCGCCGCAGCCCTCGGTGAAGACGCCACCCAGGCCCAACCGGGTCAAGATGGCGGTGAAGATGTCGTAGTCGGAACGCGATTCGCCCAAGGGCTCGATGCACTTGTGCTGCATCGTCAGCATCCGATGGTTGACCGTGCCATACCCGTGATGGGCGTAGCCGCCCGAGTTCGCCCATTCTCCGATGTCCCAACGTTCCAGCGAAGTACACGCGGGCAGGATGAGGTCGGCGAACTGGGCTTCGCCTTCCATCCAGATCGACTGATTGACGACGAACTCGATGCTCGAGTGCCGGTAGGCCTGCGTCCAGCGTCCGGAATTCGCCACGGTACTGAACGCGGATCCGCCGTAGCGATAGATCATGTGGATCGGCGAATAGCCGGGCATCGGGTAGGTGAACGGCGCGAATTGGGCTTCCTGCGACATGCCGTCCCACAGATAACCGGTGGCGTGGCCGTCGAGAATCGCATCGGGCATCTGCTGTCGCGGCACCATCTGCTTGACGGGATTCATGGTCAGGATGTGCGGCATGCGCTGGTAGTTGTCCACCGCATTGGCCGTCCACGCCAGGTCGCCTGAAATGCCGCCGTCCGCGTAGCCGGGGAAGTAGAACTGGAGATCGTGCGGGGCGCCGATTTCGAGGCAGCCGAAATTCACGCCCGGCTTGCCCCAGCCCTGCATGGCCATCATCATGATCATGCAGCGCGCCCATTGCGCGCCGGTCGCACCGCGGCCCGCGCCACCGAATCCCGCGCCGGTCATCCCGACGGCGAGATGCACCTTTTTATTTCCCCACAGGCGCGCAAGGGCGCGGGCGTCCTTGGCCGGCACGCCGGTCTCGCTCTCCTGCCACTCTGGCGTCTTGGGAATCCCGTCGGTTTCGCCCAGGAGGTAGGCTTTCCAATCGTCGAAACCGGTCGTGCGCTTCGCAACGTAGTCCTTGTCGTACAAGCCTTCCACGGTCCATACGTACATGACGGCGGTCGCCAGGGCCGCATCGGTTTGCGGCCGGATCGGGATCCAGCGACCGCCCAGCAGCTGGGCGGTCGGATTGCAGTGCGGGTCGATGTGAACGAACTCGATCCCGAGCTCCTTGGCCCACAGGCGGCGCGGTGTTCCCTCGAATCCCGCGTAGGCCCCGTTGGTACTTTCCGGATCGCACGACCAGAAGACGATCATTTCGGCTTCCTTGAGACCATCCTCGAGGCCGCCGTAGCCGGACGGCACGCCGACACGCATCGAGTTGCCGAAATGATGCATGGCGCCCCAGTACCAGCCTTCCCAGCTGTCCGGATTCGCGGCGACCCGGGTGAAGCCGATCAGGTTGGCGAAGCGCGTCAGCGCGCTGAGGTAGTAGCCCACGTTGCCCCACTGGTGATGAGACGACATCGGGAAGGTGATGGAGCCGGGACCGTGAACGCGCTTCTGCCGGTTGATCTCCTTGGCGACGATGTCCAGCGCCTCGTCCCAGCTGATACGCACATAGCCGGACTTGCCGCGGTTCTGGGGATTGCGCCCGCCGTCAGGGTCGAAGTCGACCCGTTTCATCGGGTGAAGGATGCGCTTGTCGGAGTAGACCAGCGACTTGAGCGTCAATGCGTGGGGCGCGACCAGGCCGCGTCGCGGCGGGCTGAAGCGGCGTCCACGTGCCTCGATCACCCAGCTTGGCGCATCCGTATCGTCCAGCTCGATGGGGGTCACGCGGACGATGCGGCCATCCTTGACGTAGACGAACAGAGGCCCGCCGTTGGTACACGTGGTGTAGCGTCGCGTACCGTCGCGCATGGGGGTGCCCATCGGCTGGCCGACGGTGCGCATCATGCTCAGGGTTTGCATGAACCAGACCAGCAGTGCGTCGTCGCCGTCGGTGACCACCTTGAAGTTCTTGGCGGCGTGGACGATTTCGCCCTGATCGGGGCTGGGTGAAAGAAACTTCAGCGCGGTGGCGACGTCCTTGAATGCCATGCGGACGTCGGGGCTCAGGTGCTTGCCGGCGCGCGACCGGATTCGGCCATTCCTGATCTCGATGGCGCGGCCGATGCTTTGATCCATGAGCCCGATCCATGCGACGAGATTGCGCTCCTCGAGACGTTCCCGGTAGGCGGGGAAGCGGCGCGCTGTCAGCTCCAGAACCTTGGGCAACGCAAATAGAATGGTCTTGAGAACCTGTCGTTTCATCGTTCGATCCAATGTGTTGCTTCGATGCGGGGGGGCATCCGGGCGTACCCGTCAGAACGTATAGGCGACGTTCAGGAACACGCTGAGGGGATTGAGCCGGAGCGTCGATCTGGAAACGATCGGCGTGCCCGTCGCGGTCTGTCCGTATAACGTGAGGTGGGTTTTCACGGGCATGTAGTTGACGGAGGTCCCGACAGACCAGTGTCTTGTCAGCGCGTAATTCGCGCCGAGCTCGAACACCGGGTTCCACGACGCGCTGAGCGTCGCTCGTGCCGAGCCGCCCGGCCCGAAGCTGTCGTAGATGAACTGGCTGTTGGTTGCCCGAACCTGCGTGAACCACGTGTAGTTCGCGCCGATGCCCAGGTACGGACGGAATTTCGATGCGGCTGAAAACAGGTGGTAGCGAAGTTCAATGGCGGGCGGCATCGGCCTTGTCGTGCCGAGCGTGCCGTACTTCTGCAACGTCCCGTCGCCGATCAGATTGACTTTCAGCGGCATGCCCAACAGCATGGCGACACCTATGTTGTCGGTGATGTAGTACTCGGTGGTTATTCCGAGCGTATCCGTCGAACTGGCATGTGCGCCGGTGCCGGCCAGTTGCTGATTCACCGTCATGCCGCCCACGCTCTGCACGGTCAGGGGCGTTGCGTCGCCCTGTGGGGCAATATGCAGCCATCCTGCCGATGTCGTAATGCTGCCTGCCGTCTGCGCATCGGCATGGTCGGCAAGCGAAGCCGAGCAGATACAAACCGCCGCGCCTGCGAAACGCATCGTTCGCCTCAACTTCATCTCGTGTCTCCTCTGTCTCGATCCATTTCATGAACTACAACTAATCTGGATACCTTATTGAATGCGGCGGCCTGCTTTCGATGTGTGTGTTATGCAGGCTAGCCGTGCTGCTCTATCGCCGCAGGTCTGTAGCGGTCGGTCAACGCGACCGTATTGGCCGCGCGGCGATCGAGATCGAGAACGCAAACGGAAAGCGCCCCAGCACCAGTCGGGCCGCGGGTTCGAGCCCGGCGTCGCTCAACTCGACCGACACCGACATGCCGCCCGATTCGTTGGTCGTGACGTCGATCGATGCACCGGGGGCGCCGCCCTGGGCCAACGCTTCGCGGAGCGCGTCACGCGTCTCGCGGCGCTTGAGTTCCGGTTTGAAGATCTTGCCGACGCCCGTGAGCGGGATCGCTTCCACGATTCGGACGTGCTTGGGCAGGGCGGCGCGTTCAGTGATCTCCAACTGCATGAACGCTGCCAGATCGTGCTCGGTCGCGCTCATACCCGGCTTGAGCTGAACGTATGCGACCGGCAGCTCGCCGGCATGCGCATCGGGCCGCCCGATTGCCGCGGCGATCTGGACCGCCGGATGCCGATGAAGCGGTTCCTCGATCGCCGCGGGGTCGATATTGTGTCCGCCGCGAATGATCAATTCCTTCTTGCGGCCGGTCAGCCAAAAGTAACCGTCGACATCGCAGCGGCCGAGGTCGCCGGTGTTGAGCCAGCGCTTGCCGTCGCCGAGATCGAGCCATAACGCCTTGTTCTGATCGGGGCGCGTATAGCCGGTGAAAACGTTCGGCCCCGAGATGACGAGCAGCCCGTCCTCGTTCACCGCGCAATCGCGCAGATACCGTCCCGCATCGTCCACGACGACCGCCTTCATCGCCTGGAACGGAATGCGAAGCCCGATCGATCCTAGCCGACGCTCGCCGTTCGGCGGGTTGACGCTGCTCACGCACGTGCCTTCGGTCAGGCCGTAGCCTTCGAGAATCCGGATGCCGGTTTTTTCCTGGAAGGCCCTGAAGACGCCGACGGGCATCGGCGCCGCACCGCACAGGCCGTATTCGAGCGAGTCGATGGCATGACCGTCGGCGGGAATGTCGAGCAGCGACGCATAAAGTGTCGGGACGCCGCTGAAGAAGTTGATGCGATGATGTTCGACGATTTCCCAGAAACGCTTGATGACACCGTCGCCCCGGTAACCCTGCGGTGTGCCGAGCACGACATGGGCGCCGCGCGAGAAAGGCAGCAGGCCGGTCACCATCGCGGCATTGACGTGAAAGAGCGGCAATCCGCAGAAGGTCGTCTTGCCGGGGCCGATGCTGTCGCCGAGGAACCGGCCGGCGCTCCATGCATTCGCCACCTCGTTGCCGTGGCTGCGCATCGCGATTTTCGGCAATCCGGTGGTGCCGCCGGTGCAGAAGAACGAGGACATGTCGCCAGGTTGAATGCGGCGCGCGTTGTCGAGCGCCGTACCGGATTCCCGCGCGATTGCCGTACCGAAGTCGTGGATCTGGATAGGCGCGGGCACCGCGCCGCGCAAACCGTCGTCACCGTGCAGCTTCGTGCATGCGTCACGCTGGAGCGTTCGGGCCGCGGATTGCGTCGCGCCCCGCACGCGATCGGCCGGATTGACCAGCACGAGATGCCGCAGCGGCTCGACCTGGTGAAGGATGGCCGCGACTTTCTGCCAGAGATCGGTGCCGGGAAATGGCGCGAGCGTCACGAGTACGCTGGCACCGGCCGCCTTGAGCAGGCTGCCTATCGCTTCGCTTTCGAGCAGCGGATTGATCGCGCAGACGATGCCGGCCGCTTGCCCGCCCCAGATCACGAAATGCGTTTCGGGAAGATTGGGCAGCACATAGGCGATCACCGAATCCGAACTCACGCCGAGGCGCGTGAACAGGTTGGCCGTGCGTGTGATGTCGCGAACCAGCTCGCGATAGGTCCAGCGCTCGGCGTCGCGGTGCGCGTCGGCGCTCGGAAAGAAGGAGAGCGCGGGGGCGGACGGATCGATGGCCGCACCGGCGCAAATCATCTCGTACGTGCTGGCAGGGAGGTCCGCCGGCAGGCCCTGCGCTTCGATCGCCAGCACGTCGTCCCGGGTCGCGATGCCGTTCATGCCGCTTCGTCCACGATCTCGTTACGTTGCACGCCCAGGTCGATCGTTCCGTCCCGGCTCGCGATCCGGGCTTCGACGATGTCTCCGGCCTTCAGGTACTGCGCGCGTCCCGCTTGCACCTTCATGAACATCTTCCACTTGACGGATTCGGGAAACAGCGCGACGGCCCGCTGCTTGAGCGGCGACGGGATGCTGAGTGCGCAGCCGGCGGGCGTGCCGGTCGCGAGCAGGTCGCCGGCGTGAAGGTCGTGCACGCCCGACAGCTCTGTCAACGTTTCTGCCGGGCCGTAGACGAGGTTCGACGTCGAGTCCTGCTGACGCACCGCGCCGTTGACGGTCAACGTCAGGTCGAGCGCCTTCAGCTTCGGGAAGTCACGCCGCTCGAGCAGGCACAGATACGGGCCGACCGGGCCGAACGTCCGGAAGCTCTTGCCCTTGTAGAACTGCATCTGCGGGATCTGGACATCGCGCGCGGAATAGTCGTTGACGATCACGGTGCCGGCGACGTAGTCGTGCAGGTTCGCGTCCGTGATCTGCCGGCGAGACGCGATGTCGCGTTTGAGGATGAGGCCGAGCTCGATTTCGTAGTCGAGAAACCGGACGTGGCGCGGTTTCACGACCGGCGAGTCGGCGGCGACGATGCAACTCGTCGCCTTCGTGAAGATCATGTTGAACTTTTTCGCGTCCGGATCCATGCCCGACTCGATCATGTGCCGGCGATAATTCGCGCCCTGGCAAACGAATTGCTGGTTGGCCGTTACCGGGGGCAACCACTCCACCTCTTTCTCCGGAATCGTCGGTCCGTCGAGCGCGACGAGCCGCTCGACCGGATTCGCCGCGAGAAAGCTTGCGGTCGTTTCGAAGTCGCCGGGAATCGGCGTGACGGCGCCGTTGGCGACCACGCCCCATTGGGCGCGGCCGTTATGCCGGAAGTGCAGGACTAGCAGTGACATGAATGGGTCTCTCGTGAGTCGAACGGACGGTAGGGGATCAGGCGAACAGCTTCGCCAGGGTCAGCAGCTTGCTCAGCGTCAGGTCGGGACTGCGGCGCAGGTTGCGAAACAGTGCCGCGAGGCTCGACGGCGTGAACCGGGGCTTCGTGAAGCTGCGCGGCATCGTCGGGCCCCACTGCGCCATTGCTTCGCGGCTGACCGCGTGCACGCCCGTCGGCTCGTCGGCCGTGAACAGGTCGCCGTCGCAATAGTGTTCGTGCTTGTCGCCCCACGGGTCCTGCCAGTAGTCGAAGATCTGGCTGCCGAGAATGTGCCGGCCGATGCCCCACGCATGGGTCCACCCGCTGTCGCGAAGCATGCGCTGGCCCATGCCGACGGCATCGGCGTCGACCAGTTCGTACGCGCTATGGCTATAAGTTGGCACGAATCCCTGGGCGAGCGCGAGCGTATGGTGATCGGCCGGCCTGTCGCCCAGATCGAGCCGCAGGAATGCGACCGCAGGGGAGCCGTCCGGCAGCACCTGGACATCGCTGGGGATGAACCCGAAATGCTGCGTGTACCACGCGCAGGTTTCCTGGTAGTCGGCGAGCTCGAGCACGACGTGCCCGAGCCGGATGACCTCGGGTGGGCTCGCCGGCGGCCGCTGCGTCTCGTTGATCCGCACGGGCGCGTCGATCGAGTTGAACGGGAGCGCGGCGCGATGCGGCAGCGTGTCGGCCCGTGTCTGGCCCGCGATCGCGTCGACCCGAAAACCGGACGGATCGGTGAGGCTCACCCGGTGGCCGCTGCCGGGCCAATCCGATGCGTCGACCTTCGACGCGCCGGGGAGTCCGGCGAGCGCTTCCAGATCGGCGCGGCTGTCGACCCGCAATCCGAAGCCGACGAAGCGGGCCTTCGGCGCGTGGCGAACGACATAGCAGAAGTGTGCGGCGCCCGTGCCGCGCAGCAACAATTGCGTGTCGTCCCGCAGCACCGTTCGAAGACCGAAGTCGTTGAGAAAGTGCTCGGCCTCGTCGAGGTCCGGACGATCGAAGATCAAATAGGCGAGCGCCGATGCCTTCGTGGTGGGGTGGGGGTGTCGCGCCGGCTGTGGGGTGGTCAGTTTCATCGAGGATGACGATCAGGCAGGTCGAGTGGCAATCGCGAAGGCAGGCGCCGTCGCATCGAGGGGCTTTGCGCGCGACGGCCGACATGCAATCGCGCCGCCGCGCGGCATGACAGGCCGGCCCGTGAACGTCGCGGTGTCGCTCGTCGATTTCGCATGCGGGCGGCGGGCTTCGTCGCGGGTACCGCGACAGGCCGGAAAGTGGCCCGTTGCGGTGCCGGCCGGCCTGTATCCCGGGATCGGTACGCCGAGCGTCGAACGCAATCCGCGCTCGGGCGACGAGGGCAGGTTGTCGTGAATGGACGCGCTGGCGTCCGTATGCAGATGTGTCTCCACCGTTTCTCCATTCGTCTGTCGATCGGTTCTCGAGGCTTTGTTTCGGCGCCTTTTGTGACATTAAAGTCATAGATGATGATTTTGTCAATGTAGACATTTGAATCTATACTTGGGCACGAACAAGAATCGGAAACGTCATGCCGAACACACCGAATCGCCGGACCCCAAAGCGCTCCGCGCCGGAAGCGTCCACACCCGCGCCCGCGGCCGCCGAAGAGCGCGAGCCGCGCGGCGCGCGCCGCAAGCGGGAGACCCGCGCCCGCCTGCTGGATGCCGCGCTCAGGCTGATGGCCGAGAAGGGCATGGAAGGCGTCGCCATCAACGAAATTACCGAGGCCGCCGACGTCGGCTTCGGCTCGTTCTACAACCACTTCGAATCGAAGGAAGCGATCTACGCCACCCTCGTGGAATCGGTATTCGAGGAATTCGCGGATTCGCTCGATCGTCTGGCCAGCGGCTTGTCCGACCCGGCGGAGATCGTTGCCGTGTCGGTGCGGCATACGCTGATGCGCGCGCGGCGCGAGCCGGTATGGGGGCACTTCCTGATCCGCGAGGGTTTTTCGGCGCGGGTCCTGACGTTCGGCCTCGGTCAGCGCCTGCTGCGGGACATCGAGCGCGGCATCGCCGAGAAACGTTTCGTGGTCGCCGATCCGTTCATCGGCTTCCTGTCGGTCGGCGGTACGGTGCTGACCGCCATTGCCGCCGAACTCAACTTCGTCGCGCCGGGCGCGCCGGCCGCCGGTGTGCTGAAGGAACTGGGCTTCAGCGGAGAGCATTTTCCGGAACGCACGGCGGCAACGCTGCTGCATACGCTGGGGCTCAAGCGCGCGGAAGCCGAGAAGATCGCGAGCCGGCCGCTGCCGGTCGTGGAGGCGGCCGAGACGGCCCAGTGACGCAACGGGGCTGACGCAGCTTCCGGCCGGCGCGCCCGTGGCGCGCGCGATATCAGTCCGCTGGTGGAATATCGCCAACGGCCGCGCCGAACGAGCGTGCGCGTTGCGTCGAGTCGCTTCGGGCTGCTGACTGTGCCAGATCGGTTCTGAACGCAATAAAGCGACGCGTGCGCGAATCGCGAACGGCAACGGCGCGCGCGGTCGCATCGGCCGCCAACTCGACGCTCGACAGTTCTACCGTGGCGAGCCGTTCGCGGCGAGCGGCGCTCATGCTCGCGGCAAGGCACTCGAGCGGCGCGGCGCCGCCGACCGCATCGCGCAGCCGACGGACCAGTTCGCAAGCGTCGTCGATACGGGAACGCGTTGTGCCCGCTTCCAGGCGCATGGCCGCCGACAGCGCGTCGAGTTCGTCGGTCGCGCCGCACGCCTGCCGCCTCGCGGCAATCAGTTCGTCTGCTTCGACGCCGCGCTTCGACACGAATGCACGGACGAGCTCGATGTATTCCGCCACCGCGGCGATCGCCCGGTTCGATACGGCGTCGAGCTTGCCCCGCTCCCACTCCGGCCAAGCGAGCACGCTCACGCCGAGCGCCACGAGTGCGCCCGCGACGCTATTCGCGACCCGTATCCCGGCGAGCAGCCACGGCGATGCGACAGGTGCGCCGAGATACGCGACGAGAATGAAATGCGGCGTGAGGAACAGGATGTAGGACACGTAGCTGACCGGCCGCGCGGAAAAGGTCCCGGTGGCGAGCGGGACGATCGCCAGCGCGAGCAGCGCCATGTTGTGAGACGCGAGCGCGACGCCCGATGCGACGATCGCGCCCAGGACCGTTCCGAATACCCGCAGGCCGGAAATCCTGACGGTGTGCGGCACGGTGGGCTGCACGACGAACAACGTGGTCAGCACGATCCAGTAGCCCTGCTGAACGCCAGGCGCGCGGGCCAGTACCGCGGAGAGCATGGCCGCCACCGCGAGCCGCAGCGCATAGCGCGCGATGCGTCCGCTTGCACGGATTTCCGTCAGCGCCGCACGCGTCGCGAAGCCGATCGCCTGGAATAGGCGCGGCCGTTCGCGCGCGACGGGCGGCGCCGGGTTTCGATCGCCGGCGCGGATATCGCCGATATCGGTGAACGCCGCCACGAGCGTCATGCACGACTGCAGCCAGGCACGCGCGTCGTCGCCGAGCGCCGAACCGTCCGCGCGCAGCGTCGCGCCGCGCATGTCGGCGGCCAGCCTGTTGCGCAGCCGTGTGAGCGCGGCGTCGCAGCCCGGCCGTTCGAGTACCGCGTCGGCATGCGCATCGATCAACGCGACGAGCCGGTGCAGCAACGGAACGAGCAGGGTGGCCGCCGTGGTGCCGTCCGTGGGGCGGTTGCACAGCAGGCTTTCGAGGCCCGCGAGCAACGCGATCGACCTTTCGCCGCCGAGTTGCCACGCCATGGCGGCGGTGCCGGCGCCCATCGGCTCGGCCCGGGCCGTGCGCGTCATTGCGTTGAGTCGCGTTCGCAGCGCGGCGCGATTGGGGCCGCCCGCACGCCGCGGATCGTGTGCGACCGGCACCAGCGCGCGCACGAACGAACTCGCCGCATACAGGTAGGCGAAGGCCGCCCTGCGTGCGCGGGCCGTGTGGCTTTCCTGCCAGAAGCCCACGAGACAGACGACCGCCCACAGGCTTCCGCCGGCAAAGCTCGCGGCATACCGTTCGGGCGCGGGCCAAGGATGCGCGGGAAACGCGGCCGACACCGCGCATGCGGTGGCGAGCAGCAACCCGCGCGTGCCCATCACCGCGCCGCCGAGCCGCGCGAGGCCGCCGACGTAGACCGCGACGCCCGTCAGCGCGACGGCGAGCCACCCGACATCCGCGGCGGTCGTCGCGCACGCGGACGCGAGCGCGCCGATCGCACCGAACCACAACCCCGCACCGGCCCGCGTGCGGATCGATTCGGACGGATCGTCCGCAAGACACGTCCAGAACGCGGCGATCGCGGCCCAGCACAGCGACGGCGCGTGCAGCGTGGCCGCGAGCAGCGCCGGCGCCGCGCAGATCAGCCCGGCCTTGAGCGCTGCCGAGAGCGGCAGGTGATGCCGCCCGTCGCGCCATGCGCGGGCGATCGTATCGCGGGCGCGCTTGATGACACTCATCGCATGCTCCTGCGTTATCGCGTGGCAACGGGCCTCGGCACCGGGATGACGGTGAGCGACCGGATACCCTGCGCGCCGCGCACCAGTACGCCCTCGATGTCGGCGGTCGCCGACGGTCCGCTCATCAGCACCGCATAGTTGGCCGCGAAGAACTCGCTGCGGTGATACGCGTGATGCAGGTTGCCGACGATGTCCGCGGGGTCGAGCAATGCGACCAGGTGCTGCGACAGGTAGCCGAGCGCGTTGACGTCGTATTCCGTCTCGCTGAGCCAGATCGAGCCGGTCTCCGCGACGGCGAACGCCGGGCGCACGATCCCGACGTCGACATCGTTCAGCGCACGCGGATCGTCGATCGACGCGAGGTCGCGGTTGCCGTCGAATTCGGGGGTCGCCGAGCAGAACACGGATGCGCCGGGAAACCGGGAGCGAATGAACGCGTCGAGCGGCGTGCGCTCCGGCAACCCGCACCACGTGCCGCCCAGCCGCGCGAGCGACGTGCGAAACGTATCGACGGCGGGCGGAAGTTTCGTGTCGAACATCGGCACCTGCGGCAGCGGCCGGCGGGCGGGGCGCACTTCGCGCAAACGGGAAAGCATCAGGTCTCGGCTGCTCATTTCTTGTTCCTCTTCAGATACCAGTCACGGAAAGTCTGCTCGGGCGCGTCGGGCACTTCGCGTTGCTTGCCCCACACGTTGAGCGGGTTGTAGAGCACGGCGCGCGGGAGCACCGATACCGCGGTGCCCGCCGTCTTGACGGCGGCGCGATACAGCGCGGGCCGCGACAGCACCTGGCCGGCGACTTTCATCGCCTCCTGCTTGACGAACGGCAGTTCGTGCTGCTCGGCCACGATTTGCCGCCACTTGTAGATTTGCTCGTGGATGTTGATCTTCACCGGGCACACGCTGGTGCAGCTGCCGTTCATCGTGGACGCGAACGGCAGCGAGCTGTACTTGCGCAGGTTGAAGGTCGGGTTGATGATCGCGCCGATCGGCCCCGAGTACACGCCGCCATAGCTGAGGCCGCTGCTGCGGCGATAGACCGGGCACGTGTTCATGCACGCGCCGCAGCGGATGCATTTCAGCGAGTACCAGAAATCGTCCATGCCGAGCCGCTCCGAACGGCCGTTGTCGACCAGCACGAAATGCATCTCGCCGCCTTTTTTCGGCCCGCGGAAGTGCGACGTGTACTGCGTGATCGGCGAGCCGATCGCGTTGCGCGACAGCATGCGCACGAACACGCCGAGATGTTCGAGCTTCGGAATCAGTTTCTCGATGCCGATCGACGCGATATGCAGCGGCGGCACGTTGGCGCTGAGGTCCGCGTTGCCTTCGTTCGTGCACACTGTGATGCCACCCGTTTCCGCGACCGCGAAGTTGCATCCGGTCATGCCTGCGTCGGCGTTCAGGATCAGCGGGCGCGTCGCGTTGCGCTGCGCTTCGGCCAGTTTGGGAATGTTGCTTTCGTTGGGATCGGTGCCGATCTTCTCGGAGAAGATTTTCGCGACGTCGGTCGCGAGCTTGTGCACGGCAGGCACGACGATGTGCGAGGGCAGCTCGTCGTCGAGCTGCTGGATCTGCTCGCCGAGATCGGTCTCGACGACCGTGATGCCGCGCTCTTCCAGATACGGACGCATCTCGCATTCCTCGGTCAGCATCGACTTGCTCTTGACGAGCAGCTTCGCGTTGCGCCGGTTCAGGATCTCGTACACGATCCGGTTGTGCTCCTCGGCATCCTTCGCCCAGTGAACGACGACGCCATTGGCCGTCGCGTTGCGCTCGAACTCCTCGAGGTACTCGGGCAGGTGCGTGAGCGTGTGCTCCTTGATCGCCGACGCGAGCGTACGCAGCGCTTCCCATTCGGGAATGCCGTGCACTTCGGCGTCGCGCGACGTGCGCAGCTCCCACAAGCGCTTGTCGTGGAACTGGATGTGTTTCTCGTCGGCGATGAATTTCTCGGATGCGCCGACGTGGTCTACGCGTTTCATGCTCGTGCTCCGTTCAGGATCTGCGCGATATGGATGAATTTCAGGCCGAGCTCGAGGCGGTCCGAGCAGCCTTTCTGGTGCATCAGGCACGACGAATCGGCCGATACGATGTACTCGGCGCCGTTGCGATGGTGGTCGCGAACCTTGTCCGCGCCCATGCGCGCCGATACGGGCGCCTCCGATACGCAGAAGGTGCCGCCGAAGCCGCAGCATTCGTCCGGGCGGTCGGGCTGGATGAACTCGATGCCTTTCACGCCCTTGAGCAGCGCGAGCGGCTTCGAGAAGAACGGCTCGTCGATCTCCGACATCTTCGCGGTGCGCAGCGCGCGCAGCGTGCCGCAACTGTTGTGCAGCCCTACCTTGTGCGGGAACTCGGCCCACGGGAATTCGCGCACGCGCAGCACGTCGTGGAGAAATTCGACGAGCTCGTACGTGTTCCTGCGTACCGCGACCGCGTCGCGCGTCTGGTCGGCGGCGGTGAGGTGGTCGCGCACGTGGTGCACGCAGCTGCCGCTCGGCGCGACGATGTAGTCGTAGCCGGTGAAGTTCTTCACGAACAGGTTCTCGGTCGCCGCGGCCTGCTTTTCGCAACCGCTGTTGCCCATCGGCTGGCCGCAGCAGGTCTGGTCGAGCGGATAGTCGACCTCGCAGCCCAGGCGCTCGAGCAGTTGCAGCGTCGCAATGCCGACCTCCGGGTAGAACGCGTCGATGAAACATGGAATGAATAGGGCGACTTTCATGGGATTCCTCGGTTGAATGGAACGCTGGAAGCGAATGCGTCAGTGGTACGCGTGCGCGTTGGACACCTTGCCGCGGAACACCGAATACGCGACGTACGTGTAGAACACGATGAACGGCAGGACGAACAGCCCGGCCCCCCAGAACATGAAGGTCTGGCTCGAACGCGGCGCGGCGGCCGCGTCGAGCGTGACTTCGAACGGCACGATGAACGGCAGATACGATGCGGCGAGCATCAGCACCATCGCGATGCATCCGGCGGCGGCGAACAGATAGGCCGACGCACCGTCGCGCCGCGCCGCGGTGGGCACATAAAGGAACGTCAGGCCCGCGGCGACCGGCAGCGCGAACAGCAGCGGATGCACGAGCCAGCGCGTTTCGACGGCGGTTTCGGTCAGCAGGGTCGACGCGAGGATCGACAGGACGAACAGCGCGGTGATCGGCGCGAGCCGGTTGATCGCGTCGCGGCCGATGCGCTGCAATGCGTCGCGCCCCTTCAATACCAGCCAGCCCGAGCCGAGCAGCGCGTAGCCGAGCGCGAGGCTCGCGCCGCACCACAGCGCGAACGGCGAGCACCATTCGAATCCGTTGCCGGCGTAGCGCAGGTGCTCGACCGGCAGCCCCTGCGCATAGGTTCCGACGCACACGCCCTGCATGACGCTTGCGAGCAGCGAGCCGGCGAACAGCAGGACGTCCCAGATGCGGCGCGAGCGGATGGCCTTGTGGCGGAACTCGATCGCGACGCCGCGCATGATCAGGCCGGCCAGCATCATGCCGAGCGGCGCATACAGCGCCGGCAGCACGATCGAATACACGGACGGAAATGCGCCGAACAGGATCGTGCCGGCAATGACGAGCCACGTGCCGTTGCCGTCCCACACCGGCGCGATCGACGCGATCATCTCGTCGCGCGCCTCGCCTGCAAAGGCCGTCAGCATGCCGACGCCGAGATCGAACCCGTCGAGCATCAGGTACGCGACGAGCGCGAACGCGAGTTCGACGAACCAGAACCAGTTCATCATCGAAGTTCTCCTTATCGAATCTTGTGGACGTTCGGCTGCGGTGCGCGCGCCGGCCGCGCCGCGGGGGCATACGTCCGTTGGATGACATGGCCATTCCAGACCGTCAGCACGTCGCCGCTGGCCAGGCCGCGCTGCACGATGCGCACGATGTAGTACACGCCGAAGCAGAAAATGAACGCGTAGATCGCGACGAACAGCGCGAGCGTCGCGGCGGCGAAGTGCGCGGTGAGCCCGGGCGTAAGTGCGTCGGCGGTGCGCAGCACGCCCCACACGGTCCACGGCTGCCGCCCGACTTCGGCCGTGAACCAGCCGGCCAGGATCGCGACGAAGCCGAGCGGGAAGCTGAATGCGAGCGGCCAGAGCAGCCAGCGCCGTTGCTCGAGCCTGCCGCGCCGGGCCACGGCGGTGCCGGCCCACGCAAGCGCCAGCATGACGAGCCCGCACCCGGCCATGACGCGGAACGCGAAGAACGGAATCAGCACGGGCGGCCGGTCGGCGGCGGCGAAATCGGTCAGCCCGACTTCGCGCGAGTCGACGGTGCCGGACGCCACGAGGCTGCCGAGAACCGGCACTTTCCATTCGACGCGATTGCGCTCATGCGCGGCATCGGGAATCGCGAAGATCACTTCGGCGGCCGGCTGCTCGTCGGTCCATCGTCCTTCGACCGCGGCGAATTTGGCCGGCTGATCGTCGTGCAGGTAGTCGCCGGTGAGGTGGCCGAACAGGATCTGCAGCGGGACGAGCACGGCGGCGAGGGTGACGGACATCCGCACCATGACCGTGGCCTCGACCCGGTAGCGATCCTTCAGCAGATAGGCGGCGCCGACGGCGGCCACGCAGAATGCGGTGGTCAGATACGCGCCCAGCAGCATGTGCGGGAAGCGGACCCATACGACATGGTTGAAGATGATCGCCGCCCAGTCGGTCGGCACGAATACGCCGTTTTGTACGACGTATCCGACTGGATGCTGCATCCACGAGTTGTTGACGAGAATCCAGAATGCCGACATCGTCGTGCCGGCGGCGACGAGGATGCACGACGTCAGATAGAACCACGGCCGCACCCGGGGGCGGCCGAGCAGCATCACGCCGAAAAACGTGGCCTCGAGCGCGAACGCGGTAAACGATTCGTAAGTGAGCAGCGGCCCCTGGATCGGGCCGCTTGCGCGGGACAGCTCGCTCCAGTTCGTGCCGAACTGGAACGCCATCACGATGCCCGAGACCACGCCCATGCCGAACGCGACGCCGAAAATCTTCAGCCAGAACTCGAACACGCGGCGGTACACGCGATTGCCCGTCGCAACCGACATGGCCTCGAGCACCGCGAGCCACGCCGCCAGCCCGATGGTGAACGACGGGAAGATGATGTGAAACGAGACCGTGGCCGCGAACTGGATTCGGGACAACAGGAGTGCCGTTGCTTCCATGCGTACGCTCCATTGCGAGATTGCGTTGCAATGGAGTGTCGGCGTCCGGCATTTCTCGTGCGTTGCAGATTGCGGCTGCCGTGTTACATCTGAAATCGAACCGGCCGCCGACGGCGGCGGCGCGTCATGCGCGGCCGGCCTGGCGATCCGTCAGCGCAGCACGGCGGCGAGCGCGCGCGCGAGATCGTGCGTCTTCAGCGGTTTGCGCAGCACCATCTTGACGCCGAGCGCGTGGGCCTCTCGTTCGAGCGCCGGCGTGCTGAAACCGCTGCACAGGATGACCGGAAGGTCCTTGCGCCGCTGCGCGATGCGCGCCGCGAGCTGCAGGCCCGTCAGGTCCGGCATCGTATGGTCGGTCACGACGACGTCGAAGCGGGCCGGATCGGCGTCGAATGCAGCCCATGCGGCCTCGCTCGATGAAAATCCGACCGGTTCGTAGCCGAGATCGGCCAGCACGTCTTCCCCGAGCCGGACGAGCGCGTCCTCGTCGTCGATCAGCAGCACCACCTGGCCGCTGCCGCGCGGCACCGGGATCGTCTCGGCCGGCACGGCCGGTTGCACGTCCGCGGCGGGCAGATAAACGTCGAAACGCGCGCCTTCGCCGGGTGTGGAGTGGACGTCGACGGCCCCGCCGTGTTCTCGGACGATGCCGTCGACGAGCGACAGGCCGAGACCGGTTCCCTCGCCGGCGGCGCGCGTCGTGAAGAACGGATTGAAGATGCGTTCGAGGATATCGGCCGGAATGCCGTTGCCGTCGTCCGCAACCGCGAGACGCACGAAACGGCCGGCGCCCACCGCGCCGTGCGACAGCGAGCGCGGCGTGTCGATGCGGACCAGGTCGAGTTCGACGTGCAGCGTGCCGCCTGACGGCATCGCGTGGATCGCGTTGCTGCACAGGTTCATCACGACCTGGTGCAGGTGCGTGGCGTCGCCCAGAATGCGCGCGTCGCGCGCCATCATGCGCACGTCGAGTGCGACATGCGCCGGCAGCGTCGCGCGCACCAGCTCGATCGCCTCGTCGACCACCGCGCCGACATCCACGGGCACCCTGTCCGTCCGGCCGCTGCGGCTGAACGTCAGGATGCGCTCGACCAGCAGTCGCGCGCGTTCGCCGGCCCTCAGCACCTGCTCGATGTCGCGGTGCGCCGGTGCGTCGGGCGCGACGCTGGCGAGCGCCCGATCGCCGAAGCCGAGAATCGCGGCAAGGATGTTGTTGAAATCGTGCGCGACGCCGCCGGCAAAGGTGCCGAGCGCTTCGAGCTTCTGCGACTGCCGCAACTGGCGCTCGAGGCCATGTCGCGTTTCTTCGTCGGCCCGGCGCTGCGTGATGTCCTCGACCGTCGCGATGATCAGGTCTTCCGCGTCCGCGTCGGCCGGCTGATGAGCGGAAAACACGCGCGCCACGCTCATGTCGGTCCACACGACGCGGCCGTCCCGGTGCACGTAACGCTTTTGAAACCTGACGCGATCCTGGCCGCGCACCAGTTGGTCGATATAATTTTGCGTGAGCGCCCGATCGTCGGGATGGGTGATGTCCGATGCGCGCCGCTCCGCCAGCTCGCTGTCGCTATAGCCGACCATCTGCTGAAAGGCGGGATTGGCCATCAGGTAGCGGTCATGCGCGCGCAGCACCAGGATCCCGACCGGGGCGTTCTCGAAGACGGTGCGCCAGCGCTGCTCGCTTGCGCGCATTGCCCGGTTCGCGTGTTCCAGCCGGCGCATGTACGCGGTCAGCACATACATCAGCAGCATCACGCACACGCAGATGGCGCCGACGCGAAACGTCGTGTCGTGCGCGAACGCGGCGAGCACGAGCAGGAAGGCGAGGCAGGCGGCCAGCATCATGGCCCGGTGGCGTCTGGCTCGCCAAAGCGTACGGTGATAGGGCGACGTGTGTGGCATTGGCGTTCAGTCCTGCATCGACGGCGGGTTTCGTCCGTCACGCGCGGCGGCGCGGGGAAGGCGAGGCTGTTCGGGATGCGCGGCCGGCCCGCTCACCCGGAGGATGCGCTCGTCCACCCAGCCGCCGCGCTCAAGCGGGTGACCGGCATGTCCAGCAGGTAACCTGCGCCGCGTACGGTACGGATGAAAACCGGATGCGACGGATCGGGTTCGATCTTGCGGCGCAGACGCAGGATCTGCACGTCGATCGAGCGGTCGTACACGTCGTCGTACAGCCGGCTGGATTCGAGCAACTGGTCGCGCGACAGCACGCGCCCGGGTGCGGCGAGAAACGCATTGAGCAGACAGAATTCCCCGTTGGTGAGTTCGACCGGGGCGCCGTCCGGGTCCGTCAGCCGCCGGGTGCCGACGTTCAACTCCCAGCCGCCGAATCGATACGCGCGGGCATCGTTGTTGCGCCCGGCCGCAGGGGCGGTCGCGCCCGCCCGCCTGAGCAATGCGCGGATGCGCGCGAGCAGCTCGCGGTTGCTGAACGGCTTGGTCAGGTAGTCGTCGGCGCCGAGTTCGAGCGCCATCACGCGGTCGGCTTCGTCCCGTTTGCCGGATACGACGATGATCGGCAGGTTCGAGCGCGCGCGCAGCTCGTGGGCGATCTGCACGCCGTCTTCGCCCGGCATGCGCAGGTCGAGAATCACGAGATCGATCGCAAACGCGTCCAGCGCGCCAGCCATTTCGTGGCCGGAAGCAGCGCCCGTCACGCGGATGTCGTTGTCGGACAGATAGCCGGACAGCAGTTCGCGGATCGCCGGATCGTCGTCGACCACCAGCACGTGAGGAAGGTTGGCGTCCGTCATTGTGCGGATACTCGTCGGGGAACGGCTGAAATTATAGCCGGGGCGACGGTTCGAACGGGTGCCCGCATGGCTGCCTGCTACGCTGGATCGTCTCGCCGCGCATACCGTGCGCCGGCGCTCAGCAGCGCAACGCCGAGCGCGGCCGCCCAAGCGGCCGTGGACGGCATCCGATCGGCGGTGGCCGTCGCGCCGCCTGTCGTCTCGGGTGTCGTGGCCGGTTCGGTGTGCAGGCAGTCGACGATGCGCCGGAACCCGGCATCGCGCAGCGCGTACAGATGGACCTCGACCCACAGCGGGAAACATTCCCAGCTGGCGGCAATGTCCGCGTAGTCGGCTGCGATGCACGAGCCGCCGCTCTTCGGTGCCGCCAGCCGAACTTTCGTGATCATTCGATCGCGGTCGCGGCGAAGGATCTCGACCAACAATTCGCGCTTGTGTTCGAAGTTCGCATAGAACGCGCCGCGCGTGTACCCGGCGCCGTCGGCGATATGTTCGACGCTCGTATCGGCATAGCCTTTCGCGATGAATAGCGCGCGAGCGGCGGCGATGAGCCGTTCGCGGGTGTCGAGCCTGCGTTGCTCGCGCGTGAGGCGGGCGGGTTTCATCGTGGGTTGTCCATGCAGGTGGAAATGGTCGAGGCGGCGCAATGCCGCGTCGCGCAAAACGACGGCGCGACGCGGGAACGGCGGTGCGGCGATGCGTTTTTCATCGGGACGATTCCGTCTGACGATGTCGCTCGATCGTGCAAGGGCACCGGTGCTTTTGAGGCCGGCCGCCCGACCTGGCCGGGCGCGTCTTCGCGGTCCGATTCAATCGACGCGCGGATCCCGCGCGCCGCGCTCGATGGCGGATGGCGCGCTCCGTCGGTCGGGTGTTGCCGCGCGGCATCCGGCGGGTGGCGGCGCGTGCGTCGCCTCCGCCCGAATGCCTGCGGCGACTCCGAGCGCGAGCGTGTCGAGCGCATGGCGGTGCGCGTCGACGAGCGCGTCGTAGCCCGCCGACGCACCGGTTCGAACGATGCTGCGGCACGTCAGTGCGAGTTGTCCGGCACCGGCGCTGACACTCCAGGTCGAGTCGAGCAGCACGTGCGATGCCGGCCACGATTCGATGCGCTGGACGTCCACCGCGACCCGGTAGACGGGCGTGCCGTCCGGGTAAGCGACGCGGTGAACGTCGATGGTGCCCAGCTCGGACGCGACGCGCGTCGACAGCCCGCCGCGCAGTTCGTCGCCGAGCGGTGCGGCCCAGCGCTCCTGCTCCAGGATGTCGGCCCGCGCGGGGCCACGCTGCACGACGAGCCGGTTGCCGTCCGCCGGCGCCACGACGTGCACGGCCTGGATGTCGATCAGCCATGCGGGATGCGCGGCGGGGCCGCCGCCGGCACTGGCCGGCGCCGCCAGGGTATGGAAGCGCACGGGCGGCGACGCGCACGCGCTCAGCGCGGCCAGCGCGACGCACGTCGCGATGCGCGCCGTCATGCGAAGGAGGCGAAACGGGCGCGCGTTCATTGCCGCTCTCCCTTCTTGCCGAACAGCAGCGCTTCGGGATGCCGCTCCAGATAGTCGGCGAGCGCATTCAACGACTGGAGCGTATGCGTGAGCGACTGCATCGCGTCGTGCACGTCGGACTGCATCGGCGAATCCTGCCGCAACGTCGACTCGGCGGTGTTGAACGTGCGCTGCGCGGCGGCCAGCGTGTCGCGCGCCTGCGGCACGACCTGCTCGTCGAGGTGGCCGAACAACTGGTTCGCATGCTCCAGTGCGCTGTTCAGGCTGTTGCCGATCCGGTCGAACGGAACCTGGTCGAGCTTGCGCGCGATATCGGCGATCTGCACCTGGAGTTCGTCGAGCGTGTTCGGGACGGTCGGAAGTTCGACCGGTGTGCGGTGCACGTTCACGCTCGCGCGCGGCGCCTTCGGGAACATGTCGAGCGCCACGTAGAGCTGGCCGGTCAGCAGGCTGCCGGTGCGCAACTGTCCGCGCAGCCCCTGGACTACCAGGTGTTCGAGCAGTTCATGGCCGCCGGCCGTATCGGGCGCGGGCAGCGCCGTGTCGCTGTGTCGGCTCAGTCGTGCCGGATACAGCGCCATCGTGACCTTCATGCTGAAACTGCGCGTGTGCTCGTCGTACTCGATGCCGATGTTCGTGACCTGTCCGAGCGCGATGCCGCGAAGATCGACCGGCGCGCCGACCGACAGCCCGCGCAGCGACTGGTCGAAGCGCATCACGACCATCAGCGGCGTGCCGTCCGGGTCGCGCATCGCGTCGGCTTCGTCGGATGCGAGCCGGAACGACGCGTTGTCGGCCGCCTGCGGCGCCTCCGGCTGCCCGGGCGGCGACTGAAACGCGAGACCGCCGACGATCACCGTCGCCAGCGACTGCGTGTTGAGTTTCAGGCCGCTCGAGTCGAGCCGCAGGTCCACGCCGCTCGCGTGCCACCAGCGCGTGTTGGTGCCGACGTACTTGTCGTAGGGGGCCTTGACGAACGCCTGTACGTCGACGCCGGTACCGTCCTTGTCGAGCGAGAAGCCGACGACCTGACCGACCTGCAGATGCCGGTAGAACACCGGCGAACCGATGTCGATCGAGCCGAGCGAGTCGCCATGCAGCAGATAGCTGTGGCCCAGCTGGTCCGCGGTGACGGCCGGCGGCGTCTCGAGGCCGGTGAAGTCGGTCTGCTTCTGCTGCGAGCGGCCGAGGTCCGCACCGATGTACGCGCCGGAGAGCAGCGTGCCGAGCCCGGAAATCCCACTGGCGCCGACGCGCGGCCGCACGACCCAGAAGCGCGTATCGCGGTTCGCGAACCGCGCGGCGTCGCGCGTCAGTTGAATGCTGACGACGACGCGCTTGAAGTCGGGCGTGAGCGTGATGGCCTGGACGGAGCCGATATCGACATCCTTGTAGCGGACCTTGGTCTTGCCGGCTTCGAGGCCTTCGGCGTTGGCGAACGTGACCGAGATCGTCGGGCCGGTCGCGGCGACGGTCCGGATCACGAGCGACAGCCCGATCAGCGCGCACACGAGCGGCACGATCCAGACGAGGGACGGGATCCAGCGGCTGCGCGGCCGGATCTCGGTTTGAGGCAAATCGGACGGATGCATCGTTTGGGAATGTGAAGGAAATCGGCGGGCTTTCGCCCGGTCAGGGTTGGCGCCGGGCGGCGACCGGGCGCGCCGCGCCGTCCCAGATGAGCCGCGGATCGAACGCCAGCGACGCGCACATGGTCAGCACGACCACGGCGCCGAACGCGAGCGCGCCGGGGCCGGGCGTGATGTCGGCGAACGAGCCGAAATGCACGAGCGCGATCGTGAGCGCGACGACGAACACGTCGAGCATCGACCAGCGGCCCACGCGCTCGACCAGCCGATGGAGCCGGGCTCGTTCGAGCGGGCGCCATTGCGCGCCGCGATGCGCGGCAATCGCCTGAAACGCGAGGATCGCGAGCTTGAGCATCGGCACGAGCACGCTGGCGACGAACACGACGACGGCGAGCGCCCAGTCGCCGGACGTCCAGAAGTACGCGACGCCGCCGAGAATCGTGTCGTCCTCGGCGCGGCCGAGCGACGTCGCGTGCATGACAGGCAACAGGTTCGCCGGGATGTAGAGGAGTGCGGCGGCGGCGACGAGGGCGCCTGTACGGGCGGCGCTGTCAGGGCGGCGTGCGTGCAGCGGCGATCCGCAGCGCGTGCAACGCTGGCCGCATGCGTGCGCCGGCTGCACGCGCGAGCAGAGGTGACAGGCGATCAATCCCGCTGCGCGGGCCGTCATGGCCGCCGATCCGCTGCCTTCGGTTGCCCGCGGCGCGCTATGTTGCGTCATGTCGGGGCAGGGCCGCTTCGTGCGGCCGGCGTCGCCGGGCTGCAGTGCGACGAGTTCGTCGTGCGCATCCCACAGGCGGCCCGGTTCTCCCGACGACAGAACGCAGAGCATCACGGTAAGCCCGCCGAACGCGAACAGCGCGGGCCCGGCGAGCACGTGCGCGAGGCTCGTCATTTTGACGATCGTGATCAGTACGCCGAGCATCAACACTTCCACCATGCTCCACGGCCGCAATCGCTGAATGCCGTGCAGGACCGGCGCAAAGTGCCGCGGTACGCGGCCGGCGCGCAACGGCGCGAGCAGGTACAGCCATGCGGCGAGCTCCAGCAGCGGGAACAGCATCGTCGTGCAGAACACGAGCGCGGCCACCACCGGCTGGTCGTTCGACCATAGCGCGAGCACCGCGTCGCCGAGCGTCGCGTGCGACGCGATGCCGGCCGCATCGAGCGCGACGATCGGAAAGGCCTGCGCGATGCAACACGTCAGCAGCGCGGCGAGCGTCAATGCGCACATCCGGTCGAGCGAGCGGCGGCCGTGCGCCGCACCGCTCACGCGGGCGCGGCACCTCGGGCAGTGTGCCGCCAGCGCGCGCAGGCGCGGCGGACGCTGAAGCAGCAGGTCGCATTCGTGGCAGGCGACCAGGTTGTCGGGTTTCATCGGGAATCGATCATGCGGGTAACGAACGCCCGGCGCCGTGGGGCACCGGACATCGGGCTTCGAGGTGTCGGACCGGTGCGACCCGAAGGCACGCGGCCGGTCCGTCGACGCAAGCAGCGGCTATTGCCGGGCCGCGACCGTCGTGCCGGTGTCGGGCGGCAGCTCGCCCATCGCCTGCAGGAGCGCCGCCGTATCGGTCATCCGGCGGCTCGCGGCACGCACCGCGTCGAGCTCCGCGTTCAGGTATTGCTGCTCGCTCGCCTGTTGCGCGGACACTGGAACGGCGCCCAGCGTGCGGCGCTGCACCGTTTCGTCGAAAGCCGTGCCCGCCGCGCGCGCCGCGATTTCGTTCGCGGCCTGTGCCTGGGCGTCGTTTTCCAGCGCCGCGAGCGAATCCGCGACATCGCCGAACGCGGACAGCACCGCCGACTTGTACTGAAGCACGGCCGCGTCGTAGGAATCGAGCGCCGCGCGCCGATGGGCCAGCAGCGCGCCGCCGTGGAAAATCGGCTGCGACAGGCCGGCGCCGACTGCCCACAGCCCGCCCGCACCCGACAACAGGGCCGGCCAGCTGAATCCGCCGCGCCCCATCGTCGCGGTGAGCGACAGGCTCGGGAACAACTGCGCGGTCGCCTCGCCGACGTCCGCCGAGGCGGCCTTCACGGCCGCTTCGGCCGCGCGGATGTCGGGGCGCGCCTTCAACAGGCCGGACGGCACGACGACGGGCACGTGCGCTGGCAGCGACAGGCTGGCGAACGCAGGGACCGGCGGCGGCGTGTCGGGCGTGCGGCCCAGCAGGATCGCGAGCGCGTGGACGGCGGTCGCGCGTTGCTGGCGCAGCGGCGGCAGCGTCGCGGCGAGCGACGCCGCGCCCTGCGTCGACGCCAGCGCCTGCACGTGTGACACCGCGCCGAGCGCGTAGCGTTGCTGGTTGTCGCGTGCGGACGCTTCGGCGACGGCGACCAGGCGCTCGGTCAGCAAGATCTGGCGGTCGAGCGCCGCGGCGCCGATGGCGGTGCCGACGATGTTGGCCGCCAGCGCGCGCCGCGCCGCTTCGAGTTCGCAACCGCGCACGTCGACGCGCGCGGCGCTCGCCGCGTTCGCATACCGCGTCGCGCCGAACAGGTCGAACGTGTAATGCGCTTGCAGTTGTCCGACGAATACGTTGTAGCGCAGGGTCTGTGTACCCGTGCCGGAAATGTCCGGCGTGCGCGTGCGGGCGACCTGTGCGTTCGCGTCGATCGACGGCAGCGTCGACGCGCCGACCTGCGCGCGCAGCTCCTGCTGCGCGGCGGCGAGCGTCTTTTCGGTCGCGGCCAGCGTCGGGTTCGCGCGCAAGCCTTCGTCGACCAGCGCGTCGAGCGCGCTGGAGCGATACAGCCGCCACCATTGCGGGACGGGCGCGGCGCCGACGTCGAATTGCTGGGCGACGCCCGCCGCCTCGGCGGTCTGCGACGCCTGGGGTGTCGCGCCGTAGTGCGCCGGCGACGGCATCGCGGGCGGCGTGCTGCTCGGGGCCATCGCACAGCCGCTCAGGCCCAATGCCGCGCTCGCGGCGAGCACCGATGGGATACGAGAGAGTTTCATCAGCATGTCTCCGAGGACGCGACGTCCATTGCGCGCGACTCGCGTTCGTCGCCGCGCACCTTGAAGCAGGTCGCATAGAGGGCCGGCAGGAAGAAGATGGTCAGCACCGTCGCGATCGTGATGCCGCCCATCAGCGCGGTGGCCATCGGGCCGAAGAAGCCGGAACGCAGCAGCGGAATCAGCGCGAGCACCGCGGCCGCGGCGGTCAGCATGATCGGCCGGAAGCGGCGCACCGTCGCGCCGACGATCGCCGTGAAGCGAGGCTGGCCGGCCGCGATGTCCTGGTCGATCTGGTCGACCAGGATCACGGAGTTGCGCATGATGATCCCGAACATCGCGATCACGCCGAGCAGCGCGACGAAGCCGAACGGCTTGCCGAACAGCAGCAGCGCGGCGACCACGCCGATCAGGCCGAGCGGCGCCGTCAGCACGACGATGAAGGTGCGCGAGAAGCGCTTGAGCTGGATCATCAGCAGCGTCAGCACCGCGATGATCATCAGCGGCATCTGCGCGTTGATCGACGTCTGGCCCTTCATGCTTTCCTCGGCCGCGCCGCCGATCTCGACCCGGTAACCGGCCGGCAGCGTCGCGCGCACCGTCGCGAGCGCGCTGTCGATGTCGCGCGTCACGCCGATGCTCGGCGCTTCGCCGCGCACGTCGGCCTGCACGGTGACGGTCGGCTGGCGGTCGCGTTCCCAGATCACGCCGTATTCGAGCGTGTCGCGCACGTGGCCGATCGCGCCGAGCGGCACCGGGCCGTGCGGCGTCGGGATCGCGAGACCCGCGAGCTTCGACGGGTCGACGCGTTCGCTTTTCGGCGCGCGCAGGTCGACGTCGATCAGCTTGTCGCGCTCGCGATACTGCGTGACCGTGTAGCCGGACAGCGTCATCGCGAGGAAGCCCGACACGTCCTCCGACGTCACGCCGAGCTGGCGGGCCTTGAGCTGGTCGATCTCGAACGACACCGATCGCTCGGCCGGCTCGTCCCAGTCGAACTGCACGTTGCGCGTGCGGGCATCGGCGCGCACCTTGTCCGCCACTTTTTCGGCGATGCCGCGCACGGTCGCGATGTCGTCGCCGCTGACGCGGAACTTGATCGGGAAGCCGACGGGCGGCCCGTTTTCGAGCCGCGCGACGCGCGTGCGCACGGTCGGGAAGTGGCTTGCGAGCGTCGACTCGAGCCAGTGCGACAGCCGGTCGCGCGTTTCGACGTCCTTGGCCGTGATCACGAACTGCGCGAAGTTCGGCTGCTGAAGCTGCTGGTCGAGCGGCAGATAGAAGCGCGGCGCACCGGTGCCGACGAAGTCGACGACATGATCGATTTCAGGCCGCCCGTCGAGCACCTTTTCGAGCCGCTTCGCCTCGCGCAGCGTCGCGTCGAACGAAGCGCCCTCCGGCAAGCGCATGTCGACCAGCAGTTCGGGCCGTTCCGAATTCGGGAAAAACTGCTGCGGCACGCGCGTGAACGCCGCCATCGCGATCGCGAACAGCACCGCCGTCACGCCGAGCACCACCCAGCGGCGCTCGATGCAGGCCGAGATCCACCCGGACAGCCGCCGGTAAAATCCCGTCTCGTACACCTCCTGTCCATGTGCATGACCGTCGTGATGCTGCCGCTCGGGCAGCATGTGGTAGCCGAGCAGCGGCACCAGCACGACGGCGGCGAACCACGACACGATCAGCGAGATCGCCGACACCTCGAAAATCGACCGCGTGTATTCGCCGGTGCTCGATTTCGCGAGCGCGATCGGCAGGAAGCCCGAGACCGTGACGAGCGTGCCGGTCAACATCGGGAACGCCGTGCTCGTGTACGCGAATGCCGCGGCGCGCGCCCGGCTCCAGCCTTGCTCGAGCTTCACCGCCATCATTTCGACGGCGATGATCGCATCGTCCACCAGCAGTCCGAGCGCGAGCACCAGCGTGCCGAGCGACACCTTGTCCAGGCCGATGCCGAACGCGTGCATGCACAGCGCGGTCACGGCGAGCACGATCGGGATCGTGATGACGACGACCATGCCCGTACGCAGGCCGAGCGACACGAGGCTGACGACGAGCACGATCGCGACGGCTTCGCCGACCGCTTCGACGAAGTCGTCCACCGAGTGCTTGACGGCATGCGGCATGCTCGACACCGCGCTGAGCTTCAGACCGGCCGGAAGGCCGGCCTGGAGTTCGGCCGCCTTCGCATCGAGCGCCTTGCCGAGGTCGATCACGTCGCCGCCTTTTTGCATCGTGACGCCGATGCCGAGCACGGCGTGACCGTTCGCACGCATCTGCGTGGCGGGCGGATCGTCGTAGCCGCGCGTGACCTTCGCGACGTCGCCGAGCCGGAATGTCCGGCCGTTCACCGTGATCAGCATGTCGGCGAGCGCCTGCGTGTCCTTGAATGCGCCGCTCGGCCGCACGAACACGCGATCGTCCGCCGTCGTGATCGTGCCGACCGGTGCGACGGTGTTTTGCGCATCGATCGCCTGTGCGAGCTGCTGCGGCGTGATGGCCAGCCGCGTCAGCTGCGCATTCGAGATCTCGACGAACACGTGCTGGGCGGGATCGCCGAAGTAGTCGACCTTCGCGACGCCCGGCACGCGCAACAGCGCGGTGCGCAGCGTGTCCGCATAGTCGTGCAGTTGCGCGGGCGAGTAGCCGTCGCCTTCCAGCGCATAGAGGTTGGTATAGACGTCGCCGAATTCGTCGTTGAAGAACGGGCCGACGGTTCCCTTCGGCAGCGTCGCGCGGATGTCGCCGACCTTCTTGCGCACCTGATACCAGGTTTCCGGCACCTGGTCGACCGGCGCCGAATCCTTCATCGCGAAGAAGATCATCGACTCGCCGGGCCGCGAATAGCTCTTGATATTGTCGACGTAGGGCGCGGCCTGGAGCTGGCGGCCGATCCGGTCGGTGACCTGTTCCTGCACTTCGCGCGCCGTGGCGCCCGGCCAGTAAGTCTGGATCACCATGGTGCGGAACGTGAACGGCGGATCCTCCGATTGCGCGAGACGCGTATAGCCGATCACGCCGAAGATTGTCGCGAGGCCGATCAGGAAGATCACCAGTTGCTGATGCTTCAGCGCCCACGCGGAGAGGTTGAAACGGTCGTCGTCGCGTGATGCGGCGCCGGCGTGCGCGCCGTGCCCGCCGTCGTCCGGGTGCCGGTGTTCTGGGGCATTCATGACGCGAAATCCTCCGCATGCAGCGGCGGCACGACGCGCACGTGCAGGCCGGCGCTGACCGTATGGACGCCTTGCATCACGACGCGTTCGTCGTCCGCGAGGCCCGACGTGACGGTGATCGTGCGTTCGTCATAGCGTCCGACCGACACCGGCCGCAGTTCGAGCGTGTCGCTACCCTTGCGGACCACCCAGACGGCCGGCGCGTCGCCGCGATGAAAGAGCGCCGTGGCCGGCAGCGTGATCGCATGATCCGCGGCGTCGGCGTCGAACGTCACGCTGGCGGTCATGCCGGAGCGGACGTCCGGGCCCGGCGCGAGCAGCGTCAGCTTCACGCGCCAGGTGCGGCTCTGCGGATCGGCGGCCGCCGCGACTTCGCGCACGCGCGCGTCGAACACCTTGCCGGGGAGTGCCGTCAGGCTGACGTGCGCGGTGCGGCCGACCGCGAGATCGCGCAGGTCGCGCTCCGCGACGTCGCAGGCGATGTCGAGGTCGCCGCTCCAGTCCAGATGAAACACCGCCTGGCCGGGCTGCACGTTCTGCCCGGTATCGGCATCCTCCGACGTGATGACGCCGTCGTGATCCGCGACCAGCGTCGCGTAGCGCAGCTGATCGCTCGCGAGCGCCATTTGCGCGAGTGAGGAATCGCGTTGCGCGACCGCCGATGCATACGCGTCCTGCGTCGTTTCGAGCTGGGCGGGCGCGATCAGGTTGGCCTGAGCCTGCGCACGGTCGCGATCCAGTTGCTGTTTCGCATAGGCGACGCGGTGCTCGGCGGCATCGAGCTGCGCACGCGCATTCAGCAACGTGTTGTGCAGATCGGCCGGATCGAGCATCGCGAGGGCCTGGCCCGCCTTGACGGTGTCGCCAATCCGTACGCGCCGCTCGACGATCTTGCCGCCGACGCGGAACGACAGCGGCGTCGAATATCGTGCCTGAACCTGCGCGGGCAGCACGCGCTGCTCGGCGCCGTTGTCCGCATGCACCGCCAGCGCGACCACCGGCTGCAGCTCGGGTGCGGGAGCCTCGTGCGAGTGGCAGGCCGTCAGAAGAATCGCACAGCAGGCGAACGCGATCGGCGCGCGCCGGGCCGGCGGCGCGAAGCGTGTCAGAAACGGGCGCGGTGAAGTCCGCGCGTCAAGACCGGGTGATTTCACGATGTTTCCAAGACAAGTGAGGGGCCAACTGAAAAGGGTTCGGCGACCACGACAGGTCGCCCGGTTGCACAGGCGCGCTCCGGCTTCGCCGTCGCGGACGTTTCTGCTGATAAATCAGGACTCCAATGTTTGTGTTGCAAATCGTCCGGGTTGCCGGCATGCCGATGCCCATGCATGGCGAAGGCGGTGGACCTGCGGACGGATCGACCGCTTAGCCGGGCGGCGACGGAACCGGGCGATGCCGCACATCGCCGTTGCGCGATGTGCGCGCGCGGCGGAATGACGAACCAGCGGCGACGGCTTGCACAGGTCATCGACGCACTGGCTTTGCCCGCTACCGCGCATCGGAGACCGTATCGGCCCGGGAATCCGCGTCGACTTTTCCGAGATTAAACTCATAACTGATAATATTGTCAAGTATGAGTGGGTCATCTAGAATCGAGGCATGCAGAAAATTCATTCGGATAAGGGAGACGCGCTCATGAACCGAACGGTCGGGCCCCATCGCTCGAAAGTCTCCACCGGGGAAGCGGAGCGCCGCCAACCACGCGGCGTTCGCCGCAAGCAGGCGACGCACATGCGTCTGCTGCAGGCAGCGTTCAGGCTGATGGCGGAAAAAGGGAGGGATAACGTGGCGATCAGCGAGATCACCGATGCCGCGGATGTAGGGTTCGGCTCGTTCTACTACCACTTCGAATCCAAGGACGGCATCTTCGACGCGCTGACCGAGTGGGTGTTCGACGATTTCGCGGACGAGCTCGAGCGTCTCGCGGGCGGCTTGTCGGATCCCGCGGAGGTCGTCTCCGTATGCGTGCGTCACACGCTCATGCGCGCGCGCCGCGAGCGGCTCTGGGGCTGCTTCCTGGTGCGCGAGGCGTTCTCGGTGCGTGCGCTCGACCGCGGGCTGGGTCAGCGGTTGCTACGGGACAGCGAGCGCGGTATCGCGGCACGCCGCTTCGTCGTGACCGATCCGTTCATGAGCGCCCTGACGATGATGGGTACGGTCCTGGCGGCAATCACGGCGGAACTTCACGCGGCCGGCACGGCCGCGGGTAGTCGAAGGGGGCTGGCCGTCGAGAAGGGGGCGCTCGCGGAACGAGCCGCAGCGAGTGTGTTGCAGACGCTCGGCCTGACGCGTGCCGAGGCGGAGGATGTCGCGAATCGACCGCTACCGCCGGGCGACTTCACGGTGCTGAACGGCAACTGACTACGGCCTCGCCATTAGAAGCGGTTTCAAAATGCTCCCGTGGGGCTGTCAACTTTCGCGGCACGCTCTTAACCTTCGGCATCGGAATAACCGAGGCCGAGGAGATGGGCAAACCGATCATCGACGACGAACTGGCGATATTGATCGAGCCGTTACTACGCCGCTCAAGCCACGGCGCGAGAAGGGCCCAGGCCGCTTGCCAGTTTCGAATCGCGCCGCGCTGACCGGCATCCTGTTCGTTCTCGAGACGGGACTGCGCTGGCGCAACTTGCCCGCCGAGATGGGCTGCGGCTCGCGCGTGACGTGCTGGCGACGGCTACGCGATTGGCAGGCTGCGGGGGTAGTGGCCCGCGAAATGGATGGATTCAACAGGGTGTTGCAACTCATTTGATCAATGCGGTGCCCACATCGCGACACCGGATCCGTCCACGCGCTCATATGCGAGGTCGAGCGCAAGCAGGCTGACCGCGTGCGCGGCCGATATCCGGCCCGCGCCAGCCGGCAGCGTTCCGATCGAGCTCCGGATTTGCTCGACTTGCAATCGTTGTCGCGAGAAACTCGCGCGATCCCGCCCGATTGCCACTTACGTCATCGTCCCTTTCTTCAGCTCGTCGATGCATGGGATGCCGGCGCGCCGTTTCGGCCGCAGGAATTTCGGCACCGTGCTCGCCTGGCCGACACCTGCTTGGCTTTGATCGGTCCTGGGCTTCAACGCGGCCGGCTTGACCTTGCGCGGCATCCGGCAGCCGCCGGCCGGCAGGTCGCCGTACGGTTCCTCGTCGACGGCCGCCGCGGGGGCCGCCGGCATTCCGGGGGCCGCCGATGCGACCAGCATCGGGCCGAACGGCAGCGCGTGCAGCCGCTCGCCGGTCAGCACGAACGCACCGTTGGCCACGGCCGGCGCAATCGGCGGCACGCCGGCGTCGCTCAGCCCGGTCGGGTGTGCGTCCGACGGAACGAAGAAGACATCCACCGGCGGCGCTTCCTGCATGCGCACGGGCGGATAGTCGGCGAAACCGGCGTTGCGGACCGCGCCATGGTCAATGTCGATCGCGAATCCCGGCTTCGTCATCGCGAGGCCGAACAGCGCACCGCCCTGGATCTGCGCTTCCGCGCCGGTCGGGTTGACGATGCGGCCCGCATACACGCCCGCCGTCACGCGATGCACGCGCGGCTGCTGCGCTTCGATCGACACTTCCGTGACGTACGCGACGACCGAGCCGGCCGTTTCGTGCATCGCGACGCCCCACGCATGCCCGGCCGGCAGCGTGCGTGTGCCGTAGCCGGATTTGTCGACGGCCAGCGCGAGCGCCTGGCGATGGGGCGTATGCTCGGGGCCGGCCAGCCGCGCCTGCCGGTAAGCGACTGGATCCTGTCGTGCCGCGTGCGCGAGTTCGTCGACCAGCGTTTCCATCACGAACGCCGTATGCGTGTGGCCGCCCGAACGCCACGACTGGACCGGCACGTCGACGTCGGTTTGATGGACCGATACCTGCATCGGGAAACCGTACGGGCTGTTCGCCACGCCTTCGGTCAGGTCGGGATCGGTGCCGCTTTTGCGAATGGTCGTGCGTTCGAGCGGCGACCCCTTCAGCACCGACTGGCCGACGACGACGTGCTGCCAGTCCCGCACCGCGCCGCTGCCATCGACACCGATGTCCACGCGATGCAGCACCATCGGGCGGTAATAGCCGCCGCGCAGATCGTCCTCGCGTGTCCAGATCGTCTTGACCGGGCCCAGGTGGCCGGCCGCCAGGTATGCGGCGGACACGCGGGCGGCTTCGACCACGTAGTCCGACGTCGGCGTCGAGCGCCGGCCGTAGTCGCCGCCCGTCGCCATCGTGAAGATCTGGACTTTCTCCGGCGCGACGCCGAGTGCCTTCGCGACCGCCGCGCGGTCGGTCATCTGAAGCGACGAGCCGCCCCAGATCTTGATCCCGCACGCGCAGCTCGGCGGCCCGACGTCGACCGTGCAGCTGAGCGGCTCCATCGCCGCGTGCGCGAGATACGGAAATTCGTAGTCCTTCTGGATCCGCGTTGTCGCCGGCGGCGCGCTGCCGGTGTCGGCCGTGCGTACCATGGTCCCCGGCGTATCGGCGAGCTGCTTGTACGCCTGCATCTGTTCGGCGGACGTGACGGTCGAGCCGGCGTCCTGCCACGTGACCTTCAGCGCATCTCGGCCGAGCTTGGCCGGCCAGTAGCCGTTCGCGATCACGGCCACGCCGGTGCCGCCGCGATCGGTCGGAATCTCGACGACCTCGACCACGCCCTTGACTGCCCGGGCCGCCGCCGCGTCGTAGCTCGCGACCTTGCCGCCGAAGCGCGGCGGGCGCGCGACCACGGCCACCATCGTGTCCGGCAGACGCCAGTCCATCCCGTACTTGAGCGTGCCGTCGAGCATCGCGCGCGAATCGACGCGCGGGGTTGGCTTGCCGATGATGCGGAACTGGTCCGGCGACTTCAGCGGTACGTGTTGCGGCACTTGCATTGCCATTGCATCGGGCGCGAGTTCGCCGTAGGTCGCGCGATGGTTGCCGGAGGTCACGACGCCATTCGCGGTGCGGCACGTGGCGGGATCGACGTCCCAGCGCCGGGCGGCCGCGGCGACGAGCATCGCGCGCGCGGATGCGCCGAGTTCGCGGTATTGCGTAAACGAATGGTTGACCGAGGTCGAGCCGCCGGTCATCTGGATGCCGGTCACCGGATCCCGGTACGGTTCGCCGGCGGGCGCGAGCACGGTGCGCACATTGCGCCAGTCGGCATCCAGTTCGTCGGCCAGCGCCATCGGCAGCGCGGTGCTGACGCCCTGGCCGGACTCGGTCCGGTTGACGGCAACCGTCACCGTGTTGTCCGGCGCGATGATGACGAACGCCTGGGGCGGCGAGGTTCGCAGGCTGGTGTCGGTCGCGGCCGCGGTACGCAGCGGCGGGATGCCCAGCGCGAGACAGCCGCCCGCGGCCATCGTGAGTTTCAGAAAGCCGCGTCGGCCCGGGTTCGGCGAAACGGTCGAGGCGGGCGCGGCGTGGAGGTGTTGAGCGTCGGCGCTCGCCGAGCCGCCGACAGTGCGGATTCGCATGGTGACAGTCTCCCGACAGGCTTATGCAAGCGCACCGGCCGCATCGTGAATCGCGGCGCGGATGCGCTGGTAGGTCGCACAACGGCACAGGTTGCCGGCCATCGCGGTATCGATGTCGGCGTCGGTCGGCGCCTTGTTGCTGCGCAGCAGGCCGACCGCGCTCATCATCTGGCCGCTCTGGCAGTAGCCGCATTGCGCGACGTCGTGCCGGACCCACGCGTCGAGCACGGCCTTGCCGATCGCATCGTCGGCGAGGTGTTCGGACGTCGTGATACGGGCTTGGCCCACCGCCGACAGCGCGAGCGTGCAGCTATGCGTGGGCCGTCCGTCGACATGGACGGTACAGGCGCCGCAGTCGCCGGTGTCGCACCCGAACTTGGTGCCGGTCAGGCCAAGGTTGTCGCGCAGCACCCAGAGCACCGGCGTCGACGGGGCGGCGTCGACCTCCGCCAGCCGGTTGTTGATATTCAACGTCACCATCGTGATGTTCTCCCTCGGGCATCTCGTTATCGCGCGCATCACGAAACCGCAATGCGGCGGATGTGAATCAATTAAAGCAGACTCGAGAATAAATCAGCACCCCGGGATTCGGCGTTTTTCCTTTCTTAATAATTCACGTGATTTATTTAAAGCTGAAATATTACATCTCTCATACGAATCATCAAATCGGCACGAAAGATTGTTGAGTTTTGACAAAAAATTCTCCGACTCATGGAAAACGTTTGCGAGTCGAGCATATATTTGACTCGCGATCACGCCAGGAGGCTTAGAGGTCGAACGACGGGCACCACCAGGTCGATATGCGGAAAATCGAACTCCGGCTGTCAGGAAGATCGATGTTCAGCGTTCTTTTAATCGGCGGAAGGTGGACTGCGAGCGCGGCTTGGACGCTCGACACGTTTGACCTGGATAGATAGGCGCGCCATAAGCGCCGACCGCCGGGCAATATGTTCGATTCGCCAAATACAAAAGTTTTATTGGGTGGAAGAATTACCGAGCAAGGGGGCGCAAGCAAAAAATGCCGAATCCATGATCATCCCAGATTAATTCCCGACAGTTGTCAATCATGCCATTCGCTTCGGCTTGGCGACGGGAAGGTATTTATTCAGAAACTGTATGGCGCATTCCTGGGTTTCTCTTCGGCATTTTAAGAATGCCGAAGCGATGCTTGTCGTCGTCGATTTTATAACCGGAAGGTGTGATTATGCGTATGCGCATGGGTTCGAATAAAAAGCGCGCGGAAGCACGTTCGAAACTCCTGGTTCCGACCGGCATGCTGGTCGCGCTGGTCGGCGCCGGGGTCATTCCAGCCGACGCACTGGCCGCCTGCACCGGAACGACGACCATCAGTTGTACCGGAGCCAGCACGTCCTATTCGAACGGCACGAACAATCTCAACCTGACCGTCGCATCCGGCGCGACCGTCAGCGTGGTGCCGTTGTTCGGCGGCACGGCGCTGTCGCTGACGGGCAGCGGCGTCACGCTGACCAACAACGGGACGATCGACCCCGCGTTGTCCGGGTTGAGCCTCGTGTCGAACGGTACGGTGGTCGGCAATAGCGCGTCCGCAAGCACCGTCAACGTCACGAACACCAGCTCGGGCGTGATGATGGGCTCGACGAGCTCGCTGCTCAACGGGCCGGCGTTGACGGTATACAACGGCACGGGCGGCACGACGAACATCACCAATGCCGGCACGATCGGTACGACCGGCCTGGGCTTCAGCCCGGGGCCGACCGCGCAGGTCGTGACCACGTCGGGCGGCGCGCAGGTCAACTTCACCAATGCGAGCGGCGGCACCATCAACGGTTCGGTGGCGCTCGCGCCCAGCGCGACACCGGGCGCCGGGAACACGTTCACCAACGCCGGCACCGTCGCGGGCAACGTGTCGCTGGGCGCGGCCCTCGGCACGTCGAACACGTTCAATGCGCTGACCGGATCGTCGGTCGGGCTCGGCGTCGATGCGGGCCTGGGCGGCAACAACACGCTCAACCTGCAACTGAACACGGCCGCGGGGGGCGCGACGAACGGCACCATCGCGGTCGATACGTACGGCAATTTCAACAACCTCGCCGTGCAGGGCGGCACGTGGGACATCACCGGCGCATCGACCGCGACGAACGCGTCGCTGACCGGCGGCACCGCGATCGTTCACGGCGCCGGTGCACTGGGCACCGGCACGATCGTCGCCGGCGGCGGCACGCTCGAGGCCGGCGCGGCCGGTGTGAACCTGCTCAACAACGTGACGCTGAGCGGCGGCCTGACGGTCGACGGCGCGACCGGGCTCGCGTTGTCGGGCTCGATCGGCGGCGGCGGCGCGCTGACCGCGAGCGGTACCGGTACGCTGACGCTGAACGGTGCCAATTCGTTCACCGGCGGAACGAATCTCACGGGCGGCGGCGGGCTGATGGTCGGCACGGGCACGGCGCTCGGCGGCGGCGCGCTGAACGTGACGGGCGCGGGCGGCTCGCTGGGTACGAGCGTCGGCGGCACGGTGCTCGGCAACGCGGTGAATATCGACGCGGGCGTCACCCTGGGCCTGAACGGTTCGGCCAACCTCGGTCTGGGCGGCACGATCGCAGGCAGCGGCGGTCTCGCGCAAACCGGCACGGGGACGACGACGCTGTTCGGCGCGAACACGTTCACCGGCGGCACGGCGCTGAGCGGCTGCGGGCTGATCGCCGGCAACGGCGCGGCGCTCGGAACCGGCGCGCTGCACGTGACCGGCGCGGGCGGCTCGCTGGCGACGAATGTGGGCGGCACGTTGCTCGGCAATGCGGTGAATCTCGATGCAGGGGCCACGCTGGGCCTGAACGGTGCGGCGGCCCTGAGCCTCGGCGGCACGATCGCCGGTAGCGGCAGCCTCGTGCAAAGCGGCGCGGGCACGACGACGCTGCTCGGCGTCAACACGTTCTCGGGCGGCACCGCACTGAGCGGCGGCGGGCTGATCGCCGGCAACGGCGCGGCGCTCGGCACGGGAGCGTTGAACGTGTCCGGCACGGGCGGCTCGCTGGCGACGAGCGTCGGCGGCACGCTGCTCGGCAATGCAGTCAACCTCGGCGCGGGCGCCACGCTCGGCCTGAACGGCGCGGCCGACTTGAGCCTTGGCGGAGCGATCGGCGGGAGCGGCAGTCTCGCGCAGACCGGCACGGGTACGACGACGCTGCTCGGCACGAACACGTTCACGGGCGGCACGACGCTCGGCGGCGGTGGGCTGATCGCCGGCAACGGCGCGGCATTGGGCACCGGTGCGCTGAACGTGGTCGGCGCGGGCGGCTCGCTCGCGACGAACGTCGGCGGTACGGTGCTCGGCAATGCGGTCAACCTCGGCGCGGGCGCGACGCTCGGCCTGAACGGTGCAGCCGATCTCGGCCTGAGCGGTGCGATCTCGGGCGCAGGCGGCTTGGCGCTCGGCGGCACCGGCGCCACGACGCTGTCCGGCGCGAACACGTTCACGGGCGGCGCGAGCCTGACGGGCGGCGGCAGCCTGATCGTCGGCGGCAGCACGGCGCTCGGCGTGGGCGGCGCGTTGAACGTCAGCGGTCTCGGCGGTTCGTTGAGCGCGGATCTGGCCGCCGGCGCGGCACTCGCGAACGGCATCAACCTGAACGGCGCATCGTTGACGCTGAACGGCGCGAACGACCTCGGCCTGAGCGGCGCGATCGGCGGCACCGGCGGTCTCGTGCTGAGCGGCACGGGGACGACGACGCTGTCGGGCGCGAACACCTTCGGCGGCGGTACGACGTTGAGCGCCGGCACGGTGCTGGCGGGCAACGACCTGGCGCTGGGTACCGGTGCGCTGAGCGTCGCCGGCTCGGGCGGTGCGCTCGGCGCGAACGTGAACGGCATCGCGCTGGGCAACGCGGTGAACCTCGGCGCGGGCGCGACGCTCGCGTTGACCGGCGCGAACGATCTGGGCCTGAACGGCACGATCGCCGGTAACGGCGGTCTCGCGCAAATCGGCTCGGGCATCACGACGTTGACCGGCGCGAACACATTCTCGGGCGGCACGACGCTGAGCGGCGGCGGAATCCTCGCCGGCAACGGCGCCGCGCTGGGCACGGGTGCGCTGAACGTGACCGGCGCGGGCGGTTCGCTCGGCACGACCGTCGGCGGCACGGTGCTCGGCAACGCGATCCAGCTCGGCGCGGGCGCGGCACTGACGGTTGGCGGTGCGAACGATCTCGGGCTGGGCGGGATCATTTCCGGTGCCGGCGGCCTGTCCGTGGCCGGACCGGGCACGACGACGCTCACCGCGGCCGAGACGTTCACCGGCGGCACCACGATCGGCGGCGGCACGCTGGCGATCGGTGCAGGCGGCAGCCTCGCCGCGTCGAGCCCCGTCAACCTCACCGGTGCCGGCGCGCAGTTCAACATCGCCGGCGCGACCACGCCGCAGTCGATCGGCACGCTGTCGGGTGTCGCGGGTTCGACGATCGATCTCGGTTCGAACCACCTGACGCTGGCAGGCAGCGGCAGCGGCGTCTTCGCGGGCAACATCGGCGGTGCGGGCGGGCTGACGCTTTCCGGCACCGGTTCGCAGGCGCTCACCGGCAACAACACGTACGCGGGCGGCACGGCGCTGACGGGCGGCAGCCTGGTCGTCGGCAGCGGCGCGGCGCTCGGCCTCGGCGCACTCGACGTCAACGGTTCGGCTTCGCTCGGTGCGAGCGTGCCGGGCGTGACGATCGGCAACGCGGTCAATCTCGGCGGCGGCGTCACGCTGGGGTTGAACGGCGTGAACGATCTCGGCCTGGGCGGCACGATCGCCGGCAACGGCAGCCTCGCGCAAACCGGCACGGGCACGACGACGCTCACCGGCACGAACACGTACACGGGTGGCACGACGCTCAGCGCTGGCGGGTTGATCGCCGGCAACGGCGCGGCGCTTGGCACCGGCGCGCTGAATGTGAGCGGTGCGGGCGGCACGCTCGCCACGAACGTCGCCGGTACCGTGCTCGGCAATGCGGTGAACCTCGGCGCCGGCGCGACGCTGGGGCTGAACGGTTCGGCGGACCTGAGCCTCGGCGGCGTGCTGTCGGGCGACGGCAGCCTCGCGCAAACCGGCACCGGCACGACGACGCTGCTGGGTGCGAACACGTTCACGGGCGGCACGACGCTCAGCGGCGGCGGGCTCATCGCCGGCAACGGCAGCGCACTCGGCACCGGCGCGCTGAACGTGACGGGCGCGGGCGGCTCGCTCGGCACGAGCGTCGGCGGCACCGTGCTCGGCAATGCGGTGAATCTGGGCACGGGCGCGACGCTGACGGTTGGCGGTGCGAACAATCTCGGCCTCGGCGGCGCGATTTCGGGCGGCGGCAATCTGTCGGTGACCGGCCCGTCGATCACGACGCTCACGGGAGCGGGCAGCTACACCGGCAACACGACGATCGGCAACGGCAGCACGCTGGCGGTCGGCGCGGGCGGCAGCCTGTCGGGCGGCAGTCTGTTCGACCTGGCCGGCGCGGGCGCGACGCTCGACCTGAGCGCGGCGACGTCGCCGCAGACGACGGGCGGGCTCGTCGGCACGGCCGGCTCGGCCGTGAATCTCGGCGGCAATACGCTGACGCTCGGCGGTTCCGGTAACGGCACGTTCGGCGGCACGATCGGCGGGGCGGGCGGGCTGACGCTGTCCGGCACCGGCACGGAGACGCTGACCGGCACGAATACGTACACGGGCGGCACGACGATCAACAACGGCACGCTGGCAATCGGCGCGGGCGGCAGCCTGGCGGCGGGCGGCGCAGTCAATCTGGGTGGGGCCGGCGCAACGTTCGACCTGAGCGGCGCGGCGCTGCCGCAGGCGATCGGCACGCTGTCGGGAGTGGCCGGTTCGACGGTGAATCTCGGCGGCAATGGCCTGACGCTGGGTGGTTCGGGCAGCGGCACGTACGGCGGCACGATCGCGGGGGCCGGCGGCAGCCTGACGCTGTCGGGCACGGGCACCGAAACGCTGAATGGTGCGAACAGCTATACGGGCGGCACGAACCTGACCGGCGGCGGCACGCTGCTCGCCGGCAACGGTTCGGCGCTCGGCACGGGTGCATTGAACACCAGCGGCGCAGGCGGCACGCTCGGCACGAGCGTGGCCGGCACGACGCTGACCAACGCGATCAATCTCGGCACCGGTTCGGCACTGACGCTCGGCGGCACGAACGACCTGGGCCTCGGCGGCATCATCGCCGGCGGCGGCAGTCTCGCGCAAACCGGCAGCGGAACGACCGCGCTCACCGGCGCGAACACCTACACCGGCGGCACGACGCTGAGTGCCGGCGGCCTGTCGATCGGCAGCAACACGGCGCTCGGCACGGGCGCGCTCAACGTCACCGGCAGCGGCGGCGCGCTCAGCGCGAGCACGGCGAACCTCCTGCTCGCGAACGCGGTCGACCTGGGCGCCGGCTCGTCACTGAATCTCGGCGGCGCGTTCGACTTCGGCCTGAACGGGATGATTTCCGGTGCAGGCGGCGTGGTGCAGTCCGGCACGGGCACGACCACGCTTGGCGGCGCGAACACCTACAGCGGCGGGACGACGTTGAGCAGCGGCGGATTGAGCGTGGGCAGCAATACGGCGCTCGGTTCCGGCGCATTGAACGTGACCGGCAACGGCACGCTGAGCGCGAGCGTGAGCGGTACGACGCTCGGCAACGCGGTTACGCTTGGCGCGGGCGCGACGCTCGGGCTGAGCGGGGCGAACGATCTGGGCCTGAGCGGCACGATTTCCGGCAGCGGCGCCCTGGCGCAGACCGGCACGGGAACCACGACGCTCACCGGCACGAACACCTACGACGGCGGCACCACGTTGAGCGGCGGCGGGCTCATCGCCGGCAACGGCAGCGCACTCGGTTCCGGCGCGCTGAACGTGACGGGCGTGGGCGGCTCGCTCGGCACGAGCGTCGGCGGCACGGTGCTCGGCAATACGGTGAATCTCGGCGCAGGATCGACGCTGACGGTTGGGGGTGCGAACGATATCGGGCTGGGCGGCGCGATCTCGGGCAGCGGCGGTCTGTCGGTCAGCGGCCCGTCGACGACCACGCTCACGGGCGTGAACACCTATACCGGCAACACGACGATCGGCGGCGGCAGCACGCTGGCGGTCGGTGCGGGCGGCAGCCTGTCGTCGGGCAGCGCGCTCGACCTCGCTGGCACGGGCGCGACGCTCGACATCAGCGCGGCGACCACACCGCAGACGAGCGGCATGCTGTCCGGCGTAGCGGGCACGAACGTGAATCTCGGCGGCAACACGCTGACGCTCGCCGGCACGGGCAACGGCAACTATGCCGGCACGATTGGCGGCACGGGCGGGCTGACGATGTCCGGCACGGGGACGGAAACGCTGACCGGCGCGAACACGTACACCGGTGCGACGACGATCAACAGCGGCACGCTGGCGATCGGCGCGGGCGGCAGCCTGTCGGCGAGCAGCCCGGTGAACCTGGCCGGCGCGGGCGCCACCTTCGACGTCAGCGGCGCGACGACGCCGCAGACGACGGGCACGCTGTCGGGCGTGGCCGGTTCGACGGTGAACCTGGGCGGCAACAACCTGACGCTCGGCGGGTCGGGCAGCGGCACGTACGGCGGCACGATTGCCGGCGCGGGCGGCAGCCTCACGTTGTCGGGCACCGGCACCGAAACGCTCACCGGCATCAACACGTACACGGGTGGCACGACCCTCACCGGCGGCGGCACGCTGATCGCGGGCAACGGTTCGGCGCTCGGCACGGGTGCGCTGAACACGAGCGGTGCAGGCGGCACGCTCGGCACGAGCGTGGCCGGCACGACGCTGACCAACGCGATCAATCTCGGCGCGGGCTCGACGCTGACGGTTGGCGGTGCGAACAATCTGGGCCTCGGCGGCGGGATCTCGGGCAGCGGCAACCTCGCGGTGAACGGCCCGTCGACGACGACGCTCACGGGTGCCAGCTCGTACACCGGCAACACGACGATCGGCGGCGGCAGCACCCTGGCGGTTGGCGCGGGCGGCAGCCTGTCGGGCGGCAGCGCGATCAACCTGGCCGGCGCGGGCTCGACGCTGGACGTCAGCGCGGCCACGTCGCCGCAGACAACCGGCACGCTGTCGGGCGCGGCGGGCTCGGCGGTGAACCTCGGCGGCAATACGCTGACGCTGGCCGGCACGGGCAACGGCACGTTCGGCGGTACGGTCGGCGGCACGGGCGGGTTGACACTGTCGGGCACCGGCACCGAAACGCTGACGGGCAACAACACGTACACCGGCGCGACGACGATCAACAGCGGCACGCTGGCGATCGGCGCAGGTGGCAGCCTGTCCGGCAGCAGTCCGCTGAACCTGGCCGGTGCGGGCGCCACCTTCGACGTCAGCGGCGCGACGACGCCGCAGACGACGGGCACGCTGTCGGGCGTGGCCGGTTCGACGGTGAACCTGGGGGGCAACAACCTGACGCTCGGCGGCACGGGCAACGGCACGTACGGCGGCACGATCGCCGGCGCGGGCGGCAGCCTCACGTTGGCCGGCACCGGCACCGAAACGCTCACCGGCAACAACACGTACACGGGCGGCACGAGCCTGACGGGCGGCGGCACGCTGATCGCGGGCAGCGGCTCGGCGCTCGGCACGGGTACGCTGAACACGAGCGGCGCAGGCGGCACGCTGGCCGCGAGCGCGCCGGGCACGACGCTCGGCAACGCGGTGAATCTCGGCGCGGGTTCGACGCTGACGGTTGGCGGTGCGAACAACCTCGGGCTTGGCGGTGCGATCTCGGGCGGCGGCAACCTCGCAGTGAATGGTCCGTCGACGACGACGCTCACCGGCGCGAGCTCGTACACCGGCAACACGACGATCGGCAACGGCAGCACGCTGGCGGTCGGTGCGGGCGGCAGCCTGTCGGGCGGCAGCGCGATCGACCTCGCCGGCACCGGCGCCACGCTCGACCTGAGCGGGGCCACCTCCGCACAGACGACGGGCGCACTGTCCGGCGGCGCGGGCACGAACGTCAACCTCGGCGGCAATACGCTCACGCTCGGCGGCGCAGGCAGCGGCACGTACGGCGGCGTGATCGGCGGCACGGGCGGCCTGACGCTGTCGGGCACCGGCACCGAAACGCTGACGGGCAACAACACGTACACCGGCGCGACGACGATCAACAGCGGCACGCTCGCGATCAGCGGCAACGGCAGCCTGTCGTCGAGCAGCCCGGTCAGCCTGACGGCGTCCGGCGCGACGCTGGACCTGAGCGGTGCGTCGTCGCCGCAATCGACGGGCGCGATCTCGGGCGTGGCCGGCTCGACGGTGAACCTGGGCAACAACAACCTGACGCTCGGCGGCACGAGCAGCGGCACCTATGCGGGCAACATCGCCGGCACCGGTGGCGTGACGATGAACGGCACCGGCACCGAAACGCTGACGGGCGCGAATTCTTACACGGGGGCGACCACGATCAACAGCGGCACGCTGGCGATCGGCGCGGGCGGCAGCCTGTCGGGCACGACGCCGGTGAGCCTGACGGGTGCGGGCGCAACCTTCGACCTGAGCGGCGCGACCACGCCGCAGACGACCGGCACGCTGTCGGGCGTCGCGGGTTCGACGGTGAACCTCGGCGGCAACAACCTGACGCTCGGCGGCACGAGCAGCGGCACGTATGACGGCACGATCGCGGGCACGGGCGGCAGCCTGACGCTGGCCGGGACGGGCACCGAAACGCTGAACGGGACCAACACGTACACGGGCGGCACGAGCCTGACCGGTGGCGGCACGTTGATCGCGGGCAACGGTTCGGCGCTCGGCACGGGTGCGCTGAACACGAGCGGCGCGGGCGGCACGCTCGGCACCAGCGTGGCCGGCACGACGCTCGGCAACGCGGTGAATCTCGGCGCGGGTTCGACGCTGACGGTTGGCGGTGCGAACAATCTCGGGCTCGGCGGTGCGATCTCGGGCGGCGGCAACCTCGCGGTGAATGGTCCGTCGACGACGACGCTCACCGGCGCGAGCTCGTACACCGGCAACACGACGATCGGCAACGGCAGCACGCTGGCGGTCGGCGCGGGCGGCAGCCTGTCAGGCGGCAGTGCGGTCGATCTGGCCGGTGCAGGGGCGACGCTCGACCTGAGCGCGGCCACGACGCCGCAGTCGACCGGCGCGTTGTCGGGCGTGTCGGGTTCGACGGTGAACCTCGGCGCCAATGCGCTGACGCTCGGCGGTTCCGGCAGCGGCACGTACGGCGGCACGATCGCCGGCACGGGCGGCAGCCTCACGCTGGCGGGCACGGGTACCGAAACGCTGAACGGGACGAACACGTACACGGGCGGCACGAACCTGACCGGCGGCGGCACGCTGCTCGCCGGCAACGGTTCGGCGCTCGGCACCGGTGGGTTGAACACCAGCGGCGCGGGCGGCTCGCTCGGCACCAGCGTGGCCGGCACGACGCTGACCAACGCGATCAATCTCGGCGCGGGGTCGACGCTGACGGTTGGCGGTGCGAACAATCTGGGCCTGGGCGGCGCGATCGGCGGCAGCGGCAACCTCGCGGTGAACGGTCCGTCGACGACGACGCTCACGGGGGCCAGCTCGTACACCGGCAGCACGACGATCGGCAACGGCAGCACGCTGGCGGTCGGCGCGGGCGGCAGCCTGTCGGCGGGCAGCGCGGTCGATCTGTCGGGTACGGGGGCCACGCTGGACCTGAGTGCCGCGACGACGCCGCAGACCACGGGCGCAGTGTCGGGCGTGTCGGGTTCGACCGTGAATCTGGGCAGCAACACGCTGACGCTGGGCGGCTCCGGTAACGGCACGTACGGCGGCACCGTCGCCGGCACGGGCGGGTTGACGCTGTCGGGCACCGGTACCGAAACGCTGACGGGCAACAACACGTACACCGGCGCGACGACGATCAACAGCGGCACGCTGGCGATCGGCGCGGGCGGCAGCCTGTCGGGCAGCAGTCCGCTGAACCTGGCCGGTGCGGGCGCAACCTTCGACGTCAGCGGCGCGACCACGCCGCAGACGACGACCGCGCTGTCGGGCGTGGCCGGTTCGACGGTGAACCTGGGCGGCAACAACCTGACGCTCGGCGGCACGGGCAGCGGCACGTTCGGCGGCACGATCGCCGGCGCGGGCGGCAGCCTCACGTTGTCGGGCACCGGCACCGAAACGCTGACCGGTCCGAACACGTACACGGGCGGCACGAACCTGACGGGCGGCGGCACGCTGGTCGCGGGCAGCAACACGGCGCTTGGCACGGGCGCGCTCAATACCGGCGGCGCAGGCGGTACGCTGGCCGCGGGCACGCCGGGCACGACGTTGACCAATGCGGTGAACCTCGGGACGGGTTCGACGCTGACGGTGGGCGGCACCAACAGCCTCGGCCTGAGCGGCCCGATCTCGGGCAGCGGTGCGCTCGCGCTCAGCGGCCCCGCGACGACGACGCTTTCCGGTGCCAACACGTACACCGGCGGCACCAGCGTCACCGGCGGCGGCACGCTCGTCGCCGGCACGCCGACCGCGCTCGGCAGCGGCACGCTGAGTGTCGGCGGCAACGGCGGCACGCTCGGGACCAGCGTTCCCGGCACGACGCTCGGCAACGCCGTGAACCTCGGCACGGGTTCGACGCTGACGGTGGGCGGCGCCAACAACCTCGGCCTGAGCGGCCCGATCTCGGGCGGCGGCAACCTGGCGGTGAGCGGCCCGTCGACGACGACCCTCAGCGGCGCGAACGCGTACACGGGCAGCACGACGATCGGCAACGGCAGCACGCTGGCGGTCGGCGCGGGCGGCAGCCTGTCGGCGGGCAGCGCACTGACGCTGGCCGGCAACGGCGCGACGCTCGATGTCAGCGCGGCCAGGACGCCGCAGACGACGAGCGCGCTGTCCGGCGCCGCCGGTTCGACCGTGAATCTCGGCGGCAACACGCTGACCGTGGCCGGCCCGGCGGGTGGTTCGTTCGGCGGCGCGATCGCGGGCACCGGCGGCTTCGCGGTGCAGGGCGGCGGCACGCAGACGCTGACCGGCGCCAACACGTACACCGGCAGCACGACGATCGGCAGCGGCAGCATGCTCGTGCTCGCCGGCGCAGGCAGCCTTGCGCCGACGAGCCCGGTGATGCTCGCGGGCAGCGGCGCGACGCTGAATCTCGCGGGTTCGGCCGCACCGCAGTCGATCGGCACGCTGTCGGGCGCGACGGGTTCGAACGTGAATCTCGGCGCGACGCCGCTGACGGTCAATACCGCGGGCACCAGCTCGTTCGCGGGCACGCTGTCGGGTACCGGCCCGCTGACACTGGCCGGCACGGGCGCACAGGTGCTGAGTGGGACGAACACGCTGTCCGGGCCGACGACCGTGACCGGCGGCACGCTCGCCGTCACCGGTTCGCTGGCCAGCTCGCCGGTGACTGTCGGCAGCGGCGCGACCGTCACCGGGACGGGCACGATCGGCGGCCTGGTCGTGTCGGGCGGCGGCACCGCATCGGTCCTCCAGTATGGGCAGCCGCTGAAGGTCGCGGGCAACGCCACCTTCCAGCCGGGCTCGACGCTGCAGGTCGGCGCCACGCCGCAACAGAGCGGGGGCCTCGACGTGACCGGCTCCGCCACGCTCAACGGTGGGTCGGTACAGGTCGTCGCGGCGACCGGGCAATACCAGCCGGGCAAGCTCTACACCATTGTGAATGCCGGCGCGGGCGTGCAAGGGCAGTTCAGCGCGGTGAACTCGACGTATGCGTTCCTCACGCCGACGCTCACGTACAACCCGGCGCAGGTGCTGATGTCGCTGGCACCGAACGGCACGCCGTTCTCGTCGGTTGCGACGACGCCCGACGGGCAAGCGGTGGCGGGCGCGGTCGGCACGCTAGGCGCCGGCAACCCGCTGTTCGATACGGTGCTGACGTCGGATGCGCCGACCGCGAACCGAGCATTCACGCAACTGGCCGGCGATCTGTATCCGAGTACGCGAAGCGTGCTGCTGTCGGATAGCCGCTACGTGCGCGACGCGGTGCTCGATCGTGCGCGGCTCGGTTCGCAGCCGGGCGGGGCGCTGTGCGGATGCGAGGCGCCGGTGTCGGCGGACGATCACGCGGCGGCGCTCGACCGGCGCATGGCCGCGGAGAACGGCTGCACGCCGGCCAAGTCGTTCAAGCCCGCGGTGTGGGGCCGGCTGTACGGCTCGCATAGCCGGTTCGACGGCGACGGCGTTACGGCGGTCGACCGCAATCTGTACGGCTTCGTCGTCGGGACGGACGCGGAGGTCAGCAGCCACTGGCGCGTGGGTATCGCGGGCGGCGCGTCGCGCAGCCTGCTCAATACCGACCAGAACGAGTCGGCGAAGGTCAACGGCGAGACGATCGCACTGTATGCGAGCGGCCGGTACAACGCGTGGAACGTGCGCGGTGGCGTGTCGCAGTCGTGGTACCGCGTGCATAGCGAGCGCAATCCGTCGTTCGGCAGCTTCTCCGATCACGATACCGCCAGCTACGACGCGAACGCGACGCAGGTGTTCACCGAGCTCGGCTACTCGACGGCCATCCGCAACGTCGCACTCGAGCCGTTCGTCGGGCTTGCGTATGCGAGCCTGCACACCGGCGGCTTCAAGGAGAGCGGCGGCGCGGCGGCGCTTCAGGGCGATTCCGACACGACGGGCCTCGGCTTCTCGACGCTCGGCGTGCGGGCCTCGACCGACGTCGCGGTCACGACGAAGGGCAAGGTCACGACCTTCGGCACGATCGGCTGGCGGCATGCGTTCGGCAACACGCAACCGGGTTCGACGCTGTCGTTCGCGAGCGGCGGAGCGCCGTTCAGCGTGGTCGGCGTGCCAATTGCGCGCGATGCGGCCGTGCTCGAGGTCGGTGTCGATGCGGCCGTGACGAAGAACCTGTCGCTCGGCCTGTCGTATAGCGGTCAGCTCGGCGGCCACATCAGCGATCACGCGCTGTACGGCAATCTGTTGTGGAAGTTCTGAAGGGCGGGGCGGCGGCCGCTCGCGATGGAGTCGTCGTGAGCGGCCGGTCGTTTGCCGATGGTTCGATGAGGGCTGGTTTTCAGTTTCGTGTTGCAGATATGCGATGTGCGAAACTTGGTTCCGGTTCGTCGGGCGATCGATTTCCGAAGCCGTCACGTAATCTCAATAACTTGAATGATGGGGCGAGCGCAGTGTCAGAACGGCACTTTTCACATGGAGTTGGCTGGAATTTCCCCCTGTATCTCAGGACACGCCGACACCGTTAGGTTGATGGCACCGCAGCACGCTTGAACTCGCGAGGCGAGCTGAATTGAAGGACTTGATGCGGGTGGCGCTCATTGTAGTGTTCGAATGCGATAGCCAGGCGCGAGAGCACCGGTATCGCGTGCAGTACTGCCTTCTCGTCGTTGGGCGCGTCGGCAACCGATGCATCGGTCGTGAGGGTCAGGCCGGCGATCAACGCCGCGTTTTGCAGAAGCTGCCCCTGCCTTCGCGATAGCGACCGGGCGTCACTTCGCTTCGCTCTGCATATTCAGGATCTCTACCGAGCTGAGGGCTCGCGCGCGTGCAAGCTGGTGATCCACAATCGGGAAGGGATAACTTGCGCCGAGAGTGATGGATGCGTGTTGCAGCTCGTCAGTGGAAGCGGTCCATGGGCTGTGGACGGTTTCGGCGGGAAGTGCAGATAGTTCGGGCACCCACCGCCGCGTGTATTCGCCTCTCGGATCGAACTTTTTCCCCTGCAATACAGGATTGAAGATTCGAAAATACGGGGCTGCGTCGGCGCCGCTTCCCGAAACCCATTGCCACCCGGCGGGATTGCTCGCCTCGTCCGCGTCAACCAGCGTATCCCAGAACCATGCTTCGCCCTCGCGCCAATCGATCAGCAAGTGCTTGGTGAGAAACGACGCCGTCACCATGCGCACGCGGTTGTGCATCCAACCTGTGTGCCAAAGCTCGCGCATGCCGGCGTCTACCAGCGGGTATCCCGTTTTCCCCATTTGCCACATGCGAAGCGCCTTTGGGTCGGTGCGCCACGGCATGGCGTCGAACTGGCGCCGGAAATTGAACCGATGAAGGGGTTTGCAGTGATAGAGCAGGTAATACGAGAATTCTCTCCAGCCGAGTTCGCTGAAGAACTTGTTCAACGACTCGTTTTTGGCATCGTCGATGCGAACAATTCGCCTGCTTCGTAGGGTGTCTACCGCTGATAACGTCGCGTACCACACTTGCCGGGCCGAGATATTTCCAAAGCGAAGATACGGAGAAAGCCGGCTCGTCGCTTGACTGGCCGGAAAATCTCGGGCGCCGGCATAATCGGAAAACGAGTTTTCAATGAAGGCCTCGAGTTGACGCCCGGCCGCTTCCTCGCCGCATCGCCAGGTCGCACGCAGACCCTCCGCCCAGTCCGGCCTCGAGGGCTGCAGTGCAAGCTCGGGAAGCGTGCAGACGTGTGCGCTGACGTTTTTGGAGACGGGAAAGAACGTGATTCGAGACGGCGCCGGTAGTGGACATGGAGGAAAGAAATTATCGCGGCGAGCGGCTCTCCAGTACGCGCTGAATACCTGGAACGGCAAGCCTTCGCGCGTGGTGACTGTCCAAGGTTCCCGCAAGAGATGGCCATTGAATGTCGACACGTCGATGCCGCGGCCGATCAGGTCTTGCTTGATCGATGCATCTGTTTCCGTTTGCGCTTTCGAGTAGCGGCGATTCCAGAAAACCTTTGCCGCCCGGGTCTCGACGGCGAGACGCCTGATGGCTTCGCGTTCGTTGCCGCGAAGCACGATCAGCGAGCCACCGAGAGCGGAAAGCGACTCATCGAGTTTGCTCAAGGACTCGTGCAGCCACCACCGTTGCGCGCCCCCCATCGGACGCCCGAGCTTCGGGGCAGGGTCGTATACGTAGACGCAAACAACAGGATGGCCGGTACTGACCGCGTGAGAAAGTGCGGGATTGTCGCCGAGCCGTTGGTCATCCCGAAACCATACGATGACGGGGCGGGATTGATGCGGCAATTCGGAGCTTGTCATGTGCGTTGCCTGAGAAGGTGCGTTGGCAATTTGAACGGGATCGGAAATGAAGCTGGCTTGTGGCGCTCCCGGCTCTATCGAGCCGATATCGCTATCCAGCGGGGGCGTCATTCATGCCGTCTCCGCCGATTCGCGGCGGAGATCGGGGTGTTACGCCATCCCAATGGCTCGCAATCGCAAGCGCCGCCGGCAAGATGAACGCCCAGCCGGTTGCGACAACGACGAGCGCTGCAGCCGGATCTTTGAAATGAACGGCCCCCAGCGCCGCCCCTGCGCGAAAGGATGCCGGGCCTGCGAATGCGCCGACGAGCGCCGAGATGAGCGGTCGCTCCCGGAGCCAGCGCAGCAAGGTATTGAGTTGAATCGCGAACAGCGCCCACAGCCCCGCAAGCCAGTACGGCGCTGTGCCTTTGAGCAACACGCCGTTCGGGTACACGAGCAGGCCGGAATGGGCAACGGCGCTGTCCCATAACCATCCGGACACCGTGACCGTGATGACGATCCGCGCCTCGGATGAGGGTCGACGCGCGAAGAGAAGATGGCTGACCGTCGCGATCAGCGCATAGGCGACGCCCCACGCGGCGTGATGCGATGCGGCAGTCATCACGCATACCAGCCATCCTGTTTGGGTCGTCGCGAGATAGACGTACACGCGAGCGGCGCTCGACTTTTGCGTGCTCGACGTCAGTTGATTCGGAGCGCTTCTCATGATCGTTCGCGCGGGATCGGTTTAGGCATGGTCGCCATGCCACGTGCCTCGGCGGCGCACACGTGTGCGCCGAGCAAAGCGATACGTCGCCCTCGACAACGAACGAAATCGGTCCTGCCGCCACGTCGACGTTGGATCTCGGGGAAAGCGGCAGGTGGAACGTTCATGGCAGAAGGCTCTCAATGTCGTCGATGAACGGACCCATTCCCGGACGATGGCTTTGCAAGGGGCGATTGTCGGCATTCCGTGTTGATTCACATCTCCATTCCACATACGACGCTCGATTGCGGATGGATGCACTTGCGAAGGGAAGATCGGGATGCCGTTAAGGGGGGCACCCGGTGGCCGGTAGCGCTGTGGATTGCACGGCCGCTTACGATGCCGCCGCTGCAACGCATCTGGGCGGTGCGCCTCATGCCACGCAGTGTCGGGGTTTGAACCGGGCCGACGGACCAACTGGTCGGCATCGGGGCAGTGCGTTCGAATGTGGCGCCGGACAGCCTGAGCGTGCCGGCGCCCGACCGATGAACATCCGCTCGTGGCCCCGAGAGAGGGGGTGTGGGCTGCCGTGCGATGCATGCATCCGCTTCCGCGCAAGTTCCGTAATCCCCCAAGGAAGGCGGCGAATGCGGCCGGAATCGTCAGCCAGGGAGATCCCCATGAACATGAAAGCCGGGCTTGCCGTCCTGTCGGTGCTGCTCGCGGCCGGTCTCCTCTCCGCGTGCAGCCCGGTGCGGCTCCTGAATGCGCTCACGCCGAGCTACACGTTCAGCCTTTTCGCAGGTATCCCGTACGGATCCGGCGAGCGACAAGTGCTCGACGTCTACTTGCCCACGCGCGTCCTGCATCACTGGCCGTCCGATGCGAGTGCGGGCGCCCCGGTGGTCGTGTTCTTCTACGGCGGAAGCTGGCAGTCCGGCGAGCGCAAGGACTATCTGTTCGTGGGAGAGGCACTCGCGTCGAGGGGTTTGGTTGCCGTCTTGCCCGACTATAGGACGTACCCGGCGACCACCTTTCCCGGTTTCGTCGACGATGCGGCGCAGGCGGTGGCGTGGGCACGCGAGCACGCAGTTGCGTTCGGCGGCGATCCGCGTCGCCTGTTTCTGATGGGGCACTCCGCGGGCGCACAGATTGCCGCATTGCTTGCGACCGACGGCCGCTATCTGGCGGCACAGGGGATGCAGAAGAGCGATATCGCCGGCGTGATGGGGCTGGCCGGGGCTTATGATTTCCTGCCGCTGCGTGATGCCACGCTCGAAAGGATATTCCCGCAGGAAGCGCGTGCCGCGAGCCAGCCGATTCGATTCATTCAGGGTACCGAGCCGCCGATGTGGCTGGCCATCGCGGAGAAGGACACGGTGGTCGAGCCCGGCAACACGTACCGCTTCGCGCGCGCGTTGCAAGACATGGGCGATACCGTCGTGGTCATGCGTTACAGGAACGTGAGCCACGCGTCGATCGTCGGCGTTCTGGGCGCGCCGTTGAGAGGGGTGGCGCCAGTGCTCGACGATCTCTCCGCGTTCGTGGATCGCGTCGCGAACGCGTCGAATGCCGGTACCGCGAGCAGGCAGCCGACATCCCCTGCCGCAGTGGCTCGTTCTTCGGATTGGGTTCAGTGATCGGGGCAAGCCCTGCGTTGCACGTGAAAGTGTGCCGGTCCGGGATCGACGGCGTGCCGTGAGGTCACGCAGGCCCGCGGCGTCTCCACTCAACGACGAACGAGTCGCAACAGGGCGACAATCGTTGCCGGCACAACGAGAGCGACGAAGCGCCTGACGCGTGTGCCGCGCAGCATCGCCGCCTGTCGTCACGGGCAGGTCGGAACCGCCGGCGGCGCTTGCCGCGCTACAGCGCCTTCAGCTCCGGCGTCGTTCCGCCCAATCCCTCTTCGCGAAGAATGACGGCGAGCGCCGTCTCGAGCAATTCGGCTGCCCGGTTCGCCGCGTCTCCAAGGTGGCGATGCAGCAGCGCATCGGCCGGCGATCGCGACACGCATTCGTCGCTGTATCGCTCGAACGCACCGAGCTGCATGATCAATTCGGAGAGATGACGCGGACACTCGCATTTGACGGTGGTGGACAGGCCGCTGAGCGACGCGAGCGTCGCTTCGTCGAAGCGTCGCCGCGTGCGCAGCCAAAGCCCGCGATCCGCGTCATTCGACTGGCGCGCCTTGACGACGGCTTGCGCCAGTCTCGAAATGATGGATATCGGGTTGGTCTGGCCTTCCGTCGACCGGAACAGCTCGAACCCCGACAGCTTCGCCAGCTCGACCGCCTCTGCCGTGCCGAACGCGTACACGACGGCCACGGCGTGCGCGTTGAGCTTTTGCGCCACGTCGGCGAGCTGCGACACGACCTCCTCATGGAGCGACGTGGTCGTCGCGATGAGGGCGTCGGCTGACGTACCCGCATGCTCGCTCGCATCGTCAATCGAGTCGATTCGTGCGGCGATCTGGATGCCCATTCGCTCTATCGCGGATTCCGGAATCGAAAGCGCACCGATGACCGCGAGGCTCACACTTGACTCGGGAAACGCCGGGTTACGCGTATTCGTCAACGACAACGCCTCGAGCTCCTCGCGGCCCAGGCTGGCGATCGAGCCGATCGCGTGGCCCTGATTGACGAGCGTTTTCAGCAAACGAATGCGCTGTACGTCGTCGTCCGAGTACAGCCGTTGTCCGGACGGCGTTTTGGGCGGAGCAATCACGCCATAGCGCCTTTCCCAGATCCTCAGCGTGGCTGCCGGCATGCGCGCCAGGCGCGCGGCCTCGCCGCTGCGATAGCGGTGAGGTGTATCGCGATCATCGCGAGGGGGCATCGTTGCTCTCCTGAAGTCGACGTACTGTTGTCTCAGGATTGTACGCAGTTTGCCTGAAACATGAAGCAGGAAAGTGATTCAACATGAGGAGTTTGGTCCGGAAAGGCGGTTCGCGAAGCGGCTCGTCCGCTCATTGCTCGAGATAGATCTTGAGTCGCATCAGGCTGCGGCGAATCCAGCTCTTCATCGTGCCGAGCGGCACCTGCATGCGTTCGGCCAGCTCCGCATACGACGCGCCGCCATGAAACGCTTCCCGCAGCACATACGCCTGCCGCGCGCCCAGGTGCGCGAGCCCGCGCTCGAGACGCAGGCGCTCCTGGCTCGCCTGCGCGCCGAGATCGGGCGTCGGGTTTTCATCGGGGATCGACAGCGCCAGTTCGTCGTCGAGCGGAAGCTCGCGGTGCTGCCTGATCCGGTCGATGGTCCGATTGCGTGCGAGCGTCATCAGCCATGTCAGCGCCGTGCCGCGTCGGGCGTCGAATGAATCGGCGCGACGCCATGCCGTCGTGAACACGTCCTGAAGCAGGTCTTCCGCTTCGTGGCGGTCGCGGATCATCCGGACGATCACGCCGAACAGCCGCGCCGCCGTCAAGCGATAGAGTTGCGCGAACGCGTGCTCGTCGCCGGCGGCTACGCGAGACAACAATTGGTCGAGTTCCGCATGCGCGTCGGATGCTTCGTCGGGCTGAACGAGCGCATCGGCGGTGAATTCGGTTCTGCCGCCGGGGCGCGACCGCCCGCGGGACGCGCCCCGGCGTGGCTGCCTGACTGAATGCAGCGTCGTCGATCGACCCTGGCCGGAGGACGGGCGGAGTGAATCGTGCGAACAGTTCATCGTGAACTCCGTATGGCTTTGCGCTTCGCGCTGCTGCGCGCCCGCGGCGACGAACGTGCGCGGCTCATGGCCGGGCACGGTGCCGGCGCATTCGTCGCGAATGCCTGTCGCGCGCTTTATGCATGCTTTCCGGACAGCAAGGCGAGAAACTCTCGGCGAAGCGATGGGTCCGCGAGAAATTTCCCGCGCATCACGCTGTTGGTCATTTTTGCCTGGTCGTCCTTGGTGCCGCGCCAGTGCATGCAGAAGTGCTCGGCCTCGAGTACGACGGCGAGCCCGTCGGGCGAGATGCGCGACTCGAGGAGGTCGGCGATCTGCTTGACCGCTTCCTCCTGGATCTGCGGGCGCGTCATGACCCAGTTCACCAGCCTTCCGTACTTCGACAGGCCGATCAGATTCGACGTGGCGCTGGGCAGCACGCCGATCCAGATGCGGCCCATGATCGGGCAAAGATGATGCGAGCAGGCGCTGCGCACGCGCAGCGGCCCGACGATCAGCAACTCGTCCAGCCGTTCGACGTTCGGGAATTCGGTGACGGACGGCGCCGCGTCGTAGCGGCCCGCGAACACTTCGCGGATGAACATCTTCGCGACGCGCCGTGCGGTTTCCCGGGTGTTGTGGTCGTTGTCGACATCGATCACGAGCGAGCGCAGCACGGCTTCCATGCCCTGCGCAACTTCGTTCTGCAACGCATCCAGTTCGCCGTCGCGCAGGTGCGCGGCGATGTTGTCGTTTGCATGGAAGCGCGCGCCCGCGTTCTCGAGCCGACGACGAATGATGTGCGACAGAGGAATGCCCTCGTCGATCGCAGTCAAGGTGTGCTCGGGAGCGTCGATCAGATTGCCCATTTCGGTTCGTTTCTCGAGGTTAGGGGGTGATGCAATGGATCGCGACTGAGGCGATGCGATGAGTTGCCTGTGTTCCTTGGGTAAGCGTCGGGCGAACGCTGCCGCCATATCGACGGCACGTCGATCGGGTGACGTTCACCTGCGCGCGCGCGGGCGTGCATGGCGGCCCGGCAGCGTCACCGGAGATCCGGCCCTGATCGCGCACGACGGACCCACCGGCGTTGCCGGGGCCCGGCCGCCGACGTCCCGGCGGAACCGCAACATCGGGTCGTTCGCCGCCGGCTTGGCTGCGAGCGTGACGGCGGCGGATTGTTGCAACTTCGCCAGGACGAACGCCGGGTCGATGCGGCCGCCGACCGAGCGAAACAGGTGGAACCCTGCAAGGCGGACCAGCGAGAGAGCCTGCACGCTACCGTGCTCGTAGACGATCGCGGCCGCGCGGGCGTGGCGCGCCAGTGCCAGCGACACGAATTGAATCGCGAGGTCCATGTGCAACGACGTGACCTCGGCGATCAGCGCGTCGACAGCCGGGCCTGGCTGTCGCAGCGCCCGCGACACCGATTCGACGCGCTCGCTGACGTGCAGGCCGACTTGCTCGATGGTTTCGTCGGATGCGGTCAGGCCGCCCGTGACGAGCAGCGTCGGACGCGCGCGAGCCGCGACGGTGTTCGATCGCCATTCGGGCAGAGCGCCGTTCAGGCCGGCGCTTGCACACCGGTCGGTCACCTGCGGCGAGCGGCGCCGGCAGCGTTGGCCGCGCTGTTGCGCGGCGACCCGCAAGCGTGACGCAATCGGCCGGTCGAGCGCCGCACCGGCGTGGTGTGACGGGCTGCGTGCCGGGGCGACGGACACGCGCGCCATCAATGAAGCCGGACACGCCGGAAACCGGCGCGGCTTGATGTCGTGATGGCGTGTTGGCATGGAGCCTCCCTCGGTCGATTCATGCGTCACAGCTGGATTGTATGCAAATTTCCCGGAAAGTGAAGCGGAAAAGTGATTCATAGAATAATTTGTACCGGAAGTTTGTGCGTCAAGTGTCGAATCAGCACCGGGGAATCGCGTTTCAGGCACGTGAATACTCATTCCTGTAAGAATATTACGTGTTTGAAATGCATATGAAACGACTTTTTAGGTCAATGGGCTGGCGGCCAAACTATGTCAAGACGGGCCGGGAAGTACGCCGGAAGGGAGGCGATTTCGATGCATGTATCGATCGTGTCGCACATTTGCGTGTCGATGCGGCGGAATCCGGCCCGAGGCCGTTCACGCCAGCGAACATGATGTCGACCATGGCGTATCACGTGTCGAGAAGGATCCGTGGCGAACGGTCCGGTCGAGCGGCGCTGCCGGCATCGATACATTGGACCGATCGCCCTCGCTCACCGTCGAATCAGTGCGCCTCGTCGCCCAGCAACTGACGGCGCAACGATGTTGCCCGCGTGCGCGGGTCGAGCCAGATCGCGAAGAACGCGCGCGCGAACGCCGGGTCGGTCACGTCGGCCGTCAGACGGCCGTTGGTGTAGAAGCGTGCGCCGCGCTCGGGGAAATACACGCCGCAAAGCACGTCCCCGCGCGATACGTCGGTGAACGCCCGTTCGATATCGCGGCGCCATGCAGCGAGCGTCGCAGCCGGCAACGGCGCGGGTGCGAGGCGCTCGATCTCGTCGATGCCCGTCGCGACCAGCCGCTCGCCTTTCACGTCGTGACGGTAGGCCAGCGACAACGCAAACGGCGTGTCGAACGCGCCGGGGGGCCGGGGCGCCCACAGCTGGGCGTCGTACAGGCAGATGCCCAGGATGCAGAACCGGCCGGAGCCGATCAGGCGCGCCGATGCGATATCGTCGACGCAGCTCGCGCCGGCGAACGGCGGTGCAGCCAGCGCCGCGGCCGCGGCGAGCATCGCAAGCCGGCGCCTCATGTCAGCCGCCCGACGACACGATGAAATGCATCACGTCGGTCCGCCGCTCGGCAAATCCCGCTTCGCAATAGGCGAGGTAGAGACGCCAGGTGCGAATGAACGTCTCGTCAAATCGTTGCGCGCGCACCGAGTCGATGCGTGCCTCGAACGTGGCCCGCCAGGTGCGCAGCGTGCGCGCGTAGTCGTCGCCGAACGCGAGCACCGGTTCGGCGGCCAGGCCGGCCCGCCGTGCGGCATCGACGAAGCGCTCCGGGCTCGGCAGCATCCCGCCGGGAAAGATGAACTCGCGAATGAAGTCGCTTGACGTGCGGTACGCGTCGAACAGCGACTCGATGATCGTGATCGATTGAATCAGCGCGCGTGCACCGGGCTTCAGGCGCTGCCTGAGCGTGTCGAAGTACACCGGCCAGTACGTTTCGCCCACGGCCTCGAACATCTCGATCGACACGATCGCGTCGTATTGGCCGTCGACGTCGCGATAGTCGCGCAATTCGAGCGTGACGCGATCGGACAGCCCGTCGCGCGCAATGCGCTTGCGGGCCAGCGCGTATTGCGCCTGCGAGAGGGTGACGCCATGCACGCGGATGCCTTGCCGTGCGGCATGCAACGCGAACCCGCCCCAGCCGCAGCCGATCTCGAGCACGTGCATGCCGGCGCGCAGGCCGAGCGCATCGACGATGCGCTGATACTTCGCCGTTTGCGCGTCGGCGAGCGAACGCTGCGCGTCGCCGTCGAAGCATGCGCTCGAATACGTCCACGTGTCGTCGAGCCACAACCCGTAAAAGTCGTTGCCGAGATCGTAGTGCGCGTGGATGTTGCGGCGGCTGCCGGCCCGCGTATTCATCCTCAGCCGGTGACGCAGCGCGTACCAGACGCGTGCCAGGCGGCCGCCGGTCACCGTTTTCGCGATCACCGGCTGGTTGCGGATCGCGAGGCGCAGCAGCGCGACGAGCTCGGGCGTGTCGATCCAGCCGGCGCGATACGCTTCCGCGAAGCCGATGTCGCCCGCGCGCAGGATCGCACGGCACGCGCGCCAGTCGCGCACCTGCAGCGTCGCGGCCGGCTGGCAGTGCGGATTGCCTAACACATGCTGCGCGCCTTCGGGCGTCACGAGTGTCAGGTGACCGTCGCGGATTTGCCGCAGCAACGCGATGAACCACCGGGCCGAGAGCGGCATCGCCGGTTGCGATGCGGGAGACAGCAGGCGCAGCAAGGTCATGGACGAGCCTCGTGATCGGACATCGCCGAGCGGCCGCGTGGCGGCGCACCCGCCGAACGGGACAACGGCGAATCGGCAGCGGCGGAACGGCCGGGCGGCGTCTTGCCGTGGAACGGCACGCGCGCGAGCCACAGCCGCAGCGCTTGCCAATGAATGCGCATGACGACGTCGATCGCGTTCAGCGGCTGCCGGGCCAGCGCGCGCCACGCGCGTGCCGCTGTCAGCGGCGCGGACTGCATGCCGATGGCCGTGCGCAGCAGCAGGCCTTCGTCGTCGCGATAGTCGATCGCCACGCTCAGGTGATCGCCGCGCTGACGCACGCGAAACGCGTAATCCCCGACGATGTCGCAAAACGGCGAGACATGAAACGTCTTGCGGCAGACGAGCACGGTGTCGGCGTCGATCGGCGCGTGGCGCATCGCGCTCAGCAGGTAGCCGTGGTGCGCACCGAACGTGTTGCGCACGTCGGCGTACAGCGCGCGCAGCCGGCCCGCGCGGTCGTAGCAGTACCAGAAGCTCACCGGATTGAAGGCGTAGCCGAAGATGCGCGGGATCGTCTGCAGCCAGATCGGGCCGTCGGCGGGAATGCCGGCGTGCGCGAGGACATCGCGCATCCACGGGCCGAGCGCGCGGCCGTCGCGCGGGCCGTAGTCGCGGCAAGCGAGCGCGAGCGGGGCCCAGCGATCGATGCCGAACCAGCCGGCGTCGATCTCGTCCAGCCGCTCGACGTCGCAGCACACCTGGAATAGCGGGTACGCGAACGCATGGCGCACCGGCCGCAGCCGCTCGTGCATCACGGTGCCGACGAGCAGCCGGGCGGCGATGCCGTCGCGGGCAAAGGGCGTGTTCATGGGCGAGCCCAGGCCGGCGCGACGCCGAAGCTGCTGGCGACGCGCAACGCCGATTTCAGTCCATCCTCATGGAACCCGTAGCCCGTCCACGCGCCCGCAAACCACGTATTGCGCCGCCCTTGCAGCATCGGCAGGCGATGCTGCGCATCCACGGCCGCGAGGTCGAGCAGCGGGTGCTCGTAATCGTAGCGGCCGAGCTGGCTGTCGGGCGCGGGCGCGTCGACCGGATTCAACGTGACGACGACCGGCGAGCGGAACGGCAGCGGCTGCAACTGGTTGAGCAGGTAGCTCACGCACACGGGCGATTCGCCGCCGTTGCGCCTTGGCCGCCCGCCCAGGTAGTTCCACGCCGACCACACGCGCCGCCGACGCGGCAGCAACGCCGTATCGGTATGAAGCACCGCGACGTTGTGCTGGTAGCGCACGGCGCCGAGCACGTCGCGCTCGGCGTTGCTGGCGTCCGCGAGCAGCCGCAGGCTGGTCGGCGCATGGCACGCCAGCACGACCGCGTCGAAGCGCTCGTGACCGGCCGTGTCGGTCGCCACCGTCACGCCCGCGTCGTCGCGCCGTATCGCACGGACCGGCGTATTCACGCGCACGTCGTCGAGCGTCGCGGCGATGCGCTCGACGTACTGCCGCGCGCCGCCCGCGACGGTGCGCCAGGTCGGCCGGTTGTTGACCTGCAACAACGCGTGGTTCAGGCAGAAGCGCAGGAAGGTCGCCGCCGGAAACCGCAGGATGTCGTTGGCCGCGCTCGACCAGATCGCGGCCGCCATCGGCAGCAGGTAGTGATGCTGGAACGATGCGCCGTAGCCGCCGGCCGTGAGCAGTTCCCCGACCGAAAGACGCTCCCGGCTCGCCGATACGAGGTGATCGTGCGCGGACGCGTTGAAGCGCAGGATGTCGCGCAACATCCCGAGGAAGGTCGGCGAGAACAGGTTGCGGCGTTGCGCGAACACCGTGTTCAGGTTGCTGCCGGCCCATTCGAGCCGGCCGCCGTCGACCGAAACCGAGAACGACATGTCGCTCGAATGGGCGGCCACGCCCAGTTCGTCGAACAGCGCGATCAGGTTCGGATAGGTCCGGTCGTTGAACACGAGGAAGCCCGTGTCGACGGGGTGGCGTGCGCCGTCGAGCTCGACGTCGACCGTGTGCGTGTGACCGCCGAGATAGTCGGCGGCCTCGAACAGCGTCACGCGGTGACGGCGGGCCAGCAAGTACGCGCTGGCCAGGCCCGCGATGCCGGCGCCGACGACGGCGATCCGTCGGCCGGGCAGCGACATTGAAGGTTTCGGGTGCATCGCGAAGGGTCTCCGTCAATCACAAGCGCAGGGTCGGGAATCACATGTGCTCATATACGACGCACCGCGCGCGGCGGATGCAGGTGCGGCCGTCATTCGCGATCGCCGGGCGACGCGAAGCCCGGCTTGCCGATCTGCTCCGGTGTTTGCGGCACCCGCCTGAAGCGCGACGTGTCGTAACCCATCGCATCGAGCCGGGCGAGCAGCGAGCGATAGGTGGCCTCGTCCATCGTCGGCTTGCGCGAGAAGATCCAGCCGAGCGTCTTGCCCGGGTAGCCGAGGATCGTGTACCGGTAGTCGGGGTCGACGTAGAGCGTCAGTTGCGTGACGTACACCGGCCAGAACAGCCGCACGCGCCATTCGCCCCCGCCGCTGCCGGGCTTGACGGAGTCGACGAACCGATAGTGCTGCTCGGGCTGGTCGAAGCCGCCCTTGCGGCCGACGAAGGCGTCGTCGATCCGGCCGTCGTCGCGCAGGCTCCACTCGGCCCGGCTGCCGACGAAGTTGCGTTCCGCGAAATACGGGATATTGGCGATCACGTACCAGCGGCCCATGTAGCGCGGCAAGTCGACGGGGACGGTCGACAGCGCAACGGCGGCGCGCGGATTCGGGTTCGGCGGGCTGCCCGAGCACCCGGCGGCCCCGATCGCGAGCGCCGTCACGGCTGTGACGGCGACGCGGCTGACGACCCGGTACGGGATCGCGGCCCTCATGCGAGACCCCGGCGCTTGTCGAACAGATAGTGGGCGACGCCCCATTCCTGCCCGTCGGCATAGCCGAACAGCTCGGCGACCGCCATGTAGAACATCCGCCAGCGCTGGAACCCGATGCGGGCGTCGGCGCCGTAGACCGTCTCGAAGATCGGCATGATCCGGTGGCGCGCCGCGTCGAGCGACGCGAGCCACTGATTGGCCGTGCGGGCGTAGTGAGTGCCGTCGAGCCACCATTGGCGGGCGACGCGCACGTCGTCCTGGAACCGCAGCAGCAGGTCGGCCGACGGCATCGTCCCGCCCGTGAAGAAATGGCGCGACATCCAGTCGGTGTCGTCGCGCGCCGCGAAGTGATAGGCGAGCAGCTTGTGCGCGAAGATGTGCACGAAGAGCTTGCCGTCGTCGTGCATCCAGCGCGCGATTTTCGCGAGCAGTTGCCCGTAGTTCTTCATGTGCTCGAACATCTCGATCGAGAGCACGCGGTCGAAACCGGCGTCCGCGGGATCGAAGTCGAACTCCACCACGTTGCCGGTCACGATGCGCAGGTTCGTCAGCCCGCGCTGCGCCGCGCGTTGCTCGATGAAGTGGCGTTGACCGTGCGAATTCGACAGGCCGACGATCTGCGCCGCCGGATACCGCTCGGCGAGCCAGAGCGACAGCGAACCCCAGCCGCATCCGAGGTCGAGCATGCGCTGGCCGTCCGCCAGCCTGGCGCGCTGCGCGTACAACGCCAGCATGGCCTCCTCTGCCTGCGACAGCGTTTCGTCGCCGCGCGGGTAGTAGCCGCACGAGTATTTGAGCCGCGGGCCGAGATGGGCCTCGAAGAAGCTGCCGGGCACCTCGTAATGCTGCGTGTTCGCCGCGAGCGTCTCGATGGCGATCGGGCTCGCGCCCAGTTCACGCACCAGCGTGTCGTGGGCCGCCGCGCGCTGTTCGGCGTCATATGCGTGTTCGGCGCGCAGGCGTTGCCGCATGAGCGAGCGCATGCCGGCCCGGATCAGCCGGTCCGGCAGCCAGCCGCGCTCGCAGCAGCGAATCAGCCAGGCGTCGTCGGGTGCCGCCACCGAGGCCGGCGACGGTTGCGAGGTGGTAGCGGTCATGATCGCGTGCTCCGGTCTTCAGGGGGATCGGCTCGAGTGGGGGAAGGGCTGGGCACCGGCCTCGGCGGCCACGGAACGATGGCGCTGGTCGTGCGCCTGTACTCGCGGTAGCCCGGCCGGGTTTGCACCAGACGCGCTTCGAGCAGCGGCAAGCCGGATACCTTGAGCAGCAGCCATGCCATCAGGAAGGGCGGTATCAGCGTCAGCCAGCCCCACGGCATGCCGATCGCCAGGGCCGTGTAGGCGAGCCAGTGCACGCACTCGAAAAAATAGTTGGGGTGCCGCGAATAGCGCCACCAGCCGGCGCGACAGACCTGGCCGGCGTGCTCGGGATCCGCGAGAAACCGCTTGAGTTGCCGGTCGGAGGCCGTCTCTCCGGCGACGGCGACGATCCAGATCGCGACTGCCGCTGCAATCGCGAACCGGGACGGGGCTGCCGCGCTGTAGGCGGGGATGAAGAACGCTATCGACAGCAGCATCGAGATCAGCGCTTGCAACTGGAACAGCCAGAACATGTTGCGCGGCGCGGCGTCGCCCCACTGCAAGCGGAACTGTCGATAGCGCGGGTCCTCCGGCTGCCCGCGATTGCGCCGCCACAGGTGCCGCGCGAGTCGCAGCCCCCAGATGCCGCCGCCGGCGGCGACGAGCGCACGGTTCAATGCCGGGCCGGTAGCCAGCGCGGCGACGAACACGGCGACGCCGCCGAGCGTCGCCGCCCAGACCGGATCGATCATCCCGGCGTTCCGGGAATGCAATTGGGTCATCCACACTGCCGTGAAGGACACGATCAGTCCGACGAAGGCGAGGAGGGCAACGGCGACGGCGGGCATACGGGCTCCGGGGACGCGATATCCCCTTATACGGAGCCGGCGGCCGACCGGATGCAACCGGATGCGACGAGATGCGGCGCGATCCCGTCGAGAGAGGCAGCAACGGGCGGCACGCCGCCGCGTTTTGTGCGTCGAGCGCGCGTTGCGCGCGTCAAGCGGTGTGCATCGCGCCGGTGGCGAGCACCGGCCCGGTGGGTTGGCCGCTCGGCGAGCCGCCGCGAGGCTCGAGCGATACGGCGAGCACCGCGCGCGCACCGAGTCGCGCGACGATCGCTTGCGGCAGCGTCATCGACGCCGGTGCGTTCGACGCGAATACGCCGAGCGAGATCGGCTTCGCGTTCGGCGGAATCAGCCAGAGCTCCGTCGAGCGATCCGCGGCGATCGGCGGCGTGTTCGCGGGCACCACGACCATCCGGGCACGCCGCAAGTCGACCGTGGCGGTCCACCGTGCGACGCCATCCGCTTGTGCGAGCGTGGCCGCCATGTAGTGGCTGTCTTCGGCAGCGGGGCGCGGCGGCGCTTCATCCACCCGGATCACGTTGACCGCAAGCAGCCCCAGCGCCGCCGCGCTCGCGCCAATGCCTACCCAGCGCCACAGTCGCAGGCTGTTCCACCATCCGGCGGCTGGCGCAGCGCTGCTTGGACGCGGCGGCGGGATGAAGCCCAGTTGGTGTTGGATCCTGGTCCAGGTTCGCGCGGGCGGGTCGACGGGCGTGATGTCGTCCGCGAGCGGGGCGAGGCGGCGCTGCCAGCGCTCGAGCGTGGCTTGCAATGCCGGGTCGCGAGCGGCGGCCTGCTCCAGCTCGCGGCGCGCGTCTGCGTCGAGCACGCCGAGCGCGTATTCTGCGCAGCGCAATTCGGGATTGTGATCGGCCGGCGTATTCATTGCTCCAGGCACACCTTCAGCTGCATCAGGCTGCGCCGGATCCAGCTCTTCATGGTTCCGAGCGGCACACGCAGTCGCGCTGCCAACTCACTGTAGGTCGCGCCGCTGAAGAAGGCCTCGCGCACCGCGCGGCCCTGCTGCGGATCGAGTTGCGCGAGGCAGCGCTCCAGGCGCAGGCGCTCCTGCGAGGCCTCCGCCAGTGCGGCGGGCGTCGGATCTTCGGCGGGAAGCGCCAGCGCCTGCTCGTCGTCGAGTTGCGCGTCGCGATGCTGCCGCAAGCGGTCGATCGTCCTGTTGCGCGCCAGCGTGATCAGCCACGTCATCGCGCCGCCGCGCGCCGGGTCGAACGCGTCAAGGCGCCGCCATGCGGTCGTGTAGACCTCCTGGAGGAGATCCTCGGCTTCCCCGTGATCGTGAAGCATGCGCACGATTGTCCCGAACACCCGCGACGCGGTTAGCCGGTACAACTCCGCGAAAGCCGCCTGATCGCCGGCTGCCGCTTGAAGCATCACCCGATTCAGATGTTCGCGGCGCGCGGCATCCGCGTCGGCATCGCGCGAAGGGGCTGACTGATCGAAGCCGCTGGCACCGCTTGGCGTGTCGCTCATGCGAAGTGGATGGCGCGGATCGCCATGATGTGAATGTCGAGCGAAATATAGCACTCTCGGATGCGTCTGATTGAGCGATCGACGGCGCGCCCGCTGCACGTTGCGCAGGGCGACGGCCGCCGTGAAATCCTCAGCCAGATACGAGCGACGCGTCCGCGCGGATGCAGGTAGCCGCAACGTGCGGCGAGGGCGGCAGACCACCGTCGGTTGCGTGCACAATGGCCGGGTTTCGTGTCTGGAGAGCTATTCGATGAAGCGAAGTATCGTTGGCCGACCGCTGTGGGTGGCGGGCGCCGCACTGGTGCTTGCGGGATGTGCAGGCCTCGCCGGCGGGCCCAGCGGGAATGCCCATGTTCCGCAACCGGCGAAATCCGTCGATCTCGATCGCTACGTCGGCAGATGGTACGAGTTCGCGCGATATGAAAACCGCTTCGAGCGCGGATGCGACGGCGTGACGGCCGAGTATGCGAAGCGGGAAGACGGTCTCGTCGGCGTGCGCAATATCTGCCGCGAAGGCGGGCCGGCCGGCCGCGCGCGAACCGCCGACGGGCGCGCAAGGATCGTGGCCGACAGCGGCAACGCAAAGCTGAAAGTGTCGTTCTTCGGGCCGTTCTTCTTCGGCGATTATTGGGTGCTCGATCGCGCCGACGACTACGCGTGGTCGATCGTCGGTGAACCGTCGGGCCGGTTCCTGTGGATCCTGACGCGCGACGCGAAGCCCTCCGCCGAACAGGCCGCGGCGCTTGTCGAACGGGTTGGGGCGCTCGGTTACGACACGACGATGTTGCGGCGCACCGCGCATTAGGGCGACCGCACGCAGCACGCGTGCACGGCGCCATCGGGCCCGGCGCAACGTCGAACTCCGCGTATGCGTGGAGCCGTGGCCGATGGCGAAAGGCGGGATAACGCCGATGGAGCCGGCGTGATGGTGTCGATGCCCGTCAACGTGGTGCGGCGTCCGCATTGACGCCGCAAGACTCGCGCGTGGGGTGGGGCGATACGAACCGGCGCGCGTTCCCGCTCTCGCTCCGTTCGGCGGATCGTCGTGCACGCCCGATGCCGGGCATCGGGCGCGAACAACGGCGGGCTAGATTTGAGCGCGGTCGCGCGAATTCACGGCGACCACCGTGGGCGACTCGGCCAGCGGGACGAAACGTCGGGAGGTGCCGTCCAGCGCGTCGATGCCGCCCGTCTCGATGTCGTAGACCCACCCGTGCAGGTTCAGGCGTCCTTGCTCCAGTGCAAGCGCGACTGACGGGTGGGTGCGCAGGTTCGCCAGCTGCGCGATCACGTTTTCGCGCACGAGCCCGTCGAGTTTCGCGCGCGGCGTGTCGTATTCATGCGCGGCGTTGATGACGCGCGCGGAATCGGCATGACGCAGCCAGTTCGCGACGGCCGGCAGATGATCGAGGCAGGTGCAGCGCGAAATCGCGCCCATCGCGCCGCAATCGGAGTGGCCGCAGATCACGATATCCCGAACGCCGAGAACGGCGACCGCGTATTCCACGGTGGCGGACACGCCGCCGGGTTCCGGGCCGTACGACGGCACGATATTGCCCGCATTGCGGATCACGAACAGTTCGCCCGGCTCGCGCTGAGTGAGCAGCTCAGGGACGACACGGCTGTCGGAGCACGTGACGAACAGCGCCTTGGGGTTTTGTGACGTGGCGAGTTGCTTGAAAAGCGCCTCACGTTGCGGATAGATGTCGCGTTGAAAACGCAAAAAGCCATCGATGATGTCTCGCATGCTCGCTCCAGAACTTCAGACGTATGATCAGCGCAGCAGTAGCAGGTACGCCTGCGCGGCGAGCATCATAATGCAGATATCCGTCGCGCGCAGGTGTGGCGAGCGGCATCGCCCGGTCCCCGCCCCAGGATGTCGCGTCGAATGTCGATTCGTTTTTTGCATAAGTATCGCTAACAATTTCGGGGGACGGGGTGATCTGCATTTCCATGCAGTTTTCCTGTCAGGGCGATCCTGGCCGTATATCGTCCAGCGGAAGTCCCCACTCAACAGCCTCGTCAAATCAGATGGTTGCTGCCCGGGTAGGCAGTCAGGGATTCCCATGGCGATTCAGGTGCGACCTGCGGCGTCGGCTTTCCGGCCCGGCATGATCTCGCAGAAGAATTCCTGGTGACGCGCACCGAGCCGGCGGGCCGCCTCGTAGCGATGAAAGTGACTGGCGAGCCAGAACCTGCAGCCGTCGAAGAACACTTTCATTGCCGGCCGTGCCGCGCGCATCGAATTCGAGCGGATGGATGTGATGGCTTCCTCCAGCGCATCGATGTCGAACGAAGTGTCGAACAGCATCGCATCGTCGACCGAAAGCTGTAAAAACTTGAGGTAATCGATTCCGAGCACGCCGACCGGCAGCCGGGTCGGAGCGGGAACCGGCGAACGAAAATTGCCGGGCATGGTGACAGGGGATTCCGCAGCGCGGTGAGCCGTTTCGAGGTCGCGTCGACGCAGGCGCCGACGCCGCCGGGCGAGGAACGCCACGGCCACGCGGCCTCAATCGTTTGCCATAAGATGACTGATGATCAGCGCCGGATCCGCGATGTCCAGGATCAGCCGACGGAAGATGCGCTTTCGCATATGGTCTTCGTCGAGCATCCAGGGTTCGCCCTTTTTACCGAGGTACTGTGCGAGCGCATCCTGGTTGGCGGCGCCGCCGGGAAGCTCGAGGCGGGCGGCCAGCAACCCTGCCAGGACATCGTCGATCTCGATGTCGAGCGGTTTCGAATCAATGTGAAGCACGAGTTTCATGTCGATTCCGGGCAAAAAGCGGCGCCGCAGCACGCATCGCGCGTGCGGCGCCGAACGCGTTGCGCCGGCCGCGACTGTTCAGCCGGCGCAGACACGAACCGCTGGCAGGTCAGTACGTCAGTACTCGAGTGCCGGTGCCGCGTGCGGCGCCGCCTTCTCGTCCTTGGGTGCGTCGGCAACCGATGCGTCGGTCGTGAGGATCAGGCCGGCGATCGACGCGGCATTTTGCAATGCCGTGCGCGTCACCTTGGTGGGATCGACGACACCGGCTTCGACGAGGTCGACAAACTCGCCGGTGGCCGCGTTGTAGCCGAAGTTGCCCGTGCCTTCCAGTACCTTCGCGATGACGACCGACGGCTCGTCCCCGGCATTCGAAGCGATGACGCGCAGCGGCGCTTCGAGCGCGCGCAGCACGATCTGGATCCCCGCGTCCTGGTCGCTGTTGGCGCCTTTCAGGCCCGTGACCGTCGAGCGCGCGCGCAGAAGCGCCACGCCGCCGCCCGGTACGATCCCTTCCTCGACCGCCGCGCGCGTGGCGTGCAGCGCGTCGTCCACGCGGTCTTTCTTCTCCTTCATCTCGACTTCGGTCGCCGCTCCGACCTTGATGACGGCCACGCCGCCCGCGAGCTTCGCGACGCGCTCCTGGAGCTTCTCGCGATCGTAGTCGCTGGTGGCTTCCTCGATCTGCGCGCGGATGGACTTCACGCGCGCATCGATGCGCTGCTCGTCGCCCGCGCCGTCGATGATGATCGTGTCGTCCTTGCGCACCTCGACGCGCTTTGCCTGCCCCAGATCCTCGAGGGTTGCCTTTTGCAGCTGCTTGCCGGTCTCTTCCGAGATGACGGTTGCGCCGGTCAGGATCGCGATATCCTCCAGCATCGCCTTGCGACGGTCGCCGAACCCGGGCGCCTTGACGGCCGCGACTTTCAGGATGCCTCGCATCGCGTTCACCACGAGCGTGGCCAGGGCTTCGCCTTCGATGTCTTCCGCCACGATCAGCAGGGGCTTGCCTGCCTTCGAGGTCGCCTCGAGGATGGGCAGCAGATCCCGGACGTTCGAGATCTTCTTGTCGTGCAGCAGGATCAGCACGTCGTCCAGGTAGGCTGCCTGCTTGTCGGGATCGTTGATGAAGTAGGGGCTGATGTAGCCGCGGTCGAACTGCATCCCCTCGACGACATCGAGTTCGTTGTCGAGGGACTTGCCGTCCTCGACCGTGATGACCCCTTCCTTGCCGACCTTCTCCATTGCGTCGGCGATTATCTTGCCGATCGCCTCGTCGGCGTTCGCCGAGATCGAGCCGACCTGCGCGATTTCCTTGCTCGTGGAAATCGGCTTCGACAGGTCGCGAAGCGCGTCGAGCACGGCGGCCACCACCTTGTCGATGCCGCGCTTCAGGTCCATCGGATTCACGCCGGCGGCGACGTGCTTCATGCCTTCCTGCACGATCGCCTGCGCGAGCACGGTGGCCGTGGTGGTGCCGTCGCCGGCCACATCCGCGGTCTTCGATGCGACCTGCTTGACGATCTGCGCCCCCATGTTTTCGAAGCGCTCCTTCAGCTCGATTTCCTTCGCGACCGACACGCCGTCCTTCGTGATGACGGGCGCGCCGAAGCCGCGCTCGATCAGCACGTTGCGGCCCTTCGGCCCGAGCGTGACCTTCACGGCGTCGGCGAGCACGTTCACGCCCTTGACGATGCGGCCGCGGGCACTGTCGTGGAATTTGACGTCTTTTGCACTCATGTTTGGACTCCGGATCATAGTCGTTGACTCAACGCGTCGCGAACCACCGCTCGGGTGTTCGCGACCGGTTCAGGCTTTCAGGCGGCCTTGCGGGCGGTGCCGGCGTCGGCCTCGAGGACGCCCATGACGTCCTCCTCGCGCATGACGAGGAGTTCCTCGCCATCGACCTTGACGGTCTGCCCCGCGTATTTGCCGAAGAGCACCTGATCGCCGACTTTCAACTGGAGCGCACGCAGCGTTCCATCCTGGAGCAGCCGGCCGCTGCCGACCGCGATGACCTCGCCTTGTTCGGGCTTTTCCGCGGCCGAGTCGGGAATCACGATGCCCGACGCCGTCGTCCGCTGCGTCTCGATTCGCTTGACGATAACCCGGTCGTAGAGGGGGCGAATCTGCATTCTCATCTCCTGAGCGATTGAACGTTCACGAAAAAGGGAATCCGGCTGCCGGCCGTCGCGACTCGTGCGTCGCCGCCGGGCAGCCGCGCCACTGTCTGGCGGGAACCGAAATAGAGGCGCCCGCCGCACGCTTCAAGAGGGCGCCAAAATGCCTGTTTGTAACAATTTGTTTCAGCCTGGCGTCGGGGGACGACGGCCCTTTCCGAGGCGATGAGGCGGGCGGCGGATTGCCTGCGCAGCGGCCGTGACCGTGCCGGGATGGGCGGCATGCGCACCCGCTCCGCCGGTTCCCGAAGCCTGTCGGCGAGGGCCGTGAAGTGTCGCGGGGCGGGCTGTCGAACCGCCTCTTGAAATTTCCGCTTCTTGCGCTATGTTACGGATCGCCAAGGCAGTCGCGCTAAGCGCTGCGTGTTTCGATTTGTTTGTCTGCGGGGTTTCCCACGGGCAGGCGAACTGGAGCGCGTGGTTCCGTTCGCCTCTCGTGAAGGGCCCCCGATTCAAGGAGCCAGTCATGAGCGATTTTCTCTTCGGCACCGATCTGCTGGGCGAATTCGACCGCCTGCAACGGCAGATGGCCAGCCTCTTCGCGGGGTATCCCGCCAGTCTGCGCGCCACGCGCAGCGAAACCTTCCCTGCGGTGAACATCGGCAGCACCGACGACAGCATCGAGATCGTCGCATTCGCGCCGGGGCTCGATCCGGCCGCGATCGACGTCTCGATCGACAAGGGGCTGCTGACGATCAGCGGCGAGCGCAAGCCGCCCGAGTCGAACGAGGACGCCGAAACGCGCGTCTATGCGCGGGAGCGTTTCATGGGCGCGTTCCGGCGGGTCATCGAGTTGCCGCAGCACGCCGATCCGGACAAGGTCAACGCGCGCTATGTGAACGGTTGCCTGACCATCAGCGTCGGGCGCTCCGAGGCCTCGAAGCCGCGCGCCATTGCCGTCCAGTGAGGATTGATCCAGATACCTAACGAACGGAGGACATCATGAACGACAGCAACGAACTGACGACGCGCGGGGCCGGCACCGATGTTGCCGGCCCGGCCGGCGAGGCGCCGGCGAAGCCGCTCACCCGTGTCGCGCCCGCCGTCGACGTCTTCGAGGACAACCGCGGCATCACGCTGTACGCGGACTTGCCGGGCGTGCCCCGCGAAAAGCTCGACGTGCAGGTGCGGGACGGCAACCTGACCGTCGAGGCCGAAGCCGTCATCCCGACGCCGGCCGGACTGCGGCTGCAGCACGGCGAAGTGCGTCATCCGCGCTTCTGGCGGGCGTTCACCATCAGCCCTGACTTCGACGTCTCGCGCATCGATGCGCAACTGCGCGACGGGGTGCTCAAGCTGACCATTCCGCGCCGCGAGGAGGCGAAACCGCGACGCATCCAGGTGAGCGTCGGATAGGCCGGCGTATCGGCAGCACGGACCGGCGCAGCACGGTGCGCGGTGCTGCGCCGGCGGACACGGCCGCCCGCCGGTGGTCGGCCGTGCGATGCCGCGGGCGGGGGCAGGCCTGCACCCCGCGGTTGGCTTTCGCGCCCCGCCGCGATTCGCGATTCCATTGTTGACAGGAAATGGACATGCTCAGCCCACACGAATTTGCGACCCTGATGCTGGTCCGCGAGGCGCCGGACCAGATCGACCTGCACCGAACCGAGCTCGACGCGCTGCTCGAGCGCCAGCTGGTCATGCTGGAGCATGGCGCCGCGGGCAGGCGCCATGCTTACCTGACGCACAAGGGGCGCCGGTTTCTCGACGCGCTTCACCCGGGCAGCACGCCGGGGCCCGTGCATGCCGGCATCGTCGGGCCGCCGGTTTCCGGCATGCATCCCGACGCATGACGATGCCGGCCTGACGCGCGCCGAGCCGGCGTGGCAACCGGCCGAAGCCGGCGCGGCCGCGGCCGGGGTGCCGGCGACACTGGCCGCGCACACTATGCACGAACGGCTACCCGATACCGGGTGGTCTGTCGATAGACGGCGCCCGGATAAAGGATCACGTCGTCGCGCAGGCCGGCCATGTTGACCTGGTCCGGGAAGCCGCCGGCCTCCACGCACAGCGCCGCGTGTCGCGCGCAAAGCGTGCCGCCGCTCACGCGCATGCCGTCGAGATAGTTTCCGGTGTAGAGCTGCAGGCCTCGCTGGTCGGTCGACACGATCAGTTCACGGCCGCTTTCCGGATCGTAGATGCGCGCGACGGGCCGGACCTCGTGCGCGCCGCCGCTCAGGACGAAGCAGTGGTCGAAGCCGCGCGCGCGAGCCAGTTGCGCATGCGGCCAGTCGAGGCGCGCACCGATCGGCGCGCTTTGACGGAAATCGAACGCGGTGCCCGTCACGTCGGCCGTGCCGGTCGGGATCAGCGCGTCGTCCACCTCGAGGAACGCGTCGGCATCGATGTGCAGCAAATGGCCGCGCACATCGCTGCCCGGGCGCCCGCTCAGGTTGAAGTAGCTGTGATTCGTCAGGTTCAGCGGCGTCGGTGCATCGGTCCGTCCCACATAATCGATCGTCAGCGTGCCGTCGTCGTCGAGCGTGTAGCGGACCTGCACGCACACGTTGCCGGGGAATCCCGCGTCGCCTTCCGGCGAATCGAGCCGCAGTGTCAGCCCGCCGCAGTCGTCGATCACGTCCCAGCGCGCGCGATGAAAGCCGTTCGCACCGCCGTGCAGCAGGTTGCCGTTCTCGTTACGGTCGAGCAGGTAGTCGACGCCGTCGAGCTCGAAGCGCGCACCGGCGATCCGGTTCGCCCATCGGCCGATCGTCGCGCCGAGGTAGGCGCCGGATTCGAGGTACTCGGCCGGCGTGTCGTGTGCGAGCACGATGTCGGCGAGACGCCCCGTGCGGTCGGGGGCGAGCCACGACACGACGGTCGCGCCGAGATCGCTGATGCCGACACGCATCCCGTGCGCGTTGCGCAGCGTGTAGCGTCGCACGGGTTCGCCGTCGGGCAACGCGCCCCACGGTTCGGACTGCACGCGGGCCACGCCGGGCGTCAGGTGGGAAGAAGCGGTATCGATATGCATGGGTGGAGTCAGATTGGCGGCGGGCGTCAGCATGGGGCGCCCGCGCGTTCCTGGAATTCGCGCGGCGTGCAGCCCAGCTCGCGCCTGAACACTGCGTACATGTACTGAAGCGACGTGAACCCGCAACGGATCGCGACTTCCGCGCTCGACGCCTGCCGGCCGGCGAGCAGCGCCTGCGCGGCCTCGAGCTTGTGACGCAGGATTTCCTGGTGCACGGTGCGCTGCAGTTCGCGCCGAAAATGCTCTTCGAGCAGCGAGCGCGACACGCCGACATAGTCGGCGACCTGTTCGGTCTTGATCCCCTGGCACGCGTACTGGCGAATGAAATGCCGTGCACGCATCACGTGCGGGCTCGCCAGCGGCTGGTGGCGGGTCGACTCGAGCACGTTGATGCCGACCGGCGGCACGAGAATGCGCTGCCCCGGAAAGCGCGCGCCGCGCAGCATCCGGTGCAGCAGGTGCGCGGCGGTGCGGCCCATTTCCTCGGTGCCCTGGATCACCGACGACAACGGAATGCGCGTCAGCGTGCGCGTGAGCGGATCGTTGTCGATGCCGATGATCGCGACCTGTTCCGGCACCGCGATGCCCGCGATCAGGCAGGCCTGCAGCAGGTGCCGCGCGCGCGCATCGGTGACCGCGATCACGCCGACGGGCTTCGGCAGCGCATGCAGCCAGCCGATCAGCTGCTCGATGGCGTGATTCCAGCCCGAGGCGCTCGTCGACAGCCCGCGGTAGATCGGGGCGTCCAGCCCGTCGGCGCGCGCGAGCCGGTCGAACGCGAGCTCGCGCTGTTGCGCCCAGCGGTTCTCCTGCGCGACCGGCAGGCTGTACATCGCGAAATGCGCGAGCCCCGCGCCGATCAGGTGCGTGTAGGCGAGCGACACGAGCTTCGGGTTGTCGGTCGCGATATAGGGGACATCGTCCGGATACTGCGCGAGATCCTCGTACGACGAGCCGACCGCGACGATCGGCAGCGGCGAGCCGGCGAGCGCGTCGGCGACGGCGGGATCGTCGAAGTCCGCGATGATGCCGTCGCCGTCGAAGCGCTCGATGCCGGTGAGCCGGCAGCGGAAGTCGTCTTCGAGAAACAGGTCCCACACGACGCGCGTCGTGTGCAGGTACTGGCCGATGCCGCTGATGATCTCGCGGTCGTAGACCTTGTTCGCGTTGAACAGCAGCGCGATGCGATGCGGTGTCTGGGCGGAAGGGGCGCGTGTCATCTCGATCTCGGGGCGCGCGCGTCGGGGCGACGCCGCGCCGTTGTCTCCGGGGCGCGCCCGGGGCGGCGGCGCGCGATGGTCTGGTGTTCGGCGATTGTAGGACGGAACGTGCGCCGCACGCAGCGGCTGGCAAGAAACATTAAGCGTGCTGCGCAATTTCGCAATTGCCGGCCGGCAGGCGCACAGGCACGATCCAGCCAACCGAATTCGGCCGCGTGCGTCGCCGCGACGCGCGTTGCGCTGCAACAAGACCGTACACGGAGACGCCATGTCGCATTTCGAACACATTCCCGCGATTCGCTACGAAGGCCCGCAGTCGGACAATCCGCTGGCCTATCGCCATTACGACCCCGAGAAGCGCGTGCTGGGCAAGACGCTCGCCGAGCATCTGCGGATCGCGGTCTGCTACTGGCACACGTTCGTATGGCCGGGGAACGACATGTTCGGGCAAGGCACGTTCCGGCGGCCGTGGCAGCAGCCGGGCGACGCGCTCGAGCGGGCGCGGCAGAAGGCGGATGCGGCGTTCGAATTCTTCACGAAGCTCGGCACGCCGTTCTATACGTTCCATGACACCGACGTCGCGCCGGAAGGCGACAGCCTGCGGGAATATGCGGCCAATTTCGCGCGGATGGCCGACTATCTCGGCGAGCGTCAGGAGGCAAGCGGCGTGCGGCTGCTGTGGGGCACCGCGAACCTGTTCTCGCACCCGCGCTTCGCGGCCGGCGCCGCGACGAACCCGAACCCCGACGTGTTCGCGTGGGCCGCGACCCAGGTGTGCCACGCGCTCGACGCGACCCACCGGCTCGGCGGCGAAAACTATGTGCTGTGGGGCGGGCGGGAAGGGTACGAGACGCTGCTCAATACCGACCTGAAGCGCGAACGCGAGCAGTTTGCCCGCTTCCTGTCGATGGTCGTCGAGCACAAGCACCGGATCGGCTTCAAGGGCGCGCTGCTGATCGAGCCGAAGCCGCAGGAGCCGACCAAGCACCAGTACGACTACGATGTCGCGACGGTGCACGGCTTCCTCGTGCAGTACGGATTGCAGAACGAGATTCGCGTGAACATCGAGGCGAACCACGCCACGCTTGCCGGGCACTCGTTCCATCACGAGATCGCGAACGCGTTCGCGCTCGGCGTGTTCGGCAGCGTCGACGCGAACCGGGGCGATCCGCAGAACGGCTGGGACACCGACCAGTTCCCGAACAGCGTCGAGGAGCTGACGCTCGCGTTCTACGAAATCCTGCGCCACGGCGGCTTCACGACCGGCGGGATGAACTTCGATGCGAAGGTGCGGCGCCAGAGTGTCGATCCGGAAGACCTGTTCCACGGCCATGTCGGCGCGATCGACGTGCTTGCGCTCGCGCTCGAACGCGCGGCCGTGCTGGTCGAGAACGACCGGCTCGAGGCGCTGCGCCGGCAGCGCTACGCGCAGTGGGACGACGCGTTCGGCCGCAAGATCCTGTCGGGCGGCTATACGCTCGAGTCGCTCGCGGCCGATGCGCTGGCGCGCGGCGTGGCCCCGCGGCATGCGAGCGGCGCGCAGGAACGGCTCGAGAACATCGTGAACCAGGCGATCTACGGGCTGCGCTGACGCCATGTACATCGGACTCGATCTCGGCACGTCGGGCGTGAAGGCGGTGCTGCTCGACCGCGACGGCGCGGTGCGCGCGAGCGCGAGCCGCCCGCTCGCGGTGAACCGGCCGCGACCGCGCTGGTCCGAGCAGGCGCCGCTCGACTGGTGGGACGCCGCCTGCGGCGCGCTCGCCGCGCTCGTCGCGGATGCGCGCGCCGCGGGCATCGATTCGCGCGACATCGCCGCGCTGGGACTGACCGGCCAGATGCACGGCGCGACGCTGCTCGATGCGCATGGCGCGGTGCTGCGCCCCGCGATCCTGTGGAACGACGGCCGCGCGGACGCCGAGTGCGCGGAACTCGAACGGCTCGCGCCCGCGCTGCGCGCGGTGGCCGGCAACGTCGCGATGCCGGGCTTTACCGCGCCGAAGCTGCTGTGGGTACGTCGTCACGAACCCGACGTGTTCGCACGCATCGCCCAGGTGCTGCTGCCGAAGGACTATCTGCGCTACCGGCTCACCGGCGCATTCGCGACCGATCCGTCGGATGCCGCCGGCACGCTGTGGCTCGACGTCGCGAAGCGCGACTACGACGACACGCTGCTTGCCGCATGCGGGCTGTCGCGCGCACAGATGCCGGCCGTGTTCGAAGGCAATCGTGTCACCGGCACCCTGCTGCCGGCCGTCGCGCGCGCGCTCGGGCTGCGCGAGATCCCGGTGGTGGCCGGTGGTGGCGACAACGCGGCCGGCGCGGTGGGCGTCGGCATCGTGCGGCCTGGCGATGCGCTGCTGTCGCTCGGCACGTCGGGTGTCTATTTCGCGGTGTCCGACGGGTTTCGCGCGAATCCCGAATCGGCCGTGCACAGCTTCTGTCATGCGCTGCCGAATACCTGGCACCTGATGTCCGTAATGCTGAACGCGGCAGGCTGCATCGACTTCACCGCGCAACTGGCCGGTTACGACGGCGTGGCGGCGCTGCTCGACGATGCGCAGGCGAATGCACGTGCGACCCGGCCATGGTTCCTGCCTTACCTGAGCGGCGAGCGTACGCCGCACAACGACGTGAATGCGAAGGGCGTGTTCTACGGGCTCGTGCCCGACACGCAGCGTGCGGATCTCGCGAACGCGACGCTCGAAGGCGTCGGATTCGCGCTGCTCGACGGAATCGACGCGTTGCATGCGGCGGGGGTGGTGCCCGACAGCATCACGGTGATCGGCGGCGGCTCGCGCAGCGCGTACTGGACGCAGATGCTCGCCGACCTGAGCGGCCGCGCGCTGACCTTGCGCGCGGGCGGCGAGGTGGGGCCTGCGCTGGGCGCCGCGCGCCTTGCGCATCTCGCGCTCGAACCGGATGCGCCGCTCGGCGACGTGTGTCCGCAGCCGCCGGTCGTCGCGGTGCGCGAGCCGGACAGGGCACGCCACGCGTGGTATCGCGACGTGCGGCGGCCGACGTTTCGCGCGTTGTATCGCGCGCTCGAACCGGTGTTTGCCACGGGCGCTTGACGTGCGGATCGCCGACGCGATTCCCGTCGCGCGATGCCGTGTTGTGCAGTGACGCGATGCGGGCGGCGCAGTTCGGCTGCCGCCCGGCGTTCGTGAGGTTGTCCGATAACAAGGAGTGGAGACATGAGATCCGTGACGCGTCGTACCGTATTGAGTTCGCTTGCCGGCGCCGCTGCGCTGGCGATCCTCGCGCTGGGCACGCCGCTCGCGCACGCGAGCAAGGACAAGCCGGAAATCGGCTTCTGCATCGACGACCTGCGCGTCGAGCGCTGGTCGCGCGATCGCGACTATTTCGTCGCGGCCGCGACGAAGCTGGGCGCGAAGGTGTCGGTGCAGTCGGCCGACGCGAGCGAGGAGCGGCAGATTTCCCAGATCGAGAACCTGATTTCGCGCGGCGTCGACGTGATCGTGATCGTGCCGTTCAATTCGAAGACGCTCGGCAACGTCGTCGCCGAAGCGAGGAAGGCCGGCATCAAGGTCGTGTCGTACGACCGGCTGATCCTCGACGCGGACGTCGACGCATACATCTCGTTCGACAACGAGAAGGTCGGCGAGCTGCAGGCGCAGGGCGTGTTCGACGCGAAGCCGAAGGGCAACTACTTCCTGCTCGGCGGCGCGCCGACCGACAACAACGCGAAGATGCTGCGCGAGGGCCAGCTGAAGGTGCTGAAGCCCGCGATCGATCGCGGCGACATCAAGGTCGTCGGCCAGCAATGGGTGCCAGAGTGGAGTGCGTCGACCGCGCTGCGGATCGTCGAGGATGCGCTGACCGCGAACAACAACCGGATCGATGCGATCGTCGCGTCGAATGACGGCACGGCCGGCGGCGCGATCCAGGCGCTCGCCGCGCAGCATCTGGCCGGCAAGGTGCCGGTGTCCGGGCAGGACGCGGATCTCGCGGCGGTCAAGCGCGTGATCGCGGGCACGCAGACGATGACCGTCTACAAGCCGCTCAAGCTGATCGCGAGCGAAGCGGCCAGGCTTGCGGTCGATCTCGCGAAGGGCGCGAAGCCCGCGTTCAATGCGCAATACGACAACGGCAGGAAGAAGGTCGATACGGTGCTGCTGCAGCCGACGCTGCTGACCAGGCGCAACGTCGACGTCGTCGTGAAGGACGGCTTCTATACCCAGGCGCAACTGGCGAGCCAGTAACGGCGCGACGCGCGGGCCATCCACCGGTGCGCCCGCGCGCATCCTGCGAGGCATGAACGAATGACGGAACCCTTGCTGACGATGCGCGGCATCGTCAAGGCGTTCGACGGCGTGAAAGCGCTCGACGGCATCGACCTCACCGTGCGGCCCGGCGAATGCGTCGGACTGTGCGGCGAGAACGGCGCGGGCAAATCGACGCTGATGAAGGTGCTGTCGGGCGTCTATCCGCACGGCACGTGGGACGGCGAAATCCGCTGGGAAGGCGCACCGCTCGCGGCATCCGGCGTGCGCGACACGGAGCGGGCGGGCATCGCGATCATCCACCAGGAGTTGATGCTCGTCCCCGAACTGTCGGTTGCCGAGAACATCTTCCTCGGCAACGAGATCACGCTGCCGGGCGGGCGCATGCACTTCGCGGCGATGGTCCGGCAGGCCGAGTCGCTGCTGCGCGAATTGCGGATCGACACGATCAACGTCGCGCAGCCGGTGATGAACTACGGCGGCGGCCACCAGCAGCTGATCGAGATCGCGAAGGCGCTGAACAAGCAGGCGAAGCTGCTGATCCTCGACGAACCGTCATCGTCGCTGAGCGCCGCCGAGACGCGGATCCTGCTCGACATCGTGCGTGACCTGAAGCGGCGCGGCGTCGCGTGCGTGTACATCTCGCACAAGCTCGACGAGGTCGCGGCCGTGTGCGACACGGTCACCGTGATCCGCGACGGCCGTCACGTCGCGACCGAGCCGATGCACGCGCTGACGACCGACCGCATCATCGCGATGATGGTCGGCCGCGAGATCCGCGACCTGTATCCGCGTGAGCCGCACGAGATCGGCGATGTCGTGCTGGAAGCGCGGAACGTGATCTGTCACGACGTGACGAACACGCGCCGCAAGCGCGTCGACGACGTGTCGTTCAGCGTGCGGCGCGGCGAGATTCTCGGCGTCGCCGGGCTCGTCGGCGCGGGCCGCACGGAGCTGATGCAGGCGATCTTCGGCGCGTATCCGGGCGCGTGCACGGCGACCGTGCGGATGAACGGCCGGGTGCTGTCGATCCGTTCGCCGGCCGACGCGATCCGCGCCGGGATCGCGATGGTGCCCGAGGACCGCAAGCGCCACGGCATCGTGCCGCAACTCGGCGTGGGCCACAACATCACGCTGGCGGTGTTGCAGCGCTTCGCGGCGCGCGGGCGCATCGACGCGGCCGCCGAACTCGATGCGATCCGCACCGAGATGCAACGGCTGTCGGTACGTGCCGCGCATCCGTTCCTGCCGATCGCGAGCCTGTCCGGCGGCAACCAGCAGAAGGCGGTGCTCGCCAAGATGCTGCTGGCCGAGCCGCAGGTGCTGATCCTCGACGAACCGACGCGCGGCGTCGACGTGGGCGCGAAGGCGGAGATCTACCGGCTGATCTTCGCGCTGGCAAAGCGCGGCGTCGCGCTGATCGTCGTGTCGTCGGAACTGCCCGAGGTGCTCGGTCTGGCCGATCGCGTGCTGGTGATCGGCGAGGGCGAGCTGCGCGGCGATTTCATCAACCAGGGCCTCACGCAGGAACAGATTCTCGGCGCCGCGCTGAAACCCGCGCGGCGGCCGACCGACCCCACCGCAGCGAGTGCGACATGAATTCCGACCTTTCCTCCTCGACTCCCGCGACGCCGGATGCACAAGCGCGTCGACCCGCCGGCCGCGCAGCGGGGCTTCCGTTGCGCCAGGTCTTCGTGCGCTACAAGGTGCTCGCGCTGCTGTTCGCGGTGGTCGCGATCTGGGTGTTCTTCTCGGTGCTGACGGACGGCGCGTTCGTCACGCCGCGCAACGTATCGAACCTGCTGCGGCAGATGTCGATCACCGGAATGCTCGCGTGCGGGATGGTGTTCGTCATCATCGCGGGCGAGATCGACCTGTCGGTCGGCTCGCTGCTCGGGCTGCTCGGCGGCGTCGCCGCGATCCTCGACGTCAACCGCCACTGGCCGGTCGCGGCGACGGTGCCGGTCGTGCTCGCGCTCGGCGTGCTGATCGGGCTGTTCAACGGCTGGTGGTCGACCTATCGGCGCGTGCCGTCGTTCATCGTCGGGCTGGGCGGGATGCTTGCATTTCGCGGAATCCTGCTCGGCGTGACGGGCGGCTCGACGATCGCACCGGTGTCGGACGGCTTCGTGTTCATCGGGCAGGGCTATCTGCCGCGCATGGCGGGCGACGGCCTCGCGGTTCTGCTGTTCGTGCTCGTGACGCTGCTGGTGGTGCGGCAGCGCGGCACGCGGCGGCGCTACCGGCTCGCGGTCGCGCCGCCGTGGCAGGACGGCGTGAAGATCGCGGGCGCGGGTGCGGTGCTGTTTGCGTTTGTCGCGACGCTCGACCGCTATGGCGGCATTCCGGTGCCGGTGCTGTTGCTGCTCGCGTTGCTCGGCGTGTTCTCGTGGATCGCGACGCAAACCGTATTCGGCCGGCGCGTTTATGCGGTCGGCTCGAACCTCGAGGCGACGCGGTTGTCCGGCGTCGATACCGATCGCGTGAAGCTCGCGATATTCGCGCTGATGGGGTTGATGTGCGCGTTTGCCGGCCTCGTGAACACGGCGCGGCTGGCGGCGGGTTCGCCGTCCGCCGGCACGATGGGCGAGCTCGATGCGATCGCCGCGTGCTTCATCGGCGGCACGTCGATGCGCGGCGGATCGGGCACGGTCTACGGCGCGTTGATCGGCGCGCTGGTGATGGCGAGCCTCGACAACGGCATGTCGATGCTCGACGTCGACGCGTACTGGCAGATGATCGTCAAGGGCGCGGTGCTGGTGCTGGCCGTGTGGATCGACGTGGTATCGCGATCGAACCGGCGCTGACGCACCTGTCGGCCGCGAGACGACGAGAGGACGACCATGGAAAGAAACACGATGCGCGTGCCGGACGTTTTCACGCCAGCGCAGGCAACGCACGGGGAACCGCATGCCGGTCCCGTGCTGGGCCTCGGTGATCCACGCGACCGGCGGGTCATCGCGGATGCGCTGCGGGCGCTGCTGCGCGAGCGTTCCGAAGCGCTCGCATTCGCGATGCGTATCGCCGACGAGTGCGGCCGCGGCCGGCCCGATGCGGCCGATTTCGCGCTGAGCGACATCATTCGGCTGGCGCGTATCGTCGAGCGGGCCGAGCGGAACGGCGGGGTGAAAACCGACGCCGTTCCGGCCGGTGCGCGCTGACGGCGGCACCACTCGCCGCGCTTGCTTGACAGGCGCGCCGCGCGCGCCGCAATCACGTCCGCCTCGGTGCGCGAAACGGTGCCCACGTGCGTTGCCCCGAAACCTCGATCGCAGGCAGTGACAACGGCTGCGCATCGGCGTCGCTCAGGCCGGCCATGCCGACGACGCTGGCCATCGGTGCGGCCGCCCGGTTCTTCCTGCTCATACCCCGTCCTTTGATGTGATCTGCGTTCGGGCATGGCCGGTGACCGCGCGCCGACGCCTGTGTTCCAAACAGGACATATTCGCCGAAATCCAATGCAAATGAGACGCGCGTGCTATCGCAAGGTGGTGACATCGCATCCAGGGCGAAATGGCCGGCAACGTCTGCCCGATCGAATGTCGATAAATTCCGAATTGCGGGAATTGTGATAGTTCCAAGAGGCGTGAGGCGGATCGTGGATGCGTGATTTATACCGAAATAGAGAGGAATTTATCGGGTAAACGTGTGTGCGGCAGGCAAGATGCCGATGGTTTTGTTGTTTGACAAATCCCGTAATTCGGGATTACAGTAAAACCCATCTCATTCAAACCGTCGAGCGGCCGCATGAACATCCCACAGTTGGACACCGATACCGGAACCCGAAGCGGGGCGAGCGTCGTGCTCGAGACGGCACGCGATGCCGGCGTCGACGTCTGTTTTGCCAATCCCGGCACCACCGAGATGCCGTTCGTCGGCGCGCTCGACACCGTGGCGGGCGTGCGCTCGATCCTCGGGCTGTTCGAAGGCGTCTGCACGGGCGCCGCGGACGGCTACGGCCGCATGGCCGGCAAGCCCGCGATGACGTTGCTGCATCTCGGGCCGGGCCACGCGAACGGCATCGCCAACCTGCACAACGCGCGCCGCGCACGCACGCCGATCCTGAACATCGTCGGCGATCACACGCGCGACCATCTGAAGTACGACGCGCCGCTCACGTCGGACATCGAGTCGCTCGCCCGCCCCGTGTCGGTGTGGTACCGCAGCGTCGCGAGCGAGACCGATCTCGCGACCGATACTGCCGATGCGATCTCGGCCGCGATGGGCGCGCAGCGCGGCGTCGCGACGCTCGTGCTGCCGGTCGATCTCCAGTCGGTCAAGGTGCGCGATGCGGGCTCGCCCGCCGTCGTTCGCCGGGCGGTGTCGTTCGACTCCGTGCAGGTCGAGCGGGTCGCGGAGCTGCTGCTCAGCGGCCATCGCGCGGTGCTGCTGATGGGCGGCCGTGCCCTGTCGGCGCGCGGGCAGCGCGCGGCGGCGCGCATCGCGGCGGCCACCGGTACGACCTGCTTCAGCGAAACCTTTCCGGCGCGCGCCGAGCGCGGCGGCGGCCTGCCGGACATCGACCGGCTGCCTTACTTCCCCGAGCCTGCGCTGGCCGCGCTGGCCTGCCGGCGCGTGGTGCTGGCGGGTGCGCTCGCGCCCGTCACCTACTTCGGCTACGAAGGCATTCCGGGCGAACTCGCGCGGCCCGAAGACATCGTGACGCTCGCCGCACCGGGCGACGCGGCCGACGACGCACTCGAAGCGCTCGCGGATCGCATCGGCGCACCGGAGCGCGCGGACGGCGTGCCGGTCGAGTGCTGGCACGTGGAGGACGGGCCGCTGACGCCGCAAGCCGTCGGCCGCGTGCTGGCGAACGCGTTGCCCGACGACGCGATCGTGTCGATCGAGGGCGGTACGTGCGGCTATCCGTTCGTCACCGCGTCGGCGCGTGCCCGTCGTCACACGATCCTCACGAATACGGGCGGCGCGATCGGCCAGGGTTTGCCGGTCGCGCTCGGCGCCGCCGTCGCGTGCCCGGAGCGCCGCGTGTTCGCGCTGCAGTCCGACGGCAGTGCGCAGTACACGATCCAGGCGTTGTGGACGATGGCGCGCGAGCGCTTGCCGGTCGTCATGCTGATCGCGTCGAACCGGCGCTACGGCATCCTGCAGACCGAACTCGCGCGCAGCGGCTTGCCGGTCGACACGCCGCACGCCAGTCGCCTGACGCTGCTGGACGATCCGACGATCGACTGGCTCGCGCTGTCGCGCGGCTACGGCGTGCCGGCCGAGCGTACGAGCACGACGCAAGCGCTGGTGCAGGCGCTCGACGACGCGCTCACGTATGCCGACGGGCCGACGCTCATCGAAATGTGCCTGTCCTGATCACGCAACCCGCTTTCCCCTTCAATCCCGACTCTCACTTTCATCGCTATGGATCTGCAACTCCACGGAAAAGCCGCGTTCATCACCGGCGGCAGCATGGGCATCGGCAAGGCCGTCGCGCTCGAGCTGGCCCGCGAAGGCGTCAACGTCACGATCGCCGCGCGGCGCATGGAACACCTCGAGGCGGCCGCCGCCGAGATCCGTGCGGAACTCGCGCCGCTGGGCGACACGGCGGGTGCGATCCTGCCCGTCATGGTGGACACGACCGACATGGCATCCGTCGAAGCGGCGATGGCCGCGAGCGTCGAGCGCTTCGGCCGGCTCGACATCCTGCTGAACGGCGCCGCGCATCCGGGCGGCCTCGTGCGGGCCGAGCTCGAAAACGCCGACCCGCAGGGGCTGCTCCAGGACATCGACATCAAGGTGGTCGGCTACCTGCGCTGCGCGAAGGCGGCCGCGCCCTACATGCGGCGCAACGGCTTCGGCCGGATCGTCAACATCGGCGGCCTCACGGGCCGCGGCAGCAAGCAACTGTCCGGCATGCGCAACGTGGCGATCGTGCACCTCACCAAGACGCTGTCCGACCAGCTCGGCCCGTCCGGCATCACGGTCAACACGATTCACCCGGGCGTCGTCGAGACGCCGCACATCCACGAACTCTACGAGAAAGAGGCGCGGAAGCAGGGGCTCACGGCCGCGGAGGTCGAGGCGAACTACGTGAAGGTCACGCCGATCCGGCGCGTGCTGCAGCCGGAAGAAATGGGGTGGATCGTCGCGTTTCTCGCGTCGCCGAAATCCGGTTCGATCACCGGCGAGTCGATCGGCTGCGACGGCGGGCTCACGCGCGGCATCTTTCTCTGACACAAGGAGCAATTCATGACTGCAACCGTACTGGTCGCCACGGCCGGGCAAGGCATCCTGCGCTCGAACGACGACGGCAAGACCTGGCATCGCCTCGGGCTCGCCGAGCCGATCGAATTCGACGGGATCGTGCGCGCGCTCGCGGTGGATCCCGCGACGCCGTCGCGCGTCTATGCCGGCGCCGATGCGGGGCTGTGCATCAGCGAGGATGGCGGCGCGCACTGGTTTCGTCCCGACAACCTGCTGAACGGGCAGACGGTCTGGTCCATCGCGATCGATCCGGCGAACCCCGCGGTGCTCTATGCGGGCACCGGCGCACCGTCGCGCGCCGCGCTGTACAAGTCGAGCGACGCGGGCCTGACGTGGGAGAGAACGGCGCCCGAATTCCCCGAGTTCTGCGCGGGTGTCAATCGCCCGCGGCTGCTGACGATCTGCGTGGATCCGGACGACGGCCGCAACGTCTGGTACGGCGTGGAGGAAGGCGGCGCGTGGCGCAGCCGCGATGCCGGTGCGAGCTGGGCGCGCGTGGACGGCCCGGGCACGGCGATCCGCAACAGCGACATTCATGCGATCGCCGTGCTGTCCGCCACGGCGGACCGGCCTAAAACCACCGTGCTGCTGACGGTCAACGCGGTGTACGTGAGCGAGGACGACGGCGAGACCTGGGACGCCAGACAGTCGCGCGATCGCTTCGACGGGTTGTACTACACGCGCACGGTCGTGCAACTACCGGAGCCGGAGGGCGACCTGCTGATGGCGATCGGCGACGGCACGCCGGGCACCCGCAGCCGCATCTACCGCTCGACCGATCGCGGCTACGCGTGGCACGAGACGGACCTGCAGACGCCGCCGAATTCCACGTTCTGGGCGTTCGGCATCCATGCGGCCCGGCCGGCGCTCGTCTATGCGGGCACCAAGTACGGGCACCTGTTCTGTTCGCGCGACGGCGGCCGGAACTGGGCCAAGGAATGGCGCGATTTCAGCGAGATCACGGCCGTCGCGTGGACGCCGTTCGAAGCGCCGCTCGTCGCCCACGCGCAGTCGATCAATTGAATGGAGCGAACGATGACCCCGTCCGACATCCAGCGACACGCCGAGCGGGCGAACGCGAGCGGACTGCCGCTGCCGACCCCGCGCGTCCAGCGCACCCACCTGTCGCTGTTCGTGCGCGACCCCGTGCGCTCGAGCACCTGGTACGCCGAGGTGCTCGGCATGACGGAAACCGCGCGCGGCGAGCAGTGGGTGTTCATGTCCTTCGGCCAGAAGCACCATGACATCGCGCTGATCCGCGCGGCGTCCGACGCGGAGCTCGGCACGATCGGCCTGCAGCACTACGGCCTCGAAATCGCCGGCGGCCTGACCGAACTGCGCCGCCTGTACGGCATGCTGATTCGCCGCGACGTGCCGATCGTCAAGATCACCGATCACAAGGTCGGGATCGGCGTGTACTTCACGGACCCGGACGGCAACCGCCTCGAATTCTTCTGCGAAACCGTCACCGACGACGAAGAGGGCAAGCGCGTGCTGCACCTGTACAACGCACCGAGCGACCCCGCGCAGCTCGAGCCGCTGTTCGACTGATGCGCCGGTTCTCCATTTCCGCATGACCGACATTTAATAGAGGATTCCTGATGAGCAAGATTGCCAATTTCGAAGGTTTTCACATCCGCAAGTGGTACACGCAGATCGAGGATTCGCTCGCGAACGAATCCGGCCAGCTCGCGGACGGCGAGCCGCTGCGCAAGATCGTGATCGCCGCGGCCGTTCACAACCCGTATGCGGGGCGCTTCAGCGAAAACCTCGACGACCTCGTGCGCCCGTCGCCCGCGCTCGGCAAGGAGTTTGCGCGGCGCATCGAATCGCTCGCCGCGGGTCGTGCGATCGAGAGCTACGGCAAGGCGTGCCTGGTCGGCTCGGCCGGTGAATACGAACACGGCAACGCGTTCCTGACGTCGATCTTCGCGGAGCCGATCCGTGCGGCGCTGGGCGGCGGGAAGTCGTGGGTGCCGTCGAGCGGCAAGCGCGGCCCGGTCAACACGGTGATCGACGTGCCGCTTGCGCACAAGGATGCGCTCTACGTGCGCTCGCACTACGACACGGTGACGTGCCTGTTTCCCGATGCACCCAACGACGACGAAGTGCTGGTGATCTTCGCCTTCGCGACGCGCGGCCGCCTGCATGCGCGGCTCGGCGGGCTGAAGGCGAGCGAGATCGTCGGCAACGACGGTCTGGTCTGATCGCGGATGGCGGCCGGGGAGGCGATGATGAATACGGCATCCGTCAACGAGGGGTGGGTCGACAGCGACGGGCTGCGGCTGCACTACGTGAGCTGGGGGCGCGACGATGCACCGGCCGTGGTGATGCTGCACGGCTTGCGCAGCTACGCGCAGACGTGGGCGCCCGTCGCTGACGCGCTGGTCGACCGCTACCGGGTCGTCGCGCTCGATCAGCGCGGACGCGGACGCAGCGACTGGGATCCGCGGCGGGACTATTACGCGGCGGCCTACGTGCGCGATCTCGACGCGCTGGTGCGCGCGCTCGACCTGCGGCGGTTCGTGCTGGTCGGGCATTCGATGGGCGGCGCCAATGCGTTCGTCTACGCAGCGGCGCAACCGGAACGGCTCGCCGGTCTCGTGATCGAGGACATGGGCCCGGGCGCGTCGGCCGGTTCGCAGGGTTCGGAGCGCATCAAGCGTGAACTGAAGGACACGCCGGCCGCGTTCGCGTCGTGGGACGAGGCGCGCGCGTTCTGGCGGCGCCAGCGGCCGAACATCACGGAATTCGCGCTCGATTCGCGCGTGGTGCACTCGCTGAAAGAGGATGCGCAAGGGCGGATCGTGTGGCGGCACGACGCCGACGGGATTGCGGCAGCGCGGCTGGCCGCCACGCCGGAGCAACTCGTTCACCTGTGGCCGCTGATCCTCAACCTGCACGTGCCGACCCTGTTGTTGCGCGGCGGCGAATCGGATTTCCTGTCCGCGGACGTGGCGGCCGAAATGGCGGCCGCCAACGCGGGAATCGAGCGGATCGACATTCCCGGTGCGACGCATTACGTCCATGACGATCAGCCGGCCGCGTTCAATCACGCATTGCGACCCTGGCTCGATCGTCTGGACGATCCGGCGTGGCGGGCGGGAGTCTGACGAATGAACCTGAACCATGCGAACCGGACGTCGGTCGCGATCGTCGGCGCGGGGCCGAACGGCGCGGCGATGGCGAACCTGCTCGGCCTCTATGGCATCGAGACGGTGATCATCGAGAAGGCGCCGCAGATCGTCGAGTTTCCGCGCGCGGTCGGCATCGACGACGAGGCGCTGCGGCTGTTCCAGACCGCGGGCCTCGCCGACGAATTAAGCCGCGACATCATCCAGAACGTGCCGCTGCGGATGTTCAAGGCGAACGGCGAATGCTTTGCCGACATCCGCCCGTCGATGCGCGAATTCGGCTGGTGGCGGCGCAACATCTTCATGCAGCAACTGGCCGAGCGGACGCTGCGCGACGGGCTGGCACGCTATCCGCACGTGTCGCTGCGGACCGGCGACGAAGTGGTCGGCCTCGACCAGGACGACGAGCGCGTCACGCTGCAGGTGCGCCGCGCCGACGGCCAGCACTACGCGCTCGAGGCCGACTACGTGGTGGCGGCCGACGGCGGCCGCAGCCCGATGCGCGAGTGGCTGGGCGTCAAGTTGGCCGGCACCACCCATTCGATGAAGTGGGTCGTGGTCGACGTGAAGAACGCCGGGCTCGACCAGCCGTGCACGGCGCTGAACTGCGACCCGCGCCGCCCGAACGTCTGCATCTACCTGCCGTTCAATTTCCGGCGCTGGGAGTTTCTCGTGTTCCCGCACGAGGACGAAGAGGCGATCGCGCAACCGGAATCGATTCGCGCGTTGATCGCACCGTACGTCGACGATGTCGACCGCCTCGAGATCGTGCGCGCCAGGACCTACACGCACCATTCGCGGGTGGCTGAACGGTTCGTCGTCGGCCGCGTGGCGCTCATCGGCGATGCCGCGCACCTGACGCCGCCGTGGATCGGACAGGGCCTGAACGCGGGGTTGCGCGACGTGGGCAATCTCGCGTGGAAACTGGCGGGCGTTGTCAAGGGGGCCTTGCATCCCGGCGTGATCCACACGTACGAATGGGAGCGGCGCGATCACGCGAAGGCGATGATCGACCTCGCGGACACGTTCGGCGCGATGCTGATGCCGACCAGCCGAATCGTCGCATTCCTGCGCGATCGTTTCCTCGGGCTCGCGCGGTTTGCGCCGGGCCTGAAGGACTACATCCTGCAGATGCGTTTCAAGCCGATGCCGCGCTATACGCGGGGCGTCGTGCTGCCGGAGGCGCCGGACACCGCGGTCGGCCGGATGATCGCGCAGCCCGACGTCGAGACGGCCGACGGCGTGCGCCGCAAGCTCGACGACGTGCTGGGCCCGTGGTTCTCGATCGTCGGCTGGCAATGCGATCCGCAGGCCTGCCTGAGCGACGACGACCGGGCGTACTGGGCGGCGCTGGGCGCGACGTTCATCCAGGTCAATCGTTCGCGCAGCGGCACCGGCCGCGCGGGGCGGTTGGCCAGCGGCCACGGCAGCACGTGCGTCGAAGACGTCGACAACGCCATGGCTGCCTGGTTCGACCGGCATGCGGGCCCGCTCGTGGTGGTGCGCCCCGATCGCTACGTGGCCGCGCAGACGGATGCCGCGGGGATGGCCGGCGTGACCGCGGCCTTTCAGACGTTCGCGCCGCGACAACGGGAGGAAGCCCATGTTTGTTGAGCAACGCACCTACACGCTGGTGCCGGGCGGCGTCGCTGAATATCTGCGGCTGTACGCGGAAGGCGGGCGCACGGCGCAGGAGCAGGCGCTCGGCACGATGGTCGGCTGTTTCGCGACGGAAGTCGGGCCGCTGAACCAGCTCGTCTATCTGTGGGCGTTCGATTCGCTGGACGATCGCACGCGGCGGCGTGCCGTGCTGATGGCCGATCCCGAGTTCAGGACGTTTCGCGGCAAGGTCCGGCATCTGCTCGTCCGGCAGGAAAACCAGATTCTCCGGCAGGAAATCGGCGGCCTGTTGCGTGCGCCGGGCCAGGCCGCGTGATGCGATCGTCGCACCGTCCGCGCCCATCGTGCAGTCTCTACCGAGGTATCCGTCTTGATTCCGTTTACACCGCTGACGTCGCACATGACGCCTGATGCACCCCATGATTACGCGCCGCTCCATCTGTATGTCGATGGCCGGTTCCTGCAGGCCGACGGCCGGCGCACGCAACCCGTTCTCGATCCGGGAACCGGCCGCGTGCTCGGCGAGCTGCCGCATGCGACAGCGGACGATATCGACGCCGCGGTGTACGCCGCGTATCGCGCATTCGCGGCGTGGCGGCGGGAGTCGCCGCTCGTGCGCTCGGACATCCTGCGCCGTGCCGCCACGCTCGTGCGCGAGCGGGCCGACACGATCGGCCGTCACATCACGATGGACCAGGGCAAGCCGCTTCGCGAGGCGATCGCCGAGGTCGAGTCGTCGGCCGAACAGCTCGAATGGCATGCGGAGGAGGGGCGCCGCACCTACGGCCGCGTCGTACCGTCGCGTTCTCCCGACGTCGCGCAGACGGTATTGCGGGAACCGATCGGCGTGTGCGCGGCGTTTTCGCCTTGGAATTTTCCGTTCAGCCAGGCCATGCACAAGATCGCGGCCGCGCTCGCGTCCGGGTGCACGCTGGTGCTGAAAGGGCCCGAGGAATCGCCGAGCGCGATCGTCGCGCTCGCACGCATCTTCCACGATGCCGGATTGCCCGCGGGCTGCCTGAACATCGTCTGGGGCGTACCGGGCGACGTGTCGAAGCAACTGATCGAGTCGCCGCTGGTGCGCAAGATTTCGTTCACCGGCTCGGTGCCGGTCGGCAAGCAACTGGCCGCGCTCGCCGGGTTGCACATGAAGCGCATGACCATGGAGCTGGGCGGGCATGCGCCGGTGCTCGTCTGCGCGGATGCGGACATCGAGCGCGCCGCGACGATGCTGGCCGCGTACAAGTTTCGCAATGCCGGGCAGGTCTGCGTGTCGCCGACCCGGCTTTTCGTGCAACGCCCGGCGTTCGAACGGTTCGTCGCCGCGTATCTCGATGCGGTCGGCGCGATCCGCGTCGGCTACGGGCTGGAAGAGGGGACCACGATGGGGCCGCTCGCGCATGCGCGACGCGTGTCCGAGATCGACGCGTTCGTTGCCGATGCGAAGGCGAAAGGCGCGGAGATCGCCGCGGGCGGCACGCGCTTGTCGGGGCCGGGGCACTATTTCGCACCGACGGTCGTGCTCGGCCCGTCGCGCGACACGCGCCTGATGAACGAGGAGCCGTTCGGTCCGATCGTCGGGATCGTGCCGTTCGACGCGCTCGACGATGCACTCGCCGAGGCCAATCGCCTGCCGTTCGGCCTCGCGTCGTATGCGTTCACCGAATCGGCGCGCAACGCGCATCGCATCAGTCGCTCGCTCGAAGCCGGCATGGTCAACATCAATCACTTCGGGATGGGGCCGGCGGAGATCCCGTTCGGCGGCGTGAAGGACAGCGGCTTCGGCAGCGAGGGGGGCACGGAGACGTTCGACGGCTACCTGGTTACCAAATTCATCACGCAGATGAATTGACTGTGTGCACGTCGGTGCTGCGCGCGTGGCGTTGGATGCGACGACGCGCGACGCGTCAGATGGCGTCGCCGATCCGGGCGGTGGCGTCGATCAGGAGTTTGCCGAGCACGTGCTCGTCGAACAGCGCGAAGTGTTCGGCGCGAAAGACGAGCGACAGGCTGCTGTTGATCTCGCCGCTGCTGGCGGTGCGGATAGGTGCGGCGATGCCGACGAACCCTGCGTCGAGTTCGCCGCGCGAGATCCAGTATCCGGCGTCGGCAATCTGCTGGCAGACGCGCCAGAACTGTGTCCAGTCGGCCGCGAACTCACCGAGTTCGTCGTTGTGCCGTTCGTGCAGGCGTTTCAGGCGCGCGCGCGACATCGCGGCCACGATCACTTTCGACGACGCGCCCTGGAACAGCGGCATGATGCGGCCGCGGCCGAAGCCTAGTTGCAGGTTCTCGGCGCCGGTCTCGTGCATGACGTTGATGATCTGCTCGTCGAACAGCGTCGACACGAGCGCATCGCCGCCGGTGACCTGAACCAGTTTCTGGATGACGGGCTTCGCGGCGGTGAGCGTCGGGTCCGACTGCCGCATGTTGTAGTCGAGATGGATGATGCGCGGGCCCAGCGTATAGCGGCCGTTGCTGCCGACGAGCAGGCCGACGGACGCCAGTTCCTTCACGTAGCGGTAGCAGGTGGTCCGCGAAAAACCCATGTGCTCGGCGATCTCCTCGGCCGTCATCGACGTCGCGGACGAAGAGAAGACGTCGAGGATGGACAGCATTTTGGTGAGGCTCGACATGACGTGATCCGGGATTCAGGCGGCTTGCGGCAATGAAACGGGAAGGACGAACGCGGTTCGCGCGGCCGGACTGCGGCACGGCGTGCGGCACCGCGGGCGACAGGGTCGTAGTCTAACTTAAGTCGCGCAGGCGGTAACCGGGGCCGCGCCGGCGGATGTTCGGGAAGCGGGCCGGCCACGGCACGGCGGATCGCTGTGCCGTCTATTGATATGGATTCCTATTGTTATCGGGAAAGGCGTGCCGGATCGATGTCGTCGCCGTGCCGGCCGGTTCACGGGCGTATCGACCGGAAAAATTCGATGAGGAGAAGCAGATGAAAGCGTGGTTCCGGATGGTGGCGTTGTGTGGTTGCGGTGCGGTTACACCCACGTTCGCACAATCGAGCGTGACGCTCTACGGCTCGCTGGACACGGGCGTGACCTATACGAGCAACGTGGCGGCTGCCCCGCATGGCGGGCGCCAGCTCGCGTTGCAGGCGGGCGTGTCGCGCAACGACGTGTGGGGCCTGACGGGCAGGGAGGATCTCGGCGGCGCCAATTTTGCCGTGTTCCGGCTCGAAAGCCAGTTCCAGACGTCGGACGGGACGCTGACCGTGCCGGGCTCCGCGTTCAGCTCGCAAGCGTACGTCGGGCTCGGCGGCGACTGGGGTACCGTGACGCTCGGGCGCCAGTTCGACTTCGTCGGCGATCTCATGCCGTCCTTCGCGATCGGCGCGAACACGCCGGCTGGCCTGCTCGCATGGGGATTGCCGGCGAATGCGTCGGCAGGCGGCGCACTCGACAACCGCGTGTGGGGCGTTCAGGTGAACAATGCGGTGAAGTACGTGAGTCCGACGTTCGGCGGGCTGGCGTTCGGCGGCATGTGGGGGTTCGGCAACGTGCCCGGTTCGGTCGCGCGCAGCAGCGTGCAGAGCGCGATGCTGTCCTACACGCAGGGCGCGTTCAGCGCCGCGCTCGCTTATTTCGGCCAGCACGACGTGGTTTCCGGCGGCAATCTTCGCAACTTCTCGGGCGGGGCCGGCTACAACTTCGACCGGTTTCGCGTCTTCGGCATGGTGTCGGATGTGAGGATTGGCGCCGCCGCACCGCTGCGGGCAACCACCTACGACGCCGGGCTGACCTATGCGCTTACGCCGTCGTTGCAGCTGGGCGGCGGCTTCCAGTACCAGCAGCGCGGCGGCGACGTCGGCTCGGCCAATCAGGTCACGCTGAGCGCCGATTATTCGCTGTCGAAGCGTACCGGCCTGTACGCGGTATTCGCACGCGGGCACGACGGCGCTTACGGCGCCCAGGTCGAGGCCGCGCTCGGCGGCGCGGCAGCCGGCTCGACGCAGACCGCGGTACGCGTCGGCGTGCGGCATCAGTTCTGACGGTGCCGGAAAGCACGGGCCGCCGAGTACATGGCGCGCGAGCCCGTGCGTCAACCGCCCGTTTCAGAAGCGATGCATCATCCCGACGCGCAAGGCCAGCTGATTGCGGCCCGACGACTGCCCGGCGGTGCCGATGACGTGCGCGTAGTCGAAGTCGGTGCCGGTGTTGCCGGTCGCATGCTGGTATGCGCCCTGGATGTAGGTCGAGGTCCGCTTGCTGAGGTCGTAGTCGAGCATCATCGACACCTGGTGCCAGCTCGGCGATGCATCGCCCGCCGCCGTCGCGACGTGCGCGCGCGTGTACGTATAGGCGGCCCCGAACCAGAAGTCAGGCCGGAAGAAATACTGGCCGTTGACCTCGAAGTTGTCGAATTTCCACGCATTCTGCGAGCCGGCCGACGGCTGGTTCGCGAAGTAGATATTCGATTCGGGGCTGTACACGTCGACGTGCGAGTACGCGGCGGACAGCGTCAGCTTGTCGCTGAACTTGTAGGACGCGCCGGCATCGATGTTCTGCTGCGAGCGGCCGCTGAATACCGTATCGTCGCTCGACAGCGCGCCGCCCGCGGTCGCGCCGCCGTTGTTGGCCTTCAGGTACGCGACGGCAGCAGAGAACGCGCCCATCTGGTACTGCAGCGCGGCACTGTACACGCGGTTCCGAGCAAAGCCGCCCGCCTGGTTCGCGAGGCCGTAGAGCACTTCGCCCTTGAAGCCGGCGTACGTCGGCGACACGTACTTGACGCTGTTCTGGATACGGTAGTCCCAGTCGGCATTGTCGTTGTCGTAGGGGTGGGCGCCGAAGTCGCCGAGCCAGTTTCCGGTGGCCGTGAACGTGCTCCACATGTCGAGCGTGGGATCGTACTGGCGGCCGAACGTGAGCGTGCCGAAGCGGTCGGAATCGAGCCCGACGTACGCCTGCCTGCCGAACATCCGCGACGTCACGCCGAGCGCTCCCGTGCTCGTGTTGAAGCCGTTCTCGAGCTGGAACAGCGCCCGCAGCCCGCCGCCGAGGTCTTCCGTGCCTTTCAGCCCCCAGTTGCTGCCGACGGTGTCGCCGCTGACCATCTGATAGGCCTTGCTGCCGCCGGCATTGCTCGTGAAATTGACGCCTTCGTCGATCAACCCGTAAAGCGTCACGGCACTCTGCGCGTGTGCCGTCAGGCTGAATCCCATCGCGCCGGCGGCCGATACGGCCGCAATCATCTTCTTCATTGTCGATCTCCAGGTGAGGGCCGGTATGGCCGTGCGGTGCCGTTTTCGATGGCGTGCGGGTGCGCCGGACGCTCGAAACGGTCCGTCTGTAGTTAGTAAAACGAAGTATTTGAAATGAAAGAAACCGGGCCGCCGTGGTCGAGCGACCCGAATGCGGAGCGTCGCCGGGATCGCGGCCCCGTATGACAGCGGCGTTACAGCATGCGTCGCAATACGTCGTTTTCGCGGTTCGAGTCGAAGAACCGGTGTTTCAGGGCGGCGAGAACATGCAGGACGACAAGCGCGAGCAGCGTGTAGGCCAGCGTCTTGTGCAGCCACTGGAATGCCTCGAACCAGTGGTCGTTCTTCGGCAGCAGCTCGGGCACGCGGAAAAAGAAGAACGGCACGCCGTCGCTTTGCGTATACGTGCTGGACATCGAATAACCCATCAGCGGCACGATGATCGCCAGCGCATACAGCAGGTAGTGCGCGATCTTGGCGAGCTTCCGGTCCAGCTTCGGCAGGCTCGACGGCAGCGGCGGCAACGGCTTCATCGAGCGAATCGCCAGTTGCGTCAGGACCACCAGCAGCGTGAGCACGCCGAACTCCTTGTGGGTCGGGTAGTACCAGTCGAACTTGGCCGGCAGGTTGTCGTCGAGGCGGACCATGGTCCATCCGGTCCAGAGTTGCGCGCCGATCAGGATCGCCCTGGCCCAGTGAAGCAGCCGAAGCGCGAGCGGGTATTTCTCCACCGTGAATGCAATGGCCTGGTTTTCCATTTGGCTTGTGTTCCTTGAAAACGAAACTGCAAAAGGCGGGCTGCCGATCGTCGGCGTCGACGTTCCGCGGCGATCTTCGTCGAACCGAGGCCGGATCGCGGCGCACGAACCTTCGACGAACAGCTCGTGCGCCCGGCTGTCCGCGCGGTCAGGCGATCGATCGCGAATCCGCGCAGCACTCCTGCAGCGCCTCGCGCAACGTCACCGCGATGAAATCGGCTTCGTCCTGCTGCAGCGTCAAAGGCGGCGACATCACGACCTTGTTGGCGATCGCGCGGACCAGGACGCCGCGCTTGCGTGCGGCATCGGCGACGCGCGCCGCGAACCCCTCGCCCGGATCGAGCGGCGTGCGGCTGGCCTTGTCGGTGACGAGATCGAGCGCCAGCATCAGTCCCTTGCCGCGGACGTCGCCGACGGTCTCGAAGTCGGCCTTCAGCGGCAGCAACTGCTCGAGCAGGCGCTGGCCGACCCGTGCCGCATTGCCCGGCAGATCCTCTGCTTCGACGATGTCGAGCACCGCGAGCGACGCGGCGCACGCGAGCGGATGCCCGCTGTACGTATAGCCGTGCATGATCACGTGCGAGAAGCCCGCGCCGTGTTCGATCGCCTGCGCGATGCGTCCGTTGTACAGCGTCGCGCCGAGCGGGACGTAGCCGGCGGAAATGCCCTTGGCGACGCACAGGATATCGGCGGCGACACCCCATCCGCGGCTGCCGAGCAGGCTGCCGGTACGGCCGAAACCGGTGACCACCTCGTCGGCGATCAGCAGGATGCCGTTGCGGTCGCACACGGCGCGCACGCGCGCCCAGTAGTCGGCGGGCGGGACGATCAGGCCGCCCGCGCCCTGTACCGGTTCCGCGACGAACGCGGCGATGGTCTGCGGGCCGTGGTACGCGATCGTTTCCTCGAGCTGCCGGATGCAATGCTCGACGAGTTGCTGCGGATCGTCGCAATTCCACGGGTTGCGATAGAGCCACGGCGTGTCGAGCAGCACGCAGCCGGGCAGCAGCGGGCCGTGATTGTAGTGGTAGACGCCGTTGCCGCCGATCGACGTGCCGCCGACGTGTACGCCGTGGTAGCCGTTGCGCAGCGACAGGAATTTCGTGCGCGACGGTTCCCCCGCGGCGACCCAGTACTGGCGTGCCATCTTGAGCGCGGTCTCGATCGCGTCGGAGCCGCCGCTGCCGAACATCACCCGCTGCATGTCCTCCTGCGCGAACATCGCGCACAGGCGGTCGGCCAGGTCGTACACGCGCGGATGGGCGACGCCGTCGAAGGTCTGGTAGTACGACAGCTCGTCCATCTGGCGTGCGATCGCGGCTTTCACTTCCGGCCGGTTGTGGCCGACGTTGACGTTCCAGAGTCCGCCGACACCGTCGAGCATGCGGTGGCCCTCGACGTCGTACACGTAGTTGCCGTCGCCGCGCTCGATGATCACGGTGGGGGTCGTGTGCCCGGCGGCTGCCGAGCTCATCGGGTGCCAGAATCGCTTTTGTCGCTTTTGGTAGTCCATGGTCTTTCTCTCACGAAGTGCTTGAACACGGTGCGGCGCGTTGTGCGCCGCGGGATCACAGGGCTGCGCTGATGATCTTTTCCTCGAGGTACGAGTCGAGCGCGGCCTTCGACAGGTCGCGCCCGATTCCGCTCTGCTTGGTGCCGCCCCACGGCAGGCGCGCATCGATCGGGCTCCATGCGTTGATGGCGACCGCGCCGACGTCGAGCCGCTCGGCGACGCGGTGTGCGGTGCCGACGTCCTGCGTCCAGACCGACGCGGACAGGCCGAACGGCGTGTCGTTGGCGATGCGGACGGCTTCATCCTCGGTGTCGAACGGCATGACCATCCCGACCGGGCCGAACACTTCGTCGCGGGCGATCCGCATGTCCGGATGCACGCTGCCCAGAATCGTCGGGCGCATGAAGCAGCCGCGCGGCGGCACCTGTTCGTCGCCCGCGAGCATGACCGCACCTTCGGCGAGCGCGGCGTCGACGTGCGCGCGCACGCGTGCGAGGTGACGCGGGTTGATGAGCGCGCCCATCTGCACGCCGGGTTCGGACGGCGGGCCGACGCGGAGGGCGCGGGCGGCTTCCGCGAGCCGCGCTTCGAGTGCGGGTGCGATCGACCGGTGCGCGAGCACGCGCGAGCCGGCCGCGCACGTCTGGCCCTGGTTCGCGAACATGCCGGCCATCAGCGACGGGATCGCACGGTCGAGATCGGCATCCGCGAAGACGATCTGCGCGGCCTTGCCGCCGAGCTCGAGCGTGACGCGCTTGAAGGTCCGGGCCGCTTCGGCGGCGATCGTCCGGCCGACTTCGGTGCTGCCGGTGAAGCTGACCTTGCTCACGAGCGGGTGCGCGACCAGCGTGGCACCGACTTCCGAGCCGACACCGTGGACGATGTTGACGACGCCGGCAGGCAGGCCGGCTTCGCAGACGAGTTCGCCGAGACGAGCGAGCGCAAGCGGCGTGTCCTCCGACGGCTTGATCACGACCGGGCAGCCGGCCGCGAGCGCCGGTGCGAGCTTCCACACGGCGATCATCAGCGGCGCGTTCCACGGGATGATCTGCGCGGCGACGCCGACCGGCGCACGCCGGGTGTAGTTGAGTGTCGGGCGGCCCATGAAGCCGTCGGTCGGAATCGTGCGCCCCTCGAGCTTGTCGGCCCAGCCGGCGAAGTAGCGCAGCGTGTCGATGCTCATCGGGATGTCCATCATGCGCATCTCGGCGAGCGGACGGCCTTGTTCGATGGCCAGGCATTCCGCGAGCGCGTCACGGTCGCGCTCGATCAGGTCGGCCAGCCGGAGCAGCCAGCGCGCCCGGGCCGGTCCGCCCGCGCGTGCCCAGGTGTCGTCATGCAGCGCGCCGTGTGCGGCGCGTACGGCGCGATCGACGTCTTCGGCGGTCGACGCCGGCACGGCGGCGACGTAGTCGCCGGTAGCGGGTGCCAGCTTTTCGAAGGTACGGCCGGCAGATGCGTCGCAATGCCGGCCGCCGATCAGGTTCTGAATTTTCATCATGGTGTCCGTGTTTCACAGGGGCGAGTCGTCGAGCCGCGCCGGTCGTGGCGGTGAAGGCTGTCACGGCACGGCTTCGACGTCGGGTTCACTGTATGTCGATGAAACGGCGGGCCTTGTCCGCTATCGGCAATCGTTGCCGCGTGATCGCGATAGGGAATACCCGTGCAGGGCCGTGCCGGCGCGATGCATCGAGGCGTCGCGTGCCGATCGAGGGGCAGCGTCAGGCGTGGGGCAAGACGATGCCGGTGCCGCAAACGGCACCGGCCGGGCGACGGTTACGGCGTGGCGCGCCCGAGTTCGCGATACAGGTCGGGATCGTTGCGCTTCAATCGCAACGCGGCGCGGATGCCGAGCGCGCCGACGGCGACCAGGAAATACGGAAACATCGCGACGAAGGTCGAATCCGATCCGCTCAGCACGGACAGGTTGCGCACGACCAGCACGAGGCACGCGCCGAGTGCGATCACGCTGACGAGCGGCGCGATCAGGCGGTGCACGAGGCCGGCGTCTCGGCGGTCGCGCGCGAAGAATGCGATCACCGAGGCCGCCACGAGGATCTGCACCGCGATGATGCCGATCGTGGCCAGCGCGCTCATCCACGAGAACACGACCGCGAACGGATCGAGCCGGCACGCGGCGGAGCCGACGATGGCCGCGAGTGCGATCAGCGTCTGCACTTTCCCGGCGACGTCGGGGCAGCGATGCACGGGGCACGTATGGCCGAGTTTGCGCCACAGCACGCGTTCACGGCCCATCGCGTAGAAGTAGCGTGTGATCGTGTTGTGGAACGACAGGATCGCCGCGAACAGGCTCGTGACGAGCAACACGTTCATCGCATCCGTCGCGATGCCGCCGAGCAGCCGGCCGCTGACGGCAAACCAGAGATTGGCCGGATCGCGGGCCGCCTGCGCGGCGATCCGGCTCTCGCCCCACGCCTCGACGATCGCCCACGACGACAGCGCGTAGAACGCCATGATGAGGATCACGGCCACGTACGTGGCGCGCGGAATCGTGCGTTTCGGGTCGCGGGCCTCCTCGGAGAAGATCGCCGTTGCCTCGAAGCCCATGTACGAGCCGAGCACGAACACGAGCGCGGTGCCGAGCCCGGGTGCGAACACCATCGCGGGGCTGAACGGCTTCGCGCTGAAGCCGCCGGTGCTCGCGCCATGCGCGACGATCGCGAGATCGAGCAGCATCACGATCGCGATCTCGCCGATCATCAGCATCCCGAGCAGCCGGCCGCTGAACTCGATGCGCCGCGCGCCGCAGAAGTGGACGGCGACGACGCAGGCGAGCGCGAACGCCCACCACGGCACGTCGACGCCGTAGTGCCGCTGGATGCTGTCGTTCAGGAAGAAGCCGAACATGCAGTAGATCGCGATCTGCACGGCGTTGTACGCGACGATCGCGACGAACGCGCCGCCCACGCCGGCAGGACGCCCGAGCCCGTTCGCGATGTATGCATAGAACGCGCCCGCATTGGCGATGTGCCGGCTCATTGCCGCGTAGCCGATGCTGAAGATCAGGTACATGACGCCCGCCAGCACGAATACGCCGGGCACGCCGGGACCGTTGCCGAGCGAGAACGCGGCGGGGGTCGCGCCGACCATCGCGGTGAGCGGCGCCGCTGCCGCTACGACGAAGAAGACGATGTGGGAAAGGCCGACGGCGTTCCTGCTGAGGCCCGCTTCGGGCCGGGGCGACGATTCGTTCATGAGTAGTCCCGCTGACCGGATCGTCCATCGGGAATCGACACCGGCATGCCTGATCAATATCCCCGTGCCGCGGGCCGATCCTGACGAACCGACCATCGATGCCGACGTGCGCCGACGGCACAGGGCTGCGCTTGGACGGCCGCCCGATGCAGTGCGATGCGGAACAGGCCGACGACAAAATTTACGGTGCCGAAAAAGCAGGCGTTGTCCGCTTTCGGCAATCCGCATGCGCCGGGCGGCAGGGGATTACCCGGATGCGCGGCCGCGACGCGTTCGCGGGCTCAGCTCAGGCGCGGCGTGTGCGACGGCAGTTCGTGGAAATGTTGCTGGTAGTACGCGGAAAAACGCCCGAAATGGCAGAAGCCGAATTGCGCGGCAGCGTCGCCAATCCGCATCGTGTCGGGCGTCGTCATCAGGAAGCGCCGCACGGCGTTCAGCCGGATCGAGCGGAGGTAGGCCGTCGGCGTGGTGCCGACGACGTTCTGGAAACTGTATTGCAGCGTGCGGCGGCTGATTCGAAGGTGATGGCAGAGATCGATCACCGTCGGCACATCGTCGCTTTCCAGTGCGATCTCCTGGCTGCGGCGAACGATATAGCTTTGCGTCGATGCCGACGGCAGCGCGCCGGCCTCCGGATCGTCGGACTGCACGAGGTCGAGCAGGATGCCGACGACGCTGTGCGCGAGCACGCGCTCGTCGAACCCGTCGCGCGCCGTGAGCGAACCGCTGTCGAGTGCCTGGCAAAGCACGCGTTCGAGGCCGTCCAGCGCATCGCGGTAGCGCGCGGGCGAGATCGGGAGCACCGGCTGCTTCAGCACGCGGGCGGGCAGGTTCGCGAGTTCGTCCAGTTCGCGATCGGCCGTGAGCGTGCGGTCGATCGTGAAGGCGAGCACTTCCGTGTCGCACGGCAGGTGGGCGACGAACTCCTCGCCGCCGCGCAAGGTCAGCAGGCTCGGGCGCTCGACGGTGCGCCCCTGGACCACCGGCGCGACGGTGCCGGCAATCGGCAGCGCGAAGCAAAGGCGGTCGCGCGGCGCCAGGCCGTGCTGCATCACGCGCTGGTTGATGCGTTCGCGAAAGACGTGAAAGCGCTGGCCGGCGACCTGGCGCAGCGTGGTCGTGGCCGTGCCCGGACTGATCTGGTCGTAGTGCTGCGACCAGTTCACGATCGCCTGGGAATGGAGGAACACATCCGAGAAGCACAGTGTTTCAGCGTGCAGGTTCATGGTGTGGCTAATGCATCCCGTCTCGAAATCGATGCTGGCCGAAGCCGGCTCATGCTGCCCGGGCGCGGTAGTACGACCGCGTCATGCGCGATCCGCCTGGATGACTTCCGGGAGGTGCGGTGCAGCACGCCCGGTCCCGCCGACGATCATATCCAGAAAAAAACACCGGGTGACGCGGAAGAAAAGCCGCGTTGCCGCTCACCGGGCGAGCGGCAACGCAGGGCGGCGGGTGATCGCAGCGAAAATGAAAGAAAACCCGAAATTCAGGACTTGAAAGATGATCGGATGAATGTATATGCGTCTTTTGTTATGAAAATCCCATTATAAGGGATTTGATTTTATTTCGAGATGGGGTTTACGCAGGATGCCATGCGATGCGGCGAGGACGAAAGCGGGCGCAGGCACCCGTGCGTCGGTCAATCCAGGCCGCCTTTCAGCGCCGGGCACGGCGGCGCCCGCCCGCTTCGTCTGACGCGAGGCCCGCGCCGAAGCCGCCCTCGGGCGGCCTCGTCGCAGGGATCGATGCCCGGCCGGCTACGCCGCCGACAGCGTGATCGACACGCCCGTCGCGGTATAAACGGGCGTTGCCTTGAACCCGTCGACCGTCACCGTCGAGAACTTCGCGGCAGCCGCCGCGCCGTCGATCAGCGCGATGGTGTCGCCGGCCTTCGGCGCGTAGCCGTTCACGAACTTCACGTGCAGCGTGCCGCCCGCGACGGTGAGCGGGCCGCCCACGCGCAGGCGTCCGCCGCCGTTGCCGTCGATGTCGAGTTCGAGCGTCGTGCCGTCGAGCTGCGTGTAGCGGGTCGCGATCGTCACCGGCGCGCCGGCCGCGATCCTCACGCTGCCGCCCGGGCCGACGTACACGTCGCCTGTTCCGAACGCCGTCGTCGACGCGGCCGCAAGCGTGCCGCCGCTGACCTGCGTGCCGCCCGTGTAGCGGTTGTTGCCCGCCAGCGTCAGCGTACCGCTGCCTTGCAGCGTCAGCTTGCCGGCGCCCGCGACGTCGTTGCGCCACAGGTCGGCCGCATTGAGCCCGCCCTGCGACGCATCCATCGACACGATCACGTTGCCGTTGAACGCGCCGTAGCCGTCGGCTGCCGCGAACAGGTTCAGGCGCCCCCAGCCTTCCGCATCGTCCATGACCGGATAGCCGGACGGCAACTCGGTGGTCTTCAGCACGACGCGCCGCTGGTCGGTGCTCAGGTACGGGAAGCGCGTCTGCAGCAGGATCTCGGCACCCTTCGGCACGACCGGCGGCGCGTCCGTCGATTCGATCGCGCCGAAACCGAACGTCAGGCGGCGCAGGAATGCGGCCTTGTTCGTCGCGTAGTCGGCGAACCGGTCGGTTGCCGCCGTGCCGGCGTGCGCGAATGCGGAGAACGTCGTGGCGGTCGTCCCCGTCAGTTGCTGCAGCGTCTGGTGGGCTTGCGTGTAGGCGGCCTGCGCGTCGCCGGCGTACGCGGTCAGGTTCGCCGCGCTGACGGCCAGCGCGAGCATGCGGCCGCCGATCACGTCGAGCGGCGAGTGCATGCCGGCGAGGATCCGGTTCTCGCCGAGTTCGAGGCCGCGGCTGACCATTTCCTGGAAGCGTTCCGGCACGAGCCACGCCATCGTCGTCGCATCGCGCATCGCTTCCGCCTCGTGGCCGCTGATGAAGCCGCCGTCGGTCGCGGGCGTCGTGCTTTCCGCCGGAACGAGCGTCGGCGCGACCACCACGCTCGTGCTCCAGCGGTACGGGCGCGCATATTTGTAGAAGCGCTTGGCGGGTTCGGTCGACGCGTTGTTGCCCATTTCGTTGAGCAGGTCGACGACTTTCCCGAAGTTCGCGTTCGTGCTGCTGCCCACGCCGACGTTGTTGCCCGAGTCGTTGTAGAGCACCGACGTCGCGTCCGCCGGAATGCTGGTGATGCTGGTCGTCTGCTGGGCCGCGGTGCGCCACGCCGCCGTGAGCGGGCCCATGCCGTCGGTCACGCTGAAGCCCTTGCCGCGCCGGTCGTCGTAGTACGCGGCATCGGCCTGCTGCGGCGTGCGTGCGGTCGTCGCGTTGATCACGTACTGCACGTTGGCCGACAGCACGGCGTCGTTCAGGATCGTGCCGCACGGTGCGCCGCTGCCGGGCAGCCCGGAGCAGGTGGACGGCGAGATGGCCGGAAACGCGCCGTTCGCCGGCGCGCTCACGCCCGCGTCGACCAGCATCGTCGACGGCTGCCAGAGATCGAGAAAGCGGCTCACCACGCGCACCGCGGCGTTGGTCGACAGCGTCGCATAGCGCGCATCGCCGCGCTGGTTGGTCGCGATGTTGTCGACGAACGCGGGCACGCTCGGCACCGGGGCGCTGTCGACGAAGCCGGGGTCGGCGGGCGGCGCCGGAACGGCTGCGGCCGTCGTGCCGGTCGACGCGACATCGTCGCCGCCGCCGCAGGCGGCCAGGACGATCGCACTCGACAACGCTGCAACGTGCAGCGGGAAACGGCTTCGTGATGCAAACATGCAAGACTCCATCCTGATGATCGAAGATGGCGAATTGTGGTGATGGATCGTTACGTGGCCGTTAAGGAATTGTTTCGCGTTGGCTTCGGCGCGCGCGAATTCCCACTATCTGGTTAATTTCCGGTGCTGAACATGTCGGGTGCCGGATTCGATGCACCCATCGAGGGCACGCGCGCGGGGGAGGCTATGCGCCGGCCGCCCGCGTATCCAGCCGGAACAGCGATACCGCCTCGGCAAGCCGGCCGCCCTGTTCTTCGAGCGACTTCGATGCGGCGGCTGCCTGTTCGACGAGTGCCGCGTTCTGCTGGGTGACTTCGTCCATTTGTGTAATCGCCAGATTCACCTGCTCGATGCCGCGGCTCTGCTCGTTCGACGCGGCAGCGATCTCGCCCATGATGTCGGTCACGCGCGCGATCGCATGCGTGACCTGGTTCATCGTCTCGCCCGCGTGGTTCGCGATATGCGAGCCGTCCTGGATTTTCCGGACCGATTGCGAGATCAGCTCGCGAATTTCCTTCGCGGCGCCCGATGAGCGCTGTGCAAGACTTCGGACTTCGCTGGCCACCACGGCAAAGCCGCGGCCTTGTTCGCCGGCGCGGGCGGCCTCCACGGCCGCGTTGAGCGCGAGGATGTTGGTCTGGAACGCGATGCCTTCGATGATCCCGGTGATCTCGGCGATCTTGGTGGAACTGGCGCTGATGTCCGTCATCGTGTCGACCATCAGGCCGACTGCCGTGCTGCCGCGCTGGGCGACCTCCGATGCGTTGGTGGCCAACCCGCTCGCCTGCTGCGCATTGTCGGCGTTCAGGCGCACGGTGGACGTCAGCTGCTCCATGCTCGATGCGGTCTCCTGCAGCGAGGCGGCTTGCTGTTCCGTGCGGGAGGAGAGGTCCTGGTTGCCGGACGCGATTTCGCCGGCGCCTGTCGCGACATTGCCGGATGCGGTACGGACTTCCGAGATCAGGCGGGTCAGGTTCGCCCGCATGTCCCGCATGGAAGCCAGTACGCTGCCGACCGGCGCGGCACCGGCCGATGATTCGCTACCGAGATCGCCGGCGGCGATACGGCGTGCGATGTCGCTGAGCGTGGCAGGCTCCGTGCCGAGCGAGCGCAGCAGGCCGCGCGTGATGAAGACGCCCGAGATCGCGGCCGCTACTGCTGCTGCGATACTCATGACGATCAGCATCAGTCGTTGCGATGCATAGCGGTCGTCCGATTCCGTCACGAGTTGCGCGCCCTGCGTGCGGGCGTACGTCGCATAGGCGTCGGTGGCGGCGACAAGCCTGGCCAGCAGCGGCCGACACTGTTCGTTGATCATCGTGACGGCCTGATCGCGGCGGTTGTTCGCCGCTGCGTCGACGATGGCACGTGCCACGGGGCCGTACTGCGCTTCGACCGCGCCGATTTGCCGGACCAGCTCGCGGGACTTGTCGGATGCGCCGCTCCCCTCGCGGACCGCATTCGTCAGTTCGCCGAGCAGCGCGCCGACCTCGCGGTCGGCCTGCAGCGCCGCTTCCTTCTCGATGTCCGCGTCGCGCGGCGCGGTCGCAAGCACCTGGTTGCGGGCGGCGATCGCGCGCCGGTCGACCGCGACGCGGACCTTGTCCGCCAGGGTGGCGCGGGTGTTGGTGCCATTGACGAAATTTTCGAATGCCGCGTTCGCATTGCCGAGCGATACGATGCCGAGCAGGGAGACGAGCAGAACCATGCAGGTCAGGAGGCAGAAAGCCAGGGTCAGCTTCGCGCGAACCGTTAATCGTCGATCATTCATAGGTGAGGTCCGGTTTTATTGACATCGAATAGTTTTCCTGATTATCGGAACGGCGCATGAACAATTGAGGACCGGCGTATGACACTATCGTTTGCGGGTCGTCAACCGCCGAACAAAGCAGACCCGGTCCGTGGCCGGTCAAGCCAGGCGAGTGAGTTGCTCCGGTTCCGCGCAACACACCCGATTCCTGCCTTCGCGCTTCGCGCGATACAGTGCCATGTCGGCCTGGCGCGACAGCGCATGCACGGACGCGGGGCGCGCGCGATGGCCGGTCGCGCAGCCGATGCTGACGGTGAAGGCTGGAACAGGTTGCGCAAACCCGTCGAGCCGGTTGCGTTCGACTTCTCGGCGAATCGCCTCCGCGACCCGCGCGGCGCCGTGTTCGTCCGTATCCGGCAATACCGCGACGAACTCCTCGCCGCCATACCGGGCGGCGAGATCGCCGCGTCGACGCGTATGGGTGCGGATGCAGTCGGCGAGAAAGCGCAGCGCCGTATCGCCTTCCGCATGCCCATACCGGTCGTTGTACTGCTTGAAGTGGTCGGCGTCGATGAACAGGATCGACAGGCTGCCGTTGCTGCCCCGCTGCAGCCGTTCCCATTCGTCGGCCAGCGCGATATCGAGCGCGCGGCGGTTGCACAGGCCGGTCAGCGGATCGGTCCGCGTGAGATCCGTGAGCAGCGTCTGTTTGCGCAGGTTGCCCTGCAGCGCAAACGCAAGCAGCCATACCACCGCGCAAAACAGCGCGCTGATCACGGTCGCCAATACGCCGGCCGTCCACGACAGGCGCGTAATGCCCGCCAGCACGTCGCGCTCCGCCGGCGCGACGACGGCGATCAGCGGCGTGCCCGGCACCCGCTGGTACGTATACAGCCGCACGGTGCCGTCGATGCTCGAGCGCGCGGGATAGAAGCCCGATTCACTGTTCACCATCCGCTCGAATGATTTCGAGCGACGCAGGTTATTCATCTGGTTGTCGTTCAACGCCGGATTTCTCGACAGGATCGTGCCGTCCGCGCGCAGGATCGCGCTGACCCCGTTCGGCCCGACATCGAGGCGGGACAGCAGCTGATCGAAATAGGCGAGGTCGATGGCGACCACCGCGATCCCGTTGAACGTGTGATCGGGCCGCTCGATGCGCCGCGACAGCGCGATGGATTCCTTGCCGGCGCGCGAGCGCGCGCGATAGACCTCGGACACGTAGAGGCCGACGTTGTCTGCATCGCGATGGACCTTGAAGTAGTCGCGATCGCTGAAATCCCAACGGTGGATCGTGCCGCAGCATCCGTCGATCAACTGGCCGCGCTTGTCGGTCACGCCCATGCCGGTGACATATTGGGCCGCGGTGCGCTCGAACAGCAGATCGTGTCGCAGCCCTGCATCCATGCGCCGTACCGCGGGATTGCCGAGATCGGAGGCCAGTGCGAGCAGCGCGTTGTTCGACGTTTCGACGGTGCGTGCGATCTGGCTCACCAGCACGGCTGCCACGTTGCGCGACGTTTCATGCGCGTGCTCGATGGCTTCGTTTCGTCCTGCCCACAGAGTCGCCGCGCTGATCCCGAGTGCTGCAAGCGACATCAGCGTGCCCGCCGCCCCGACGACAAGCGGGTGACGTCCGGCCCAGTCGGCAATTTTCTCGATCGAGGTGAATGCGGGCATGCTCGCGCTCGTAAGGGAAGCCGGCTGCAATGACGCCGGCCCGGTTCAAATCCGGGTTAACGGCACGGTTAACTGAAAATCAAGGCCCGCATGGCGGCCAGCCGCGTGCGTGCGATCGCGTGCCGGGGCGCAAACGTGTGCGACCGAGCCTGGGGAGATCGAGCAAGGCGATCCGGTGGCCCGACGGTGTGGCGGCCGCTCACGCCGGGCCGCGTCAAGCGCAGGCATGCCGTGCGGACAGTCTCCGGAACCGGTGGACGAGGCACCGATGGAGGAAGCGCCCGCCGTTCTGCATGACGCAATGTCTTCCCGCCGGTGCCGTTAAGCAGAGCAGGGCCGGCCACACGCAGGCGATCGACGAGTGGGCAGCCGGCGGAGGCCGGGAAACCCGGGCGCTCGCGGGCACGATCGCGATCGGCGAGGGCGGCCCGCTGCCGGCGCTGAAGCGGCTCGGCAAGTCGGGCGGCGTCGGGGGGGACGCTCGGCCTGCCGGGCAAGCCCGCGTTCTCGAACGTGCCGCTCGCGCCCGGCCTCGGGCCGTTCCAGGCGATGCGGTAAAGTGTCGCCTTCGCAGGGGGTACCCGCTGGGAGAGCAGCGCCCTTGCTGGATCAGGAGAAAAATGAATGAATGAAAACAGGTACACCTACGGCACCTGGCAGGATTTGCGGCCCGTCGACGTCTTTGCCTTGGTCGCGTTCGACGAGACACGCAAGCAACTCGGCCTGGACAATCTCGCCGCTGCGTCAGCGATGTTTCTCGATCAGGCTGACGTCCCAGTCCCCGGCAAGTTCGCCGGCGCTACACCGGGCACGTCCGTCGCCTCCGTTGCCGCTCGGAAGTTGCTCCCTCAAACGTTGCCGTTTCGCCTGCCGACGATCACGGGTGGCGGGTTGTCCGGTATCCGGATCGCCTTTACTCGCCGCCTCGGTGCGTGGGTCGGTCGGGCGATCCCCGTGGTGGGCGAGGTATTCCTGGCGCTCGACGCCTACCTGATCACGCACAACACCGTGTCGACCTACAATCGAATCGTGAAGCCCGAGGACCGGGTGCTCTGAGCCATGGAAGACGATACCTGGGAACGCCTGGAAGCCTTCACACGCGAGGAACTCGGGCGGCCGGTGTTCGGCAGCAAGCTGAGCGTGCAACCGGAATCGCGGCTTGAGCAGGATCTCGGCATCACGGGCCTCGACGGGGTGGAGTTCATCGACCGGTGGGCAGCGACATTCGGCGTCGACGCCCGAGGATTCCCGTACCGGCGCTATTTTGGCCCCGAAGGCCAGGCACTGCTGTCGTCACTCATCGGGCTGCTCGTGAAGCGCCTTCGGCACCCGGAGCGACGGCCGCTGACCTTGGGGATGCTGGCCGAGGCAACGCGACGCGGGAAGTGGGACACGGACGCGATCGAGGCGGCTGCGGGGCAGTGATCGTCAGTGATCGTAGATGGCAGGGCCGGTCGATGTACTGACCGGCCCTTTTTCATTGGCTGTCGTCCGGAACCCTGTCCCGCCACGTGCGCCGCCCGCGCGCCGATTGATAACCAATCAACATCAATCCTTCCAAAAATTGCACTTATCGTTTGCCTGACGCCAAGCGAACATGGCGGAAAACGACAATCGTCCGCCCCCCGCGTATTTCTGGATTTTCAGGAGACACCCCGATGCACCCCTCGTCCAGCCTTCCGACCGAACGTTCGAAGGCCGCTGCGGTCTTCCGCGTCACAGCCGGGAATTTTCTCGAGCAGTTCGACTTCTTCCTGTTCGGCTTCTACGCCACGCAGATCGCCAACGTCTTCTTTCCCGCGCAAAGCGAGTTCGCATCGCTGATGATGACCTTCGCCGTGTTCGGCGCCGGCTTCCTGATGCGGCCGCTGGGTGCCATCGTGCTGGGCGCGTACATCGACGACGTCGGCCGCCGCAAGGGCCTGATCGTCACGCTGTCCATCATGGCGAGCGGCACCATCCTGATCGCGTTCGTGCCGGGCTACGCGACGATCGGCCTGCTGGCACCCGCGCTCGTGCTGCTCGGCCGGCTGCTGCAGGGCTTCTCCGCCGGCGCGGAACTGGGCGGGGTATCGGTATATCTCGCCGAGCTGGCGACGCCCGGCCGCAAGGGCTTCTTCACGAGCTGGCAGTCCGCCAGCCAGCAGGTCGCGATCGTCGTCGCGGCGGGCCTGGGCTTTGCCCTGAATCAATGGCTGAGCACGTCGGCCATCGCCGCATGGGGATGGCGCGTGCCGTTCTTCGTCGGCTGCATGATCGTGCCGTTCATCTTCATGCTGCGCCGCAATCTGGAGGAAACCCAGGCGTTCAAGGCGCGCACGCATCGTCCGGGCATGAAGGAAGTGTTCGGGACGCTGGTCCGGAATTGGGGCGTCGTGGCGGCCGGCATGATGCTGGTCGCGATGACCACCACGAGCTTCTATCTGATCACGGTCTACGCGCCGACCTTCGGCAAGACGGTGCTGCATCTGAGCACCGCCGACAGCCTGCTCGTGACGCTGTGCGTCGGCGTGTCGAACTTCGTGTGGCTGCCGATCGGCGGTGCGCTGTCCGACCGGATCGGCCGCCGGCCGCTTCTGGTCGCCATGACGGTGCTCACCATCGTGACCGCCTACCCGGCGCTGTCGTTGCTCGCGCACGCGCCGTCGTTCGTCAACATGCTGCTCGTGCTCCTCTGGCTCTCGTTCATGTACGGGATCTACAACGGCGCGATGGTCGTCGCGCTCACGGAAGTGATGCCGGTGCAGGTGCGTGTCGCGGGCTTCTCGCTCGCCTACAGCCTTGCGACGGCCGTGTTCGGCGGCTTCACGCCGGCCATCTCGACCGCGCTCATTCACATGACGGGCGACAAGGCCGCGCCGGGATACTGGATGAGCTTCGCCGCGGTGTGCGCGCTGCTTGCGACGTTCGCGCTCTATCGCCCCCGTGCCGCGACGCTGACGCCGGCGCATTGATGCGCTAACCCATCGGGATGCTCGGCAAACCCCACGAACCCACGCGAATCCATACGACCATGACCACGACCACGACCACGACCACGACCATGAGAAACCTGTTCCTGAAATGTTGCGCGACCGCGCTTGTCGCCGCTAGCGCGGCGGCGACCAACGTGCAGGCCGCCGAACTGCACGTGATGAGCTCGGGCGGCTTCACCGCCGCCTACACGCTGCTCGGCCCCCGGTTCGAGTCGACGACGGGCAATACGCTCGATACCGCGCTCGGTCCGTCGATGGGCAAGTCGCCCGAAGCGATTCCGAACCGGCTCGCGCGCGGCGAGCCCGCCGACGCGGTGATCATGGTCGGCTACGCACTCGACGAACTGATCAGGCAGGGCAAGGTCATCCCCGGATCCCGGGTCGAGCTGGCCGATTCGCGTATCGGCATGGTCGTGCGCGACGGCGCGGCAAAGCCCGACATCAGCTCCCCCGAAGGGCTGAAGCAGGCGCTGCTGCACGCCAGGTCGATCGCCTATTCGGACAGCGCGAGCGGCGTGTATATCGAACGCGAGCTGTTCAGGAAGCTCGGCATCGAGGATCAGGTGAAGTCGAAGGCGAAGATGATTCCGCGGATTCCGGTGGCGTCGGTCGTGGCGAACGGCGACTACGAAATCGGCTTCCAGCAGGTGAGCGAGTTGCTGCCGGTCAAGGGCGCGACCTTCGTCGGCAAGATTCCCGAATCGCTGCAGTCGGTCACGCGCTTCGCCGCCGGCATTCCCGTCGGTGCGCAGCATCCGAAGGAAGCGAAGGCGCTGCTCGATTATCTTGCGTCGCCCGAGGTGCAGGCGGACGTGAGGTCGACCGGACTCGATTCCGTTGCCGCTCACTGAATCCGGCCGACGGGAAGGCGTGCGTCAGGCGGCCTTCCCGTTACCGTCGGCATCGGCCGCGACGCGGCCTTGATCGGCCCCGTTCGGGAAGGCTGAACCGGCCACGGCGAGCCGCTGTGCAAGGAGCGTGCGATCGCACGCGCGTTCCCACATCGACACGAAGATGACCGCGCAGGCATTGCTGATCACGCTCGTCAGCGCGCGTGCCTCGGACATGAAGCGATCGATACCGACCAGCAGGGCGACCCCGGCAACGGGCAGGTCGGGCATGACGGCGAGCGTGGCGACCAGCGCCACCAGCCCGCTGCCGGAAACACCCGCCGCGCCCTTGGACGTGAGCAGCATGACGGCGAGCATCATCGCGATCTGCGACGCGGAAAGCGGCACGTCGCACGCCTGCGCGATAAACAACGCGGCAAGCGTCAGATAGATCGCGGTGCCGTCCAGGTTGAACGAATAGCCCGCCGGCAGCACGAGCCCGACGACGCCCCGGTCGCAACCGAGCGACGTCAGCTTGACGATCAGGCGCGGCAGAACGGGCTCCGACGAGGACGTCGCGAGGACGATGAGCAGCTCTTCGCGCAGGTAGCGCAACAGCCGCCACAGCGCGAAGCCGTGCAGGCGCGCGAGCGGTGCGAGCACCAGCGCGACGAACAGCGCGCATGCCGCGTAGAAGGACAGCATCAGCTTTGCCAGCGAGCCGACCGAGCCGATACCGAAGCGGCCCACCGTGAACGCCATCGCGCCGAATGCGCCGAGCGGCGCGAGCCGCATGATCATCGCGAGCACGCGAAAGACGACCTGGGCGACCCCGTCGATCAGCGCAAGAACGGGCCGGCCGGCTGACCGGTGCGCATTCAGCGAGAAACCGAACAGCAGCGACAGCAGCAGCACCGGCAACACCTCGCCTTTCTCGAACGCGCCAAGCATCGTATCGGGAATCACGCTCAACCCGAACGCCACGAGCCCGCGTGGCTGCGCGTCCTTCGCGTACTGCGCGAGGATGCTCGAATCGAGATGGTGCACGTCGATGTGCAGGCCGGCGCCCGGTCGCAGCACGAACGCGGTGACGAGCCCGATCGCGAGCGCGACGGCGGTCAGCGAATAGAAGAGCGCCATGGCCCGAACGATCGTGCGGCCGATTGCCTTCCCGTCCGCAAGTGACGTGATGCCGGAGACGATCGTGCAGAAGACGATCGGCGCGATGGTCATCCGCACCAGGCCGACGAACGCATCGCTGAGGGGCTTGAGCATGGCGCCTGCGCCCGGCCATGCGTGACCGACGCTCACGCCGAGCAGCATCGCAAGCAGCACCTGCACATAGAGCGATTTGAGCAGCTTGGCCAACCTCACGGGACGATCTTCCTTCGGGTCTTTCGTGTCGTTGTCATGCCGATGCACCGCTGCTCGCGATGCCGCCGCGCTTCGCGTCGACGATCATCCGATGAAACGCTTCGGCGGCCGGCGTGAGCGGACGTCCGCGCCGCTTGACGATGCCCACGCGCCGTTTGACGACCGGCTCGACGAGCGGCACGCTCGTGAGAACGGGGTGGTCGTGCCCGGGCATCGCCATCGAGGGCACCGCGGCGACGCCGAGCCCCGCCTCGATCAATCCGAGCAGGGTCGTCACGTGGCGCGCTTCGCACACGCTCGGCCCGCGCGGCGCCACGGCGGCCAGCGCCTGGTCGAGCAGCAGACGGTTACCGGACGTCTTGTCCACCGCCACGTAATCGTGCTCGTACAGTTCGTTCCAGGTCACGCGCTTCTTGCGCGCGAGCGGATGGTCGCGGCGGCACGCGGCGACGAAGCGCTCCTGGAGCAACACCTTGAACTCGATCTCGGCTTCCTGGCTGCCGATGAAGCTCACGCCGAAGTCGGCCTCGCCGCTGATGACGGCACCCAGCACCTCATTCGCGCCCGCGTCCAGCAGCTTGACCCGGATGCGCGGAAAGCGCTGATGATAGCGCGCGATGATCGCGGGCAGAAAGTAGTAGGCCACCGAGGGCACGCATGCGATGGTCACATGGCCCAGGCGGCTCGACGACACGTCGCGAATGCCGAGCAGCGCGGCGTCGAGATCGTCGAGCAGTTGTTCGGCGCTCTGGGCGAACACGCGGCCGACCGTGGTGAGCGTGACGCGACGCGTGGTGCGCTCGAAGAGGCGCACGCCGAGCGCTTCCTCGAGCTTGTCGATCCGACGACTCAGCGCCGGCTGGGAAATGCTCACCGTCTCCGCGGCCTTGCGGAAACTGCCCGTTTCCACGACCGCGCGAAACGCCTGCAAGTCGTTCAAATCGAAGTTGATTCCCACGGGCAAGCCTCCGCATCTCAGATGCGCAGTATTGTCCATGATTCCCGCGATCCTGCCTTGCCGGCGTTGCACGCATCCGTGCACTGTCAGTCGAGCCCGCCCTGGCACAGGTACTTGATCGACAGGTAGTCGTCGAGGCCGTAGCGCGAACCTTCGCGGCCATAGCCCGATTCCTTCACGCCGCCGAACGGTGCGGCCTCGCTCGCGAGCGCGCCTTCGTTGATCCCGACGATGCCCGTTTCGAGCCGTGCCGACACGCGCGCGATGCGTCGCACGTCCTGCGTGTAGAAATACGCGGCGAGCCCGAACGGCGTGTCGTTCGCGGCGGCGACGGCTTCGTCCTCGGTATCGAAGCGAAACAGTGCGGCGATCGGGCCGAAGGTTTCCTCGCAGTTCAGTTGCATCGCGGCGGTGGCGTCGGCGAGCACCGTCGGCGCGTAGAAGTTCGGGCCGAGTTCGGGCAGGCGCTTGCCGCCGGCCAGGACGCGCGCGCCGCGCTCGATGGCGTCGCCGACGTGGCGCGCGATCTTGTCGACCGCGCGCGCGTTGATCATCGGGCCGATCTGCGCGGCCGGGTCGGTCGCCGGCGCGACCTTCAACGCGGCGACGCGCGCCGCGAGCTTCGCGGCGAACGCGTCGTAGACGCCGGCCTGCACGTACACGCGATTCGGCGACACGCACGTCTGGCCGCCGTTGCGGAACTTGGCGGCCATCAGCCCGTCGACTGCCGCGTCGAGCTCGGCATCGTCGAACACGATGAACGGCGCGTTGCCGCCGAGCTCCAGCGACAGCTTCTTCAGCGTCGCGGCCGATTCGCGCGCGAGCAGCTTGCCGACGAGCGTCGATCCGGTGAACGTGATCTTGCGCACGCGGCTGTCGGCGAGCCAGTCGGCCACGGCATCGATGCCGCGCTCGCGGGACGCGGAAATCATGTTCAGCACGCCGGCCGGCACGCCCGCTTCCTGCGCGAGGAACGCGAGCGCGAGCGCGGTCAGCGGCGTGTCCTCCGCCGGCTTCGCGACCACGGTGCAGCCGGCCGCGAGTGCGGGCGCGATCTTGCGCGCGATCATCGCGAGCGGGAAATTCCACGGCGTGATCGCGGCGACGATGCCGATCGGCTCCTTGACCGCGGCGAGGCGTTTACCGCGCTGCTGCTGCGGAATCAGGTCGCCGTACGTGCGCGTCGCTTCCTCGGCGAACCACAGCACGTACGACGCGCCGTAGGCGACTTCGCCGCGCGCTTCGGCGAGCGGCTTGCCCTGTTCGCGGGACATCAGCTTCGCGAGATCCTCGGTATGCGCGACGATCGCCGCGTGCCAAGTGCGCAGGATCGCCGCCCGTTCGCGAGCGGGCGTCGCGCGCCAGGCGGGCAGCGCGCGCGCGGCCGCGTCGGTCGCCGCGTGGGCGTCGGCCGCGCCGCTGTCGGGTGCTTCAGCGGCGGTGTCGAGCGTTGCCGGATCGGTGACGGCGAAGCGGCGGCCGTCGAGCGCATCGCGCCAGGCGCCGTCGATCAGGTTGGCGGTGCGCAGGAGTTCGGAGCGGGACAGCGTGAGTGGCATGACAGGTCCTTGGATGAAGCGGTTCGGCGGCGGTGCGCGGCGGCGCGGGCGCGCGACGACTCCACGCGGACGGCATGGCTGCCGCGTTCGTGGATGCCGCACGCTGTCCGTCAATGCCGGTCGCCGAACAGCGATTCGAGCGGATAGTGCCGTTTGACGAACGGCGACTTGATGATCACGTAACTGAAATACTTCTCGATGCCGATGTTCTGCTCGAGCAGGCCCTCGATGATCGTCTGGTAATGGCTGACGCTGCGCGTGATGAACTTCAGCAGATAGTCGTAGCCGCCGCTTGCGAGATGGCACTCGACGATTTCGTCGACATTGCGGATCGCCGCGACGAAACGGTCGAAGTCCTCGCGCCGGTGGTCGGCCAGCGTGACCTCGGTAAATACGACCTGCACGTCGCCGAGCTTCTCGAGCTGGATGTGCGCGCCGTAACCGCCGATGTAGCCGGCCTTCTCGAGCCGCTTGACGCGGATCAGGCAGGGACTGGGCGACAGCCCGACCGCGTCGGCCAGTTCGACGTTGGTCATGCGGCCGCGCTTTTGCAACTGGGAGAGGATGCGCAGGTCGATGCGATCCAGCTTGCTGTCCGTCATGGTCCGTGAGAGGGCAAAAATGGAATGTCCGGTTACTTTAGAGTCGAACCGGGGCCGTCACAAGCCCCGCTTACCCTTGTCGCGCTCACGCCGGCTGCGCGTGTGCGGCGTCGAGCGCGCGCTGCACGCCGGGTTCGGCCAGCACGTCGTCGAGCGTCTTGCGCACGCGCTCGAACAGCAGGTCGAACTCGCCCGCGGTGAAGCTCAGCGCCGGTGCGAAACCGAGCACGCCGTCGCCGAACGCACGGAACACCACGCCGTTTGCATACGCGGCGGCGGCAATCCTGTCCGGCACGTTCAGTGCCGGGTCGAAGCGCGTCTTGCGTGCCTTGTCGGCCACCAGCTCGAGCGCGCCGAGCAGGCCGACCGAGCGCGCGTCGCCGACGAGCGGATGCGCACGCAGCGCGTCGAGGCCTGCGGCAAAGCGGGGCGCCATCGCCTGGCCGTTCGCGAGCAGCCCGCCTTCGTGATAGAGCTTCAGCACTTCGAGGCCGATCGCCGCGCTGACCGGATGCGCGGAATAGGTGTAGCCGTGGCCGACCACGGCCGATTCGGCGCGGCTGCCCGCGATCCCCTCGTAGATTTCGTCGGACATCAGCACCGCGCCCATCGGCGCATAGCCGGCGGTCAAGCCTTTCGCGACGGTCATCAGGTCGGGTTCGACGCGCTCGGTTTCGCACGCGAACAAAGGGCCCGTCCGGCCGAAGCCGGTGATCACCTCGTCGGCGACGAACAGGATGCCGAGGCGCCGGCACGCGTCGCGCATCGCCTTCAGCCAGCCGGCCGGCGGCACGATCACGCCGCCGGAGCCCTGCACGGGCTCGCAGAAGAATGCCGCGACGTTGTCCGCGCCCAGTTCGGCCACCTTCGCTTCGAGCGCGGCGACCGACGCGGCGATCAGCGCCTGCGGATCGTCGCCGAGCGGATGGCGGTACGGGTAGGGCGACGGGATGTGGTGCTGGTCGGCGCGCGGCAGGTCGAAATGGCGATGGAACGCGGGCAGCGCGGTGAGGCCGGCGCCGATCGTCGACGAACCGTGATAGCCGCGTTCGAGCGCGATCATCTGCTTTTTCGACGGCCGGCCGGTCGCGTTGAAATAGTGCGTGATGAAGCGCACCGCGGAGTCGATCGCATCCGAACCGCCGAGCGTGAAGTACACACGGTTCAGCGACGGCGGCGCGAGCGCCGCGAGCCGTTCGGCGAGCTCGATCGCCGGCCGCGACCCGAAATGGAAATAGCCGGTCGCGTAGGGCAGCTGCGCCATCTGCTCGGCGGCGGCCTTCACGATGCTGGCGCGGCCGTAGCCGACGTTCACGCACCACAGGCCAGAGAACGCGTCGAGCAGCGTATGGCCGTCGGCGTCGCGCAGGAACACGCCTTCGGCGGATTCGAGCACGGTGACGCCGCGCGCCTCGTGCGCACGATAGTTGACGACGGGGTGGATCAGGTGTTGACGATCGGCTTCGATCAGCGTGGCGTGGTTCATGGGAAGGCGGGACTCTCGTCGGGTGTCAGCGGTGAGTTCATGCTACCGGGCGAGCCATTCGCCTGTGCCTTCAATTCGCTGCCCGAAACGTATGGATACGGCGTTTGCACGGGGTGCTTCGGCATTTTCTGCTGCGCACCCCGCCGCACCGGAGGCGCGCGTCAGTAGCCGCGCGCGCGATCGACGACGCCGATCATCGGCTGCCCCGCGCGATGCCGCGCGAGGTTCGCGAGCACGGCGTCCACCGCGGTATCGGGCCGCGTTGCGCTCGCGATGTGCGGCGTGATCCGGATCCGCGGATGCGTCCAGAACGGATGGCCGGCGGGCAACGGTTCGGGGTCCGTCACGTCGAGGATCGCGCTGTCGAGCCGGCCGCTGTCGAGCGCGGCGAGCAGGGCGGCCGCATCGAGCTGCGGCCCGCGCCCGGCCTGCACGAGCGACGCGCCGGCCGGCAGCGCATCGAACACGCGCGCGCCCAGCAGGCCGCGGGTGCTGTCGGTGAGCGGGAGCAGGCAGATCAGGACGTCGGTGCGGGCCAGGAACGCGTCGAGCGCCGCGTCGCCCGCGTAGCAGTCGATGCCGTCGAGCGTGCGCGGCGTGCGGCTCCAGCCGGCACACGGGAACCCGAAGCGCCGCAGCGTATCGAGCACGGCCTGGCCGAGCGTGCCGAGCCCGAGCACGCCGACGCGCCGCGACGCGGCCGCGCGCACCGGCTTCTCGCGCCACACCTGCGCGCGTTGCTGCGCCGCATAGTCGAACAGGTCGCGGTGAATCGTCAGCACGGCCTGCGTCACATACTCGACCATGCCTTCGACGATGCCGGGCTCGATCATCCGCACGACCGGGATGTGAGCAGGCACGCGCGACAGGTCGAACTGGTCGATGCCCGCGCCGACCGAGAACACGACCTCGAGGTTCGGCAGCAGCGCGGCCGGATCGTCAGGCGGTTGCCATGCGGCGAGGTAGCGGACGTCGTGCGGATCGCCGATGTCCGGCCAAATCCGGAACGCGAGGTCGGGCGCCTGTTGCGCGAAGCGCTGCGCCCATTGCGTGCCGCGCACCGGGTCGGCCTTGTAGAGGAAGCTCATCGGGCGTGCCGTTCAGCCGAGCGCCTGGCTGACGATCGCGAACGCGCGCAGCGCGGGGTCGCGTTCGGGCGTCGCCCCGCGCGCCATCGCGACGACGGTATCGACGCGCGGCAGCCCGAGCCCTTGAAGCCAGTCCGACAGCCCGCTGTCGCCCGGCACGTCGAGCCGCACGAACATGCCTTCATGCAGCGCGAGCCAGTGGCTGATCAGCGCCTGTGCGCGCAGCGTGTCCGGTGCGACCACCGGGCCGATCACGTGGCCGCGGCCGAAACGGCGAAACAGCGCGAAGCCGAGCAGTTCGCCGTCGCGGTCGAGTGCGATGCCGTTCGCGACGCCGAGCAGCGCCTCGATCACCGCGTCGCGTCGATAGCCCGCGGCCCGCGACGCGAGCGCGGCAAGCCGCGGGCCGTCGTTTGCGCCGAGGGGCCGCAGGCGCTCGCCGGGCGGCAGCGATATCAGCGGCGGCTGGAACGCGGCGCCCTGGTGCTGATCGATCGTATCGATCGCTTCGAATCCGAACTTCGCGTACAGCGGTTCGCCCGCCGGCGTCGCATGCAGAAAAATGGTTCGCGAGCCGAGGCTGTCGAGCACGCGGGAAAACAGTTCGCGCCCGATGCCGCGGCCCTGGCGCTCGGGCGACACGATGACCATGCCGAGCGACGCGTGCGCTTCGCCGAAGCGCCAGCCCAGTGCGGTACCGACGATGCCGGTTTCGTCCTCGGCGACGAAGCCGCCGCCGAGCTGGAACACGAAGCGCCAGTCGTCGAGCCGGTGCGGCCACTTGACTGCCTCCGACAGCCGATGCGCGGCGGGCAGGTCGGCTTCGGCGAACGGGCGATAGGTAAGCGTGCTGGAAGGATTGAGGTCGGACACGCCGGACTCCGGATGAGTGGGAACGATGCACCCACTGTGCCAGCGACACGGCGGTGCGGATAGGACGATTCGCCTGTTTTCCGGTGCTGGCGGCCGGTCGGGCGAGTTCGACGCAAACCGGCCTGATCGGCGCGCGGGAACGCGCGGTTCGTGCCGGCCCGACCCGTCATTCCGGCAGCTTCTGCCGTTCGAACGCAATACGATTGAAGCAAGGCGCCGAAGCGGCCATGCATCACGCACCCGCCCGTGCGCCCCATGAAGGCCGCCGCAGATCGTGCCGTGCGAGGCGCGCAACACGCGACGATTCTGCGCTTTGAGCGGCATCGAACGACGCGCGGCGGATTTTTTGCCCTGATTCAATTTCATACAACCCAGCCCGTCCCCGGCCCTGCCGGGGCTTCACACCGACAGGACGTCACCATGATCCAATTTGAACCGAAGTTCATCACGTTCGACTGCTACGGCACGCTCACCCGCTTCCGGATGGCGGAAATGGCGCGCGAGGTTTACGCGGACCGGCTGTCGCCGGTCGCGCTCGAGGCGTTCGTGCGCGCGTTCGCCGCCTATCGCCTCGACGAGGTGCTCGGTGCATGGAAGCCGTACCGGGATGTCGTCGTCAACGCGATCCGCCGCACCTGCAACAGGCTCGGCGTGACGTTCGACGAAGCCGAGGCGGAAAGCTTCTATTTGGCGGTGCCGACCTGGGGCCCGCATCCGGACGTACCCGCGGGCCTGTCGCGACTGGCCCAGAAATACAAGCTGGTGATCCTGTCGAACGCATCGGACGACCAGATCATGAGCAACGTCGACAAGCTCGGCGCGCCGTTCCATGCGGTGTTCACCGCGCAACAGGCGCAGTCGTACAAGCCGCGGATGCAGGGCTTCGAATACATGTTCGGCCAGCTCGGCTGCCAGCCGGAGGATGTGCTGCACGTGTCGTCGAGCCTGCGCTACGACCTGATGACGGCCGAGGATCTCGGGATCAAGCACAAGGCGTTCGTCAACCGCGGCCACGAGCCGGGCACGCCGTTCTACAACTACTACGAGGTGTCGGACATCGGCCATCTCGCGACGCAGCTCGGGCTGTAGGCGGCGTATCGGCCGCGCGGCGCGCCGTCGAACCGGCCGGGATCGCCTGCGTTGCCGCCCGGCGGTCGATACGCGCGGGCGCGGCGCCGGGCAAGCCGCCCGCACCGCGGTCAGCGCCCGGATCGGTCGCGTCGGGCGCCGGCTATCGTCTGAACTTTCATGCGAGGGCGGCGCGCGGCGCGGGGGCATCGCGGGTCGGCACGGCCGTCGCGGCACGGTGTCGGCCAAACGGCGTGACGCGCCGGGGCGTGGCGTGACGCGGCGTGACATGACGTATACGCACGCAGCAATTCATGCTGCGCAGCCTACCCAAAACGGTTGATTCGTGTCGTGCGGCCGCCCCGAATCGCGACAACCCGCATTTTGGCGATGCTTAAATGAACTTCATGTGCAAGACGTTGCGCCGGCCACCAGCAGGCGGGCGCAACGGGATGATCGAACCACGCTGGACCCCAGGACCCACTTTCCACAGTCAGGAGCAGTTCGGATGAACGACGATATCGACAAGGGCGGTTTCACGCGCCGCGACATGATGCGGGTCATGGCGGCGAGCGGCATGATGGCCGTCGGCGGCGGCGGGCTGCTGATGAATGCGCAGTCGGCGTTCGCCGCGCCGGCGCCGAAGCGCGGCGGCAAGATCCGGGTCGCGAACGAATCCAGTTCGACGGCCGATACGCTCGATCCGGCCAAGGGCTCGACCGGCGCCGACTACATTCGCTTCTTCATGTTCTACAGCGGCCTCACGCAGCTCGATGCGAGCCTGACGCCGCAGATGAATCTCGCCGAGTCGCTGCAGACGACCGACGCGAAGACGTGGATCGTCAAGCTGCGCAAGGGCGTCACGTTCCACGACGGGAAGCCGGTCGGGCCGGCCGACGTCGTGTTCTCGCTGATGCGCCACAAGAACGCGGCCACCGCATCGAAGGTCAAGACGCTCGCCGACCAGTTCGCCGACGTGAAGGCGAGCGGTCCGGACGAGGTCACGCTCACGCTGGCCAGCGCGAACGCCGACCTGCCGGTGATCCTCGCGACGCCGCAGCTCGTGATCGTCAAGGACGGCACGACCGACTTCTCGACCGGTATCGGCTGCGGGCCGTACAAGCTCAAGTCGTTCAAGCCGGGGGTATCGACCGTCGGCGTGCGCAACGACAGCTACTTCAAGCCCGGGATGCCGTACCTCGACGAGATCGAGCTGATCGGCATCAGCGACAGCGCCGCGCGCCTGAACGCGCTGCTGTCGGGCGACGTGCACCTGATCAACTCGATCGACCCGCGCTCGACGCAGCGGGTCGCGTCGACGCCCGGCTATGCGCTGAAGGAAACCAAGTCGGGGCTCTATACCGACCTGATCATGCGCAGCGAAAACCCGATCACCGCCCATCCCGATTTCGTCGAGGGGATGAAGTACCTGTTCGATCGCGAGCAGATCCGCTCGGCGGTGTTCCGCGGCTACGCGGTGATCGGCAACGACCAGCCGATCCCGCCGGGGCATCGCTACTTCAATGCGTCGCTGCCGCAGCGCCCGCACGATCCGGACAAGGCGAAGTTCCTGTTCCAGAAGGCCGGTGCGCTCGGCGCCGCGCTGCCGCCGATCTACGCGACGTCGGATGCGAACGGGTCGATCGAGATGGCCGTGCTGCTGCAGCAGGCCGGCCAGAAGATCGGACTGAACCTGCAGGTGAACCGCGTGTCGCCCGACGGCTACTGGTCGAACCACTGGATGAAGCATCCGCTCGGCTTCGGCAACATCAACCCGCGCTCGAGCGCCGACGTGCTGTTCACGCAGTTCTTCAAGTCGGATGCGCCGTGGAACGAGTCGGGCTGGAAGAACACGAAGTTCGACCAGTTGCTGCTCGCCGCGCGCTCCGAGACCGACGACGCGAAGCGCAAGCAGATGTACGGCGAGATGCAGGCGATCGTCGCGCAGCAGGGCCGGGTCGGCATTCCGGCGTTCATCAGCTTCCTCGACGGGTACGACAAGCGGCTCGCGGGCCTCGGCTCGGTGCCGACCGGCGGGATGATGGGCTTCATGTTCGCCGAGCACGTGTGGTGGAACGCCTGATGCCGACGCTTGCCGCCGTGGCGCGACCGGTGCGGGAAACCGCACCGGCTGCGCGCGGCCTTTTCGGGAGTGCCGCTCCATGAACCGAATCCTGCTCGGGCTGATCGGCCGGCGCATCGCGGTGACCGCGCTGACGCTGCTGATCGTGTCCGCGATCATCTTCACGATCACGAACCTGCTGCCGGGCGACGCCGCACAGGCCGCGCTCGGCCAGTCGGCGACGCCGGAGACGGTCGCCGCGCTGCGCCAGCAGTTCGGCCTCGACATGCCGGCCCACGTGCGCTACCTGCACTGGCTCGCGGGGCTGCTGCACGGCGATTTCGGCCGTTCGCTGTCCGGCGACATGCCGGTGTCCGACATGATCGGCGGGCGCCTGCCGAAGTCGCTCGCGCTCGCGGCGATCACGACGGCCGTGTCGGTGCCGATCGCGCTGCTGCTCGGGATCCTCGCGGCGGTCAAGCGCGAGTCGGTGATCGATCGCGTGATCAGCCTCGGCACGCTGTCGCTCGTCGCGACGCCGGAGTTCCTGATCGCGACGGTCGCGGTGCTCGTGCTGGCCGTGAAGCTGCACTGGCTGTCCGCGCTGTCGTACAGCGGCCCGATCGACAGCGTGCACGACTTCCTGCGCGCGTATGCGATGCCGGTGCTGACGCTGTGCGCGGTCGTGATCGCGCAGATGGCGCGCATGACGCGCGCCGCGGTGATCGAGCAGCTGAGCGCGTCGTATGTCGAAATGGCCGTGCTCAAGGGGGCGAGCCCCGCGCGCGTCGTGCTGCGCCATGCGCTGCCGAACGCGATCGGGCCGATCGCCAACGCGGTCGCCCTGAGCCTGTCGTATCTGCTCGGCGGCGTGATCGTCGTCGAGACGATCTTCAACTATCCGGGCCTCGCGAGCCTGATGGTCGATGCCGTCGGCAACCGCGATTTCCCGCTGATCCAGGCGTGCACGCTGATCTTCTGCGTCGCGTACCTGACGCTCGTGCTGTTTGCCGACCTGTGCTCGATCGTGTCGAACCCGCGACTGCGCACCTGACAGGTTGCCGTCCTTCTACCGAGATGCCGCCCATGCAACCGACCGAACCCGTTCAACGCAGCAGCGCGCTGCCGCCGTCCGGCGAGCAGCGCCCACCGTGGGGCGGCTCGCCGCCGCCCGCCGCGCCCGCCCCCGATCGGCCGCGCAAGCGCCGCGCCGCGCGCATGAAGCTGACGGCCGGCGGTCGCGTCGGCCTGTCGATGGTCGGCCTGATGCTGTTCATCGCCGTGTTCGCACCGCTGCTCGCGCCGCACGACGTCGGCACGATCGTCACGCAGGACGTGTTCGCGCCGTTCAGCGCGAAGCTGCCGTTCGGCTCGGATTTCCTCGGCCGCGACATGCTGAGCCGGATCCTGTACGGCACGCGGCTGACCGTGCTGCTCGCGCTCGCGGCCGTGCTGCTCGCCGCGCTGACCGGCACGACGCTCGGGCTGCTCGCGACCGTGTCGGGCCGCGCGGTCGACGAGACGATGAGCCGGCTGCTCGATGCGCTCACGTCGATTCCGTCGAAGATGTTCGCGCTGATGTTCGTCGCCGCGTTCGGCTCGTCGCTGCCGCTGCTGGTCCTCACCGCCGCGGTCAGCTACATGCCGGGCTCGTACCGGATCGCGCGCGCGCTGGCCGTCAACATCAGCACGCTCGAATTCGTCCAGGTCGCGCGGGCGCGCGGCGAAAGCGCGCTGTACATCGCGTGCGTCGAGATGCTGCCGAACATGATTCACCCGATGCTCGCCGATACCGGGCTGCGCTTCACGTTCGTCGTGCTGCTGCTGAGCGGCCTCAGCTTTCTGGGGCTCGGCGTGCAGCCGCCGTACGCGGATCTGGGCTCGCTCGTGCGCGAGAACATCGCGAGCCTCGGCGACGGCTCGGCCGTCGCGATCATGCCCGCGGTCGCGATCGCGATCCTGACGGTGGGCGTGAACCTGTTGATCGACGGCCTGCCGCATCGCGGCCGCCGCAAGGGCGCTGCGGGCGCCGCGGGAGGGCACTGATGCAACACGAATCGAATCTGCTCGTCGAGGTGCGCGGGCTGCGTGTGGTCGGCGGCCGGCCGGGCGGCGAGGAAACGACGATCGTCCACGGCGTCGACTTCGAGATCCGGCGCGGCGAGGTGCTCGCGCTGATCGGCGAATCCGGGTCGGGCAAGACGACGATCGCGCTGTCGCTGATGGGGCATGCGCGCGCCGGCTGCCGGATCGCCGGCGGCTCCGTGAAGCTCGGCGGCACCGACGTCTGTACGTTGTCCGCGCCTGCACTGGCCGCGCTGCGCGGCCGCAGGGTCGCGTACATCGCGCAGAGCGCCGCTGCCGCGTTCAATCCGTCGCGCACGATCCTCGACCAGGTGATCGAGAGCGCGCTGATCCACAAGACGATGACGAAGCGCGATGCGCAGGCGAAGGCGGTCGAGCTGTTCCGCGCGCTCGCGCTGCCGGAGCCGGAGACGATCGGCAGGCGCTACCCGCACCAGGTGTCGGGCGGCCAGTTGCAGCGGCTCATGGCCGCGATGGCGCTGATCACCGATCCGGAGCTGGTGATCCTCGACGAACCGACCACGGCGCTCGACGTGACCACGCAGATCGACGTGCTGCAGGCCTTCAAGAGCGTGATCCGGCGCTACGGGATGAGCGCCGTATACGTGTCGCACGATCTCGCGGTCGTCGCGCAGATGGCCGACCGGATCGTCGTGCTGAGCGACGGCGTGATCCGCGAGGCGGGCGAGACCGAACAGATCCTGCATGCGCCGACGCACCCGTACACGCAGAGCCTGATCGCGGCGGTCACGCCGGACGATGCCGGGCACGATGCGAAAGCGGCGCCCGCCGCGCCGGCGCACCTGCTCGACCTGCGCGGCGCGATCGCCGGCTATGGCGGCCGGACCGCGAAGGGCTGGCCCGCGAAGGTGATCCTGCACGAAGTCGACCTGCGCATCGGGCGCGGGCAGACGGTCGGCGTGATCGGCGAATCCGGCTCCGGCAAGACGACGCTCGCGAAGGTGATCGCGGGCCTCGTGCCGGCGACGGGCGGCGAGATCCTGCTCGACGGCGAGCCGCTCGCGCGCGACATCGGCAAGCGCACCAAGGAGCAGCACCGCCGCGTGCAGATCGTGTTCCAGAACGCCGATACCGCGCTCAACCCGGTGCATACCGTCGAGCGCACGCTGGCGCGGCCGCTCGCGTTCTATCACGGGATCAAGGGGGCGCGTGCGCGGCAGCGCGTCGCGGAACTGCTCGAACTCGTGCGGCTGCCGCAGACGGTCGCCGCGCGGCGCACGGGCGAGCTGTCCGGCGGACAGAAGCAGCGCGTGAACCTCGCGCGCGCGCTCGCGGCCGAGCCCGACCTGATCCTGTGCGACGAGGTCACGTCGGCGCTCGACACGGTGGTGGGCGCCGCGATCATGGACCTGTTGCGCGACCTGCAGGCGAAGCTCGGCGTGTCGTACATATTCATCACGCACGACATCGCGAAGGTGCGCGCGATCAGCGACGAGATCGTCGTGCTGTACGCGGGCCGGCGGGTCGAGACCGGCAGCCGCGATGCGCTGTGCGCGCCGCCCTATCACCCGTATTCGCACCTGCTCGTGTCGTCCGCGCCGGAACTGCGCGCGGGCTGGCTCGACGGTGCGGCCGAGCGTTGCCATCGGCCGCTCGTGCCGATCGGCGCGAGCGCGGACGATGCGGAGCTGTGCCCGTTCCTGTCGCGCTGCGCGATGCGGGTGGACGGCGTGTGCAATCGCACGGCGCCGGTCCTGCGCACGCTCGGGAACGGCGCGCAGGTGCTGTGCCATCGCAGCGAGGACGATCTCGCGCGCTTCCAGGCCGAGCCGGCTGGGGCGGACGTGCCGGTGCAGCCGGTGCGCCTGTAACGCGCGGCGGCGTCCATGCATCGCGTGCGCGGCGCCCGGCGAGCGGCCTTCCGCATAGTGTGCTGCGGCGGTCGTGCAAAACGGTGAATCGTGCGCGCGCCGTGCGTGAATACGCGGCAACTGCGCTTTTCGATGGTGATTAAATGGCTTGCAACGGACGGTCGCCGATCGTCGGTGCCGAATGCTCGAGAAGGATCCGATGAAATTCGAATCGTACTGGCTGGATACCCGCCCCGCGTTTCGCGCCGGCTGCGAGGGGCCCGTTGAAGGGCGCGCCGACGTGGCCGTGATCGGCGGCGGCTTCACCGGCCTGTCCGCGGCGCTTGCGCTGGCGCAGCGCGGCGTCTCGGTGGTCGTGCTCGAGGCCGCGCAGATCGCAGGCGAAGCGTCGGGCCGCAACGGCGGCCAGTGCAACACCGGCGTGGCGCAGGACTACGCGTCGCTGGCCGCGCGAATCGGCGCCGAACCCGCCAAGCAGTTCTATCGCGCGTACGAAAACGCGGTGAAGAGCGTCGAGACGATCGTGGCCGAGCACGCGATCGACTGCGATTTCCGGCGGGCGGGCAAGCTGAAGCTCGCCGCGAAGCCGCAGCATTTCGCGGGGCTCGCGAAGACGTTCGACGCATTGCGGCGGGACGTCGATCCGGACATCGAACTGATCGAGCCGGCGCGGATCCGCGAGGAAGTCGCGTCCGACGGTTTCCACGGCGGGCTGTTGCAGCGCCGCGGCGTGCAGATGCACATGGGCAAGTTCGGCGTCGGCCTCGCGCAGGCGGCGGTGCGGGCCGGCGCGCGCATCTACGAGCAGGCGGCCGTCACGCGGCTCGAACGGCTCGGGGGCGAGCGGCACACGATCACCTGTGCGCGCGGCACACTCGTCGCCGACCGCGTGCTGGTCGCCACCGGCGCGTCGCAGCACGGCCCGTTCGCGTGGTTCCGGCGGCGCATCGCGCCGGTCGGCAGTTTCATCGTCGTCACCGAGCCGCTGCCCGACGCGCAACTGAACCGGTTGTTTCCGCACCGCCGCGCGTACGTGACGTCGCGCCAGATCGGCAACTACTTCCGCGTGACGCCCGACAACCGGCTGCTGTTCGGCGGCCGCGCGCGTTTTGCGATGTCGAGCCCGCGCTCCGACGCGAAAAGCGGCGACGTCCTGCGCGCGGGCATGGCCGGATATTTTCCGGAACTGGCCGACGTGCGGCTCGATTACTGCTGGGGCGGGCTGGTCGACATCACCGCCGACCGGCTGCCGCGCGCGGGCCAGCACGACGGACTCTTTTACTCGATGGGCTACAGCGGCCACGGTGTGCAGATGTCGGTGCACATGGGCCGCGTGATGGCCGACGTGCTGTACGGGGCAGCCGCGTCGAACCCGTGGCGCGAGCTCGACTGGCCGGCGATGCCGGGCCATTTCGGGCATGCGTGGTTCCTGCCCATCGTCGGCGCGTATTACCGGATGCAGGATTTCCTGCATTGAAACGCGTGACCCGGGAGGATTCGACATGAACGCACGATTCGTTTGCCCGCTCTCGCCGGCAATCGGCGACGTGCTCCGCACGATCGATGCGTCGTTTGCGCAGCCGCTGAACCTCGACACGCTCGCGGCCGTGGCCGGATTGAGCGTGTCGCGTTTCACCGCGCGCTTTCGCAGTGAAGTCGGGTTGTCGCCGCACCGGTATCTGTGCCTCGTGCGGGTGCGACGGGCGCAGGACCTGTTGCGGGCCGGCCTGGCGCCGTCGGTCGTGGCGACCGAGGTCGGCTTCTTCGATCAGAGCCATCTGTGCCGGCATTTCCGGCGCGTGCTCGGGATCACGCCGCGCGACTACATGGTCGCGCGCACGGATGGCGCACCGGCGCGCGTGCCGGCGATCCGCCCGCGGGCCGAACACCGCGAAGCGTCGTGTCACGTCGCGTAGGTGCAAGGGCGGCGTGCCCGCCCGCGGGTTGCCGGCCGACGCGCCGGCAAACGACGATTTCCGATATCGCGCGGCGGTTTTCCACCCGGCCCGCGCGCACAGTACAGGAGCAGGAATGAGCGCAGTTTTCGTGTTGCACCGTGCCGACGGCAGCCCTTCTTCAACCGCGTTCGACATGCGGGCGTTCGGCGAGCGCGATCCTTTCGCGCGACATCGCGAGATCGCGTGGGAAGGGCCCGACTCGATGGCCGCGGGGCGGATCCGCTTCGTTGGCGAGCTCGACGTCTCGAGCTATCCGCACATTGAAACCCTCGTCGTGGTCGAAGGCGAGCTGACGCTCGAAGCGGAAGGGGCCGCTCCGCTGGTGCTGGGGCCGGGGGACGGGGCCGTCATCGGCGGCGGCACGGCGCTTCGCGTCAGCGCGGCATCGCGCGTGCTTCTCATGTTCTGCGCGGCCGCGTGCGCGAAACCGACGAAGCGAGGATGCTTTCCGCTGAGCGCCGATGCGGACTTCAAGCCGTCGTCGTCGCTGCCGGCGGAGGTGCTGCTCGGGCCCGCACCGCAATGCCGCAGCGACAACGTGTTCATCGACGACGGCGCCGAGTACTGCGCGGGCACGTGGGATTCGACGCCCTATCACCGCATCGTTCGCCCGCATCGCGTGAACGAGTTCATGTTCCTGCTGGCCGGCAGCGTACGGTTCGCCGCGCCCGACGGCAGCGTGCTGTCGCTCGGCGCCGGCGATGCGCTGTTCGTGCCGCGCGGCGCACCGATCGGGTGGGAAAGCCGCGAGCGCGTGGCGAAATTCTACGTCGTGCAGAACGTCCACGTATCCACCGAACGAGACTGAACATGTCCCCTCCGCTGCGCCAAATAGAAACTTCGCCCACGCTGCCGGCTTCGGCCGACGTCGTCGTGATCGGCGGCGGAATCATCGGCGTCTTTACCGCGTACTACCTGGCCCGGCGCGGGGTGTCGGTCGCGCTGGTAGAGAAGGGCCGGATCGGTGCCGAGCAGTCGAGCCGCAACTGGGGCTGGTGCCGGCAGCAGAACCGCGACGAGCGCGAGTTGCCGATGGCCAGCAAGAGCATCGATCTGTGGGAGCGATTCGCCGCCGAATCCGGCGAAGACACGGGCTTTCATCGTTGCGGGTTGCTGTACCTGAGCAATGACGAGGCCGAGCTGTCCCGCTGGGCCAGCTGGGGCGACTTCGCGAAGACCGCGGGCGTGACGACGTACATGCTCGACAGCAAGCAGGCCGGCGAGCGCGGGCGCGCAACCGGGCGGCCATGGAAGGGCGGCGTGTTCTCGCCGACCGACGGCACGGCCGACCCTGGGAAGGCCGCGCCGGCCGTGGCGGCCGCGCTGATGAAGCTGGGCGGCAGCGTGCACCAGCAATGCGCGGCGCGCGGGATCGAACTCGAGGGCGGGCGTGTCGCAGGGGTCGTCACCGAAGCCGGTGTGATCAAGACCCGGACGGTCGTGCTTGCCGGCGGCGCGTGGGCGTCGTCGTTCTGCCGCCAGCTCGGCATCCGTTTTCCGCAGGCGTCGATCCGTCAGTCGATCCTGAGCGTGTCGCCGGTCGAGCATCCGCTGCCCGATGCGATGTACACGTCGGGGGTGTCCGTGACGCGCCGCAGCGACGGACGCTACGCGCTGGCCATCAGCGGCCGCGCGCGCGTGGACGTGACGCCGCAGTTCCTGCGATTCGCCCCGCAGTTCGTGCCGATGTTCGCCAAGCGCTGGCGCAACCTGCTTCCGGGCGGCCTGGAGGGCGTGCGCGGCGGACACGAAACGCTGAAGCGGTGGCGGCTCGACGCGCCAACCCCGATGGAGCAGGTGCGCATCCTCGATCCGAAACCCGATATGCCGACGGTCGCCGAAACCTATCGTCGCGCCGTCGAGCTGCTGCCCGAGCTACGCGACGCAACGATCACGCATGCGTGGGCCGGCTTCGTCGACAGCACGCCGGACGGCGTTCCGGGGATCGGCGAAGTGCCGGGCGTGCCGGGGTTGATCCTGGCTGCCGGCTTTTCCGGGCACGGTTTCGGCATCGGCCCCGGCGCGGGGCACCTGATCGCGGATCTCGCCACCGGTGCGCAACCGATCGTGGACCCGCTGCCGTATCGGCCGGGCCGGTTCGACGCGTCCGCATGGGGCAAGGTCGCCGATTTCTAGGCGACGGCCGTCACGCGGAAGGCAGCGGCGTTTGAACGAAGCGTTTCGGTTCGGATCGCGCGACTTGCCGGACCGGCGCGGCGAACGCCCGCCGGCTGTCCGGCCCGATGCGCCAGCTTTGGAGTGTGTGATGCGTTTCAGTTCCTACTGGCTCGATACGTCCGAGCCATTCGTGGGCAGCTCGCCGGAGCTGCCTGACGGAAGTTGCGACGTGGTCGTGGTGGGCGGTGGGATCACGGGCTCGGCGGCTGCGCTGGCGCTGTCGAAAAAAGGCGCGCGGGTCGTCGTCTGCGAGGCGGGCACCGTGGGGCAGGCAGCGTCGGGACGCAACGGCGGCATGTGCAACAACGGCTTCGCGCAGGATTACGCGTCACTGTCGCAGCGCATCGGCACCGAACGGGCCAACCGGTTGTATCGCGCGTTCGATGCGGGTGTCGACACGGTCGAGCGGCTGGTCAGGGAAGAGTCGATCGACTGCGATTTCGTGCGCCGCGGCAAGCTCAAGCTCGCGGCGAAGCCGGAGCACTTCGACAAGCTGGTGCGAAGCCAGGCGCTGCTCGCCGCGAGCGTGGACCCCGACACGCGTGTGGTGACGAAGGCGCAACTGCGTGACGAGATCGGCTCGAACCGTTATCACGGCGGGTTGATCTTCGAGAAGAGCGCCGGGATGCACGTCGGCCGTTATGTGCGCGGCCTGGCGCGTGCCGCGCAAGCGCGCGGCGCGCACATCCTGGAGCATGCGCCGGTGCTCGGCTTGAAGCGGGAGGCGGGCGGCGCATACGCGGTGCATACGCCGCTCGGCGAGATCCGTGCGCGCCAGGTGCTGCTCGCGAGCGGCATCTCGCAAGTGGGGCCGTTCGGCTGGATCCGCCGCAGGATCGTGCCGGTCGGCGCGTTCATCATCGTCACCGAGCCGTTGCCGCGCGACCTGCTCGACCGGTTGCTGCCGACGCGCCGGATGGTCACCGACACGAAGCACTTCGTCAATTTCTTTCGCGTCACGCCCGACAACCGGATGCTGTTCGGCGGGCGGGCGCGTTTCGCGGCGTCGAACCCCCGTTCGGACGAAAAGAGCGGGCTGATCCTGCGACAGCAGATGGCCGCCGTGTTTCCCGAGCTGGCCGGCGTGCGCATCGACTATTGCTGGGGCGGCATGGTCGACATGACGGCCAACCGTCTGCCGCGCGCGGGCCAGCGACAAGGCGTGTATTACTCGACGGGCTATAGCGGCCACGGCACGCACATGGCCACGCTGATGGGCACGCTGATGGCGGAGATCATGGACGGGCGGGCCGATCTCAACCCGTGGAGCGATTTCGACTGGCCCGCCATTCCTGGCCACTTCGGCAAACCGTGGTTTTTGCCGTTCGTGGGCGCTTGGTACCGACTGAAGGACACCCTGCAATGAATTCGCCTGTTCGTCACCTGATGCAAGCCGGAAGGCTCGACCGCTTCTTCATCGACGGAGACTGGGTCTTGCCCGACGGCGGCGACCGGTTCGCCGTGGTCTGCCCGTCCACTGAAGACACGCTGTGCGACATTCCGCTCGGCAGCGCGCGCGACGCCGATCGCGCGGTGCAGGCCGCGCGCAACGCGTTCGAGCGCTGGGCCGCGACGTCGCCGCAGCAGCGCGCCGCGCTGCTCGACCGCATTCATGCGCTGATCCTCGAGCGTGCGGAGTCGTTCGCGCTGGCGCTCGCGATGGAGATGGGCGCGCCGATCGCCTATGCGCGCGGCGCGCATGTGCCGCTTGCGGCGGAACATATCCGGGTCGCGCGCGACAACCTGGCGAGCTACCCGTTCGTCACGCGGCGGGGGACCACCGCGGTCGCGCGCGAGCCGATCGGCGTCTGCGCGCTGATTACGCCATGGAACTGGCCGATCTATCAAATCACCGCGAAGGTCGGCCCGGCGCTCGCGGCGGGCTGCACCCTGGTGCTGAAGCCCAGCGAGCTGTCGCCGCTCAGCGCGTTGCTGTTTGCGGAAGTGATCGCCGATGCGGGCGTGCCTGCCGGCGTGTTCAACCTGGTGAGCGGCAGCGGAACCGAGGTGGGCGCATCGCTCGCGTCGCACCCGCAGGTCGACATGGTGTCGATCACGGGGTCGACGCGCGCGGGCGTGCTGGTGGCGCAAGCCGCGGCCCCGACCGTCAAGCGCGTCGCGCAGGAGCTGGGCGGCAAGTCGCCGAACCTCGTATTGCCGGATGCGGACCTGTCGCTGGCCATCCCGCCGGGCGTGGCCGCCGCGTTCCGGAACATGGGCCAGTCGTGCAGCGCGCCGACCCGCATGATCGTGCCGCGCAACCGGCTCGGCGCGGTCGAGGATCTGGCCGTTGCGGCCGCGCAGCAGCTGATCGTCGGCGATCCGTTCGACGACGCGACGACGCATGGGCCGCTGGCCAATCGTGCGCAGTTCGGCCGGGTCGCACAGATGATCGACACCGGCATCGACGAAGCGGCCAAGCTGATCGCCGGCGGTCCCGGAAGGCCCGCGGGGTTCGACAAGGGCTTTTACGCGCGGCCGACGATCTTTTCCGATGTGCGGCCCGACATGACGATCGCGCAGCAGGAGATCTTCGGTCCGGTCCTCGCCATCCTGCCGTACGACACCGTGGAAGAGGCGATCGCCATCGCGAACGACACGGTCTACGGGCTCGGCGCACATGTGCAGGGCGCCGACAAGGACGGCGTGCGCGCGGTGGCCGCACGCATCCGGTCGGGGCAGGTGCACCTGAACTATCCGGCATGGGACCCGCAGGCGCCGTTCGGCGGGTACAAGCAGTCGGGCAACGGTCGCGAGTACGGGATCGAAGGGATGGAAGAGTACATGGAGATCAAGTCGATCGTCGGCTATTACGACTGACGCGGCCGCCGCGTGCGAACGCGGTGGCGCGACAGCATGGAAGCCGTTTTCTTTCCGAAGGTGCCGAAATTGGAAAACCCCGTCATTCCCGATACGTCGTTGCGCGCGCATCACGCGCACTGGGCGAAGCTGCGGCGCGACCTGCATGCGCATCCCGAGCTGCGGTTCGAAGAACACCGGACGGCCGACGTCGTCGCCCGCGAGCTGGAGGCGCTCGGCTACGCGGTGTCGCGCGGCCTCGGCGGCACCGGCGTCGTGGCGAGCCTGCCCGGTGCGGACCCGGGCCGCGGCATCGTGCTCCGCGCGGATCTGGACGCGTTGCCGATCCAGGAGGCCAACGACTTTGCGCATGCATCGTGCACGCACGGGATCATGCACGCGTGCGGCCATGACGGCCATACCGTCATGTTGCTCGGCGCCGCGCGCGTGCTGAAGGACCTGCCGCAACTGCCGGGCACCGTCCATTTCGTGTTTCAGCCCGGAGAAGAAGGGGGCGCGGGCGCGCGCAAGATGATCGACGACGGGCTGTTCGAGCAATACCCGACCGAAGCGGTATTCGGCATGCACAACTGGCCCGGTTTGCCGGCCGGGCACTTCGGGCTGCGTACCGGCCCGATCATGGCCGCGGGCTCGCGCTTCAGGATCACGGTAACCGGCAAGGGCGCGCACGCGGCGCAGCCGCACCTGGGTATCGATCCCGTGCCGCTCGCGTGCTCGATGGTGCTGCAGTGCCAGACCATCGCCGCGCGGCACAAGGATCCGGTGGATCCCGCCGTCATTTCCGTCTGCATGATTCATGCGGGAACGACGGACAACGTCATTCCGGACAGCGCCGAGCTGCGCGGGACGATTCGCACGCTGTCGTCCGCGTTGCAGCAACAGTTACAGCGCGACGTGCGGCTCATGTGCGAGGGGCTGGCAAGCGCCCATGGCGCACGCGTCGACGTGGAATTCTTTCAGTACTACCCGGCAACGGTCAACACGCCGGCCGAGACCGCGCTGTGCGAAGCGGTGATACGCGAGACGTTCGGCGACGAACGCCTTGAGCGCGACGTGCCGCCGAACATGACTTCCGAAGACTTCGGCTTCATGCTGGAGGAGCGCCCCGGCGCCTACGTGCTGATCGGCAATGCGCCGGACGGCGACGTCGCACCGGCGCTCCATCACCCGAAATACGACTTCAACGACGACATCATTCCGGCCGGTGTCCGGTACTGGGTTGCGCTGGCGCGCGATTACTTCACGCGCTTGCCGTGAAGGCGCACCCGATTCATTGCCGTGGCTGACGCGGGGAGGCTGCCCGGCGTTGCCGGGCCCCGATCGCGACCGCGCTAGTTCACCGGCGTCAGGACCGGCGCACTCGTGTTCTTGATCAGGAACACGACGAATTTCGCCGGCTTCGTGCGGCTGGCGTTTCGTCCGGCCGTGTGCACGTCGTCCGGGCCTTCATGAAACGTGTCGCCGGCATGGAGCGTGACCGTTTTCCCGCCGTTCAGGCCCATCACGATGCTGCCGTCGAGCACGTAGACGAATGCGTGTGCATCGTGACGATGCACGGGATCGACGCTGGCGGGCGGGTCATTCACGACGATCGTCTCGACTTCCTTGCCCGGATACCCGGGCAACGGCTCCGTGGCCGGCTGCGTCACCGTGGCTTGCGGTGCGGTGGCCGCCGGCCGAACGGGGAACAGGAGCGACAGCGCGAGCGGGCCAGGCGCCAACCCGTATCGCCGGGCGCGGGGAACCTCACGGCAACGGCGCCGGAAAGGTTCGCCCGGCCGTTGAGTGCACGCATGCCTGGTTGCACCACTTCCGACACCTCCGTATCCGTTTCGCGCGACGCGCCGACATTCATGACGCTTTTCTCGAACTTGGCTGCTGCTTGATCTGCTGGAACGCCTTGCAGCGGAATCAGCAGTCTTTAGGAAACCGTTTATGAATGAATTGGCGGTTTATTCAATATCGCAATTGAATTCGAGCCAAAAAAAGCTTGAATGAAAAACGATTCAAGCGGTTGATTAAAATTAAAAAAATATCAATACGGGACATTTATTTTTTCTATTTTTGCGGATAAGGTTTGGTTCGGTGAAAGCGATTTGTCAGAAAACGTGGCGATTGATCATCGCTTGCCGCGGTTTCATTGGGCTGCCGCTTTTGCCGATCAATGTGCGCGTCGACGGGAATCTCCGCCAGGGATCTTGCTGCAGGCTCGATATGCGCCTATCCGTTCCGACATCAATGCCATGAGGGCTCATGAAAAAGAACATCCGCAGATACGTTGCTTCCGTAATGCCATGCTCGTTGGCCGCCGCGGCGCTGCTGGTCGCGGCGGCCGGTGCGCACGCGCACGGCCGCTTGACCGAACCGCCTTCGCGCATCGTGCTGTGCACGCAGGGCCAGAATCCGAACTGTCATGTCGACGCCTGGCACGCGAACGCGATGGAGAACGGCAAGTTCTTCCCCGCGACGCAAAGCGGGCTATCCGATCCGTTTGCGCCGGACGACGCGAAGAATGCCGCCCCGCCGAAGGACGGCGAAATCGCCGGCGCCAGCACGAATGGCCCGCTGCCCGTGCTGAACGAGCAGTCGCCGGGCCGCTGGCAGAAGATCCCGCTGCGGCCGGGCGCGTTGCAGAATTTCAAATGGGAATTCAGCGCGGTGCACAAGACGCGGCGCTGGAACTACTTCATTACACGCACCGACTGGAACCCGTCGGAAAAGCTGACGCGCGCGCAGTTCGAGCCCACGCCGTTCTGCACGATCCAGAATCCCGGCCAGCCCTACTGGAACCCGAACGCGAACCTGGTGCCGCAGCAGCCGACCGTTCACCAATGCCGGTTGCCGGTGCGTAGCGGTTACCACGTCATCCTTGCGGTCTGGGAAGTCGCGGATACGGCGATGGCGTTCTATCAGGTCGTCGACGCGACGTTCACCCAGGGCGATACGACACGCAGCCCGTTCTGAACCTGCTGCGACATGACGCGCCCGGCGATGGCCGGGCGTCATGAATCGAAGAACGCCTGCCGGAGGCGACGCGGACGGCGCCGATACGGCAACCGGCTAGCCGGCGACCACCTGGTTGCGACCTTGATGCTTCGCGCGGTACAGGCGTTCGTCGGCCTTGCGCAGGATCGCGTCGATCGTCTCGCCGTCCCGGCCGAATTCGGATGCGCCGACGCTCACGGTGACCTTGATCGGTTCGCCGGTGCCTGCTTCGAACGGCGTGCCCGCGATCGCCGTGCGGATGCGCTCGCCGATTGACAGCGCGGTGTCCAGCGCGGCTTGCGGAAGCAGCACCATGAATTCCTCCCCGCCCACCCGCGCGACGCCATCGTACGGCCGGATCGCATCGGCGCATTTGTCGACGAAGCGTTGCAATACCTGATCGCCTGCCTGATGGCCGTAACTGTCGTTGATCGCCTTGAAGTGGTCGAGATCGAGCGCGAGCAGCGAGAACGGCGCGCCATTGCGCTTTGCGCGATTGATTTCCGCTTCCACGCTTTCGATGAATTGCCGCCGGTTGGTCGCGCCGGTGAGCGGGTCCGTGGCTGCCAGGTGTTCGAGCTTTTCGTTGGTCCGTTGAAGCGCCTGCAGGGCGTGCTCCGTCCTGGCCATCGCGTCCCTCAACCGCGCAAACAGTTCTTCCTGGCTGTAGATCTTCGAAAACGAACGGGTTGTATGAAAGGCCTGCACCACGCCGAAACTGAGCAGGAAGAAGCCGGCCGCAAAAATGGCATGCGCCAGCCACCACATGTGATTCCACGGCCGCCCGAGGATGAAGGCGAGCGACGAGAACGCGAATGACGTCACCGAAATGCCGTAGATCGTCATCAGCGGTGAGCGGATGCGGCGCATGACCAGCGCAACGACGTTCGCGACCGAGAGCAGCATCGCGCCGCCCTCCATCGACACGCGTACCCACAGGTGGCCGGCCACCGGCGAGAAGGCGATCACGGCGACCGCGACGTCGACGAGCGCGAACAGCGCGAGCCAGGGTAGCCAGATGCGGGGATCGGCGCGGGTTGCTGCGCTGTCGGCCTTGTGACTGTAGGTGAACTGCCCGACCAGGATCAGGATCGACATGGTCAGGCGCGACGCCGGCCCGTACAGCAGGAACAGCCAGATGTTGTGATGCGCCATGCCGGTGAACAAGCCATGCAACGCATAGATGAGGGAAAAGCCCAGAAAGCCCAGCGTGAGCCAGCGGAGCAACGGCTCGCCCGACAGGCGATAGCAGCGCCAGCAGACATAGGTGACGAACGCGCCCTCGAGCGTGGCGACCGCGATCGCCAGTTCATGGAAGGCGTGATTCTCGAATGTCAGCGACGGGTCCTGGAACACGTACAGATAGGCGATCAGGTAAGCAGGCGTCAGCGCGAAGCCGACCAGCAGGAGCCTCGCATACACCCGGGTGACCCGTTCGGCGGTGCGGGCCGACTCCTGGGCGGCGACATTGACGTTCATGATCTGCCTCCGGTTTCGGTGGATGCATCAAGGATAGAACAGCAACCACGATGTCATGGCGAGCCGGTCGCCAATACGAAGCACGATCGCAGCGCCTGAATTTCGTCAATTTGAACAATGATCCGGATGGCTGCGAGATATCCGTTTGAATTATCGAATGGCGACAATTTCAATTCGGCAATGCGATCGCGTGAGTATTTCGGGTTTCGACATGAGTGGAAATAGTCGATTCCAGGGTTGATGCCGGATGATTATGTAGTATAACAAATCAAAGTGCGGGCGCCGGATTGAAGCATTACTACATCGGCCGTCGAAATATCGGTGTTCGCCATCGTATCGCAGGCGCCATCTCGGGCCGGCGTGACGACTTCACGATACCGCTGGCGTCGCGTCGTTCCGGGCATCCGGCCTTGCGCGAAAGTGACGTACGACATGCTTCACCCGTATTGAACGAGTCGTGGTTTTTTCCGTTGTTGATATAAAGACAGAATCAATATCGAAATTTGTCTTCAAGTGACAATTTGTAAGGTTGATTTCCCGTGAATTCGACCTGGGCGGCGCTTTGTCAATCGAAAGGGAAAATGATGAACCAGATCGGAGCGACGAAGGGACAGGGTTCGAGAAATGAAACGGCCCCTCTGCCACATGCCGTTTCGCTTTCATCCGCCTTGCTTTCCTTGCCCGGAGCGACGGTGCCGGGCCATGCGGCAGCGGTACCGACCCGCCACGTCCGGGAAGGCGCCTATCGGGTACGTCAATCCGTTGCTTGACGCGCGGAACCGGGCCGGCGGCGCGCTGACGCCAGCCGGTGCAGCAAGCTTCCATTGATTTTGCGAGCGGCGCGGCAGGCGGTTGCATGGCGGTGAAAGTCCATGACCTGGCCACCGGGCAAGGAACGAATGACGGATATGAGCACGATGTTGATTTGGTAGTCCGTATCAATTGTGCACGCGTTTGCTGTCGATGTCACTTGGCGGATTTCCGCTCAGCCCACCTGGGTGGAGCGGGTCTTCCTGAAATATTCCCCGGCATGGTTTGCGTGAAGGACAGGTGCCGGCAATGCGTCAAACACGATGAGGACATGAACATGAAGAGCAACCCATCCGGAATCATCCAGCGATCGACCTTGAAGGGCGCGCTGGCGCTTCTGCTGGCATGGTCGTCTTTCGGCACCGGCGCCGCCGCGGCAGGCGGGACGGCCACCGGCACGGCGCCGGCGTTCGTGTACAGCCCGTACAAGGACGCGACGATTTCGATGAACTGGAATACGAACGTCATCTCGTCGAACGTCACGGGCCAGATGAGCCCGGTGCTGTCGGTACTGCCACCCGGTGTCCGTACGCTGACGCTCGCGTTTGCGACCGGGGAATGCGGCAGCGAGAACTGGGCGGGCGTCGACGGCGGTGCGATGGCGGCCGCCAATGTGCCGCTTTTCACCGCGGCCAATGTGAATTACGTGATTTCCACCGGCGGCGCGGCCGGCATGTTCACGTGCGGGACGGATGCGGGCATGGCGGCCTTCATCAACCGTTATGCCTCGAGCAACCTGATCGGAATCGATTTCGATATCGAGGGCGGGCAGACGCAACAAGTGATCAACGATCTCGTCCAGCGCGTGGCGGTCGCCCAGCAGAACTATCCCGGCCTGCGCTTCAGCTTCACGCTGGCGACACTGGCCCCTTCCCAGCAGGGCGCGACCACGGCCAGTTCCTGGGGGGCCAACGCCCCCGACAGCTTCAACGTGTATGGCGACTGGGTCATGCAGGCGATCCAGGCGGTCGGCCTGAAGAACTACACCATCGACCTGATGACGATGGACTACGGGTCGGCCGGGGCGGGGAACTGCGTGGTCGCGAACGGCACCTGCCAGATGGGGCAATCGGCGATCCAGGCGGCGATGAACCTGCACGACCGCTGGGGCGTGCCGTACAGCCAGATCGAGCTGACGCCGATGATCGGCGGCAACGATGTGAGCGGCGAAACCTTTACGCCGGCGGATGCAGACACCGTTGCGCAGTTCGTGAAACAGAACGGTCTCGTGGGTGTTCACTTCTGGTCGTTCGACCGTGACGTCGATTGTCCGCCGGGCGCCGCATCGTCGACGTGCAATTCGATCGGCGGGGTCGGTACGCTCGGTTATACGAACCGGTTTGCCGCGGACCTGGCGCCCGGCAATTGAACGAAGCCGGGCAAGGGGGGAGACCATGCGGGCCGCCCGCATCATGGCGGCGAAGTGTCCCATGGTCTCCGACTGCCGCGGCCGGCAACCGGAGGAATCGCCGGGAGCATGCCTTGAACGGCAACTGCTGCTCGAATGCGAACGGATCTGCAGGATCGCGGCCGTCGCGCAGGCGAAGAGACGGATCGGTCAGGCAACCGTCACGTTCGTCGCATCGAGAAGCCGTTGCGCGTGAGGAAGTTCGTACCACGGCAGCCATGGCCTGCCGCCACCCGCCACGCCGACAAAAATCGACAAACTGGAACAGATCGACGCGGCGTTCCCGCCTACCATCCGCACGTGCCTCGCGCATTTCCGCGCCACCGCAGCGTCGGCAGAGACATCGCCCGCATCACGCTGCACGTGTGTTCCCCGCATCCTGACAAGCCGCCCAACAGGCAAAGGATTCGCCATGTCCGCCAGATCGTTCGCTTCAGTCGTGCTGATGCTGCTGCTCGCCGCGTGCGGCGGCGACTCGGATTCGCTCGCGCCCGGCACCGCCGTCGCGGCGGCCTCGGCGTCGGCGCGCGCGTCGCAAGCCACCGCGTGGAAGCCGCTCGCGCCCGGCACGAGCTGGCAATGGCAGATCGACGGCAACCGCATCGACGAGACGGTGCTGGACGGCGTGACCAACCCGCGCAAGATGTTCGACGTCGACATGGAGCTGACCGATGCCGGCACGATCCAGCGCCTGAAGGCGAAGGGCATCTATGTCGTCTGCTACATGGAGGTGGGCGGTCGCGAAGACAGCCGTGGCGATGCCGGCAAGTTTCCGGACAGCGTGCTCGGCAACCCCGTCGAAGGATACGAGGATCACGAACGCTGGCTGGACATTCGCCAGACCGCGATCCTGATGCCGCTGATGCTGGCGCGTCTCGACCAGGCGAAGAAAAAGGGCTGCGACGGCATCGAGCCGGACCTCGACGACAGCTATCGCCAGGAAACGGGCTTTCCGCTGACGCGCGACGATCAGCTGCGCTACAACACGGCGCTGATCGCCGCCGCGCACGATCGCGGGATGTCGATGGGGCTCAAGAACGGCTCGGGCATCGCGACCGCGATGGCGAAAGTGGCCGACTGGGCGCTCAACGAGCAATGCAACAGGTTCCATGAGTGCGGCGGCTACGCCAGCTTTATCGCGCAGGACAAGGCTGTATTCAATGTCGAATACACGCGTCCGGACGGCATGACGCTCGCGGATTTCTGTCCGGCGGACAATCAGGCCAATTTCGACGGCATTCTGAAACTGTCGAGCGACACGCTCTCGGCGCTGCCGCGCGGGGCTTGCCGGTTCGAGTGAGCGGCGCGGCGCCGACTTCCGTCGGGCGAGTCGGCGGCCATTTCGTGTGCCCGCGCTCGTTCGATGACTTGCGTCAACGGGGATTGACCGGCAAGCGCGAGGATGGGTGTTCCTGCATGCCGGCCATCGGCGAGGCCGGCATGTTCCGTGCCGTTTGCGTCTTCACGTTCATGCTACGGACACCATCATGCTTGCCTTCTTCAGGGGCACCGCTGGCCACCGGATCGCTATCCGCGCCGCAGCAGGCACGCTGAACGCGCTGCCTGCCGCGCGATACCCCGCGCGGCCGGTCGACGTCGTTGGCGACCGGCGGCCGAGTCCTCGCGAGAACGCGATCCGGATGATGCCGGCGAGCAAGCCGTGGCGCCGGCAAGGCGATCCCGCCAACCGGTGCTGCGTGGCCGATCGCTTCGGCCGTGTCGACGACACCGGCTTCGCGGCCGCGCGCCGAACGTTTACCGCCTCGATGTCGCGCGGAACGTCGTCCGGCGCGCCGCGCGGACCTGCATCGGTTTCCGGCAACGGAGCCGGATTTGCGTTGTTTTCATCGGGTGCGAACAGGCGGTCATCGCGACGAGGCCGGGGCGCGTCGCCCGCCGATGATCCGCTTCGCCCCCGGCCGGGAGAACGAACATGAATGCCGCGATGCTGTGCACCCGCGATGTCGCCACGTGTTCCGCACGGATGACCGTCGTCGACGCGGCCGCCAGGATGCGCGACGCGCACGCCGGCGACCTGATCGTCGTACGTGAACGGGACGGGCGATGCGAGCCGGTCGGCATGCTGACCGATCGGGACATCGTGCTCGCCGTGGTGAGCCCCGAGGTGCAGCCCGCCTCGCTGTTCGTCGGCGATGTCATGTCGGAACCCGTCGCGATCGCGCACGTCGACGACGATATCTGGCTGCTTGCGAAACGGATGCGCCAGCACGCTGTGCGCCGGTTGCCGGTCGTCGGCGACGATGGGGAACTGGTCGGGATCGTTTCACTCGACGACTTGCTTCGCGCGGCTGCGGCGCTGCTCGACGAGTTGCGTCTCGTGGCGGCACGCCAGCCGTACTTCGAGGAGAAGCAGCGGGGATGAGCCGGTGCGCGCCGGGGGCCGTGGCCGCGTGCCTGCGGCGAGCGCGGCCGCGAAAGGGGAAATGACCATGGCGATGTCCGGACCGCACGGTTGCGTTGATCGGCGCACCGGGCATGCCGGCCGGCAGCGCCTCCACGACCGCGAACCGTGCGACGTCCCCTGTTGCAGCCGACCGGAGTCCGTTCCGGCTTGATGCGCGTCAAGCCCGTCGCTGCCGCGCGCACGGACGGGTTCGCACGGGCAGGCACGGGGGCCGTCGACGGTCTTGCGGCAGGCGGTTCGCATCGCCCGGCCGCGCGATTGACCCAGGTCAACCGCATTCCCGACGGCGGCCATACAGTCGATTCGAACGCTCGCGCGATGCGGCCACGCGACTGCGCGCCGCATGCGGGATGTGGGCCGCGACAGGGCCGGATTCGCGCCGGGCGTGTTCATGCCGCCCGATTGCGGGCGGAACGCGATGCGTTGCGAAGCAGGGTGAGGGTGATGAAACAACGGGTGTGGGCGGTCGGCGTGCTCCTTGCGTTGGGCGCGTGCGCCGGTGCGGAACGGAACGCGGCCTTTCGGTCGACGGAAACGCAATTGTTCGAGACGCGCCAGGCCGCGGCACTGCCGTGTTCGACCCCTGCCGAATGCGACCGTGCATGGCGCCTTGCACGCCGCTACGTCGAGGCGCATTCGTCGACCCGGATCACGCGGGCCGATGCCGATACGATCGAGACGGCGCCCCCGTTCCTGGCCGGCGAAGTCTATTTGTGGGCATCGCGCGCGGCCTCGGGGGGCGGCGCCTCGGTGATCCGGCTCAAGGCGATGTGCAAGGGCATGTACGACAGCGATGGCGGCCCGGGCTGGCGGTACGACGCGTGCGCGGCGAGGATCCTCGACATCGAGCGAGGCTTTCGGGCGTATCTGAATCCGGCGAGCGCGCCGGATGCGCCAGCGCCGGATGCGCCGGGATGATCCGGCGTCTCGCGCTGGCGCGCCTGCCGGTTTCCGCGTGATTTCGAACCGTTGACCTCCGTCAACGCCCGCTTGCGGCGAACGCCGATGATGAAAGCCAATCCGAACGCCGCCGGCGCGTCGGTTCATCCAGCGAGGTCGGTATGTACACGAACATCATGGTCGCCGTGGACGGCAGTCCTTCATCGCAACGGGCGCTCGACGAGGGCCTGAAAGTGGCGCGATCGTGCGGCGCCCGCCTGTTCGCCGTTTTCGTCGTCGACAAGTCGCTGCTGATCACGTTCGGCGGACGCATGGACCCGGATGCATTGCTCGCCGAGATCCGGCGCGACGGTGTGTCGGTCCTGCGGCGCGCGGAACGGACCATCGCGCACGCGGCGGTCAACGGCGAGGCCGAACTCGTTGAGACCGAGCTCGGCGAGAGTGTCGCCGAACGGCTGCAGCGCTACGTCGCCGACCGGTCGATCGATCTGGCCGTGATCGGCACGCACGGTCGGCGCGGGGTCCGGCGGTTGTTCCTCGGCAGCGTCGCCGAACGGTTCCTGCGCGGATCGAGCTGCCCGGTCCTGCTCGTGCGCGGCAGCGACGTCGCACCGGCCGCGGCGGCGGCGTAGTGCCGCCGCGCGCGGCGCGCCGCCGGCCGGCGCTTGCCCATGCGCAACCTGCCCAGGTGACCATCATGCAGATCTCCTTTCCTTCCGAACATCCGACGTATTGCGGCCAGGATCCGGCGCTGACCTTTCCGGCGCTGGTCGAAGGCCGCCGCGTGCGCTGCGCGATCACCGCCGCGGCGCTGGAGGATCACTTCCGCGCGGCGTCGCCGCGCGAAAGCGATCTCGTGGATGCGTTTGCCCGCCATCGTCCCGCGATCGAGCGTGCCGCACGGTGCCTGCTCGAGGAGATGGGCGGCCGGCCGATCCTGCTCCACAGCGGCTATTTCCGGTTCTGCACGTGAGCGACCGGCGCCGTTGACGCGCGTCAAGCGCCTGCCGATGCGGGCAGCTACGCTGGAATCCTGATGATCGTTCGTCCGTTGCGCGGCATACGGCGCCGCGTCAATCCGGTCTTAGTCATGGCTTCGCGCGGGCGGGACGAACGCGCGGGCCGCCTCTCTATCGTTCGAGGAGTACGAACCATGAGCAATGTCACGCGTTACGATCCGTTTTCGATGGAACCCGTCGCCGACCTGTTTCAGGGGCTGTTCAGGCCGCTGCGCGGGATGACGCTGACGGACGAGCCCGATCTTGCCGCGATGAAGATCGACGTGACGGAAAGCGACGATGCGTACAAGGTCAATGCGGAACTGCCGGGCGTCGCCAAGGACGACATCGACGTCCAGGTGATGGGCAGCACCGTATCGATCAACGCGAAGATCGAGCGCAACAAGGAGCAGAAGGATGGCGAACGCGTGATCCGGCGCGAGCGCTACAGCGGCGCGATCAGCCGTTCGTTCTCGCTGTCGGGCGAGATCGACGACGCGCGCGCATCCGCGACTTACCAGGACGGCGTGCTGTCGCTGACGCTGCCGAAAAAGACGCCGGTCGCGCAGAAGAAACTGACGATCAGCTGATCGGGTGGCAGGCAGCGGGCGATGCCTGCCCACGCCGCCCGAACGGAGATGACGGCGCGCGGAGCGATCCGCGCGCCGTTTCTTCGAGGCGGCCGCCCGGACGCTTACGCATGCGATCCCGTGCCGCCGGCGCGGTAGCCGACCGTCTGCGCGAGGATCGCGAGCGCGTCCTCGTTCAGCCGCAGCGCGTCGGCAAGCGCGCGGGGGTTGATCCGGCCGCGCACGGCCGTGCCGAGCCCGGCGGCTGCGAAGTGTGACGCGCGACGCGCGGCGTCCGTTGACCTGCATCAGCGAGTCGTGGCGGTGCGTGTGCAAATCTGGAGATGTGCGGCGGACAGGCTCGCCGCGGCTCACAGGAGTGCAGGCGATGAAGACCGACAAGCAGTTGAAGCAGGACGTTCAGGACGAGCTCGAGTCCGACCCGGCGATCGACGCGACCCGAATCGGGATCGAGGTGGCCGACCGGATCGTGACGCTGTCGGGGCACCCGCCGAGCTATGCGGAGAAGCTGGCGATCGAGCGCGCGGCGAATCGCGTGGCCGGCGTCAAGGCACTCGTCGTCGACCTGACCGTGCATCTGCCGGACGACGACGTCCGCACCGACGAGGACATCGCGAACGCGGTGCGTTCGGTGCTGCACTGGACGGTCGGACTGAGCGACGACGCGGTCAAGGTGCAGGTCGAACATGGCTGGATCACGCTGTCCGGCAGGGTCGAGTGGGCGTACCAGAGCCACCTGGCCGTGCGGGCGATTTCGCAGATGCGCAGCGTGACGGGCGTGACCGACCATATCGCGGTGCAGGCTGCGGCCGGGTCGGCCGACATCGGCGGCAGCATCAAGCGCGCGATCATGCGCCATGCGGAGCGCGAGGCGAAACACATCGCGATCGAGGTGCGCGACGGCACCGTGCGCCTGTCCGGCAAGGTCGGCTCGTTCTCCGAGCGCAAGGCCGTGCGCGGTGCCGCGTGGTCCGCGCGCGGGGTGCGTGCCGTCATTGACGACCTGGTTGTCGAGTAAGCGCGGTGCGCGGCAACCGGACAGGCAGTCCGCGTGGATGAAGGAGGGAAGCGAGATGAGTCTGTCAGGCGAGGTACATGACACCGGCTGGTCGGTGGCGATCGAGACGGTCGCCGCCGAAACGGGCGGCTACCGTTGCAGGATCCATGTCGCGCTCATGTCGCAGGATGGCACGTGCGAGCGTACGTTCTCGCACAGCCGGACCCATGCGTCCGAGCGCGAAGCCGCGATCGACGGGCTGCGGGCCGGGATGACGTGGGTCGAGATGAGGAAGTCGAACACGTTCACGGTGTGAGGCAGCGGCGCTCGTGAGCGTGTCGCCCGGGCGGCGGCGTTTCGTTCGTCATCCGATTCGATACGTGCCGCATGCGTATGCGCATGCATCGATGTGTCTGGCTGTCCACCCGGTTTCGTGCGGCAAGCGGCGGCGCGGCACGGTCACGCGCGGCTTCAAGCGGTCTCAGGCAGTCTCAGCCGGTGTCAAGCGGTTTCAGTCGATCTCAAGCGGCCTTGAGCGCCGACAGTTGCAGCGCCTGGGCGAAGCGGGCCAGCGTGGCGACCGATCCCGTCACGCTTTCGTACCGCTCGCGCCCGATCTGGGCGTCGAGGATCACGAGCATGCCGGCGTCGCGCGCGAGGGCGACGAGCGCCTGCGTGTCGAGCGCGGGTGCGTCGGACCGGCCGGCCTGATCGCCCGGGTCGGGAAGATGGGTAGCGTGTGACATGACGATTCTCCTGATGGCCTCGAATCCGGATACCGTGCAGCCGTGATCCGTGAATCCAGTATCGTCGCCGTGCCTGGGCGATTCAATCGGCGTACCCCGAAGCTGCGGTAGGAATCGTGCGGCGGGCGTCGGCGGATTCCTACATGGCACGCGGCTTCGGCGGCGCGCGGCGGCGCACCGGCCGTGCCGCGCGCCGCCGCGCATACCAGCCGCCGATCGCGCGCCAGATGTCGGGGGCGGATTCGCAGTACGTGAACAGGTCGAGATCGCGGCGGTCGATCATCCCTTCGTCGGCGAGGAATTCCAGGTCGACCGCGCGCCTCCAGTACGCTTCGCCGACGAGGATGACCGGCAGCGGCGGGATCTTGCGCGTTTGCAGCAGCGTCAGGACTTCGAACAGCTCGTCGAACGTGCCGTAGCCGCCGGGGAAAAATACCGCCGCCTTCGCGCGTTCGAGCAGGTGCAGCTTGCGGATCGCGAAATAGTGAAACCGGAAGTGGAGATCGGGGGTGATGTACGGATTCGGCGCCTGTTCGCGCGGCAGCTCGATGTTGAAGCCGATGCTCGGCGCGCCGCGCTCGTACGCGCCGCGGTTCGCGGCCTCCATGATGCCGGGGCCGCCGCCGGTGACGATGGCGAGCCGCGCAGCTCGCGTGCACCGGTCGGCGTGGCCGACGATGCGCCCGAATTCGCGCGCGACGCGGTAATACACGCTGTGCTCGACGAGCCGGCTCGCCGCCGCGACGGCACGGCGCCGGCCCGCATCGTGCGGACGCGCCGCGAGCAGGCGATTGGCCTCGTTCAGCCGCGCGTTCGCGACGGCAGGGGCAACGATGCGCGTGCTGCCGTAGATCACGACGGCATGGCCGATGCGTTCTTTCTGCAGGCGTTCCTCGGCCTTCCAGTAGTCGAGCTGCAGCCGGATGCCGCGCATGCCCGCGTGCTGCAGGATGGTGGCATCGTCGTCGTCGTCGGGCGTGCGCCTCGCGCGTTGGATGAGACGCGACGCGCGACGCGGGATGCGCTGGACGTCGTCGCCCCGGACGATCGCATCGGGCCGCGTGCGGGCGCGCTTGCCGCGTGCATTCGCCGGCGTCGCGCCGGCCGCGGCACCACGGCGCGCGTCGCCTCGTTCGAGACCGGCGGGAATGCGTTTGACGGTGGTGGACATGCGTTGCGGGGCGGCGGGCCGGTTACTGGCTCAGCACCCATTGCACGAGCTGATGCGCGTCGTCGGCGGACAGCGGGCCGCCGCGATCCTCGGCGGGCGGCATCGGCGTGTCGCCCCAGTGCACGCGGCCGCCGACGCGCAGCTTGCGTTCCAGTTCCGGCGCCGCCGCCGGATCGCCGCGGTAGCGCTGCGCGATCTCGCGGAACGACGGCCCGAGGAACGTCATGTCGACCGTATGGCAAAACATGCAGTGCTGCGCATTGACGAGATCGGTCGGCTCGGGCACGGCCGTCTGCGCGGCGGCCAGGTTGGCCGCCGTGACGATCGCGCAGAAGGCAGCGTAGCGCGGGAGGTTCATGTTGTCTTTCCTCGTCCGGATCGGAAGGGCGATTACGCGCCGCGAGGCGCGCTCACGAGACGACTTCGTCGAGCGGGCGGCGCGGCGAGTGCGGCGCATGCGGGCCGCGCCCGACGCGCAGCAGCAACTGCGGCTCGCCGTGCAGCCCGAGCATGTGGCGCAGGTGGGCGCGCAGCCCGGCCGTCTCGATCGGCTGGTTCAGGTACGACGCCGTATAGCCTGCGCGCGTCGCGACGAGCAGGACGCGCTCCAGCGCCTGTCCCGCGGCGAGCCACGCGTCGCGATCGTCGCGCACGGTCGACAGGCAGACGATCAGCGGCGAGGCGCCGACGAGCTGGTGATGCAGCGCGGCCAGCCCGTCGCCGAGATCGAAGGTTCGCACCGCCATCGTCACGACGGGCGCCGCGAAGTCCAGCAGCGTCGGCACGCCGGCCGCGAACGCCGGCATGCCGTCGACGTGCCGGCGCGGATCGATCCAGCTCGCCAGTTCGCGGCGAAAGCGCGGGTCCGCGAACTGCTGCTGATCGGCCTCCGCGACCAGCGCGGCCACCCGTGCGCGATGCGCGATCGAATCGATACAGGTGACCTCCGCGCCTTCGGCGACGCCGGCCGCGATCAGCTCGCGCTGCAGCGCGTCCGGCACGGCCGTCGAGTTGAACGGCGCGCGCGTCGTGACGCGCTCCGGAATCGCATCGAACAGCGCGCCGAGCGACGCGTCGGAGTAGCCGTCGTCGCACACCCGGATCATCGCCAGCAGATCGGGATCGATATCGGACGGAAAGGTGCTGATCGTGTGGGCGAGCCCGGCGTGATCGAGCGCGACGCGCAGGTTGAGCAGGGCCGCGCCGCAGCTGATGATCAGCTCGCGATCGAACGGATCGATGACGGGCAACGCGCGCACGCGATCCGCGCAGACCGCGATCGTGGGGCCGTCGACGATGAACCGCCACGGCTGCGAGTTGTGGCTGGACGGGGCCAGCACCGCGTAGGCCAGCAGCGACCTCAGACGGTCCTCGGGGTGGGTGCTTGCGGCCAATGGGGGAACGGATATCATTCGAACATCTCCTGGGCGCCACACGCGGGCGTTATGCCACTTCATCGTGTCAGCAACCGTCCGAGCGTCGTTGACCCACATCAAGCGCCCGTCACCGGGCCATGCACACGCGGCGCGTGTGCGATTAGCCTTGGAACGTGCAGCGCGCGAACACGATTGCGCGGGGAGGCGAGCATGCTTGCGATGATGTTTGACGGCGCGACACCGCATTTGCGCGAGACGCGCGTGCCGGACCCGTTGCCGGCGGCGGGCCAGTTGCTGATCGACGTACACGCATGCGGCGTATGCCGGACGGATCTCCACGTCGTCGACGGCGAGCTCGCGCATCCGAAGCTGCCGCTGATCCCGGGGCACGAGATCGTCGGCACGGTGCGCGCGCTCGGCGCGGGCGTGACGGGCTTCGCGGTGGGCGAGCGCGTCGGTGTTCCGTGGCTCGGGTCGACGTGCGGCCATTGCGCGTATTGCGCGGCCGGCCGCGAAAATCTGTGTGACAGCCCCGGATTCACGGGCTATACGATCGACGGCGGCTACGCGGAGCGCACCGTCGCCGACCACCGGTATTGCGTGCATCTGCCGCGGCGCTATTCCGATCTCGAGGCCGCGCCGCTGCTGTGCGCCGGCCTGATCGGCTATCGCACCTTGCGCATGGCGGGCGACGCGCGGCGCATCGGCATCTACGGTTTCGGCGCGGCGGCGCATCTCGTCGCGCAGGTCGCGCATGGCGAGGGACGGAAGGTGTTCGCGCTGACGAAGCCCGGCGATGCGGTTGCCCAGCAGCTCGCGCTGTCACTCGGCGCCGCATGGGCCGGCGGCAGCGACGAAACGCCGCCCGAGCCGCTCGATGCCGCGCTCATCTTCGCGCCGGTGGGGGCGCTGGTGCCGGCCGCGCTGCGTGCGCTCGACAAGGGCGGGATCGTCGTGTGCGGCGGCATCCACATGAGCGACATTCCCGGCTTTCCGTACGCGTGGCTGTGGGGCGAGCGCCGCATCGCATCGGTGGCCAACCTGACGCGTGCGGATGCCGTCGAATTCATGCGGATCGCCGATGCGATGCCGTTGCGGGTCGAGGCCGTGCGCTACGCGCTGACCGACGCGAACCGCGCGCTCGACGACTTGCGCACGGGGCGTCTGTCCGGGGCGGCGGTGCTCGCCATGCGCGGCTGATGCGCCCGCCGCGCGTGCGGCGAGGTCAGATCCGCCCGAGGCCTTCCGAATCGACGATGCGGATCTGCTTGCCTTGCGCGGCGACAAGCCCGTTGCGCTGGAACTTCGACAGCATGCGGCTGACCGTTTCGAGCTTCATCCCGAGGTATTCGCCGATCTCGTCGCGCGTCATCCGCAGCACGAATTCGGCGGCCGAGTAGCCGCGCGCCTTGAAGCGCGTGGAAAGGTTCAGCAGGAACGCGGCGACGCGCTGCTCGGCGGTCATCGTGCCGAGCAGCAGCATCAGTGAGGATTCGCGGACGATTTCGCCGCTCATCATCTGGTACACGTGATGCTGCATCGGCCGCACCTCGCGGCAGATCTGCTCGAGCTGGCCGAACGGAATGATGCAGACGGTACTGTCCTCGAGCGCGATCGCATCGCCGTTGTGGTGGCCGGTGTGCACGCCGTCGAGCCCGAGCGATTCGCCGACGATCTGGAAGCCGGTGATCTGCTCGTCGCCGTCGCGGTGCATCACGATGGTCTTGAACGACCCGGTTCTCACCGCATAGATGCTGTTGAACGCGTCGCCTGCGCGAAACAGCGTTTCGCCGCGCCTGACGTGCCGCGTCGTGCAGATCATCGCGTCGACCCGCGCGAAATCGTCAGGCGAAAGGTCAGGCGGCAGGCAGACCGTGCGCAACGAACACGTCGAACAGCGGGACGCGGCGCGTTTCGGTTGTTCCGCCCGTTCGACGGGATGCAACGGGATGAACGGGCGTAACGGCACGGTCGGCGAAACATCGGCATGGCTTTGCATGATCGGCTCCAGTACTCCAGTACATTGGGGACAGCGGCGGGCCGTCGTGGGACGGGGTCGCGCTGGTGGTAACGCCGGCGGCCCTGGTGCAAGCCGCCCCCATCGGAAAAGCCGCGCCGGACGAAAAGGAAACCTGTCCCGGCGGCGATTGCCGCCGTTGCTTCGCCAGGCGCGTGCTTGTTTTTCTTGATCTGGAGTATGGATGTTGCGCGGCGTCAAGGAAATCAGCAGGCATTGAAGATGCAGTAGGTCACGCGGAAGCGCTGTAGGCGGTTTCCTACACGGGTGCGGCATTCTGTCCGGGTCGACGCGAAGGCGCGGCGGTCGTGCGACGGAGCCGCGTCAGAGTTCGTCCGGATCCTCGAACAGCTTGTGGCGCATCGCATAGCGCACGAGCGCCGTGTCGTTCGGCATCTGCATCTTCTCGAGAATCCGCGTCTTGTAGGTGCTGACCGTCTTGACGCTGACGCAGAGCGCCTCCGCGATTTCGGAAATCGACTCGCCGGTGGTGACCCGCCGGAACACCTCGAATTCACGGTCGGACAGCCGTTGGTGCGGCAGGAGATCGGTCGGCTCGTTCAGGCTCTGCGCAAACTGTTCGGCCATCGTCAGGCTGACGTAGACGCCGCCGGCCGCGATCTTGGTCAGCGCCGCGACCAGCTCGGCGCTGGCGCTTTCCTTGGTCATGTAGCCGGATGCGCCGGCGCGGAACGCGCGCACCGCGTATTGCTGCTCGGCGTGCATCGTGAGCACGAGAATATGCAATGCCGGTTTCTCGTCCTTGATCTGCTTGATGAGTTCGACGCCGTTTCGGCCGGGCATCGACAGGTCGAGCACCAGCACATTCGCGGCCGTGTCACGCACGAGCGCGATCGTGGACGCGCTGTCGCGCGCTTCGCCCGCGACTTCGAACCCGCTCGCGCTCTGCAGGATGTGCCGCAGGCCGTCCCTGACGAGGGCGTGGTCGTCGGCGATGAGTACCCGGATCATGACAGCCCATCTCCTTGCTGGATGGCGTGAAGCGGCAACGCCACGGTAATCGTGCATCCCGTTCGCGCGAGCCGGTCGGGGGCCGAACTGCCGTCGTCGCCGCCGAAGCCGCCGGAATAGACGGGGGCCGCCGGGTTGTCGGCCGTGATCTCCATGCGCAGCCGATCGGATTTCGCCGGCGGCTGGCGGGCGTCCGGCCGGACGCGAGGCACGAAACGTGGGGCGGACCGAAGTTGCGATGTCGCCCGAAATTGTGCGCGTTTTGTCTGTCTTCGCCAATCGGGACCGATGCGTACGCCTGCGGCCGGGCAGGCTTGACCGGCGTCAACCGGATCACGCCCGCCGGGCCCAGACTGGTGTGGCATTCCAGTCAAAAACCGGACGCCACCAGGGAGGCATCATGTATGCAAGGATCTTTGCGGCGCTCGACGGCAGCCGCAGTTCGCGGCTCGCGCTCGACGAGGCGATCGCGCTCGCCCGCGCTTCGGGGGGCCTGATCGTCGCCGTGTGCGTGGTATCGGACGCGCCAAGAGTGGCTGACTTCGACAGCGGCTATATCGACCAGCGTGACCCGAGGGGGCTGGATGCGGACAAGGCCGCGATCGCGGTGGCGGATGCGCAGACCGCGTTTCGCCTGTGCGGCGTCCGCGGCACCGCGCACACGATCGACGCGTGCGGCGAGGACGTGTCGTCCGTGCTGGCGCGAGCCGCCGCCGAATGCGACGCGGACCTGATCGTGATGGGGACGCACGGACGCCGCGGCGTGCGCCGTGCGGTGCTCGGCAGCGTCGCCGAATCGCTGGTGCGCAGCGCCGACCGGCCGGTGCTGGTCGTGCGCGAGGGGCACGGCGCGTGTGCGGCCGTGCTGTGACCGCAGAGGGCAGCCGCCCGCGGCTGCCCCGTCGTCATGCGTGCGGCGTCAGTGCGACAGCAGCACCGGCACCGTCATCGTCTCGAGGATGGTGCGCGTCGCGCCGCCCAGCACGCGTTCGTGCATGCGCGCATGGCTGTACAGGCCCATCACGAGCAGATCCGCATGCAGGTCGGTCGCCCGGTTCAGCAGCGTCGCGCCCACGCCGACCGACCGGTCGCGCGGCGTCGTCGAGAACGACGCGCGAACGCCGTGCCGCTCGAGATACGCGGCGACGTCGACGCCCGCCGGCGTCTGGTCCGGGTCGGGTTGACCGCGCACGACCGTCTCGACGTTGACGAAGCGCGCGCGGGCGAGCAGCGGCAGCGCATCGGCCATCGCGCGGGCGGCTTCGCGCCCGCCGTCCCAGCCGATCAGCACGTTCTCGCCGATCGTTCGCACGTCGCCCGCATAGGGCACGACGAGCGCCGGACGGCCGCTGCCCATCACGAGATCCTCGATGAAATGGCGCGCCACGTAGGTCATGCGATCGTCGGGGTCTTCCTGGCCGAGCACCAGCAGATCGGCGTGACGTGCGTGCAGGATGGCGACTGTCGTCGCGTCGCCGGCCGGCGCCTGCCATTCGACGCTGCGTCCCGCGCGCTCGGCTGCCGTCAGGAATCTCTCCTCGGCTTCCTTGCGCCGCTGTTCGCACAGCCGCTCGTAGACGGCCAGCTTGAGCGGCTCGTCGGGCCGCCGCAACGGCTCGAAGAGATCCTGGCAGACCACGTAGAGGCCGATCAAATGCGCGTTCCAGCGTCCCGCCAGTTCGAGCGCGAGGTCGACGCGCGTCGCGCAGCGTTCGCTGTCGTCGAGGTGGACAAGCAGGGTCTTGTAGCTCATGACGGCTCCTTTTCGGTTGATGCCGCGACGGTCTCGGCGGGTTTGCCGGACGGGCAGCTCGCGGGAATCATCAGCACCGGGCACGTGGCCAGACGCAGCACGCGCTCGGCCACGCTGCCGAGGAACAGGCGCTGGGCGCCGCGCCGTCCATGCGTGCCCATCACGATCAGGTCGGCCTCGATTTCATTGGCAAGACTGACGATCCGGTGCGGGATGTCTTCGCCCGCCGGATCGACGTCGGTGATCCGCGGCGTGCCGGCCACGTCGCGCGCCTTCATGCGGCGCGCTGCGTCGTCGGTGACGCGCAGCCCTTCTTCCCGGAACGCATCGATCAGGATCGACGGATCGTATCCGACCATGTCGTAGGCGGGCACCAGGAAATCGACGACGTAGACGGGGGTCAGCCGCGCACCCGTTTCCGACGCGAGGCCCAGCGCGGCGTCGAGTGCACGGGACGACGTGTCGCTGCCGTCGAGCGCAACCAGAATGTTCGAGTACATGGCGTTTCCCTTGAACGGAGGTGGATGAAATCATCATCGGCGCGCGCGCGCCGATCGCGCTGATCTGGATCAAGCGTCGCGGTTGCCGCGCAGCACGCCGATCGCGGCGCGCGCGGCGATCCACGCTTCGTTGGTCGGCTCGACGACCACCGTGACCGCGCTCGACGCGGACGACACGACCTGCGCGTGGTCCGCGTTCGCGCGCGCATCGATGTCGACGCCGAGCCAGCCGAGCGATGCGCAGATTCGCTCACGCAACACGGCCGAGTGCTCGCCGATGCCGGCGGTGAAGACCAGCATGTCGAGGCCGCCCAGCAGCGCGATGAGCGCGCCGGCTTCGCGCACGATGCGGTGGACGTAGAGTGTCAGCGCATCGCCGGCCAATGCGTCGCCGGCGGCTTCGCACGCCAGCAGCACACGCGGATCGCCGGACGCGCCCGACACGCCCTTGAGGCCCGACTCGTGATACAGCAGATGGCCCAGCGCATCGCCGGACAGCTTGCCGATCTCGAGCAGGTGCAGGACGACGCCGGGGTCGAGCGTGCCGCAGCGCGTGCTCATCATCAGCCCGTCGAGCGCCGAGAAGCCCATGGTCGTCGCAACGCTGCGGCAGTCGCGCATCGCGCACAGGCTGGCGCCGCTGCCGAGATGGGCGGCGATCACGCGGCCGTGCGCACGCGCGCCGAACCGCTCGTCGAGCGCGATGGCCAGGTATTCGTACGACAGACCATGGAACCCGTAGCGACGCACCCCCTGGTCGAACCATGCATGCGGCAACGGCAGCAATTGCTCGGCGCGCGGTAGCGTGCGATGAAACGCGGTATCGAACACGGCGACCTGCGGCACGTCGGGAAACGCGTCGCGCAGCACGTCGATCGCATCGAGGCTGTGCGGTTGATGCAGCGGCGCGAGCGGCGTCAGCGTGCGAAGCGCGTCGAGCACCGCGTCGTCGACGACGATCGGGTCGGCATACCGGGCGCCGCCGTGCACGACACGATGGGCGATCGCGCCCAGCGCGACATGCGGCAGTTGCACGCGGATCCACATCGCGATCTGCGCGAGCACGGCGCGGAACGGATCGCCCGCGTGCAGCGGCAGCGTGCCGCCCGGGGCGGCGTCGAAGCGGATCGACACGCCGTTGCCGGTTGCGGCCGCTTCCCCCTCGTGCAGCGGCCGCCGCGCGGGATCGCCGTGCGGCGGATACGCGAAGACCGCGAACTTGACGCTCGACGAACCGGCATTGACGGCGAGCAGCGCGAGCGTGCGCATCGGCCGGCTCAGTGCGACATCAGCACCGGGAGCGTCATCGACGCGAGCACCGTGCGGGTGGCGCCGCCCATCACCAGCTCGCGCCAGCGCGGATGGCCGTACGCGCCCATCACGAGCAGGTCCGAACCCGTTTCGTACGCGCGCGACAGCAGCGTGTCGCCGATCGACGCGCCGGTGCCGGTATCGATGTCGAGCACGTTCACGTCGCGCGCATGGCGCGCCAGCATCAACGCGGCATCGGCGGCCGGAATGCGCGTGGTCGCCGCTTCGGAATTGCCGTCGACCACGGCGACGACGGTCGTGCGCTTCGCATGCTCGAGGAAGGGCAGCGCGTCGTGTGCGGCACGGGCGGCTTCGCGGCTGCCGTCCCACGCGACGAACACCCGTTCGCCGATCGACGGGAATTCTCCGGTGTACGGCCAGAACAGCACCGGGCGGCCGGCGGACAGGACGAGGTTCTCCGCGAACTGGTCGTCGATGTAGGTTTCGGGATCGTTCGGGTCGCTCTGGCCTGCAATCACGAGGTCGGCAAGACGGGCGGCGCGCGGCACGGCGGCATTCGCGCGTTCGTCTGCACGAACCCAGGCTGCCGGCACTTTCGCGCGGGCAGCCTCCGCATGGAACAGGCGCTCCAGCGCGGCGAGCCGTTCGTCGCGCTGTTCGCGGTGTTCGCGGAAATAGTCGGCGGAGCCGGCCATCACGTAGAACGAATGCGGCTCCGGCGTGTAGACCGCGAACAGCCCGGTGAGATGCGCACCGAAGCGCCGGGCGAGACGCAACGCGAACTCGAGACGCGAATGCGCGCGGTCGCTCGTGTCGAGATGCACGACTAGGCTTTTGTAGCTCATCGGAATCGCTCCATCGACGGATGATCCGCCAGTGCAATCCAGTCTACGAAGCAGGGTTTCCGCGTGCTTGACTCAGATCAACGGGCGCCATGCGCACCGGTCGCACAGTGAAGCGGTCGCGATGCCGATGCCGGGCAGGCGGCATGACACGGATGCCAACCCATTGACCGGATCGAAGGAGGGAAGACGATGAGCCCCCACGCTTTGACGACACCGAACGACGCTTGCCGCGCGGGCTGCGATCTTGCCTTGCGCATGGCCGCGCTGAACCGCGGCTGGCAGCATGAATGGCTCGCGCTGGCCGGGCGGCGTATCGAGCGCGACCGCGACGCGGTGCGCGACCTGCAGCAGGCGCTCACGGCGACGAACGAATGGACGTCCTTCGGCGAAGCGGCGCGGCAGGTGACGCGCGACTACACGATCGCCACCGTCGCGATCTGGCAGGACGCCACCGAGCTGTGCATGCGCGGGCAGTTCGAGAGCGCGAGCGCCTGGCGCACGTGGCTGCGCGATTACGGCGCCGGCACGCTGGCGCGCTGCCAGACCGACTGGTGGCCCGATCTCGGGCGGCTGGCCGTGGTCAACGAGGCGAGCATGCCGTGGCGCGACTGGATGGCCGCGTTCGAGCTCGGCATCACGGAAGCCGTCGATGCGGGCGACGAGGCCGCGGCCGTCCGGCGTCTCGATGGCAGCCACGCCACGCAGGAGCACGATCATGTCCGCTGAGCGCGTTGCATTCGTCACCGGCGGGATGGGCGGCCTCGGCGCCGCGATCAGCCGCCGCCTGCACGACGCCGGCATGACCGTGGCGGTGTCGCACACCGAACGCAACGACCACGTCGCGACGTGGCTCACGCAAGAACGCGAGGCGGGCCGCACGTTTCGTGCGTACGAGGTCGACGTGGCCGACTACGACTCGTGCCAGCACTGCGCGGCACGCGTGCTGGCCGAATTCGGGCGCGTCGACGTGCTCGTCAACAACGCCGGCATCACGCACGACGCCACCTTCGTGAAGATGACCAAGAGCATGTGGGACGCGGTGCTGCGCACCAATCTCGACGGCCTGTTCAACATGACGAAGCCGTTCGTGCCCGGCATGATCGACGCCGGCTTCGGGCGGATCGTGAACATCGGGTCCGTGAACGGGGAGCGCGGGGCGTACGGGCAGGCGAACTACGCGGCCGCGAAAGCCGGCATCCACGGCTTCACGAAGTCGCTGGCGCTCGAGCTCGCGCGGCACGGCATCACGGTCAACACCGTGGCGCCCGGGTATCTCGCCACCGCGATGCTCGAGTCGGTGCCGAAGGAGGTGCTCGACACGAAGATCCTGCCGCAGATTCCGGCCGGCCGCCTCGGCGATCCCGACGAAATCGCCGCGCTCGTCGCCTTCCTCTGTTCCGATGCGGGCGCCTTCGCGACCGGTGCGGAATTCGACGTCAACGGCGGCATGTACATGCGATGAAAGCGTCCGTCATCCGTGCGCCGCTTCCGGGCGATTCGAGGCCGCCGCCGGATCGGGACGGGCGCAAGACCGGCGCCTGCGAAGGCGCGGCAACCGAGGCGACGCCCGCCGAACGATGGAACCGCGCCGCGCATGCGAACGTTGCCGCGATGACCTTCGGGCTGTCGCCCGTGTCGCTGGCGCTGGCCATGCTCGATTGGGGCGCGCATCTGGTGGTGTCGCCGGGCAAGTGCTTCGAACTCGCGACGCAGGCGTGGCTGGCGCCCGCGCCCGCGGCGGCGGAGCAAGCCGCGGCGGACGACGCCGGCGCGGACGGCCTGGCCGTGCATGCGGGGGGCGCCGATCCGCGTTTCGCCGCGCCGGTGTGGTCGAGCTGGCCGTTTTGCGCGTATCGCGACGCCTTCCTGTCGGTCCAGCGCTGGTGGCGCGACGCGACGCGCGGCGTGCCGGGTGTCGAACGGCACCATGAGGAGCTGGTCGGTTTCGTCGCGCGTCAATGGCTCGACGCGTGCTCGCCCGGCAACTTCCTGGCGACCAATCCGGTCGCGCTCGACGCGACGATGCGCAGCGGCGGCGCGAACCTCGCGGCGGGCGCACGGCACTGGCTCGACGATGCGAACGCGTGGCTCGATCGCGCCGGCGGCCAGCGCGGCCGCGACGTGCGGGCGTACCTGCCCGGGCGCGACGTGGCCGTCACGCCGGGCCGGGTCGTGTGGCGCAACGCGTTGTGCGAGCTGCTGCAATACGACCCGACGACGCCGCGCGTCGCGCGCGAGCCGATCCTGGTCGTGCCGTCGTGGATCATGAAGTACTACATCCTCGACCTGCAGCCGCACGATTCGCTGATCCGTTTCCTGGTCGATGCGGGCTACACCGTGTTTGCGGTGTCGTGGCGCAATCCGGGCGCGGAAGCGCGCGATCTCGGGCTCGACGATTACCTGCGCGACGGGTGCCTGGCGGCGCTCGACGCGGTCCGGTCGATCTGCGGCGAAGCGGTCCACGCGGCCGGCTATTGCCTCGGCGGCACGCTGCTGGCGATCGGCGCGGCGGCGCTCGCGCGCGACGGGCGGCAACACGAGGCGCTGCGATCCGTCACGTTGCTCGCGGCCGAGACCGATTTCAGCGAACCCGGCGAACTCGGCCTGTTCATCGACGCGAGCGAACTGTCCGCACTCGATGCGCTGATGTGGCGGCAGGGCTACCTGGACGGCGCGCAGATGTCCGCCGCGTTCGAACTGCTGAACGCGCGCGACCTGATCTGGTCGCGGATGATGAGCGAATACCTGCTCGGCCGGCGCACGAAGCCGAACGACCTGATGTCGTGGAATGCGGACACCACGCGCATGCCGTACCGGATGCATTCCGAATACCTGACCCGGCTGTTCCTCGACAATGATCTCGCGGCAGGCCGCTACCGCGTCGACGGGCGGCCGATCGCGCTGTCGGATCTCGACGTGCCGACGTTCGTGGTCGGCACCGAGCGCGATCACGTATCGCCGTGGCGTTCCGTCTACAAGCTCCATCTGCTGACGCACCATGCATTGACCTTCGTGTTGACGGCGGGCGGCCACAACGCGGGCATCGTGTCGGAACCCGGCCATCCGGGCCGCCACTACCGCTGCGCGACCCGCGAACCCGGCGCGCCGTATCGCAGCCCGCGCGAATTCGTGCACGACACGCCCGCGGTCGACGGATCGTGGTGGACCTGCTGGCGCGACTGGCTGCGCGCGCGCTCGTCGGGCGACGTGCCGGCCCGCACGCCGGCCGCCGGGCTCGCCGCGGCGCCCGGCGCCTACGTGCTCGAGACATGAACGGGCACCGGCATCCGGATGCGGGCGGCGGCGCGTGCCTGCCCGGCCTGCTGCCGCGCGCGGATGGCGCATTGCCCGGGCTGATCGCGCGCGCATGCCACGCGCCGCCGCTGGTCGTGGCCGTCGTGCGTCCGTGCGACGCAACCAGTCTCGTCGCGCTGGCCGAACTCGGCGCGTCGCCGCTGGGGGCCGCGGTCGAGCCGTTGATCGTCGCGCCGCGCGCCAAGGTGCTGCGGGTCGCGCACGACGCGGGCGTCGACCTTTCGCGCTGGACGATCGAGGACGTGCCGCACAGCCATGCGGCGGCGGCCCGCGCGGTCGAACTCGCGGCGGCCGGCCGCGCCGGCGCGCTGATGAAGGGCAGCCTGCATACGGACGAGCTGATGGGCGCCGTCGTCGCCGCCGAATCGGGGCTGCGCACGGACAAGCGCATGTCCCACTGTTTCCTGATCGAGACGCCGGCGTATCCGCGGCCGTTCATCCTGACCGACGCGGCGGTGAACATCGCGCCGGACCTCGCGCAGAAGGCGGCCATCACGCAGAACGCGATCGACGTCGCGCATGCGCTGGGCGTGGCGTGCCCGCGCGTGGCCGTGCTGTGCGCGGTCGAGACCGTCAATCCGGCGATGCGCTCGACGCTCGACGCGGCGGCGCTCGCGAAGATGGCCGAACGCGGCCAGCTCACGGGCGCGATCGTCGACGGCCCGCTCGCGTTCGACAACGCGATCTCGCTGCGGGCGGCGCACGACAAGGGGATCGATTCGCCGGTCGCCGGCCGCGCCGATATCCTGGTCGTGCCCGATATCGAAGCGGGCAACCTGCTCGCGAAGCAGCTCGAATACCTGGGCGGCGCCGTCAGCGCCGGCATCGTCGTGGGCGCGCGCGTGCCGATCGTGCTGACGAGCCGCGCCGACGGCGCGGCCGTCCGGGTCGCGTCCTGCGCGCTCGCGATGGTGCTGGCGCCGGTGCGCGATGCGCCGCAGTCCTGATGAACGAACCTGCCACCCTTTCTTTCGATGGAGGAACCGCAATGAAAGCACTCGTCTACCACGGGCCCGGGCACAAGGCGCTCGAGGAACGGCCCAGGCCGGAACTGCAGTCGCCGACCGACGCGCTCGTGCGCGTGACGCGCACGACGATCTGCGGCACCGACCTGCACATCCTCAAGGGCGACGTGCCGACCTGTGAGCCCGGCCGCATTCTCGGCCACGAAGGGGTCGGGATCGTCGAACAGGTCGGCGCCGCCGTCGACGCGCTGAAGCCGGGCGATCACGTGCTGATTTCCTGCATCTCGTCGTGCGGCCGCTGCGAATATTGCCGGCGCGGCCTGTATTCGCACTGCGAGACCGGCGGCTGGATCCTCGGAAACCGGATCGACGGCACGCAGGCCGAGTACGTGCGCATTCCGCATGCGCAGACGAGCCTGTACCGGATTCCGCCGGGCGCGGACGAGGAGGCGCTCGTGATGCTGTCCGACATCCTGCCGACCGGGTTCGAATGCGGCGTGCTGAACGGCAAGGTGCAGCCGGGTTGCTCGGTCGCGATCGTCGGCGCGGGCCCGATCGGGCTGGCGGCACTGCTGACCGCGCAGTTCTACTCGCCCGCGCAGATCATCATGATCGATCCGGACAGCAACCGGCTGGAGGTCGCGCGGCGCTTCGGCGCGACCGATTGCCTGGACGGCCGCAGCGGGGACCCGGTGGCGGAAGCGATGAAGCTGACCGGCGGCGTCGGCGTGGATTGCGCGATCGAGGCGGTCGGGATTCCGGCGACGTTCGAGATGTGCACGTCGCTGGTGGCGCCGGGCGGCGTGGTCGCGAACGTCGGCGTGCACGGGGTCAAGGCCGACCTGCACCTCGAGAAGCTGTGGGATCGCAACATCTCGATCACGACCCGGCTCGTCGATACGGTCAGCACGCCGATGCTGCTGAAGACCGTGCGCGCCGGGCGCCTCGATCCGAAACGCCTGATCACGCACCGGTTCTCGCTCGACGACGTCGAGCGCGCGTACGACACGTTCGGCCGCGCGGCGCAGACGCAGGCGCTGAAGGTCATCATCGAAGTCGGCTGATGGCCGGGGCGCGTGGCGGGAACCGATGTGCGACGCCCGGTTCCCGCCACGTCCGGCGGGTCACGCCGTCAGGAGGACAGCGCGGCCGGCTCGCGCGTGTCGCCGGATTCGACCGCATCGAGATCGACGCGCTGCGCGTACACCGGCACCTCGCACGGCCAGTGGAGCCGCTCCGCGATCCGTCGCCGCATCGCATCGGCCGCGGCCGGCTCGCCGTGCGTGACGAAGGTCCGCACCGGCGCGCGCTGCATCGTGCCGAGCCAGCGGAGAATCTCCTCGTAGTCGGCATGCGCGGAGAGCGCCGTGATCGACGCGACCTGCGCGCGCACGCGCACGTACTCGCCGTGAATCTTCAGGGTCGGCTCGTGCGCGGCCAGCGCCGCGCCGCGCGTGCCGGCCGCCTGGTAGCCGACCAGCGCGATCGTGTTGCGCGCATCGGGCGCGTAGCGGCTCAGGTGGTGCAGCACGCGGCCGCCCGTCGCCATCCCGCTGCCGGCGATGATGACCATCGGGCCCTGATGGTCGGCAATCGCCTTCGACTGCTCGACCGAGCGGATCATCGTGGCCGCGTGGCCGAGCGCGTTCGCCTCGGATGGCGTCAGCCGGTGTTCGAGAATATGGTGGCGATAGATCTCGGTCACGTCGGTGGCCATCGGGCTGTCGACGAATACCGGCACGCGCGCCATCCGGCCCGACGCCTTCAGGCGCGCGATGTAGTGCAGGATCTCCTGCGCGCGGCCGACGGTGAAGCAGGGCATCACCACGACGCCGCCACGCGCGAAGGTCTTGTCGAACAGCGCGGCGAGTTCGTTCTCGGGGTCCGATTCCGGATGCAGCCGGTCGCCGTACGTCGATTCGACGACCAGGTAGTCCGCGTGCGCGGGCGCCAGCGGCGGCTGCATGATCGGGTCGTGATAGCGGCCGAGATCGCCCGAGAAGGCCAGCACCTTGTGATCCCAGTGCATCACGACGCTCGCCGCGCCGAGAATGTGCCCGGCCGGCAGCAGGCGGAACGCCAGCCCGCCGCCGAGCGGCGTGCATTCGTCGAACGCAACGGGCTTCAGCAGGTGCAGCGCGCGCTGCGCATCGTCCAGCGTGTAGAGCGGCTGCGCCGGATGATGCTTCGAGTAGCCGTGGCGGTTCGCGAACTCGGCTTCTTCCTCCTGCAGCCGCGCGCTGTCGCGCAGCATGATGTCGCAGAGTTCGGCCGTGGCCGCCGTGCAGTACACCGGCCCGCGAAACCCTTCGCGCGCCAGCACCGGAAGATAGCCGGTATGGTCGATATGCGCGTGCGTGAGCACGACCACGTCGAGCGTGTCGGGCGCGACCGGCAACGGGTTCCAGTTGCGCAGCCGCAGGTTCTTGGTGCCCTGGAACAGGCCGCAATCGACCAGCACGCGCCGGTTGCCGTGCTCGATCAGGTACTTCGAGCCGGTCACGGTTTCGGTCGCGCCGAGAAAAGTCAGTTTCATGGATCGCCTCACGGGAGTGGACGGAGCAGTGAATCGATTACAGCGCGGATCCGTGTGACGCGATTGACGGAAATCAGGGATTGTCGTATCCGTGCCCCGGTCGGGCGAGGTTTGCGCTCCGGCCGTTGCCGTGCCGGCTTGACGTCGGTCAACGCCCGGGCCGGCCGGTGGCATGATAGTGAACGTGTACGCGAACGCGATGTCGTGCCCCCGCTTTTCCGCGTACGTCGCGTACGCAATGCGCAGCGGGATCACGACGCTTTCGGGACGAATTCATCATGACGCTGATCGCCAATCTGGACGGCGCGCGAACCGGCTACCGGCTGTGCTTCGTCCGCGCACCCTGGGCGTGGTTCACCTGCCTGCCGCTCGACCTGCAATGCGGCCAAAGCTGGGCCGACGTGCCCTACCAGGACGTCGCGCAACCGCCTTACAGCGATTCGCGCGCGCAACTGCTGCGCGTGGCGTTCGACGCGCCGCGGCTGCTGCCGCCCGAAGCCGGCCGGCACGGGCAGGACTGGAGCGTCGAGCAGATCAACGACGGCGCGGTGCCGTGGCTGCGCAGCGAGGAATTCGTCGACGCGATGAAGCTGGCCGTGCCGGCGGGGGCGACGCTCGCCGAATTCGTCGAGACGATCGAGGCTGCCGGCGGCACCGTCTACGGCCCGCTCGGCTGGGCCGAGCTGCCGCCGTGGCAGCGGCCCGACGTTGCGACGCACACGCGAACGGGCTGACTTCGGACGCCCGTGCCCGTGCCGCCGCGTATCAGCCCGCGTCACCCCAGCCGCCGCCGAGCGCGACGTAGAACGCGACCGTGTCCTGCAGCCGCTGCGCGACCGCCTGCAGCCACGCCAGGCGCGCCTGATGATATTGCACGTCGGCGACCAGCAACTGCACATAGCCGGTAATCCCTGCGTCGTAGCCGGCCTGCGTGAGCGTCAGCGCATCGCGGGCCGCGGCCATCGCGCGGGCCTGTGCATCGAGTGCCGCAGCGTCGTTCGCGAGCGCGCGCAACGTATCGGCGACCTGCGAGAACGCCGACAGCACCACTTGCCGGTAGGTTGCGTCGGCTTCGTCGTACGCATCCTGCGCCGCGCGCCGCTCGTTCACCAGCGTGCCGCCGTGAAAGAGCGGCGCGGTGAGCCCGGCGCCGACGCTCCATGCACGACCGGCCGGCGCGAACAACTGGCCGGCGACGATACTGTCGAAACTGCCCGACGCGGACAGCGTGAGATTCGGATAAAGCGCGGCCGTCGCGACGCCGACCTGCGCGCTGGCCACGTGCAGCTGCGCTTCCGCCTGCAGGATGTCCGGCCGGCGGCGCACCAGCGACGACGGCGCGGTATCCGGCAGGCTTGCCGGCAGCGCGATGCGCTCGAGCGACAGGTCGGGCGTCTGCCAGTCGACGGGGTAGCGGCCCGCGAGCAGCGCGAGCAGGTCGTCGGCCTGTGCGCGCTTCTGATCGAGCGCGGGCAGCGTCGCCTCGAGCGACGCCCGTTGCGACTCCAGCGTGAGCACGGCGACGTAGGGCGCCGCGCCTGCCGTCACCTGCGCGCGCGTCAGGCGGATTTGCTCGTCGAGCAGGCCGATCATTTCGCGCGTGGCCGCGGCTTCGTCGCGATACGCGGCGCGCGCGATCATCGTGTTGACGACGTTGGCGGTCAGCATCAGGTACGCGCCCGCGAGCGCCTGGCGCTGCGCGTCGACACCGGCCGCCAGCGCCTCGACCTGGCGCCGCTCGCCGCCCCACAGGTCGAGCGTGTAGCTGACCGTCGCCGACAGCGTGTACAGGTTGAAGATCGATGCCGGCAGGGCCTGCCCGGTGCGCAGCGGCGCATAGCGCTGGCGCGACGCGCCGGCCTGCGCATCGGCCTGCGGAAAGAAGACGCCTTCGCCGGCCTGCAGCGCATGTTCGCTGCGCCGCAGCGTCGCCTCGGCGAGATCGAGCGTCGGGCTGCCGGTCAGCGCCTCGCCGACGGTCGAGTCGATCGCGCGGCTACCGAAGCGCGTCCACCAGTCGCGCGCGAGCGGCTCGGCGGCCGACAGCGCCTGGGTTTGCCCGCCGCCCGTCCATGCGCCGGCCGTGGCGTCCGTCGCGGCGAAGCGCGATACGTGCGGGGTGGGCGGACGCGTGAAGTCGGGCCCGACCATGCATCCGGCCAGCGACGCGACGGCCGCGAGCGCGGCCGCCGCGCGCGGCATCCGGCGGGCGCGGCGATTATTTGCCGGCCACGTACACATCGACGATCTGCCCGGGAAACAGCCGGACAGCCTTGTTCGGGACGATACGGAAAATGACCGGCAGCACGCGCACGTCGACGCGCTCGGTGCGCTGGTCGGACAGTTCGATCTTCGGCGTCACGTACGGCTGCACGCGGACGAACTGGAGGTCGGCCTCGACCGACGTGCCGCGCACGAACATGTGCGCCTTCAGCGCGTGCAGGTCGGGCAGCTGGTGGATCAGGATTTCGTCGATGTAGCAGCGCACCTGCAGGCGGTCGACCGGCGTGCCGAGCACCGCGACGGGCGCGTTGCCCTGCGTGTAGGTGTCGTAGAGCCCCTGCGAAGTCAGGTAGGAGCCGACGGCCGCGTTCATCGCGAGCACGGTGCCGTCGGCCGGCGCGCGCAGCGTATAGCGGGCGAGCAGCGCGGCGGCCGCGTCGGCCGCGCGCCGCAGCGCGATGGCCTGTGCTTCCTGGTTGCGCACGTCGTAGCTCCACGCGCCGGCTTTCGTCAGGCGATACTGCCGCGTCACGACGTCGAGGTTGGCCGCCGCGACACGTACCGAGTTCGCGGCCGTGTCGAGCGCATCGCGGCTCACGGCCTTCGGGTCGATGTCGTACGCGCGCCGCTGCTTGTCGTACTGGTCCTGCGCGAGCTTCAGGCTGGCCTGCGCGGCCGTCGCCTGCGCACTCGCCACGTCGAGCACTTCGCGGCGCGGCTGGGCCTTCAGCTCGTCGAGCAGCGCGTTGGCCGCATCGGCCTGCGCCGCGAGCTGCGCGGCGGTGGCGCGCTGCACCGAGTCGTCGATCGTCAGCAGCGCATCGCCTGCCTTCACCGGATCGCCGTCGTGCACGAGGATGCGCGTCACCGCGCCCGTCACGTCCGGGTAGACGTTCACGTTCGCGCCGGCCGCCTGCTCGCTCTCGACGATGCCGTTCGCATACACGCCGCGCGCATACGGATTGGCGGCCGGCTTGAACACCGGCGGCTGCGGCGGCTCCTGGCGGCTGTAGAGCCAGGCGGCGACGAGGCTGGCGAGCAGGCCGAGCACGGCCGCCGCGAACACGAACCGGTGTTTCATCGCGCACCTCCGCGCTCGATGCCGTTCAGCCTGCCGTCTTCCATCCGCAGGATGCGATCCGCGTACTCGAAGATGCGCGCGTCGTGCGTGACGATCACGATGCAGCGCGTGTCGCTCAGCACCTTGTGCTTGACGAAGTCGATGATCATGCGGCCCGTGTCGCCGTCGAGCGACGCGGTCGGCTCGTCGAGGATCAGCAGGTCGGGCTGGCTGACGATCGCGCGCGCGATCGCCACGCGCTGCTGCTCGCCGCCGGACAGCTTGACGGGCGGCAGGTGCGCGCGGTTCGCGAGCCCGACGACCTCGAGATAGCCGAGCGCCTCCTTGATCGCGTCGTCCCACGGGCGGCGCTTCAGGATCAGCGGGATCGCGACATTCTCGGCCGTCGTGAGCCGCGGAAACAGGTGGTAGTCCTGAAAAACGAAGCCGATCCGGTTCAGCCGGAAATCCGCGATCGCGTCGTTCGGCTGCGCCCACAGGTCGACGCCGTCGATCGATACCGAGCCGGATTCCGGCCGCAGGATGCCCGAGATCACGCTGAGCAGCGTCGTCTTGCCGCTGCCGGACGGCCCGACGATCAGCAGCATCTCGCCGAAGTTCGCCTGCATCGACACGTCGCGCAGCGCCTGCGTGCGCGCGTCGCCTTCGCCGAACCATTTGCTGACGCCGTGTGCGTCGATCGCGACCTTCGCCATCGTCAGCCCCGGAAGATGTCGAACGGCTCGATGCGCAGCACGCGCCGCACGCCGAGATAGCTCGAGATCGCCGCGATCACGACCACCATGCCGAACGCGAGCGCCAGGTTGCCGTAGGTGACGAGCGCCGCGTAGTCGGGAATCTGCAGCTTCGCGAGGCTGATCAGGAGCACGCACAGGCCAACGCCGAGCCCGTAGCCGGTCAGCGCGGTAAACGTCGCCTGGAACAGGATCATCGCGACGAGCTCGCGGCTTTTCGCGCCGATCGCCTTCAGCGCGCCGAACTTGTCCAGGTTCTCGAGGATGAACGCATAAAAGGTCTGGCCGGAAATCGACAGCCCGATGATGAAGCTTATGATCGTCATCAGCAGGATGTTGGTGCCGAGGCCGGTCTGATACTTGTAGAAATGCGCGATCTGAGCGATGAATTCGTCGCGCGTGTACGCGCGATAGCCGAGCGCTGTCACGACGGCCTTGATGTGCGCGATGTCCGCATCCGACTTCGGCTCGACGAGGATGTACGACGTGGTGAAGCGCGGCGACGGAATGTACTGGATCGCACGGGCATAGGTGGTATAGAGCGTCGGCGTGCCGAACAGGCCGCTGGCCGCGACCTTCGCGATGCCGACGATCACGCCGCGGTGGTCGTTCAATTCGAAATCGGTGCCGACCGACGGATTCTCGAGCTTCGGAAACTCCGGATCCTGGATCGCGATGAAGCCGTTCTCCGCGTAGATGTCCTCGATCCGGCCCTGCAGCATCGTCGGGCGGCCGAGCAGGCTCGCGTCGTCGAGGCCGACGACCGTCACGGCCTGGTAGGTGCCGGAGCGCAGCTTCACGAGCGCGGCGCCGGAGTAGAGCGGCACCGCATACTTGACGCCGTCGATGCTGCGCACCGCGTCGAGCACGTAGTCGGGCATGCCGATGCTGTTCGCGATCGTCTGCACGGCCGGGTCCATCACCCACACCTTCGCACCGATGTTGATCACGGACGCCGACGACTTGTTCAGGATGCCGGCGAACAGCGACGTCATCTCGATCATCAGCAGCACCGAGAACGTGATGCCGACGGTGAGCGCGGTGAACTTCGCGCTGTCGTTCACGAGCAGCTTGAACGCGAGGCGGAGGATGCCGTTCATGATGGGCGATGCATCAGGGCCGCGTGTATCACGGGCGATCGCCCGGGGCGAGATTCAGCAGGACGACGAACGAGAGGATGCTCATGATCAGCGTGAGGATCGAGTACCTGAACACGCGTTCGTCGAACAGCAGCCCGTGAATGATGCCGGCCAGCGACGCGAGCGCGATGAACACGCTGAGCGTCGCGAGCGCGATTCGATACTGCTTTCGGTTCATGACGGTCTCCCGGGAAGCGGCTGGCGCCGGCTGCCATACGGATGCGAAGCGCCGGGTCGTGGCGGATTTCGCAGGGTCTGGCGTCATGATCGCGTCCCGCTCCGTCGCACGGTTGATCTGCATCAACGGAAAAAACGGCCTGAACGTGCCCGCCGGCGGCTGCCCGAGGCACGCCGTTGCTTGATCCTCGTCAAGCCGCCGGCGCCGCCTTGCGCGATGCTGGATCCGGTGCGGCCCGTCACCGATCGCAAGTGTCGCGATCGACACGCGGGCCGACGGGAGACCGACATGAAGTCCGATGCAGCACTCAAGCAGGATGTCGAGCAGGCGCTGTTCTGGAATCCGGCGATCGATGCGCGCCGGATCGACGTCGACGTACGCGACCGGATCGTGACGCTGCGCGGCACGGTCGACAGCTGGGCGCAGAAGCTCGAGGCGCAGAAAACGGCGCTGCATGTCGAGGATGCGCGCGCGCTGGTGCTCGAACTGAACGTCACGCCGCCGGAGAACGCGTGCGCGGATCAGGAACTGGCGATCGCGATCACGTTCGCGCTCGGCTGGCAGGAGGCGCTGCGCGATCGCAAGATTCGCGTCGAGGTCGATCACGGCTGCGTGACGCTCGACGGCGAAGTGGATCACGCGTTCCAGAGCCGCGCGGCGGAAGCGATGGTGAGCCGGATGATCGGCGTCGTCGGCGTCGCGAATCGCATCCGCGTGCGCGCCGACCCTACGGTGCCGGACGTCGGCACCCGGATCGCCGAAGCGCTCGCGCGGCGCGCGCAGCGCGAATCCGCGGGGATCTCGATCGCCGCCGACGACGGCATCGTCACGCTGACGGGCACGGTCGCGTCGCTCGCCGAACGGCGTGCCGCTTGCGGCGCGGCCGGATCGGTCAGGGGCGTGCGCGAGGTTGTCGACCGGCTGACCGTTGCCTGACGTTGCATGAGCGGGCCCGCGCCCGCCGTGCCGGATCGACGCCATGAAAAAAACATTCGATTACTCCGGACTGCTGATCCCGTTCGCGTTTGCCGTGCTGGTGGCGTATCAGCTGCTGATGGCCCAGCCGGCAACGACGTCGATTTCGTACAGCGACTTTCACCGGCTGGTCGACGCGCGGCTCGTCGGCGATCTCGACGTCGGCCAGTCGTCGATCTCGGGCACGCTGCGCATGCCGGAAGCCGGCGCGGCGCTGCCGGCCTCCGACGCGGCCGCCGTGAAGAAGGCGGGGCCGCCGTGGCGCTTCACGACCAACCGGGTGGCCGACGATCGTCTCGTCAGCGACCTCACGGCCGCCGGCATCCGCTATCGCGGCGCGCCGGATTCAGGCTGGCTCGAAACGCTTGCCGGCTGGCTATTGCCGGTGATCGTCCTCGTGACGTTCTGGAGCTTCATGATGCGCAGGCCGGGCGGGGTCCGGGACCTGAGCGGCATGGGCAAAAGCCGGGCGCGCGTGTACGTGCAGCAGGAAACCGGCATCACGTTCGACGACATCGCCGGCATCGACGAGGCGAAAGCCGAGCTGCAGCAGATCGTCGCGTTCCTGCGCAACCCCGAGCGCTACCAGCGGCTCGGCGGCAAGATCCCGAAGGGCGTGCTGATCGTCGGCGCGCCCGGCACCGGCAAGACGTTGCTCGCACGCGCGGTGGCCGGCGAGGCGGCCGTGCCGTTCTTCACGATCAGCGGCTCGGCGTTCGTCGAGATGTTCGTCGGCGTCGGCGCGGCCCGCGTGCGCGACCTGTTCGAGCAGGCGCAGCAGAAGGCGCCGTGCATCGTGTTCATCGACGAGCTCGATGCGCTCGGCAAGGCGCGCGGCGTCGGCCTGATGTCCGGCAACGACGAGCGCGAGCAGACGCTCAACCAGCTGCTCGTCGAGATGGACGGCTTCCAGGCCAATTCGGGCGTGATCATCATGGCTGCGACCAACCGGCCCGAGATCCTCGATCCCGCGCTGCTGCGGCCCGGGCGCTTCGATCGCCACATCGCGATCGACCGGCCCGACGTGAATGGCCGGCGGCAGATCCTCGGCGTGCACGTGAAGCACGTGAAGCTCGCGGCCGACGTCGATCTCGGCGAACTCGCGCAGCGCACGCCGGGCTTCGTCGGCGCGGATCTCGCGAACGTCGTCAACGAGGCCGCGCTGCATGCGGCCGAACTCGGCAAGCCGGCGATCGGCATGGCCGACTTCGACGAGGCGATCGATCGCGCGATGACGGGCATGGAGCGCAAGAGCCGCGTGATGAACGACGAGGAAAAGCGGACCATCGCGTACCACGAAGCGGGGCATGCGCTCGTCGCGCAAAGCCGCGTGCATTGCGATCCGGTGAAGAAGGTGTCGATCATCCCGCGCGGCATCGCGGCGCTCGGCTACACGCAGCAGGTGCCGACCGAGGATCGCTACGTGCTGCGCAAGAGCGAGCTGCTCGACCGGCTCGACGTGCTGCTCGGCGGCCGGGTGGCCGAGGAAATCGCGTTCGGCGACGTGTCGACCGGCGCACAGAACGATCTGGAACGGGCGACCGCGCTGGCGCGCCACATGGTCATGCAGTACGGGATGAGCGCGAAGCTCGGCCTGGCGACGCTCGACGACGCGACGGCGCAGGGCGGTTCGCCCGGCGTGTGGACGCCGGGCGACGGCCGGTGCAGCGAACACACCGCGCAGTTGATCGACGAGGAAGTGCGCGCGTTGCTCGAAGAGGCGCACGAGCGGGTCGCGGCGACGCTCGGCGCGCATCGCGACGCGCTTGAACGGATCGCGCGGTGCCTGCTGCAGCACGAGTCGATCGATCACGACACGCTGGTGGCGCTCATCGCGCCGCCGGACGATGGCGGCGGTGCGCCGGGGCCTGCGCGCGCCGATGCGGAGCCGGCGACGGCCACGGCCGCGCCGGCCTGACCGGCTGCCGTCGATCGGGCCGCTCAACAGCCGATGCAGACCGCGCCGTCGCGCAATTGCGCGGTGTCGTCGGTGACGACCGACGCGAGCCGCGGATCGGGCCGAAACACCGTGATGCCCTTGAGCCGTTCGCGCCATGCCGCGAAGAACAACGCATCGACCTGAGCCAGCGAACACTGGCTGTCCGTCGTCACGGTCTTCGAGATGCCGGCATCGACGCAGGGCTGGAGCACCGCGAGCATCGCGACGTGATCGGCCGGCGCGATCTCGGCCGCGGTGGCGAAGTAGTCCGGCAGCGCGACGCCGTCGCCATGCAGCGCGCGAAAGAGCCGGTAAGCGTGGTTCTGCACGCGGAACGCGTGCACCTGTCCGTCGGCCGTGCGGACCATCCGGCGCTGCGTCCAGCCGACGGCCGGCTCGATGCCGTTCGAGCAGTTGTCGCAGAACGCGAGACTCACGCTGCCGGCCGGCGCGAACGACAGCAGATGGCTGTTGCGCAGCCCGTGCCGCGCGATCGCGTGATGCACCTTCAGCGGCAGCCGCGTGCGGTATGCGGGGCCGGTCAGGTAAGCGTCCGGATCGTAGGCGGGAAACGCGCCGCGCTCGGCGGCCAGCGCGGCCGATGCGGCAAACGCGTGCTCGCGCATCGTCAGTGCGATGCTGCGCGCACAGGCGCGCGCGTCGACGCTGTCGTAGCGCAGCCGCAGCATCGTCAGCGCGTCGCCCAGGCCCGTCACCCCGACACCGATGCGCCGCGTCCGCTGCGCTTCACGTGCATGCGCGGCGAGCGGCCACGCGGTGAGGTCGAGCACATCGTCGAGCAGGCGGACCTGGACGCGCACCGCGTCGGCAAGCGTCGCGAAGTCGAAGCATGGCGCGCCGTCGATTCCGAACGGATGGCGCACGAACCGCGACAGGTCGATCGGCCCGAGCACGCAGCTGCCGTAGGGCGGCAGCGGCTGTTCGCCGCACGGGTTGGTCGCGTCGATCCGCTCGTGCTCGCGCATTGGATTTGCGTCGCGGATCGTGTCGAGGAACAGCAGCCCGGGTTCGGCGCTGTCGCGCGCGGCGTTGACGATCGCTTGCCACATCTTGCGAGCGGGAACCGTCGCATGAAGGTAGCGCCCGTCCGGCCGCCGGGGCGACGCAACGGCGGCTGCATGGCGCGGCGCGTGATGGACGAGCGCCCATGGCAGGTCGTGCTCGACCGCTTCCATGAACGCGTCCGTGATGCCGACCGACAGGTTGAAGGTCGGCCAGCGCGATCGCCCGCGCTTGGCCGTGACGAACGCAAGCAGATCCGGATGATCGCAGCGCAGGACGCCCATCTGCGCGCCGCGGCGCGGGCCGGTGAACGGTAGTGCGCGGCACATCGCATCGAATCGGTCGATCGCGGCACATACGCCGCGTTCGGGCGACAGGCGGCGTTCGTATGCGCCGGCGGGCGGCACCGGCGAGAAGTCGTAGCCGATGCCGCCGCCCATCAGCAGCGTGAGCCGGGCGTCGTCGAGCGCCTGCGCGAGCGCCGCATCGACGCCTTGCAGCGGCAGGTCCAACGGAACCGCGAGCGGGTGGACGAAGCAGTTGATCATCGTCCCGCCGGCCTTCGAGCCGGCATTCGCCATGATGCGGCCGGCGCCGATCGCGCCGCGCTGCAGGTTCAGGAAGAACATGCGCTCGGTCCGCGCGCGCAGCGCGGGCGGCTCGGCGAGCGACAGTGCACGGGCGACACGCTGGAAGACGGCCGCGCGCGACGTTTCGCCGGGCTGCGCATAGCGCTCGGCGAACACGGTGGTGCAAAGCGGCTGCTCGTCCATGGCGGGGCCCGGCGACGACGGATGAGTCACTGTAAGGGCCTGCCCGTCCGCTTCGTTGATCGAGCGCAACCCGGCGCTCGATGCCGGGGTCCATTTCGTGACGCCCAGCCTCGGCGAACCGACCGCGCCGGCCGGCGAACCGCTCGACGAAGGGGCGGCATGCGACAAGGCGGGCGAGCTCGTCGCGCAAGGACGGGCGGACATCGTTGCAGTGACGCTCGGCGCGCGCGGCGCCTGCCCGGCAGGCTCGCGACGGTGTGCAGCACGGTGGGTGCCGGAGACAGCTTCGTCGGCGGGATGGTCTGGGCGCTGGCCGCGCGGCGTGCCGTTCGACGATGCGTGCCGCTATGCGCTGACCGGCGAAGCGGATTTCACCGCGTGTCGAAATGGCAAAATATGCCAATTCATGCTGTTTTGTGTTTTTTCATTCGAATGTCATCTCGCGTCGCGATAGTGCGAAACCGGGCGCCGGTCCCGGAGGATCTGCCCACGGGGGCGGCAAGCGGTAACCGATACGCCCGCCCAGAACGAGCGGCGCGTGTCATCTCGACAGAAGGAACGTGCAATCGTGAATGCCATCGCAGCAGCAGATTCTTATGACGTGGTCATCGTCGGCGCCGGCATCGTCGGACTCGCGCATGCCTATACGGCCGCCCTCAAGGGGTTGAGCGTCTGCCTGGTCGAACGCGATGCCACATGCGTGGGCGCGTCGATCCGCAATTTCGGCTTCGTCACCGTCACCGGGCAGCACGCCGAACACAGCTGGCGGCGTGCGCGGGCGAGCCGCGAGGTCTGGGCGGACGTCGCGCCGCAAGCCGGTATCGACGTGCTCCACCGGGGCCTGCACCTGATTGCGCGTCGCCCCGAGGCGATGCAGCTGATCGATGCCTTCATGCAGACCGGCATGGCCGACGGCTGCCGGGTCATGACGCCCGGCGAAGCGGCGGCCGTGGCGCCGGCGTTGCGGCTGGACGGCGCGCAAGGCGTGCTGCACAGCCCGCATGAACTGCGCATCGAGCCGCGTACCGCGATCGGGTTGCTGGCGTCGTGGCTGGCGGAACGCTTCGGCGTGCGGTTTCGTTACGGCGAGATGGTGCACGAGGTGCGCACGCCGACCGTGCGGACGTCGCGTGGCGTGCTGCACGCGGAGCGCGTGATCGTCTGCGGCAATGCGGACAGCCGTCACCTGTACGGCGACTGGTTCGCGCGGCACGCAGTCCGGCTGTGCCAGTTGCAGATGCTGCGCGTGCGGCCGCGCCGCCCGGTGGCGCTGCACGCCGCGGTGATGAGCGACCTGAGCCTGCTGCGGTACTCGGGTTTCGCGGCGCTGCCCGCCGCCGACGCATTGCGCACGCGCCTGAAGGCGGAGGAACCGGTGTGCCTCGGTTACGGCATCCACCTGATCGCGGTGCAGAGCGCCGACGGCAGTCTTGTGGTGGGCGATTCGCATGAATACGGCGCCGCACCGCTGCCGTTCGCGACGCAGGAGATCGACGCCCAGATCCTGCGCCTGCTGCACGAGACGCTCGATATACCAGAACTGGACATCGTCGAACGCTGGACCGGTAGCTATCCGTCGGCGCCCAATGCCGATTGCGTGATCGAGGCGCCGGATGACGCCACGCGCGTCGTCGTCGTGACGAGCGGCGCCGGGATGAGCACGGGCTTCGGGATCGCGCAGGACGTGTTTGCCGCGTGGTGACGGCGTGCGCATGCGCGTCGCGCAGTTGCCGGGTTCGCGGGTAGCGCCGGCTTGACCGGCGTGCGCCCAAGCGGCGCTGACGGGCGGCGCATGCGGCCGGCCCGCATGCCCGATTCCGCCGATGCGCTTTTTCGAGCGATGTGCTTGCAGGCATGACCGTGGCATTCGACTGGCGATTTAGCGTGTTTAGCGAAACAGTCGAATCATGAATTTGTCTAGTCATCCTGACAGAAAGATCATACGGAATGCACCAGATTCGTGCCGCGAATCACCGCGAAGAGGCACGGAAAACCCCTGTTATTAGGGGATTTCCCGCGTTTGCCCGGTTTTTTTTGATCAACGCTTGTCGCTCCGTTTTTCTTCTTGCATGCTTGTATAGACAAATTCCTGAGGCTTGCATGACCGAGGGGATGACGAACTTCAACGCAAGGAGAAATCTCGTGAACGGCAAGCGCATCAAGTGGGCAGTCAGGACGATCGGCATCATCGCGGCGGCTGCGGCCACGCTTTCGGCACCGGCGCAGGCGAAGGAATGGAAGACCGTGACGGTGGCGCTCGAAGGCGGCTACGCGCCGTGGAACCTCACGCTGCCGGGCGGCAAGCTCGGCGGCTTCGAGCCCGAACTGCTCGCCAACGTGTGCGAGCGTATCAAGGTGCAGTGCAACATGGTCGCGCAGGACTGGGACGGGATGATTCCGGGGCTGCAGGCCGGCAAGTTCGATGTCCTGATGGATGCGATTTCGATCACGCCGGAGCGCGAGAAGATCCTGCTGTTCTCGCGTCCTTATGCGGCCACGCCCGCGACGTTCGCCGTCACCGATACGAAGATCCTGCCGAAGGCGGCGCCGGGCGCGCCGATCGTCAAGCTGTCGGGCGACGCGAACGCCGACAAGCCCACCGTCGACGCGCTGCGCAAGCAACTGAAGGGCAAGACGATCGGCATCCAGTCGGGCACCGTCTATACGAAGTTCATCAACGACAGCTTCAAGGACATCGCGTCGATCCGCGTGTACAAAACCTCGCCCGAGCGCGATCTCGATCTCGTCGCCGGCCGTATCGACGCATCGTTCGACGATGTCACGTACTACGCGGCGAACAACGCGAAGAAGGACAACGCATCGATCGTGCTCGCGGGCCCGAAGCTCGGCGGACCGATCTGGGGGCCGGGCGAAGGGCTTGCGTTCCGCAAGCAGGATGCCGACCTGAAGACGAAGTTCGATACGGCGATCGGCGCCGCGCTCGCGGACGGCACCGTGAAGAAGCTCGCCGACAAGTGGTTCAAGACCGACGTCACGCCGTAAGCGCATGTCCGGCCGCCGCCGCGCAAGCGGCATGAGCTGCGCGCGGCGGCGCACATCCTGCCGATCCTATCAACGCTTGCCGGGAGGCACGCATGGCGATCCTTGAAATGCTGGGCTTCGGAACCGAAGGCTGGGGCGGCGTGCTGCTGCTCGCCGCGCTGATGACGGTTGCGCTGACGCTTGCCGCGCTCGCGGTCGGCGCGGTGATCGGCGCGGGTATCGCGGCCGCGAAGCTGTCGCGCTACCGCAGCGCCCGCCTGCTCGGCGACCTGTACACGACGGTGTTTCGCGGCGTACCCGAGCTGCTGGTCATCTACCTGTTCTATTTCGGCGGCTCGACGCTCGTCACGGCCGTCGGCCAGTGGTTCGGCGCGGAAGGCTTCATCGGCGTGCCGCCGTTCGTGATCGGCGCGCTGGCGGTGGGGATGATTTCCGGCGCGTACCAGGCCGAGGTGTATCGCGCGGCCGTGCTCGCCGTGTCGAAAGGCGAGCTCGAAGCGGCGCGCGCGATCGGCATGCCGCGCGGCATGGTGTTGCGCCGCATCCTGATTCCGCAGGTCCTGCGCTTCGCGCTGCCCGGCATCGGCAACGTGTGGCAGCTGAGTCTGAAGGATTCGGCGCTGATCTCGGTCACCGGGCTCGCCGAGCTGCTGCGCACGAGCCAGATCGCGGCGAATTCGACCCATCAGTATTTCGTGTTCTTCGTCGCGGGCGGCGCGCTCTACCTGGTCATGACGGGGCTGTCGAACCGCGTGTTCAACCGGGCCGAAGCGATCGTCGGCCGGTCGTTCCGCCGCAACTTCGCACGCAACTGACGGAGCACGCACATGTCACTCGATTTCGACTTCCTGTTCGATACGCTGCGCCAGCTGCTCGCGGCGGTACCGACCACGCTCGGCCTGTTCTTCGCGTCGCTCGTGCTGGGCGGCCTGCTGTCGCTCGTGATCGTCACGATGCGCGTGTCGCCGCGCTGGCTGCCGAACCGCTTTGCGCGTGCATACATCCTCGTGTTTCGCGGCTCGCCGCTGCTGATCCAGATGTTTCTCGTGTACTACGGGCTCGGCCAGTTCGGCGTGATCCGCGAGAGCTTCATGTGGCCGCTGCTGCGCGAGCCGTACGTGTGCGCGGTGCTGTCGCTCGCGCTCTGCACCGCCGGCTACACGGCCGAGATCCTGCGCGGCGGGCTGATGGCCGTGCCGGTCGGGCAGATCGAGGCCGGCTATTCGATCGGCCTGTCGGGCTTCGCGCTGCTGCGCCGCGTGATCGGCCCGATCGCGCTGCGCCAGTGCCTGCCCGCGTATTCGACCGAGGCCGTGCTGCTGGTCAAGTCGACCGCGCTCGCCAGCCTCGTGACCGTGTGGGAGGTGACGGGCGTCGCGCAGCAGATCATCCAGCAAACCTACCGGACCACCGAGGTGTTCGTGTGCGCGGCCCTCATCTACCTGGGCCTGAACTTCGTCGTCGTACGCCTGCTCGGCGCGCTCGAATGGCGGCTGTCGGGCCACCTGCGCGCGCCGAAGCCGTCCGGCCCGCCCGCGGCCGGCGCACGCGATGCGCGCCGCGTCGCATCCTGACCGCGTCCTTCCTTCCAGGAGAATTCGATGAACACAGCTGCTCCCGTCGCCCTGTCGGTCAGGAACATCCACAAGTCGTTCGGCGATCACCATGTGCTGAAGGGCATCTCGCTCGATGCGCACGAAGGCGACGTCATCTCGATCCTCGGTGCGAGCGGATCGGGCAAGAGTACCTTCCTGCGCTGCCTGAACCTGCTCGAAACGCCCGACGACGGCACGGTCGCGCTCGCCGGCGAAGAACTGAAGATGAAGCGCGCGCGCGACGGCAAGCTGCATCCGGGCGACCGGCGCCAGGTCGATCGCATCCGCTCGCAGCTCGGGATGGTGTTCCAGAACTTCAACCTGTGGTCGCACATGACCGTGCTCGACAACCTGGTCGAAGGGCCGCTGCGCGTGCAGAAGCGCAGCCGCGCGGAAGCGGTCGAGGAGGCCGAGGCGTTGCTCGCGCGTGTCGGCCTCGCGGACAAGCGCGGCTACTATCCGGCCCATCTGTCGGGCGGCCAGCAGCAGCGGGTCGCGATCGCACGCGCGCTCGCGATGCATCCGAAGGTGATGCTGTTCGACGAACCGACGTCGGCGCTCGATCCGGAGCTGGTCGGCGAGGTGCTGCGCGTGATGCGCTCGCTGGCAGAGGAAGGGCGCACGATGCTGGTCGTCACGCACGAAATGGGTTTCGCGCGGCATGTGTCGAACCGCGTGATGTTCCTGCATCAGGGCGAGGTCGATGCGGACGGGACGCCCGGCGAACTGTTCGGCGGCCAGTGCTCCGAACGCTTCCGCCAGTTCGTGTCGAGCCATCATGACCGCGCCGCGAACTGAGGCAGCCATGACCGTATTCCGTTCGGCACGGCCGCTCGACTGGCGGCAGATTGCGGCAGTGGCGGCCGGCGCGCCGCTCGCGTTGACCGACGAGGCGCGCGAACGCGTCGTCGCGGCGCGCGAGCTCGTCGATGAAATCGTCGCGCGCGGCATTCGCGCGTATGGCGTCAACACGGGCGTCGGTGCGCTGTGCGACGTGATCGTGTCGCCGGCGCAGCAGGGCGCGTTGTCGCGCAACATCCTGATGAGCCATGCGGTCGGCGTCGGCGCACCGCTCGGCGCGGCGGAAACGCGCGCGATCATTGCCGCCGCGATCAACAACTACGCGCACGGGCACTCGGGCGTGCGCGCCGACATCGTCGACCAGCTGGTCGCGCTGCTCGAACACGATTGCCTGCCGGAAGTGCCGGCGCACGGTTCGGTCGGCTACCTGACCCACATGGCGCACGTCGCGCTCGTCTGTATCGGCCACGGCCATGCGCGTCACCGCGGCGAACGCGTGCGCGGCGACGAGGCGCTGCGCCGCATTGGCCGTGAGCCGCTGGTGCTCGGTGCGAAGGAGGGGCTGAGCCTCGTCAACGGCACCCCGTGTGTCACCGGGCTCGCCGCGCTCGCGCTTGCGCGCGCGGAGCGGCTGCTCGACTGGGCCGACTGGATCGCGGCGACGAGCTTCGAGAATCTCGGCGGCCAGCTCGCCGCGTTCGATCCGGCGTCGCTGGCGCTACGCATTTCGCCGGGCATCGGGCACGTCGGCGCGCGCCTGCGCGCGATGCTTGCCGACAGCGCGATGCTCGCCGCGGCGCACGGGCGGCATACGCAGGATCCGCTCAGCCTGCGCACGATTCCGCACGTGCACGGTGCGGCCCGCGACGTGCTGGCGGTCACGGCGGAAGTCGTCGACCGCGAGCTCGCGTCCGTCACCGACAATCCGATCGTCGCGGGCACGCGCGACGCGCCGGCCGTCCATTCACAGGCGCATGCGGTCGGCGCGGGCATTGCGCTCGCGATGGACAGCCTCGCGGCCGCGATGGCGCAGGTCGCGGCGATTGCCGAGCGGCGGCTCGACCGTCTCGTCAATCCGCTCGTGAGCGGGCTGCCGGCGTTCCTCGCGACGCCGGGCGGCACGTGTTCCGGGTTCATGATCGCGCAGTACACCGCGGTCGCGCTGGTTGCGCAGAACCAGCGGCTCGCCGCGCCCGCGAGCCTCGACGGCGGCATCACGTCGGGCCTGCAGGAAGATCACCTGTGCCATGCGACGCCGGCCGCGCTGAAGGCGCTCGACATCATCGAGAACACCACGCGTGTGCTCGCGATCGAGTTGCTGGCCGCCGCGCAGGCGTACGATCTTCAGGAGAACCGCGCGTCGCCGGCGGCACCGACTGACGCGCTGTGGCGTTACGTGCGCGAACGCGTGCCGGCGTATCACGACGACCGGCCGCTCGCGGACGACATCGCGAGCGCGGCGGCCATCGTCGCGGGCGCACCGCCGTCGCTCGCGTGAAGCAGCGGCGGTGCGATGGTGGGCAGGTCATCCAACCTTCATTCGATCGAGGGCGCATGAACGAAGCGGAACGATACACGGCTGCCCGGCCGGATGCCGCACCGGGCGACGACGTGCCGGCGCGCGCGCTGCCGGCCTACCAGCAGATCAAGCGCTACGTGGTCGAGCGGATCGCGAACGGCGACTGGAAGCCCGGTGGCGCGATTCCGACCGAGGCCGAACTGGTGAAGGAGTTCGGCGTGGCGCGGATGACGGTGTCGCGTGCGCTGCGCGAGCTGACTGCCGAGCGCGTGCTGACCCGCATCCAGGGGGCCGGCACCTTCGTCGAGCGCCGTCATTACGAATCGACGGTGCTCGAGATCCGCAACATCGCCGACGAGATCGCCGAGCGCGGCCATCGGCACAGTGCGCGCGTGGTGTCGATCGAAAGCAGCGACGATCCCGAAGCGGTCGAAGCGCTCGGGCTGCGTACGGGGCCGGTATTTCATTCGCGCATCGTGCATTGCGAGGAGGGCGAGCCGATCCAGTTCGAGGATCGCTACGTCAATCCCGCGCTGTTTCCCGCTTACCTCGAGCAGGATTTCACGGTCGAGACGCCGAACCACTACATGGTGCGGCTCGCGCCGATCCAGCGCGCGGAATTCCGTATCTACGCGCAAAAACCCGATGCGCAGGTGCGCCGGCACCTCGTGATGGAAATCGGCGAACCGTGCCTGCTGCTGCGGCGGCGCACGTGGGTCGGCGGGCAGGTCGCGACGTCGGTGCAGTTGTGGCATCCGGCGTCGCGGTTTCATCTGGCGGGGCGGATGTAGCCAGGGGGCGGGCCGCTACCGCCGTTGGCCGTCGCTACCGGAAGGCGATCGTCGGGGCGGGTCGGGCAGCCGGCTGCCTGATGCCCGAACCCCGCGCGACCGGCGTTCGGGCCGCTCGCGCGGGCCGGTCGACCGGGCACGCAAGCTGCTCGTTGATCGGTGGCGCCCGTGCCATTGCGTGCGCCGAGATCGACATCCTTCTCCGCGAGGCGGCCATGCGTGAAGCGAACCCTCCATCCCGCGCCCGGTCGGGCGCACACGACCGGACCTCGGCGGACCCTCGGGCGGTCGCGGTCCGGCATCCCGTCACGCGCGCGTTCGAACGGTTCGCGTCGCACGTGACCGTGTGGGCCGGTTCGCCGATCGCATTCGGCAGTGCCGTGGCCGTCACGCTGCTGTGGCTCGTCACCGGGCCGCTGTTCCACTATTCGGATGCATGGCAACTCGTCATCAATACCGGGACGACGATCGTCACGTTCCTGATGGTGTTTCTGCTGCAGCGCAACCAGAATCGCGACAGTGTCGCGATGCACCTGAAGCTCGACGAACTCGTCGCCGTCACGCACGCGGCCAGCGACCGGCTGATCGGGATCGAGGACGCGTCGGAGGAAGAACTGCGCGCGATGGCCCAGACCTACCTCGACATGGCGAAGCGGGTCGCCGCCGGGGAGGAACCGCAGGACGCCGGTCGCGATCGCGAGCCGGCCGACCCTTCGCCGGAATCCTGACGGGCGGCGGCGCGACTGCGCAACGACCGGCACGCGATCCGCGGACGATTTTTCAAGCGCTTGTCAATTCTGTCCCGCCGCCGCGGCGCGTGACGGCTTCGGCACGACGAAGCGCCGTGAGACGCGCGAACGCCTGGAGGTATTTGCACGGGCGCTCGCACGCCGAGCCAGGCACGGAAATCGCTCCGATCCGCAAGAGAACGCTGCACGACACGTGTCCGTCGTTCAGATTGCCTGCGCGGGTAAAGAATCTTCCGCCGGTGCGGGGAATCGCGTGCAGCGACGAAGCACAACCTGATGCAGTACGGCCCGTGGCCGCCGGCTGCGTGTTTGCCTGGCGCCCGGAGATCCGCCACCGACATGACTCGGGTCAAGCGCATGCCTCCTGCCGAGTAGCCGGATGTCGATGGGCGGCAAACGCACTTTCAAGCGACATCGTTTCAGTTTCAGGAGAGGCGCTTCACTCAGCGATATCGCGATCTATTGTCAAGAGGGCAACGCCATGTACGCATTCACGAACCTGAGCCCATTGGTCTCGCTGATCGCCGGAATTCTCATTCTGGTGGTACCGCGCCTGCTGAACTACATCGTCGCAATCTACCTGATCGTCATAGGATTGCTCGGGCTTTTCGGCGGACATTTCCACTGAGGTACCGCGTGGAGAGACGCTGTGCATGACCGAACCGGGGCACGCACGCGAATGTGCGGGAACGCAGAGTACATTCAAAAAAGACGGCGCATCGGAACCTGCGTGTGTTCGACGTGCACCTCGACTGAATCCCTGGGCACGGTCATTCGCGTGCGGCCACGCAGTGCGTCGGCGGGCGCGGCCAGGGCGAGTGGTCCTGACCGTTTCATGATGTAGTCGCCCACGTGCACGACGAAATCGAGATCGCGTTCGTCGGCCGGCAGCGTCATCGCTTTCCGGTGGTTCGCGCTGCAGTCCTGGCGGGTGAGCCACGCGAAGCGAACCTGTTCGTTGGCCTCATGAGCGTCCGGCGCAGTGCGCGCGATACCCGTCAGGCTGCCGTCGTCGCCGGCGACGAACCTGTCGTGGTAGAGGGGCTTCGGCGAGAAGGCCGTCACCTTCGCGCGCACGATGAAGTCGTGGGTGGCCAGCGCCCTCGGCGGGACGCTGCGCGCGAGCGCCCGGCCGATCGAACGCGCTTGCGGGTCGATATCATCAGACATCACCGTTCAACGTATATTCAGGAACACGAATTGCGCGATACCGTGCAGCAAACTCGGGGAGTGAGCAATGCACATCGGCCACACCGTCGGCAAGGCGGCCGCGTGGCTTGCCGTGATCGTCACCCTGGCGCTTGCCGCGCTGGTGATCGTCATCGTGACGTTCGACTGGAATCAAGCCCGGCCCTGGATCGATGACAAGGTGTCGGACGCGATCGGACGGCAGTTCGCCATCAACGGCGATCTGCATGTCGGGTGGCGCCGGCCCGTGAGCGAGCGGGGCTGGCGCGCCTGGGTGCCATGGCCGCGGTTCATCGCACGCAACGTCACGATCTCCAATCCCGATTGGGCGCGCACGCAGTATTTCGTCACGCTGGACGCGATCAGTTTCGAGGTCGAGGCGCTGCCGCTGATGGCTCGCCGCATCGTGATTCCGGCAATCGACCTGGTCAATCCATCCGTCGACCTCGAGCGCCTGAAGGACGGTCGAGCCAACTGGACGTTCAAGCTCAAGCAGCCCGCGCAGCCGGGCCGATGGACGCTCGACCTGCATGAGATCGCGTTCGCCCAAGGCCATCTCGGCTACTACGACCAGCAAAAGCAATTCGATCTGAGCGCGGTGATCGACACGCTCGGCCAGCCGATTCCGTTCGGCGCGGTGATGAAGCAGCAGGAGGCACTGGCGCACCACGAATCGGCACAGACCGTCGGGCCGGCAGGTCAAAGAAAGCTCGCGGCCCAGGCGCACTCCCGTTCGGTGCAACCGGTGGTTCCCGCGTCGGGTGCCGACGCGGCGTCCCGTGCATCGGCCGCGGCCTCGCAAGCATTGGTCGCTGCTTCGCATGCCGTCGCGACGACATCCGGCGCCGCCATCGCCCCGGCCGCATCCGGCTCACCGGTGGCGTCGAACCCACCCGCGGCTGTCGCAGCGGCCTCGGCGACAACGCGCGCATCGGCGGGCGCAGCGCCCGCCGCATCTCCCGGCGTCGGTACTTACACGATTGGCTGGACCGTCAAGGGGACCTACAAGCAGGGCAATATCGCCGGCACGGGGAAGATCGGCAATTTGCTGGACGTGCAGGGCACGCAACGCCCGTTTCCGGTTCAGGCCGATGTGCGCTTTGGCGATACGCACCTGGCGCTCGTCGGCACGCTGACGGATCCGTCTCACCTGGCCGCGGTCGATCTCAGGCTGTGGCTCGCGGGCACGAGCATGGCCCACCTGTATGACGTCACGGGCATCACGCTACCCGAAACCTCGCCTTATGCGACCGACGGCCGACTGATCGGCCAATTTCGGGCGTCCGGCAACGTGTTCAAGTACGAGGACTTCACGGGACGCGTCGGCGGCAGCGATCTCGGCGGCACGTTGGTGTACGTGTCGCGCGAACCGAGGCCGCTCTTGTCCGGTACGCTGGTGTCCAGGCTGCTGCAGTTCTCCGACCTTGCGCCGCTCATCGGCGCCGACACGAATGCCAGCAAGGCGCGGCGGGGCGCCGCGGTCGCGCAGCCCGCGAACAAGGCGTTGCCGGTCGAGGCATTTCGCACGGACCGCTGGAAGAAGATCGACGCCGACGTTCGGTTGACCGGGCGGCGCATCGTCAAGACCGCGAGCTTGCCGATCACCGACCTGTCGACCCACATCGTGATGCATGACGGCGTGCTGACGCTCGACCCGCTGAACTTCGGCGTCGCGGGCGGTACGCTTGCTTCGAACATTCACCTGGACGGCAGCGGCACGCCGCTCAAGGGGCGGTTCTCGCTGCAGGCGCGGCACCTGAAACTCAAGCAACTGTTCCCGACGTTCCCGGTGATGCAAACGGCGCTCGGCGAGGTCAACGGCGATGCCGCGTTATCGGCCACCGGCAATTCGCCGGCGGCGCTCGCGGCGACTGCCAACGGCGAGGTGAAGACATTGGTGACCGATGGCACGGTGAGTCTCTTGCTGATGGAAGCCGCGGGGCTGAACGTCGCAAACGTGGTGTACGAGAAACTGTTCGGCACACGTGACGTCAGGATCAACTGCGGCGTGGCCGACTTCGTGGCCACCAACGGCGTGCTCGACTCGCGCGTATTCGCGCTCGACACCGAGGATGCGGTGATCGGCATGGACGGCAACGTGAACCTGCGGGACGAGACCATGAATCTGACGATCCGTCCCCATACCAAGGGATTCCGCGTGATATCGCTCCGCTCGCCGCTGTATGTCACCGGGTCCTTCAAGCAACCGCACGTCGGGGTGAAGGCTGGCGCATTGATCGCGCGTGGCGGTGCGGCGGTCGGGCTGGGCTTGCTGAATCCGCTCGCCAGCCTGCTCGCGTTGCTGCAGCCGGGCCACAGTCGCCCGTTGCCGTGCGGGCAGATGCTGGCCGACATGACGCAGCGCCCGACGGCGCCACCACCGGGTGTCCGGCAGAAGACGAAGCCGGCGCCGGCGTACATGAGCGTGCCGCCGGCGGCTTCCGCCGCTTCCGCGGCGGCGGGTGCCGAACCCCGGCATGCGAAGTGAGGGAACCGGGCCTCCTCTCACGGGCGGCACCGCCGTTCTCGCCGGTTGCAAGACGATGGCGGGCGCACGCCAGGACACGCTCCAGTGTGCGTCAACGCAAGCTGGCGCACGGCGATGAATACACCTCAGGCCGGCGATAGTGCACACGGTGCATCCGATCAGGTTTGCATGCGAATGCGCGCTGCGCCGCGCGCCTTACGGATGGCAAAACCTCGTAATTTCAGTGTAATATCCGCTGCAGAAGACCATTTGTATGATCAATTTAAATAATGAAAACAGTCAGCCGGATTCGATCCGGCGACTGAAACGGGGAAAGCTTGAACTCGCCATTCAATACCGGGGCATCCGGATCCGTTGGGCCGTACGTGCCAATTCACGTCGGCCGGATTTCTTCTTCTCTACACCGACCCTTCCCGCGCGGCCGCCCCGATTCCGACTGATATCCCGCGCTGAACGGCCCGTTCCGCGTCGCTCGCCTTCGTAGCACGCGGCCGGTACGCCGCCATCCCGCGATTCCGACACACGTGCGCATGCTCGCACGGCGCCGTCACGTCGATCGATCGAAAGAAGAGGATTACTTAATTATGACTGCGTGTACCCACTGCGGGGCCGATCTGCCCGGCGGTCTCAAGTTCTGCAAGCAATGCGGAACGCCGGTTGCGGCCGTCCGGCCCGAAGCGGCCGGCGCACCGTGTCGGAGCTGCCACGCCGTTCTGACGCCGAACCAGCGTTTCTGCAACAAGTGCGGCACGCCCGTCGCATCGGCCAATGACGCCGGCGCAACCGAGGCCGAGGTGCCCGCGCCGCCGGCCGAGCCGGCGCTGCAACCCGCATACGCGGCTGCGGAATCCGCTCACGCGCCTGCACACGGCACCGTCGATGCTCAAAAACCGCAAACCGGCGTCGAATCATTGGCGGCGAACACCACGGAAAAAGACATCGCGCACGTCGCGAACACCGCCGATACGGTATCGGGTCGCGCCGGCGCACCGCTGCAATCGCATGACGCCGCAGCCACCGCCGCGCACATGACAGCGGCAGACCATCGCGACGACGCAATCGCTGCGCTGCCTGTCTTGCCAAGCGTCACGGATGCGCAAGCCGCGCCTGCGGGCGCATCGGCGAATGCCGAAGCGGCACTCGCCGACGACGCAACAAGCGTGGTCGATACGGCTGCCCCGCCTCGCGACGTGGCGGATGCCAATGTCATGTCGGCGTCGGCCGAACCCGAGCGCCCGGAGTCCGGCGTGGTGCCCCGGCCGATCACACGGCCCGCGACGACGACCGACGATCCGTCGGCCAAACTCAAGGTCATCGCAGCCGGCGTCGCAGTCGCCATTGCCTGCGCGGGCGGCGCATTCTGGTGGCACGGCCGCCAGGCGAGCCCACCTGCAACGCCGGAACCGGTCGCCTCATCCACCGTTCCGGCCACCACGACCAACGCCGCATCGGACCTCGCGGAACCGGGTTCCGTCACCACCGGCGCGGTCGTTGCGACGATGCCGACCGACGCACCGGCGTCCGCACCGACCGAAACGGCCGCCGCAGCCATGACCTCGCCTGCGTCGGGCGCGGCCGTCGTCACGACTGTCGCGACGGCTCCGGCACCCGTAATGCCACCGGCGTCGAACGCGCCGCCCGCATCCGCGAACGCGCAGCAGCCGTCGCCCTTCGCGAAACTGCAGGACGACACGCCCGCGCCAACCCCACCCGCCGCCGTTGCGGAAGCAGCGCGCGGCAAGCCGCGTCCGACACCGCCCGTCCGCCCGTCCACGGCGGCCAACCCTGCCGCGCCCGCCGTCGACGGCCTGCTGAAGCGCGCGCAGGGCGACCTGTCGCGCGGCCAGTACGACAAGGCCATTGCGACAGCGGAAAGCGTTCTTGCGATCGAGCCCGGCAACCGTCCGGCGAAGACGCTCATCGGCAAGGCCAAGGCGCGGCAGATGGATGCACTGCGCAACAACAGCACACTTGAATGAAGCGCCGGAGAATACCGACATGACCATCCAGAAAACCCTCGCCGCCGCCTGCGCGGTCACCTTGCTCGCCAGCGGCTGCGCCACCCAGAACGGGACCGGCGGAATCTCGTCTGAATCCGTGCTGCGTTGTACCGCGCTCGGCGCCGGCGGCGCGCTGGTCGGTGCGCTGATCGGCGGCACCAAGGGCGCGATCGGCGGCGCGGTTGCCGGACTCGCCGCGTGCGCCGTGATCGAAGTCGCGACGCGGCAGACGAAGACGGCGGCCGAAGTCGATCGCGAATATCGCGCGAACAATCGCAACAACCTGCCGCCCTACGCGAAGATCGATGCCTACAACACGGTCGTGACGCCGCGCTCCGCCGTCAAGACCGGCGAGCCGATCAAGCTGGCCTCGCAGATTCGCGCGGTGTCCGGCACCAACGAGCCCGTCCAGGAAATCAAGGAAGTCGTGACCGTTTACGCGCCGTCGGGCGAGCAGTTCAAGCGCGGCGAGAAGATCGTCAACGCGACGCCGGGCAGCGGCGAATTCGACAACAGTTTCACGCTGAAACTGCCGTCGGGTGCGCCGCAAGGCACGTACACGCTGAAAAGCCAGGTCTACCTGAACGGCAAGCCGGGCTCGGTCCGGCAATCCAGCATCCAGCTCGCGCAGGTCGACGGCATCACCGTCGTCGCGCTGCTCGACGCCCCCGCATCCCACTGACCGGCCCGCGCCTGCAAGGAGATTCAACGATGTCAACGCTCGATCAAGCCCCCGTGTCGGGGAAGTTCGGACTGCTGCGCGCTGCCGAGGCCGTCACGAACTGGCGCGCACTCGCCATGTGCGCTTTCGCGCTCGTCGCCAGCATGCTGATGGGCATGCTCACGATCCAGGTAGTCAGTCACAGCCCCGTGCTCGGCCTGCTGTTCATCATTGCGACCCTTGCGGTCTCGCTGATCGGCTATTCCGCGGTCGGTATCGTACTGATGCGCGATGCGCAGGGTGAGTCGGTCGGATTCGTCGACGCGCTGCTGCAGGCGACGTTCAGCGTCCACCGCCTCCTCGGGATCGGCGTGCTGCTCGCGCTCGGGTGGGTCCTGCTGCTGCTCGCGCTGCTGATCGTGTTCCTGGTCTGCAAGATCCCGGGCCTCGGCCCGCTGCTGTATGCGATCGCGTATCCGCTCGCGGCGATCTTCACGGGCGCGATCTTCGCCGGCATGGGGTACGTCGGCTATCCGCTGGCGGCACCCGCCATCTGGCAGGGCAACTCGACGCTGCAGACCGCCGCGCGCCTGCTGCAGATCGGCCGCCGTCAACTGCTGAGCGTGATCGTCAGGATGTTCGGGCTGCTGCTGCTCGTCGGCGTCCTGTCCGCGATCGTGTTCGGCATTCTCGGCACGGGCGCCGCGATCGCGTCGTCGATCTCGGCGGCAACCGGCACCAGCCCGTTGGGCGGCCTGATGGGCACGCTCGGCGGCCTGGGCGGCTTCGGCCGGCACGCCGGCGCCTACGGCCTTGGCGCGGATGCGGCAGGAGGCGGGTTCGACTACCGCAGCATGGCCTACCTGGGTGCGTACGGCTTCGGCAACGGCCTGCTGTTCGCGATCGGTCTCGTGATTCCGTTCCTGACGTTCGTCAACGGCACGTGCCTCATCTATCTGCAGACGGTCAGCGGCGTCGATTTCTCCGCGACCGAAGAGAAACTGAGCCAGCACGTCGCGGACGCGAAACGCCACGCCGAACAGGCTCGCGAGCGCGCCGCCGATCACCTCGCGAAAGCACGCGACTCGCACGCCGCCGGTACGGCGAGCGCGGCGGGGGCAGCTTCGCTGCCGGCGTCGGATGGGGAATCGCCTGCCGCGGACGGCGCTACGGCGTGCGCGCAATGCCACAAGCCGATGGCCGCCGACGACCTGTTCTGCGGCGAATGCGGAGCGCGCCGTCACGCGTGACGGCAGCATCGTCGCGCATCAAAGCGCGGCCGGCGGTCATGCGGCGTTCGTTTCGCATGGCGGCGGGCGACGGGCATCGGGCGACGGGAAATATAAATTAATTGTGATCACTTCCCGCCGCAAAATTTTGCACAATGGCGGCAGCGCGGCCCGTTGCCGCGATTCGTCCCCCCGGAACCCGGCCAGCCGGACCGGGGCTTGCCCGAACCGATACCCGACCTCGGCACCGACGTGCCGCCGCCCGCCGCCATGGACCAACCGAAACGCATCCTGATCGTCGAGGACGACGCCGACATCGCCGACGTGCTGAGCCTGCACCTGCGCGACGAGCGCTACGAGGTCGTGCACAGCGCGGACGGCGCCGAAGGCCTGCGCCTGCTCGAGCAGGGCGGCTGGGATGCGCTGATCCTCGACCTGATGCTGCCGGGCGTGGACGGCCTCGAAATCTGCCGGCGCGCACGCGCGATGACGCGCTACACGCCGATCATCATCACCAGCGCCCGGTCGAGCGAGGTGCACCGGATCCTCGGCCTCGAGCTTGGCGCCGACGACTATCTGGCCAAGCCGTTCTCGGTGCTCGAACTCGTCGCGCGCGTGAAGGCGCTGCTGCGACGCGTCGATGCGCTCGCGCGCGATTCGCGGATCGACGCGGGCACGCTCGACGTCGCGGGGCTGGCGATCGACCCGATCGCGCGCGAGGCGAGCGTGGACGGCGTGCGCATCGATCTCACGCCGCGCGAATTCGACCTGCTGTATTTCTTCGCACGGCACCCGGGCAAGGTGTTCTCGCGGATGGACCTGCTCAATGCCGTGTGGGGCTACCAGCACGAAGGCTACGAACACACGGTCAATACCCACATCAACCGGCTGCGCGCGAAGATCGAGGCCGATCCGGCCGAGCCCGTGCGGATCCTCACCGTATGGGGCCGCGGCTACAAGCTCGCCGCGCCGGGCCAGCGGGACGCATGATGAAGCTCACCCTCACCCAGCGGCTGTCGCTCGTGTTCTCGGTGCTGCTGCTTGCGTGCTCCGGCGCGTCCGCGTGGCTGCAGATCCGCGCGAACGACATGCGCGAGCAGGAGGTCGTGCAGGGGCTGTCGCGCGACCTGGCCGCCAATATCGTCAACAGCGTGACCCACAGCGCGCCGCTGATGGATGCGAACGGGCTGCGCCCGGATGCCGTGCGCACGCTGTTCGGCCAGTTGATGGGCGTGAACCCGAGCGTCGAGGTGTACCTGCTCGACAACGCGGGGCGCATCAAGGGCGACGATGCGCCGCCCGGCCACGTGAAGCGCGACCGTGTCGATCTCGCGCCCGTGCAGCGCTTCATCGCGGGCGAGCCGCTGCCGATCCTCGGCGACGACCCGCGCAGCCCCGACGCGCGCAAGGTGTTCAGCGCCGCGCCGCTGCAGCGCGCGGGGCAGCCGCCGTCGGGCTACATCTACGTGGTGCTGCTCGGCGAGGCGCACGACCGGCTGGCCGCGCGCGTCGACGCCGGCAACGTACTGCGCACGACACTGTGGTCGATGGCGCTGGTCGCGCTGCTCGGCCTGCTCGCGGGCCTCACCGCGTTCAGCTTCATCACGCGCCCGCTGCGCCGGCTGACGGATGCAATGCGCCGCTTCGACGCGAACGGCACGCCCGACACGCAGCCGCCGGTGCCGCGTTCGCCGCCGGGCCGCCGTGGCGACGACATCGTCGTGCTCGAATCCGCGTTCGCGCAGATGGCCGACCGGATCGGCGACCAGTGGCGCGCGCTGACGCACCAGGACCAGCAGCGGCGCGAACTGATCACGAACATCTCGCACGACCTGCGCACGCCGCTCACGTCGCTGCATGGCTACCTTGAGACGCTGTCGCTGAAGTCCGACACGCTCGCCGAACCCGAACGGCGGCGCTACCTGTCGATCGCGCTCGCGCAGAGCGCGAAGGTCGGCCGGCTCGCGCAGGCGCTGTTCGAGCTCGCACGGCTCGAATCGGGCGGCGTGCAGGCCGAGCGCGAGCCGTTCTCGCTCGTCGATCTCGTGCAGGACGTGTTCCAGAAATTCGAGCTGACCGCACAGGCGCGCGGCGTCGCGCTGCATGCGCGGATTCCGCCGCGGGTGCCGGTCGTGTCGGCCGATCTCGGGATGATCGAGCGCGTGCTGACCAACCTGCTCGACAACGCGCTGCGGCATACGCCTGCGCACGGCGAGGTCGAGGTCGCGCTGGAGCCGCGCGGCGACCGCGTGCTCGTGACCGTCGCCGATACCGGGGAAGGGATTCCGGCGGCCCGGCGCGAAGGGCTGTTCCAGCGGCCGCAGCGGCCGATGAGCGGCGGCGCGGTGACGAGCGGCGGGCTCGGGCTGCTGATCGTGCACCGGATGCTGGCGCTCAACGGCAGCAGTATCCGGCTGGTCGACCGGGCCGGGCGCGGTGCGGTGTTCGAGTTCGCGCTGGCGGTGGCTGCGCCTGCTGTCGGCGACGGGCGTTGACCATCGTCAATGCCCGCGTTCAACCGCCGCGCTTGCGCCGCACGTCGCTCGGCGTCCTGCCGGTCCAGCGCTTGAACGCGTGACGGAACCCCACCGCGTCGCTGAAGCCGAGCGTCAATGCGATGTCCTCGGTGCTGAGCGTGGTCGTGGTCAGGTAGTCGATCGCCAGCGCCTTGCGCACGCTCGTCAGCAGTTCACTGTACGACGTGCCTTCGGCTTCGAGCTTGCGGCGCAGCGTGCGCGCGGTGATGCACAGCGTCCGTGCGATCGCGTCGAGGTCCGGGAACTGCCCCGGCATGCGCGTGAGTTCCTGGTAGACGCGGCGCGTGACGCCCGACTGGGTGCGCAGTTCGTCGAGCAGCCGCGCGCAGTGCGACGACACCTGCGCGGCGGTGATCGGGTTCGCGAGCTGCGGTGCGCGCGTGAGCCACGCGGCCGGGTAGCTGAGCACGTTGCGCGGCTGGTCGAACGCGAGCGGGCATTCGAGCGCGTCGGACAGCATGGCTGCGTGCGGCGGCTCCGGCTGCGTGAACTGCGCACGCGCCGGCACGCACCACGCGCCCATCACGTCCTTGATGATCGTCACGTGCAGCGCGAACTGCATGTCGATCAGGAAGCGGTACAGCGGCTCGTCGAGACAGGGCAGCGGCATGGTTTCCCGATCGGGAAACAGCCACGAAACCGTATCGTCCCGCACGACCCAGCTGATTTCGAGCATGCGGTTCGCGAGCTGGTGGTATTTGACGGCCGAGTCGAACGCGTGGGCCATCGATTCCGAGCACAGCATCGCGTAGCCGTACATCCCGTAGCTCGACGCGTGCAGCCGGTGCCCGACCCGCACGCCGAGATCCGGCTTGCCGTAGGCGCGGATCGCGTTGCCCGCGGCGGTCAGGAACTGCCGGGACGACGTGAGCGTGAACGGATCGGCGACCGCGGCGGGATCGAGATCGGTCCCCGCCAGCACGGCAGCGGCGTCGAGCCCCAGGTCCGACGCGACCTGCAGCAGGACCGCGAGCTTGGACGGCGAGAAGCACTTCTCGCGCAGCATGGCGGGCAGCGCGGCATCGGGCGACCGATCGCCGGGGGGCCGTGTCTTGGCCGGTTTCAACGGCGCGTCGCGCAGCATGGGTGAGTCCTGAGTCCGATTCGATACCGATTCCAGGTACGCGATTCTGCCCTCGAATGCGCCGGGTCGCCACGGGGTTCACCCTGAGTCCGGCCGCCGCCCGTGGGCCGCACCGTCTGCCGCGCAGGGCGCCGGCGCGCCGTCTTGCCCGGTGTCGGCTACTTTCCCGTGTGCAGGGGCGCGCCCGTCTCGCCGAGCAACGTCAGAATTTTGTCGGTGACGAGTTCGGCCCATCGACGATATTGATTCGGTCCGGGATGGTAGCGGTCGATTGCCATCTCGGCGGGATTCGCGGCCCACTCGAGCGACACGTAACGACGCGCGGGATGGAGGTCGACCCAGCGCTGCAAGATCCGGTCGAGTCGAATGGCGTAGCGGCCGAGGTACCACCGCAGCGGATGCGGTGCGGCCGGCAGGATGCGCAACGGCGGCAATCCCGTCACGACGATGCCGGCGGCGCCGGTTCGCAGTCCGAGATGATCCGCGAGCGCGATATAGTCGCGGAGGAATTGCCCCGGCTTGCGCTGGGACGTGACGTCGTTCGTGCCGAGCGCCGTGACGAGGTAGTCGGCCGGCCCGATCGTGCTGCTCATCGACAGCTTCAACGCCTCGTCCGTATTGACGCCGGACTTCGCGATCAGTTGCCATTCGACCCGTCGGCCCGTGGCGCGTGCCAGGAGCCGTGCAACCGGCTGCGCCAGTGCCTGTTCCTGCTCGTCCACGCCCACGCCCGCCGCCGAAGAATCGCCGACCACCAGGATGCGCAGGGGCGCCGTCGAACCATCGTCCGCGCCCTCGCTCCCGTTACGGGGACCGTTGGCCTCGGGCAGGCGCAGCGCGGTTCTGCGCAACCAACGTGCCTGAGCCAGCAGGATCGGGCCGAGCGCGTACTTGTATAGCGTCAACATAGGGCAAGAAGATCGAGGGGATGCGCTTTTGCAGTGAAGAATCGCGGAGGCTACGCGACTTCGTTCAGAAAGGCCAGCGTGGCCGCGATACCGGTCTTGTCGCGCAGGATCTTCCGATGACCTTGCTTGCGTGTCCGTTTCGATCATCTTTGCGGCCGCATCGATCATTTGCAAAGCACGGCCGGCGGGCGATAGTCGGCCTTCGTGAGACGACCTGCGCCCAAGCGGCACGGGGTGTCGACCGAGCGGCGCCAGCATCGATCCGGGAGCGGTTCCCGCGATGCGCGAAGCCTGCGCGCCGGCCGCACAAGGATACCTACATGATCAAGAGACACTGGACCGCGTCATATGGCGCGATCCCCGCCGAGATCGATCCCGATCGGTTTCCTTCCGTCAGCGCGCTGCTGGACGACGCGATGCGCCGGTTCGCCGACAAGCCGGCGTTCCACTCGTATGGCCGCACGCTCACCTATGCCGACGTCGACCGCCTGTCGACCGCGCTGGCCGCGTATCTGCAGCAGGTCGCGGGCGTCCGCAAGGGCGATCGCGTGGCCGTGATGCTGCCCAACGTGCTCGCGTTTCCGGTCGTCTTCATCGCCGTCGCGAAGATCGGCGCGATCCAGGTCAACGTGAACCCGCTCTATACGGCGCGCGAACTCGAGCATCAGCTCGATGACGCGGGCGTCGAAGTCGCCGTGGTGTGCGGCGGGTCGATGGGCACGTTCGCCGAAGTGGTCGGCGGCACGCGCGTGCGCACCGTGCTGAGCGTCGGGCGCGGCGATCTCGGCGTCGTCGATGCGCCGGCCGGCGCGTGCGACGCACTGCCGCCCGGTTCGATCCCGCTCGCGGATGCCATTGCCGCCGGGGAATCGCTCGCGCTCGAACCGGTCGCGCTCGGCGGCGCGGACCTGCTGCTGCTGCAGTACACCGGCGGCACGACCGGCCTGTCGAAGGGCGCCGCGCTGTCGCACCGCAACCTCGTCGCGAACATCGAGCAGTTCGGGGCGATCGTGCCGGCCGCGCGCGCGCCGGGCGAGGAGGTCGTCGTCACGGCGATCCCGCTGTATCACATCTTCGCGCTGACGGTGAACTTCCTGTCCTACTTCGCGATCGGCGCGCAGAACTGGCTGGTTGCGAACCCGCGCGACATGGACGGCTTCATCGACGTGCTGAAGGCCGCGCGGCCGACGGTGTTCGTCGGCGTGAACACGCTGTACGCGGGGCTCGCCGGCCATCCGCGCCTGACGGAAGTCGACTGGTCGCGGCTGAAGCTGTCGGCCGGCGGCGGCGCGGCCGTGATCGACGTGATCTCGTCGCGCTGGCAAGCGGTGACGGGCAACTTCATCCGCGAGGGCTACGGGCTGTCGGAAACGTCGCCGGTCGTGTCGTTCAACCCGCAGTCGATCGACGCGTTCACGGGCACCACCGGCGTGCCGCTGCCGTCGACCGACGTGAAGCTGCTCGACGAACAGGACAACGAGGTGGCGATCGGCGACGCGGGCGAGATCTGCGTGAAGGGGCCGCAGGTGATGGGCGGCTACTGGCGGAAACCGGACGCGAACGCGGCCGCGTTCACGGCCGACGGCTATTTCCGCACCGGCGACGTCGGCGTGTTCGATGAAGCCGGTTTCCTGCGGATCGTCGACCGCAAGAAGGACATGATCATCGTGTCGGGCTTCAACGTGTACCCGAACGAAGTGGAAGCCGTGGCTACCGCGGTGCCGGGCGTCGCCGAATGCGCCTGCATCGGCGTGCCGGACGCGCGTACCGGCGAGGCCGTGAAGCTGTTCGTGGTGCTGGCGCAGGATGCCGACGTGACGGAGGAACAACTCGTCGCGCATTGCCGCCAGAGCCTCGCGGGCTACAAGGTGCCGAAGCTCGTTCGCTTCGTCGACCGGCTGCCCAAGTCGACCGTCGGCAAGATCCTGCGCCGGGAACTCAGCCGCACCGACTGATGGCGTCGGCGCGCCGCGCAGCACCCGGCGCGCCGAGGGCCCGGAAGGCTCCGTGCGGGCCGCTCAAGTACAATGCGAGCGGTTCGATCGACGGGGACGCGATGACCGGTTCAGATTCACTTTCCGCCCAGCCCGGGCGTGCGCTGCCGTCGCCGAGCGCGACGGTGCCGATCTCGCTCGTCAACGGCTTCCTCGCGAGCGCGGGCGTGCAGCGCGACATCGTCGAGCGCTACCTGCGCGGGGCCGGCATCCCGATCGAGCTGCTCGGCGAGCCGCATGCGCGCGTGACGGAGGAGCAGTTCTCGACGCTGTACCGCACGCTCGCGATCGACCTCGACGACGAGATGCCCGGCATCTTCTCGCGCCCGCTGCGCGGCGGCACGCTGAAGTACCTGTGCCTGAGCCTGCTCGATGCGCGCAACCTCGAAACGGCGCTGCATCGTTTCGGGCAATTCTTCCATATCCTGCTCGACGATTTCTTCGTCGAATCGAAGCGCGACGGTCTCGTCGCGCAGGTGCTGCTGCGGCCGAACGACGCCATCGGCCCGATCGGCGCGCTCGGCCAGGAACTGATGCTCAAGCTCGTGCATGGCGTGTGCTCCTGGCTGATCGGGCAGAAGATCCCGCTGCTGCGGATCGAGTTCGCGTGCCCGCGGCCGCGCCATGCGGTCGATCACCTGTACTTCTTCACCGGTTCCGTGCAATTCGATTGCGAGCGCACGCTGATGCGTTTCAGCGCGGACTACCTCGATGCGCCGATCCGGCAGAGCAAGCGCAACCTGCGCAAGTTCCTTGCGCGCGCACCGGGCGACTGGATCTTCGAATCGTTCAGCGAACAGCTGGTGTGCCATCGCGTGCGGCAGTACCTGTCGGAAGCGTTGCCCGACCTGCCGGCGATCGACCAGGCGGCCGAGCACCTGCATTGCTCGGTGCGCACGCTGAGCCGCCACCTGGCTGCCGAAGGGACGACGTTCCAGGTGCTCAAGGACGAACTGCGGCGCGACATCGCGATCCAGCGGCTGACCGACACGCCCGACACGATCGCGGCGATCGGCGCCGACATCGGCTTCGACGATCCGAGTGCGTTCCATCGCGCGTTCCGGCACTGGACCGGGAGCACGCCGGGCACTTACCGGCGGCGCGCGTAACGCGTCGGGCGTCGCTTCAAGGTAGCCGGTTCCCATAATCGGCTACCTTCTCGAGTTCCCATGGATGGCTCCCATACGCGACGTGACAGGACTCGCGTGTTCATCGACGGGTGCGCGGCGCGCGCAGCAGTTTGACCAGATCGACGACCGACGTGACCAGTCCGGCCAGCAGCAACGCGGCGAGTACCAGGTAGTCCGGTGTCTCGCGAATCACGGCCGCGAGTGCGCCGTTCGTCGCGGGAAACCAGACCGCATGAATCAGGCCGTACGCGACGAACGCTGCATCGGCGATCGTCAGCCCGACAGCAACCGTCAGGAGACCGAAGATCGTCGCCACACGCCGCCGCGATCCATGACGCGCGTTCACTGCGTGCTGCGCAGCCGGTAGCCGACGCCGCGCATCACCTCCGGCATCCCCGACGCGCCCGCGCATTCGAGCTTCTTGCGCAACCGGCTGATATGGCTGTCGACGGTACGCTCCAGCGCATCGACGTCGGCGAGGCAGGCGTCGATCAGTTCGCTGCGCGTGAACACGCGGTTCGGCGAGCCGGCCAGGTGCGCGAGCAGCCGGAATTCGGTCAGCGTCAGCGACACGCCGGTTTCTCCGGCGTTCGTGCGGACCGTGGTCAGGTAGCTTTGCGTGTCGATTTCAAGGTTGCCGACCTTGATGAAGCGTCCCGACGCGGCCGTTTCGACGCGACGCAGGATCGCACGGATGCGCGCGACCACCTCGGCCGGATTGAACGGCTTCGTGATGTAGTCGTCGGCGCCGAAGCGCAGCCCTTGCAAGCGATCGATCTCGCGGTCGAGCGCCGTGATGATGACGATCGGCGTGTCGCCGCGGCGTCGCAGTTCGACCAGGACTTCCCAGCCGTCCTTCTCCGGCATCCTGACGTCGAGCAGGATCAGGTCGGGCTTCAGCACGGGCTGCACGTCGAGCACGGCCTGGCCGTGGCCGACGCGGTAGGTGCGAAAGCCGTCGTGGGCGAGGTAGGCGTTGAGTATGTCGGCGATCTCCGGATCGTCTTCGGCAATGAGTATCAGAGGGTTCATCGGGTTCACTGGAAGTGAGCGTGACCGGTAGGCGGGCCGGCGGCGCGGCACGTGCGCCGCCGGACTTCACCGTGCTTTCAGTCGTCGCGAACGGATCGGCGACGGCTCATGGCTCAGTTGTTCGCCACGTTGTCGGCGGGCGGCACGTCGGTGTCGATCAGCCCGCCGCCGAGCGCCTTGTAGAGCGCGACCGCGTTGTTCAGTTCGGCGTTGCGCAGATCCAGCAACGCCTGGCGCGCGGCATACAGCTGCCGCTGCGAGTCGAGCAGCTCCAGCCGATCCTCGATGCCGGCGCGATAGCGCAGGTTCACGAGATCGGTGCGGCGCTCGGCGCTTTTGACGACCTTCGTCTGCGCGTCGATCTGGCGGCTGAAGGTCTCGCGCCCGGCGAGGCCGTCGGCCACTTCGCGGAACGCGGTCTGGATCGCGCGTTCGTACTCGACGACCGCGCTGGACTTGCGCACTTCCGCGAGCGTCAGCTCGGAACGCAGCCGGCCGCCCTGGAAAATCGGCAGCGTGACCTGCGGCGCGAAGCTCCACACGCGCTGGCCGCCGTCGAACAGGCTGCCCAGCCCCGGGCTGAGGAAGCCGATCGACGAGGTCAGCGACAGGCGCGGGAAGAACGCCGCGCGCGCCGCGCCGATATCGGCGTTGGCGGCGACGAGGTTCTGCTCGGCCTGCTGGATATCCGGCCGGCGGTACAGCAACTCCGACGGCAGCCCGGCCGGCAGTTGCGTCATCACCGGCTGGCGTTCCAGCGACAGCGGGTCGGGCAGGGTCTTCGGCAGGTCGGTGCCCACCAGCAGCCGCAGCGCGTTGTTCGCCTGCTCGACGGCGCGCGAACGCGCCTCGAGATCGGCGCTGGCGCTCGCGACCTGGCCTTCGGCCTGCGCGATGTCGACGCCGCTGGCCTGATCCGCGAGCTTGAGCCGGCGTGCGAGATCGAGCGACTGGCGCCAGTCGTTCAGCGTGCGTTCGGACAGCGCGCGTTGTTCCTGCGCGAGGCGCTCGGCGAAATACGCGTTGGCCACGGAGCCGACGAGCGCGATCTGCACGGCGCGGCGGCCGTGATCGGTCGCGAGGTAGCGCGCGAACGCCGCATCGGACAGCGACTTCACGCGGCCGAACAGGTCGATCTCGAACGCGCTGACGCCGACGTTCACGCCGTACTGGTTCTGCGTGTTTTCGAGCAGCGGCGGGTTCGATTGCGAGTCGGCCGCCGTGCGCTGGCGCGTGAAGCTCGCGCCGGCGCCGATCGACGGCAGGCGCGCGGAACGCTGGATGCCGTACTGCGCTTCCGCGGCCTGGACGTTCAGCGCGGCCAGGCGCAGGTCGCGGTTGTTCTCGAGCGCGAGCTCGATCAGGCGCTGCAGGCGACGGTCGCCGAACATCGTGCGCCAGCCGAGATCGGCCGCGTTCGCGTGCGGGTCGGCCGCGGCAGCGGTCGTATAGGCGGTCGGCACCGGCATCTCGGGCCTGACCAGCTTCGGCGCCATCGAGCACGCCGACAGCGCGAGAGCGGCGGACACCGCGGCGGAAAGAATGAGTAATCGCATGGCATCAACCTTCATGTTCGTGGGTCACGGCGGCGGGCTGCTTGCCCGATGCGCGCCATGCCGAGAGACGTTCCTGGATGCTCATCACGAACACATAGAAAACCGGAACGAAGAAAATGGCCAGCACGGTGGCGGTCACCATCCCGCCGAACACGCCGGTGCCGATCGCGTGCTGCGTTTCGGCGCTCGCGCCGGTCGCGATCATCAGCGGTACGACGCCGAGGCCGAACGCGAGCGAGGTCATCAGGATCGGGCGCAGACGCAGCTTCGATGCCTGCACGGCCGACTCGATCAGCCCCATGCCTTCCTCGCGCAACTGCTTCGCGACCTCCACGATCAGGATGGCGTTCTTCGCCGACAGGCCGATCACGGTGATCATCCCGACCTTGAAGAACACGTCGTTCGGCAGCCCGCGGAGCATCACGGCGCCGAGTGCGCCGATCAGGCCGAGCGGCACCACCAGCATCACCGACAACGGAATCGCCCAGCTCTCGTAGAGCGCCGCGAGCACCAGGAACACGACGACCATCGACAGCGCCATCAGCATCGGCGCCTGCGAAGCCGACTCGCGCTCCTGCAGCGACTGGCCGGTCCACGCCACCGTGAAGCCCGGCGGCAACTGCGCGGCCAGACGCTCCATCTCGGCCATTGCCGCGCCGCTGGAGTAGCCGGGGGCCGAGCCGCCGGAGATACGGGCGGACGGATAACCCTGGTAGCGCACCATCTGCAGCGGGGTTTCCGACCAGACCGGACGCACCACTTCGGACAGCGGCACCATGCCGCCGGTCGCGTTGCGCACGTAGAGCTTCATCACGTTCTCGATCTGCATGCGCGCCGGCGCATCGGCCTGGATGATCACCTGCTGCATGCGGCCCGCGTTCGGGAAGTCGTTCACGTAGGTCGAGCCCATCGCGGCCGACAGCGTGTCGCTGATGGTCGTGAACGACACGCCGAGCGCTTCGGCCTTGTCGCGGTCGATGTCCAGCTTCACGCTCGTGCCGGCCGGCAGGCTGTCCGGATAGACGCCGGTCACCACCTTGCTTTGCGCGGCCAGTTCGAGCAGCTTGGTTTCGGCCGCCTTGAGCGCCGCGTAGCCCTGGTTCGCGCGATCCTGCAGGCGCATCGTGAAGCCCGAGCTGGTGCCCAGCCCGTCGATCGCGGGCGGCAACAGGCTCATGACCGTGCCTTCCGTCACGCCGCCCATCGCGGCCTGCGCGCGCATCGCTTCGTCCATCGCGGTTGCGTCTCCGCGCTTGTCCCAGTCCTTGAGCACCGCGTAGTTCAGTGCCGCGTTGGAGCCGAGGCCGGAGAAGCCGTAGCCGATGATCGAGATGCTCGATTCGATGCCCGGACGCGATGCGAGATGCTTCTCGAGCGTCTTGACCACGTCGCCGGTGCGCTCGACGGTCGAATCCGCCGGGAGCAGGAAGCCGGTCATGAAGTAGCCCTGGTCTTCCTCGGGCAGGAACGACGACGGCAGCATGCGGAAGCCGAACACCAGCGCGGCGGAAATCGCGACGAACAGCAGCATCACGCGGCCCGTGCGGCCGACCAGCCGGCCGACGCGCGTCTCGTACCATTGCGTGAGGCGGTCGAAGCGGCGGTTGAACCAGCCGAAGAAGCCGCGCTTCTCGTGGTGGCCATGCTCGACCGGCTTGAGCATCGTCGCGCACAGGGCCGGCGTCAGCGTCAGCGCGAGCAGGGCCGAGAACATGATCGACACGGCCATCGACATCGTGAACTGCTGATAGATCACCCCGACCGAACCGCTCGACAACGCCATCGGCAGGAACACGGCCGTCAGCACCAGCGTGATCCCGATGATCGCGCCGGTGATTTCCTTCATGGCCTTGATCGTCGCGTCCTTCGGCGACAGGCCTTCTTCCACCATCAGGCGTTCGACGTTCTCCACGACGACGATCGCATCGTCGACGATGATGCCGATCGCGAGCACCATGCCGAACATCGTCAGCACGTTGATCGAGAAGCCTGTCATCAGCATGACCGTGAAGGTGCCGAGCATCGCCACCGGCGCGACGATCGCCGGGATCAGCGTGTAGCGCACGTTCTGCAGGAACAGGTACATCACCAGGAACACGAGCACCATCGCTTCGATCAGCGTGTGAATCACCTTCTCGATCGAGATCTTCACGAACGGCGCGGTATCGAACGGGATCGAGTAGGTCATGCCGGCCGGCATGGTCTTGGCGATCATGTCGAGCTGCTCGCGCACGGCCTCGGCGGTCTTCACCGCATTGGCGCCCGGCGCCAGCTGCACGCCGGCGAAGGTGGCGGGCTTGCCGTTCTCGCTGTTGACGAAGGTGAACGCCTGCGGGCCGAGTTCGACCCGCGCGACATCGCCGAGCACGACCTTCGAGCCGTTCGCATTCGCGCGCAGCACGATCTTCGCGAACTGCTCCGGCGTCGTGAGCTGGCCTTGCGCGGTGAGCGGCACCGTGACGCGCTGGCCCGGCAGCGCGGGCGCCGCACCGAGGCTGCCCGGGGCGATCTGCACGTTCTGCTGGCTGACGGCCGTCGTCAGGTCGTTCATCGACAGGCCGTAGGTGATCAGCTTCTGCGGATCGACCCAGATGCGCATCGCCTGTTCGGAGCCGAACAGCTGCACCTTGCCGACGCCTTCGACACGTCGCAGGTCCTCGACGATGTTGCGCGCCATATAGTCGGCCAGCGCGTTTTCATCGTAGCGGCCGCTGTCGGACTTCAGTCCGACGAACAACAGGAAGCCCGTGGAGGCAGACTCCACGATCACGCCGTTTTGCCGCACGACGGGCGGCAGGCGCGGCTCGACCGACTTGAGTTTGTTCTGCACCTCGACCTGCGCCATCGCCGAATCGGTGCCGGGCTTGAAGGTCGCGGTGATCTTCGCCTGGCCGGAGGTATCCGACGCCGATTCGAAGTACAGCAGGTTCCGCACGCCGGACAGCTCGCGCTCGATGAGGCTCAGCACGCTGTCGTTCATCGTCTGCGGCGTGGCGCCCGGGTAGGTGGCGGTAATGGTGACGGTCGGCGGCGCGACCGACGGATAGCGCGCAACCGGCAGTTCGGGGATGGCGATCAGGCCCAGCAGGATGATGAAGAGGGCGATCACCCACGCGAAGACCGGGCGCCGGATGAAGAATTGGGACATGACTGGAGGCTCCCCGTGACTCAGTGCGACGAAGCGGTCTTGACCGCTTCAGGCGCCTTCCATGCGGTCGCCGTCACGGCCGCGCCGTCGATCAGGCGCTCCATGCCTTCGACGACGACCTTCTGGCCCGCCTGCAGCCCCGACTTGATGCGGTAGCTGCGGTTCGTCAGCTCGCCCAATTCGACGGCCTTCAGGTGGGCCTGGCTCTTCGCGTCGAGCACCCACACCTGCGGCTTGCCGCCTGCGCGGACGATGGCCTGCTGCGGCACGGTCAGCGCGTTGTCGAAATGCCCGCGCGGGATGCGGGCACGCACGTACATGCCCGGCAGCAGCTCGCGTTTCGGGTTGTCGACCAGCACGCGCAGCAGCACGTCGCCGGTGCCGGGGTCGACGTTGACGCCGGAGAACAGCATGCGGCCCTTCACGTCGTAGCGCGAATCGTCGTCGCGCAGCACGTCGACCGGCAGCCCGTTGCCCGCCGTGTCCGGCTGGGCCGTAAGCGCGCCGCGCAGCGATTCGAGCGACGCAGCCGGCTGGCGCACGTCCACGTAGACCTGGTCGATCTGCTGGATGCGCGCCATCGGCTGGCTGTCGCTGCTCGCGACCAGCGCACCCTCGGTCACGAGGGCCTGGTCGATGCGGCCCGTGATCGGCGCCTCGACGGTCGCGAACTTCAGGTCGAGCTGGCGGCGGGCGAGCGTCGCACGGGCCTGCGCGACGTCGGCGGCGGCCTGATCGCGTTGCGATACCGAATCGTCGTACACCTGACGGCTGATCGCGTCGGCCTCGACCAGCGGTTTAAGACGGGTGGTCTGCACCTTGGCCCGCTCGAGCGCGGCTTCCGCGCGTTGCAGGGCCGCTGCGGCCGTGTCCATGTCGGCCTTGAACGGCGCCGGGTTGATCTGGAACAGCGGCTGGCCGGCGCGCACTTCCGTGCCCTGCTCGAACAGCCTCCGCTGCACGATGCCGCTGACCTGCGGCCGGATCTCGGCGATCCGGACGGCCGCGACGCGGCCCGGCAGGTCTTCGGTCAGGTCGAGGGGGGCGCCGGCCAGCGTCATCGCCGCAACCGGGGTGGCCGGCGCGGCGGCCTGCTGTTCGGAGGGCCCGCAGCCCGCCAGCATCGCCGCCACCAGCGCGCACACGGCGCCGTAGCAGGCTCGTTTCTGATTTTTCATGTGGACTCCATGAGACGCAGGCACCCAACGGCCCGCATTGTCGGATCGCAGTGTGCGTGCGCCCGATGGAGTTTTTTGTGCGGAAAGATGGAGGTTTGATGGAGGAGAAAGCCATGCGGGAGGAAGGCGGAAGCGGCAGGGCCGCTACCTCGCTTTGAATCCGCCGGCTCCCATAACCGGCAACCTTCGTGCGCTCCCATGAACGACACCCGTCGGCGATGCCGACGGCGGCCGTCGTGCAGGCGTGCGACGCGAGGGCTTCGAAGCCGGCCGGTCAGGCCGCGACCGAGGCGGCCGCCGCGCGCACCTTTGCCGCGCGCAGATGCCGATCGCGATCGGCCAGCCAGTTCTTCCGCTCGCCGCGCCAGCCCACCGCATGGATTCGATCCATCTGGCGAGCGGCCAGGGTTGCCGCGCAGGTCAGGCCGGAGAGCGGGATATCGAGCAGGCGCCAGTGGCCGGCATGCGGCGTATCGACCTCGCGGAATGCCCCCGCGAGCGGCGCCAGCGCATCGAGCGTGGCGCCGTGTCCGGTCCCGCACGCATTCGAGATGCTGTCCAGCCGAAGCTGGTCGCGCGATGCCGGATCGGCGAGCGCGCCGGTCTGCGCCATGCCGAGCCCGATCGGGCCGCGGGCGATCGCGATGACGATCCAGATCCCGGCATGGCCGACCACGACGTCGAGCCCGTCCAGCCCGTCGCAGCCCGCGACCGCGATATGGTCGGCATCGCGGTCGACCAGCGTCAGCTCGTCGGCCGCGCGGCCGGCCAGCGTCCCCAGGATCGCGCGCAGCGCCGACCGGCCGATCGCGAAGCGGCGGCCGTGCGCGCGATTCGGATGCGACCGGGCACGCCGCAGTTCGGTCTTCGACAGGTAGAGATGGCCTCGCTCGCTGGTGATGAGCTGCCATTCGCCGCGCAGTCGCCACAACAGGATTTCGCCGGGATCGGGGAGCCGCGACGGACATGACGCAAGCGTGTGCGAGCCGGTGATCGTCAGGGTGGGATAGCGCATGCCGGCCCTCGTGTCGGTGGTGAATTCAACGCGGCGTGGCGCACCGGCCGCATCATGCCCGTTGTCCGGCCTGCCGTGCTTCGTTCCCCGAAGGCTGCCGCGTGAGTTGCGTGGCGAGCGAGACGGCTTGCTCGAACGACGCCACCGCATGATGTGGAATCCCGAATGCCTTGACGGCGACTTCGCCCTGCGCCGCGACTTCCGCGCGCCGGTCGGGATCGGGTTCGACGCTGATCAGCGCCTTGCAGACGGCGCCCAGCGCCGCCTTGTTCTGCTTGAGCCAGACCGCGCGATGCTTGCGGTCGTCGTGGCTCTCGTCGGTATCGAGCTCGACGTAGACGATCACGAACGGCTCGCCGTGGCGCATCAGCGCGTCGATCTCGCCTTCCCAGCGGGGCGCGTAGCCCGGCGTCGCGTGTTCGGCGCGAAACACGCAGACCGGAAAGCGATGGATGTCGTGTAACGCGAAATCATTCGGATTGAGAGCGGGCATCGGGATTACTCCGGTGGATGGGCGACGCCGAAGCGTCGGGGCGCCGTGTGGCGGCGTTCAATTCGCGTTCGCTGGCGGCGCGTCGGCCTGCGCAACCGGCGGCGCGTCGCGCCAGCCGACGCCGAGCGACTTGTAGAGCGCGATCGCGCCCTGCACCTGCGCGAGCCGGCTGAGTGCGAGCGCATCGCGTGCGCGGTACGTCGCGCGCTGCGCCGTCAGCACCGACAGGTATTCGCCGAGGCCGTTGCGGTATAGCCGCGTCGCGCGCGACTGCGCATCCTGGCTGCTGTCGACCGCCGCGGCGAGCATGGCCTGCCGGTCGCGCGCGGCGCCGATCGCCACCAGCGCGTCCTCGACATCGCGAAACGCGCCGCGGATGCGCTGCTCGTATGCCAGCCGGGCAGCCTCGGCGGCCGCGCGCGCGGCGTCGACGCCGGCTTTCGCGCGGCCGCCGTCGTACAGCGTCTGCGTGCCGTCGAGTGCGACCGACCAGGCGACGCTCGCGCCCGTGAACAGGTCCTGCACGAGGCTTGCCGTGGTGCCGAGGCTCAGCGGGATCGCGAAATGCGGAAACTGCTCGGCGCGCGCGACGCCGATCTGCGCGGTCGCGGCGGCAAGCCGCCGTTCGGCGGCGCGAATGTCGGGGCGTTCGCGGATCACGTCCGACGGCAACGTGACGGGTAGTGCGGGCGCGACCGGCAGGGTCGCGCCGGGCGCGCTCAGCGTGTCGCGCAGCGTTTCCGGAAAACCGCCGACGAGCACGCCGATCGCGTGGGCGAGCTGTGCGACGTCCTGATGCAGCGGCGGCAAGGTCGCCTGCGCGAGCTGCAGCTCGGCACGTGCTTGCGCCACTGCGAACGACGTGCCGAGGCCGCGCCGGTTCGACTGCTCGGTCAGCCGTCGCGTGGCGTCGAGGCTCGCGACGTTGTCCGTCGCGATCCGCAGCCGCTCCTGGGTCGCGCGCAGCGCCGCGTAATCCGACGCGAGCTCGGCCAGCAGGCTCACGAGGATCGCGTGGCGATCGTCGTCGAGCGCATCGATCCGCGCGTCGGCCGATTCGACCGCGCGTCGCGTGCCGCCGAACAGGTCGAGTTCCCACGACGCATCGAAGCCGAGCCGGTAGGTGCGCGACTGGCCGATCCCGGGCGGCCAGTCGAGCGCCCGTGACGAACGTAACGCATCGGCATTGCCGCCCGCGGTGACGGTCGGACCGAGGCGGCTCGCGATCTGGTCGCGTTCGGCGCGCGCCTGCAGCAGCCGCTGGCGCGCGATCGCGAGATCCTGGTTGTGCGCGATCGCCTGGTCGACCAGCGCATCTAGCCGTGCGTCGCCGAACGTGCGCCACCAGTTCTGCAACTGCGCGGGATCGGTGGTGACCGTGTCACGCGGCGCGCTCCAGCCGGGCGGGTGCGCGGGCTGCGGCGCCACGTAATCGGGGCCGACGGTCGTGCAGGCGGCCAGCGCGCACGTGCAGGCCGCGATGAAGGTGCACGCGCAGCGTGTCGCACGCAGCGCAGGGAGCGGGAATCGCATCGTCGCCATCATCACATCCACGCGTGCAGCCACGACGCGAGCCGGCCGCGCGGCGTGCGCTCGCGTCCGCGTTCGCCGACTTCGACGCTGCACGTCATGCCTGCCGCCAGCAGCACGCCGGCCGGCACCCGGTCAATCTCGATGCGCACCGGGATGCGCTGCGCGAGCCGCACCCAGCTGAAGGTCGGATTGACCGCCGGCAGGCCGAGTTCGTCGAGCGTGCCGTTCTCGTCCGCGATGCCGCGGCCGATGCTCGTCACGTGCCCGCTCAGCAGCGGATCGAAGCCCATCAGCCGGATCGTTGCGGGCGCACCCGTCGAGATGCGGCGCAGCTTGGTTTCCTCGAAATAGCCGGTGATCCAGAAGCTGTGCGCGTCGAGCACCGAGATGCCGGGCTTGCCCTCGACCGCGTAGTCGCCGTGACGCAGGCGCAGCTGCGTCACGTAACCGTCGACCGGCGAGCGCAGCGTCGTGCGTTCGAGGTCGAGCCGGGCGACGTCGAGCGCCGCCAGCGCCTTGCGGTGCTCGGCCTGCGCGATCGCCACCGCGCGGCTCGAGCGCTGGATGTCCTCGCGCGGCACGAGATCGTCGAGGCCGGTGCGCCGCTGCGCTTCGTCGCGCTTCTGGCGCATCGCCTCGGCGGTCGCGGCGACCTGCGCTTCGGCCTGCTCCACCGCCAGCGCGAAGCGCTGCGGATCGATCCGGTACAGCACGTCGCCTTTCGCGACACGCTGGTTGTCGACTACCGCGACTTCGACGACGGTGCCCGACACTTCGGGCGCGATCCGCACGACGTGCGCGCTGACACGCGCGTCGCGCGTCCACGGCGCGAGCACGTACGCATGCCAGAGCGCGGCGACGAGCACGATCGCGACGGCCACCGTGGCGAGCGTCAGCAGGGAGCGGATGAGGGGTTTGAGCGACATGACGCGATACGTTCCGACGAGGGGCTAGAAGTAGAGGATCAGCGTGGCGACCAGCACGAGCGAAATCGCGAACTCGAACAGCGCCGGGTGCCACACGCGGCGCAGCACGCCGAGCCGGGCGAGCAGCGCGCGCACGGCCATGTAAAGCGGCACGGTCGCGCACGCATAGACGAAGAAGGGCGGCAGGTAGATGCCGGCCAGCGGGAATTCACTGAGCATCGCGGGCGCGCTCCGGAACGGCGGTGAAATAGGCGGCGTACGTGTGCAGCAGCACGTGGACGTCGGCGAAGGCGGCCATCAGCCACTTCAGTTCGGCGTTGCCCGGCTGGGCGGCGGCGAGGCCGGCGAGGGCGTGCGCGGCGCGCCGTGCATGCCGGGCCGCGCGCGTGGGGGCGGCGGCATGCCGCGCGAGGCCGGCG
>NZ_JAIZRY010000014.1:0-217383 GCF_020420125.1 Burkholderia sp. AU30280
CAACTTCAGACGCCTGCGCATTCGGTTCGAGCGCCTCGCCGCCATACACGAGGCGTTCATGAAAATCGCCGCCTGCGTCATTTGCTGGCGACACCTTCAAAAATCATTCTGTTAGCGTTTCTTAGCCCGCTCGATGCGCAAGTTGATCGCCGCGCAACCGACAGGGTCGCGAAGCCCGTCGAGCCATTCATCAAATTGGGGAGTGGTCAGGACCCTGAACATGGAACCATTGTAACCCATAGGGGACAATTTGGCTGCCGAGTTTTCTCAGTCTCACGCTCGTTGCGTCCAACATGGTTGGTCCTGGAGCATGCCGTTGCACGCGCTGGGGATCGGTGCACACGACCGCTGCACGGCGCTTGCGTGATCGACGAAGGCCGCCACAGATTTCAGCGTCGACGGCAAGCCGGCCGCATCCGACGGGCACAAGATTCCGTGCCCGCGACGTTGATCTCTTCGATTTGCTACTCCAGACGAATATCAACCGCTCAGCAGATCGAGCACCAGAGCTCGATCCCGGCAAGTGAATCGACACTCACACGTCGCCCCTACTACCCTCACCACCGTAAGCCAGCCGCAGCCCGCCACGCGCCCCCGATCGCGCAATCTCCGTCGGCGTCGCGCCCAGCACGCGATTCATCCAGTTCGCCATGTGGCTCTGGTGTGCAAACCCGGCTTCGAGCGCGACCTGGCTGATACTGAGCCGCCCTTCGAGCAGCAACGCCTTCGCGCGCTCGACCCGCCGCCTCACGACGTACTGGTGCACCGGCATCCCGAGCGTTTCGCGGAACAGCACCTTGAAATGCGGCACGCTGATCGACGCGAGCGCCGCGAGTTCGGCGAGCGTCATGCGCCGGTCGAGGTTCGCTTCGACATAGTCGATCACGCGCGCGGCCGCTTTCGGCGCGAGCGTGCGGCGGCGCTCGCGGAACGCCGGCTGGCCGTCGACCAGCCGCGCGACGAGCGCCGTGCACAGGCTTTCCGCATAGAGCGGATCCGACGCGTCTTCCGCTTCGAGTTCGGCGGCCATCGCCCATGCGATGTGCTGCAGGCGCGGGTCGCGCACCTGCAGCCGGCGGCGGATCTGCCCCCGCGACGGCTTCAGCTCGAGCTGTTCGACGGTTCGCCGCACGAACGTATCGCTGAGCGCGATATGGAGGATCCGGCAGTCGGCGCTGTCGGTCCACTGGCCGGGCAGGCCAGCCGGAATCACGTCGACGTCGCCATGCGCCTGGATGCGCGACACGCGCTCGCCGTCGCACACGCAATCCGCGCGAACGGGCGACCCGACATGCACGCCGATCCGGTGATGCTCGGCCGCCGGAATCCGGTAGGTGCCCGCGCGGATTTGCAGCAGCGCCGCGCCGAAGCCCTGCCAGCCGAGCCCGCGGCTCGAGCGCAGGCTGACCGGGACGCCGTTGTCCGTCGGCGCCGCGAGAATCGCATCGCTCATGGCCTTCCTCCAGTGGATGGGGATGTCGAACGCGCATTGTGACGCGTTTTCGGGCCGCCTGCCGGGCCCGCCGGCGGCGCGCCCAGGTCGAGCAGGAAAAGATCATCCGTTCCTGCTCATGGCCATCCTTGCGTGCGCGCCGGCGGGCGCCGCGCCGCTTACGATGGCCCCATCCGACACCTACGGAGACCGTCATGCCCCATCAGTGCCTTGCACAACGCGCAGCGTTCACCGCGCACGCGCCCGCCGCCGCCCCGCGCTCGTCATCCGGCTCCCGCTCCCGCGACGTCCGCGCCACGCTCGCCACCCGGTGCCTGCGCATCGTCGGCTGGTACCGGCTCGAACGGCTGCTCGCGTCGATCCCCGACAGCAACGACGACTTCGGGCTCGTCTGACCTGCGCGTGGCCAACCGGCCGGCGTGGTCCGCCTACTTGCGCCGCCGCTCGTGCAGCGCCACCATCGCGCCGTCGATCACCGGTGCGCCCTGCTTGATCAGGAAATCGCGGAACAGCCCCGTGACCTGCGAAATGCGCCGGTCGGCGAGCGTGACCACATACCACTCGCGCTCGATCGGGTTGCCGGGAAACGGCAGTTGCCCGAGCAGCCCGGTGCGCAGTTCGAGTGCACACGCGTGCAGCGACAGGAACGCAACGCCGAGCCCCGCTTCGGCCATCTGCTTGATGGCCTCGTTGCTCGACAGTTCGGAGCCCACATGGAACCGGTAACCGGCATTCTTGAATAGGCTCTCGACGGTCGAGCGCGTACCCGCGCCGCGTTCTCGCACGAGCAGGTGCGCGGATTCGAGATCCTTTAGCGCGACACGCTTGCGCTGCATCAGCGGGTGCCCGGGCGCCGCGACGAAGACCATCGGATGCTTCGCGAATTCGACCGCATGCGTGCGCAGCTCCTTCGGCGCGCTGCCCATCACCGCGAGATCGATTTCATGCGTCGCGAGCATGCGGATGATGTCGTCGCGATTTCCAACCTTGAAATAGGTTTTCACATGCGGACGCGTCGCGGTGAATTTCACGAGCAGCGGCGGAATCAGGTACTCGGCCGTCGTGATCGCGCCGATCCGCAGCGTGCCGCCGAGATCGCCCGTCAGCGCGGCCACTTCGTCGCCTGCCTCGCTCCATAGATGCAGGATCTCGCGCGCATAGCGCGACACGATCTCGCCGGCCGCGGTCAGCTGCACGCCGCGCCCCACCCGCTGCAGCAACGCGGCGCCCACCGCCTCCTCGAGCAGGCGAACCTGCAGCGACACGGCCGGCTGCGTCAGGTTCAGCTCCTCGGCCGCCCGCGACACGCTGCCGAGCCGCGCAATCATGTCCAGCGCCTTCAGCTGCCGGAACGTCGCGGTCTTTCCTATAAGTGAATACATATGGGTCGCTTATAAACATTAAATTGTTCGCGTAGGTTCGAAACTATATCGTCGGTTCTTGAGCAATGTCATCCGAATCGTCATTCAGCGGGAGCCCAACATGGACAACACCACGCCCAACCTTGCAACGGACCGCGCACCGCGCCTGCCGCGCATCGTGATCGTCGGCGGCGGCGCCGGCGGCCTGCACCTCGCCACGCGTCTCGGCGATACGGTCGGACGCCGCGGGCAAGCCGAGGTCGTGCTCGTCGACCGCTATCCGACGCACTTCTGGAAGCCGCTGCTGCACGAAGCCGCGTCGGGCCACCGCGACCCGGCATCGCACACGATCGAATACGCGGCGCAAGCGAAGCGTCACGGTTTCCGCTTCGTGCAGGGCGCGCTGCAGCGGGTCGACCGCGCGGCCCGCACCGCGACGATCGCGGCCGTGCAGGACGCGGACGGCACGGAAATCCTGCCGCAGCGCGAGCTCGGCTATGACGATCTCGTGCTCGCCGTCGGCAGCGTGACGAACTTCTTCAATGTGCCGGGTGCGGCGCGCCACGCGCTGCCGCTCGAAAACCTCGACCAGGCCGAGGATTTCCGCCGGAAGTTCCTCGCGGCCTGCACGAAGGCGAATCACCTGGCCGAGCAGCAGCCCGCGCGGCGCGCGGCGCCGATCTGCATCAACGTGATCGGTGCGGGCGCGACGGGCGTCGAGCTGGCAGCAGCATTGCGGCATGCGATCCAGCAACTGACGACGTACCGCTTCAAGGCGCTGGTGTCCGCGCGCGATGTGCACATCCGGCTGATCGAAGGCGGCCCGCGCATCCTGCCGGCGCTCGACGAGCGGCTGTCCGGCAAGATGCACGCGCAGCTTCGCGCACTGAACGTCGACGTGCTGACCGATACACGCGTGGCGGAAGTCGGCGCGAATGCCGTGACGACCTCGACCGGCGAACGGCTCGCGAGCGACATCACCATCTGGGCGGCCGGCGTGGCAGGCCCCGCGTTCCTGCAGCAGATCGGCGACATCGCGCTCAATCGTTCGAACCAGGTGATCGTGACCGATACGCTGCAAACGCCGGACGACCCGCACGTGTATGCGTTCGGCGACTGCGCCGCATGCCCGACGGCCGGCGCAAACGGCTTCCTGCCGCCGCGCGCGCAGGTCGCCCATCAGCAGGCCGTGTACCTGGTCAACGCATTCGCGCGGCGGGTCGCCGGCAAGCCGGTGGCCGGCTTCACGTTCCGCGATGCAGGCACCGTCGTGTCGCTCGGGCATGCGGGCGCCGTGTACCAGGCCGACATCAGCGTGCGTTCGCGCTCGCTGATCGTCGACGGGCTTGCCGCGATCGGGCTGTACAAGTTCCTGTATCGCAAGCACCTGTTCAGCGTGGTCGGCGTGAAGCGCGCGCTGTTCCAGTCGCTGAGCCACTGGCTGCAAAGCCGCAACCAGCCGTCGATCAAGCTGCACTGATCGCACCCGTTCACACGCGGTGTCGCAAGACGGCATATCGGTCGTGCATCGCTCGATATGCCGTTTTTTCATGCGCCCCTGTGCGGTGCATTCACCGCATACGCGAATCGGGTGCATCACATCGAAGGCCGTCGATACGATGCGCTTCGCGCGAAATATGCGGTGCGACACGCATCCCGCGCCCGCATTGGCTCGCCACCCCATTCATTAGCCAAACCGTATGGGTCGGATATAAATATTAATTGGTCGTGTTTTCGGGATAGACGCTAAGGTGTGTGGCATTCCCGTCGGCGAACGGATCATCACGTCTCTGAAGAGGAATCACCGTGGTTATCGAAGCCATCGTCACCCGTCTCGACGCAGCATTCGCGCAAATCGAAGCAACACCGGATTCACATGAATCGCGCCATCAACGCGACGCGATCATCCAGTGGCTCGACCGGGCATCGGAAGAAGGATATCGACTCGGTCTCGTCACGACGCTGCCGGCCGCGCGGCTCAGCGACATGTTCGAAGGCCAGTTCGGCCGCGCGAACCTCGACCGCTTCTCGGTCGTCGTCACGGACGCCAATCAGCAGGACTCCGGATCAAACCAGCATCCTTTCGACGTCGTGCTGCAGGCACTCGGCGTGCCGCCCGAACGCGCGGTGGCGATTGCGAGCAGCGAACCGGAGCGCCGCGAAGCCGAGCATTTCGGCCTGTCGCGCTGCGTGCACATCACCGACACCGTGCGCTCGATCGCATCGGCCGGCCTGCACTGAACGCCGGCACACGGGCCGGCGGTGGCCGGCCTGCCGCGATCCGGCGGCAATCCGACGATTGCCCGACTCATTTCTGACATTCTGCTGTCAAAGTCGCTTGCAACACTTCCGGGCTTGACCGATCCCTCCCGGAGACGGGACGACGCGAACCTGCATCGTCCCGCCCGTTGCACGCCACGATGACACGCCCGATCCGCACCGCCGCCGCCTTCGCGATTACCTGCCTGCTGCTCGCCGCCTGCGGCGGGGACGACTCGACGCCCGCCGCGGCCTCCGCCGACACCAGCGGTTCGACGCCCGCGCCACAGCCGCAGCCTCAGCCCAAGCCGACACCCGCGACTTACTACCAGACGAAGACGCCGTACCGTCCGCAGCAGGACGCCGCAACGTACGAAGTGCCGCCCGCCGGCTACGCGCCCGTCTATACGGAACTCGTCGCGCGCCACGGCTCGCGTGGATTGTCGGGCTTCAAGTACGACGGCGCGATCTACGCGATGCTGGTCAAGGCCGAGGCCGACGGCGCACTGACCGCGCTCGGCGCGCAGCTCAAGGCCGACACGTACGCGATGATGAAGGCCAATGCGCTGCTCGGCTATGGCGTGGCGGGCATCTCGACGCCCGGGTATGGCAACCTCACGCAAACCGGCATCCGCGAGCACCAGCAGCTCGCCGCACGTCTCGCGCAGCGGCTGCCCGCATTGTTCACGGCCGGCAACCGGCAGGTCGTCGTCGTCAATTCGGGCCAGGACCGCGCGGTCGACAGCTCGACATATTTCTCCGCGTCGCTCGTGGCTGCACAGCCGGCGCTGGCCACGGCGATCACGCTGCCCGCCGCGCCGTCCGGCTATCCCGCGAACGCGCCGGTCGCGCAGCCGGCCGGCACCAACCGCTTCCTGCTGTATTTCCACTCGCTGAAGCCGGCCACCGATCTCGTGACCGATACAGGCAATCCGTACTACGCGACCTACCAGGCGAGCCAGGCTTACCAGGCCTATGCGAACGACGCGACGGTGGCCGCGAAGCTCAACGCGATCAAGGCCGCGCCGCAGGCAGCCGACGTCGCGCAAACCGTGTTGTCCACACTCGTGTCCCAGGCATTCATCGCGAAGCTCGGCACCGACGGCTACACGTTCGCGAACACGGGCACCTATGCATTCACGTCGGCGGACGGCAAGTTCACCAACACGCTGAAGGGCGACGGCAAGACGAAGATCGCGACGGCCGTCGATGCGGTGAACGTGCTGTACAACCTGCTGCAGGTCGCGCCCGCGATGACGGCGGAAACCGGCGGCGTCACGATGGAGAAGTACATCGGTGCCGAGCAGGCGCAGTATCTCGCGTATCTTCAGGATGCCGAGGACTACTACCAGAAGGGGCCCGGCATCCAGGAAGCGAACCCCGTCACGTACCGGATGGCGAAGGTGCTGCAGGACGATTTCTTCGGCGAAGTCGATGCGATCGCACGCGGCGACCTGACCCGCGCCGCGAAGCTGCGCTTCACGCACGCGGAGGTCGTGATTCCGTTCGCATCGATCATGAACCTGAAGAACGTGTTCGTGCCGACGCCGCAGGCGCAGACCTACACGTACGCGAACAACCCGTGGCGCGGTGATCAAGTGTCGCCGATGGCCGCAAACATGCAGTGGGACGTCTATCGCAACGGCTCGCGTCTCATCGTGAAGATGCTGTACAACGAACGCGAAACGGATTTCCAGGCCGCGTGCGACGGTGCGAAGATCGCGCCGGGCAGTCACTTCTATGACTACGCGGGGTTGAGGCAGTGTTACGGGTATCAGTGAGATGACGCGGAGCACGCATGCCGCGACGAGCACGTTCGACACCCGCACGACGCAGCGCGTCCGGGTTTCAACGTGCGCTCGCCGGTTCGCTAGCGCTTGCGGATGCCGTTCTGAAGCAGCGTCCGGTGCAGTGCGGCCAATTGCGGCTCCGCAAGCCCCCGCTTCGGTATGAGGCGGAACATCACCGCCGATTGATAAAGCAGGATCACATAACGATCCTCGCTCCAGTGAACCAGATCTTCAAAGCGAAGTGTCTCGCGCGAGGTCGGGGTTTCGACGATGAAACATTCGCTGCGCCAGACGACCGTGTGCGGCTGATGGAGTGTCTTTTGCTGGTTGTAGATCTTGCGAGCGGCACGACGCAACACCAGATGATTGAGTAGCGGCACGCCGATCGTCACCACCGCCGCGATTCCCGCTATCCACCAGACATTGCGCCATTCCAGCCAAGCGCCGGTTACCACCCGGAAGCCACCGAAAAACAGGACGATGTACGCGATCACCACGATCGCGAATGACTTGAGCAGATATTTCCAGTTATATCGGCGCCAAAGATTCAGGCGGTAAGCGTGGACCAGGTCATCCACGGTCAATTGAAATACGATCTCGGTATCGCTCATTCGCGGGCTCGGAATGGTCGCTGTTTTTATGCTTGCGATGGACGTTTCACCACAAGCGCCGCGATCCGGACAGCCGGCGCCGCGTGCGCAGGGTGACCTGCAAACGAAGCCACGCGAAATCGCCGGCCATTCGATGCATGGGCCGTCAATATACCTGTGCGGAACAAGGGCTTTGCCGAATTGCGTATCGGTGACGGCCTTCAGCCTTTCGGGCGCGCCCTTCCGAGGGTCACGAAACCTTCTCGCCCCGCTGCCCGCCGGCCCCCTCCGGTTCGACCAGCATGACCTCGATCCGCTCCTTGCCCTTCCCGGTATTCCTGCGCTTGAGCGTCAGCATGCCGATCTCGCCGGTCGACGCCGGATGCGTGCCGCCGCACGCCATCGTCGCGAAGCCGTCGACCGTCCAGTATCGGCGTTGTGCGTCGACGTCGCTGAAGTCGGTCACGATGCGCAGGTCGCGCTCTGACAGGTCGGCCGCGGCCGATTCGATCTCGGGAAACAGCGGCGCCAGGCTCGCGTCGCTCGCGAAGTCGATGCGCGCCTTGTCCTGCCCGATATGCGCACCGATGCGCTCGATGCCGGGCCTGAGCCGATAGACCAGCTGCAGCACCATTTCCGCCGCGAAGTGCAGGCGCATCAGCCGGTACCGCCGCGCCCAGTCGATGCGCCAGGTCACGCGATCGCCGACACTCAGCGAATGATCGCGCGGCAGCGTATAGACGATGTCGAAGCCCCGCTTTTCGGCCTGGATGACCGGATAGCCGCCCAGCGACCCCGCGTCACTTTCCTGCCCGCCCGAAAACGCAAAGAAGATGGTCGCGTCCACCTGCACGCGATCGCCGTCGACATGGCTGACGACGGTATCCAGCGTCGTCCGGTAGGGATCGTCCCAGAATACTTTTTTCGTCATTGCCCGCCGTGCCTTTCGCCGAGGAAAACACGCAGGCTAGCCGGATCGCGTACCCGTGGCTTGTACGATCTTGCGCCGTTGCGCCGACGCACCCTCGTCGGGCATCGCACGCGATGCTGTCGCGGCCCCCTCCTCGCTCTTGCGCTCGACACACCACGTACGAATCGACCGATGCCCCGGCCGCTCCCATTCGGGCGGCATCCACAGGTGCTTCAGCCGTTGCAGGACGGGCCCGGGTGCAAGCACGTCGCGCCACATGTCGACGAATTCGTGCAGGTTGAGCACCAGGAAGTTGTACGAACGAATCTGCTGCGTGATCCCGTAGTCGACCGGCTCCGTTTCCTCGACGTACGTGCCGAACAGGCGATCGAAGATGATCAGCACGCCGCCATAGTTCCTGTCGATGTAACGCGGATTGCGGCCGTGATGCGCGCGATGGTTCGACGGCGTATCGAACACGTACTCGAACCAGCGCGGCAGCCGCCCGATCGCTTCGGTATGCACGAAGTACTGGTACGCGAGATCGACCGCGAGCAGGAACAGCACGACCGCGGGCGGGATGCCGAGCCACACCGGCGGCAGGTAGAACACGAACACGCCGACGAACGCGTTCAGCAGCGACTGCCGCATCGCCGTCGTGAAGTTCATCACTTCGCCGCTGTGATGCGGCACGTGCGCGGCCCAGAACCAGCGCACGCGGTGCGACGTGCGATGAAACCAGTAGTAGCAGCACTCCACGACGACGAAGATCGGCACGATCGTGAAGCCGTTCACCGGCACGTCGAACAGCCGGTGCCGGTAGACCCACGCGAAGATCGCGCCCGTGAACAGGAGCCCCATCACGGTCTCGGCCACCTGATAGCCGGCGCCGAGCGACAGGTTCGCGACGATCTCCTTCCAGCGAAACGGCGCGCGGCGGCCGCGCCCGGTCATCACCGCGTATTCGATCGCGAACGCGATCAGGAAGACCGGCGTCATGCCGATCAGCAGCACCTGCTTCCAGTCCACGTCGTTACCCAGGAACGCATGGAGCCACGTCATCAATTCGGTCGGCATGGTCACGGCCTCGATCAGGAACTGACCGGCAGTATGGTCGCGCACGGGTCGACCCGCGTTGACACTTGCCGACGATTACTTGACACTTTCCGCCATGCTCGCCGCCTCCCCGCTATCGACGCAGCGCATCTACTACTCGAGCACCTACGTGCGGCTGCTGTTCGACTATCTGTCCGAGCAGGGCAAGGATGCCGCGCGCGTGCTCGGCGAGGCGCGGCCACCCGACGACGATCGCGGGCTCACGCTGTACGCGAGCGCCCACTGGCGGCGCCTGCTCGAACGTGCGGTCCGTGCGCTCGACGATCCGCTGCTCGGCCTGCACGTCGGCCAGCGAATCACGCCCGCCCATCTCGGTGCGCTCGGCTACGCATTGCATGCATGTCGCGATGCCGGCGCCGCACTCGCACGCTGGCAGCAATACGAACACCTGATCGCAAACGTCGCGCGCATGGAAGTGCGAGTCGGGCAGACATCGGTCGAGATCGAATGGCACGACGCGCCCGAGCCACTCGGCCCGCTCGTCGACGAAGTCGCGCTGACGGCCATCGTCCAGTTCGCGCGCAACATCACCGGCACGCGTCACGGACCCGACGAGGTCTGCTTCGTGCACCCGTTACCCGCCGACGAACGGCCGTACGTCGACTATTTCGGCTGCCCGGTGCGGTTCGGCCAGCCGGTGAACCGCCTCGCGTTCCCGCTGCACCTGCTCACGCAGCCGCTGCGCCAGCCGGATGACGCGCTGCTGCAGATGATGGAACGCCAGGCGAGCGCGCTGCTTGCCGAGCTGCGGCAGACGGACGATCTCGAACAGTCGGTGCGCGAAGCCGTCGCGCGCCTGCTGACGCAGGGCGAAGCAAGCATCGAACAGATCGCGTCGGACCTGCATGTGTCATCGCGCACGCTGCATCGACGCCTTGCCGAACTCGGGCTCAACTTCCGGATACTGCGCGAGGACACGCGGCGGCGGCTCGCGATCGACCATCTGAACGATCCTCGGCTGACGCTCGCGGAAGTCGCCTGGCTGCTCGGCTATTCGGAACACAGCGCATTTACGCGCGCTTTTCGGCGCTGGACCGGCGAATCGCCGCAGCAGTGGCGCAGCCGGCAACCTGCGCGGGCAGCGAAAGTCGCGCGCGGCTGAGCGCGACGCACCAGCGCGCCGCCGACGAACTCGCGTCCGCCCGCGCGGTCGAACGAGCATCGCCGGAGAATCCCATGAAACACGTTGCCACTGCCGCTGTCCTGACCCTGCTGGCCGCCGTCAGCTTGCCGGCCGCCGCCGATGCAGCATCCGGCAGCGCCGAGCCGGCGCCCGTCCAAGCGCACGCGAAAAACTGCGTCCCGTCCCGCGACGCCACGCGCGACACCCGCTCGCCGTCGAAGGCGCCGCCAATCCGCGTATGCGTCAGCGACGCCAATACGCAACTGAACCTGCCGTGGTTCCTGACCGACGTGCTCACCGCAGTGGACACGCATCAGTCGGGCGGTGATCTGCTCCGCAAGATGCGCAACGATTTCTGAATCGCGGCTCGTGCGACGCGCCGGCACCGTATCGTTCACGCACCTTCAGACGCTTGCAGCCCCTGCATGAACGTGCCGACCCTGCCGGCCCACATCGCGGGGGCGGCAATGCTGCGCAGCAGCGCAAGCCATTTCTTTCGATCACCCTTCGAAAGCGACGCATGATCACCGCTGATGGCGTTGCAGCGCGGCGTATCGCGCGAAGCGAGCGCGCGATCGGGCAGGAGGTTGCGGGCCGGCCCGTTCACGTCGATCCGGATCCTCAGCGAACCGCCGTCGGCTGCGGCTGCACCATCGGTCACGATGACCGTGGGTACGGCATCTTCCCTCCCGAAGTTCGGGCGAGCCGCGCGACCGTATCGCGCGGCGACCGATCGCAGGCCGCCGGCAGGTCGACAAAGACAGCATCCCGAAAGAGTGTTTCGTGTCGAGACACAATCACAAAAATACACTAATAGTTGAATAACAATATTTCGTAATCCCTCATCGCATCTTATACTTGCCGCGCACCATCCTCGTGCCAAGAGACGGTGTCTTTTCGTCCCGGCCGCAAGACCATGCGGCCGGGTTTTTTTCGGTGTGCTACGTCTATATACGTGCGCCATATGCACATGTTCATGGACGCAAGCCTCCGAAATGAATGGCCGAGTCGCGTGTCGACCGGCTCGACTTGCCTCTCCCTACACACAACACCGAAGGCGACCGCGGGAATGTCGGCGTTCACGCCAGACTCGAAGGCAGTTTTCCAGCACAGCGGTGCGTGGCCGCGGGTCGTCTTTTTCGTCGCCGTAATCGTTTGCGTGCTCGTGCCGGCATGCGCAATCGCGCTTGCCGACCGCTATGCGCGCGATGCCGTCACCGAGCATGAACGCGTCATCGCGAACGACATCGTGGCCTCGGTGGACCGCATCCTCGACGGTGCGCGCCCGCGCCATGTGGACGAGCTGACCGCGCTCGTCGGACGGCCATGCCCGGCAGTATTCCGGACACTCGCCGAGATAGGCACGCGCCTGCGCTACCTGCGCGCCGTTGCGCTGGTGCACGACGGTCGCGTCATGTGCTCATCGGCACTGGGGGCGATCGACTTGCCGCTCGACGCGTACATGCACGAGCCGGAACCGGGATCGACGCGCGTCACGTTATTGCGCCAGACGCCGTTCCAGCAGGGCATTCCGGTGCTGCCCGTGTTCTACGCCACCGCGCCCGGTGCGGGGGTGCTCTACCTGATCGAAGGCGACTACGTGGCCGACGCGCTCGCGCACGGCGCCCGCTACGGGACGGAAACCGCGACGCTGTCGATCGCGGGTGCGGGCCATCTCGATCAGCACGGGAAGTTTTCGCCGGAATCCGCCGCGGAACCCGCGGGCGGAAGCACGATCATGTCGCTCCGCTGGCCGTTCACGGTGCAGGTTGCCGCATCCGCACGCTATACGTCGCAGGTCCGGCAACACTATCGGCTGATCGGCATCACGATCGTGCTGCTGGCGGACGGCCTCGTGATGGCGGCCTACCTGCTGGCGATGGCGCCGCGCCGGCTGCTGCTGAAGGCCGTGCGCAACGCGCTCAGGCGCGACGAGCTCCATGTCGTGTACCAGCCGATCGTCGATGTCGGGACGCGCAGGACCGTCGGCGTCGAGGCGCTGCTGCGCTGGCAGCATCCCAAGTGGGGGGCCATCAGCCCGGCCGTGTTCATCCCGCAGATCGAATCGAGCGCGGTGCTGCCGAAAGTGACCGAATTCGTGCTGCGGACAGCCGTGTCGGAACTGTCCGCGCTGACGCCGTCCGCGCCGCTGCGCATCGCCGTCAACATCGCGCCGAAGGATCTCGAGCGCACGCGGTTCGTGTCCGTCGTCGAGGAGGCGATTCGCGCGCTGCCGCCCGGCTTTACGCTGGTGCTCGAAGTCACCGAGCGCATCCTGCTCGAGAAGAACGCGCGGACCACCGCGATCTTCCACGCGCTGAGAGCAAAAGGCGCGAAGTTCGCGATCGACGATTTCGGCACGCATCACAGCAATCTCGACATGCTGTCGCGCTTTCCCTTCGACTACGTGAAGATCGATCGCCAGTTCGTCTCGCAACTGAACGGCGGCAGCGCGAGGTTGATCGAAGGGATCGCGTCCGTTGCGCATCACTACGACCTGAAGATCATCGCGGAGGGGGTGGAGACCGAAGTGCAGCATCGTGCGCTGCATGCGGTCGGGATTCACTATGCGCAGGGCTATCTGTATCAGCGGCCGCAGCGGCTGGAGCATTTGAAGCAGGATTTCGCGTGGGCGTCGCTGTAGGGGCGGCGTCGCCGACGCATCCGTACCGACGGCTGCTCATCGACGCGCATGCGGCTCTTTGTCAGGGTGACATCATGGACGGGGCATGATGGAACGATCGAGCACGACGGGCGTGTTTGAGGGGTGCCGGTTCGAGTCCGGTCCCCGGCACCCACTTCAAGTCAGTCAATGTTCGATCGCGTACGCAAAACCCGGGAAATCGGTGAGTTTTCCCCGGGTTGTTTGTTCGCCGGCGTTGACGTGCATGCTGTCGCGCGCTCATGCATCCGGGCAGTCATCCGCATCCGCCGTGCGCGCGTCAGTCGAACGTACGCACCAAGGCGGACGCCTTGGTTGCGATCAACCAGTTGCCCTCCACCTTATGCATGACGAAGTGATCGTTGAACAGCCTGTTTCCGATCCGCACCCGCACCGTCGCCGTTGAAAGGCCGTCCGAGATATTCTCCATCGAGAGGATCGCTTCATCTCTCGGCGCGCCTGTCGATCGCGGACTCGGCCTCCCGTTGATGAGCGCCGCATACTCTTGCGACGACAGGATGCGCAACTGGCCCTCAGCCAGCCACTGAATCAGGCAACTCGGGTGAAAGACCTTGTCGAAGTCACGGCTCTTCGGCTCATAAGCCAAATTGAAGTAGTCCTCGATCAAGGCGGCTACGGCCTGGGTCTGGGTCATGGCTGGCTTTCCTCGGTAGTGAACGGCTCGTATAGTGAGCGATCCTCCCCACCCTCGGCTACGGCGACCCGGTTATCGCTGCCATTACAGGAACACATGGATCATGGAAGACCTCGATGGGGGACTCGTCAGCGGCTTGCTCGTCCTCGCAGCCCTGGCCGAATCCGGGAGCTTCGGCCGTGCGGCATCTCGTCTGGGCAAGACGCAGCCGGCGGTCAGTCGCGCTATCCAGCGACTGGAGGACCGTCTGCGCGCGAAGCTCGTGCATCGCACCAGCCGGCACGTCGAAGTGACGGACGCCGGCCATGCGCTGCTGTCGAAGGTGCTGCCGTTACTCCAGGGAATCGAAGAGGCGACCGTCAGCGCCTCGGACCAGACCTCGATCGTCAACGGTACGCTCCGCGTGGCGTGCGATGCCGTGTTCGCCCGCCTTGTGCTGGCGCCGGAGCTGGCCCAGTTCATGAAGGCCCACCCTGCCCTTCAACTGAAGCTGGAGACCCGGAACGACCTCTCGGATCTGGTAAGCGACGGATTCGATCTCGCCATCCGGTTCGGACCGCCAACCGTTTCAACCCTGGTTTGCCGCCGGCTATACAGTCCGCGGGTCCTGACTGTGGCCGCGCCGTCGTACCTGGAGCAACGCGGTCGGCCGAAGTCGCCGCAGGATCTTGTCGATGATGGCCATGAATGCATCCTGGCCATCGACCCGGCTACCGGCAGACCCTTCGAATGGGAGTTCTGGCGTGGCAACGAGAAAGTGAAGGTGGCCGTCAGCGGGAACCTGACGCTCACGGACGCGGGCACCAAAATCGGCGCCTGCGTTGCCGGCTACGGGATCGCCCAGGTGATCGACCTCGGGATCGACACGCACCTGCGTGCGGGCACGCTGGAGCCGGTTCTGACGGACTGGCGCGACGAGACGTTCCCCCTTTACGTCTACTATCCCAGCCGGAACCACGTTCCGGCCAAGGTCAGGGCGTTCATCGACTTTGTTGCCGGCATGATGCCCGGGCTACAGTCGAGAGCCCCTGGCGAGGGCCGGCAGCCGTCACCCACCCTGCTCGAGACGCTGCGGCGCGAGTAATCCCCTTCTTGCCGTCGCGCGCCTGACCTTCCGTTTCAACCGTCATCGCCATGTCCTCGCGTCCATTGCACGGCGTGGATATCGCCCGGCGGTCGATTCATCTTTTCGTCGGCACGGCCTGGGTCAGATGCGAAACGGCATCCTCATTCGCCTGCCCGCGAACGGTCGGACCTGCCGTCAAGCGCTTCGAGAAATCGGGGCGCCGGCCGGCCCGCACAAGATCGTGCCTCGCCCGATGGCTTCCTGCCACCTGTTGCCACGCACGCCGCCGCCGGCACGACCTCCATTCAAGCGCTAAAATCCGCCGCCTGGGCATCCACGACGAGCAAGCGTTTTGACGGAGTTCGAGCAGGGTTTCATCCTCACCCGCCACTGGCGGGACACCGCGTCCGGCATCGAGATCGAGTTCTGGCTGGCAACCGGACAGGGTCCGCGCCGCGTGCGGTTGCGCCCGCAGGAAGCCGTCGCGTTCATTCCGGCTGAACAGCAGACGCTCGCCGAACGCGCGCTGGCCGGCGAGCGTGAGGCCGAGTTGCGCCCGCTCGCGCTGCGCGACTTCCGGCGGCGGCCGGTCGTCGGCCTCTATTGCAAGCGTTATCGCCACCTGTCCGGGCTGCAGAAGCGCCTCGCGGCAGCTGGCGTCGACGTCTACGAAGCCGACGTGCAGCCGCCCGACCGCTACGCGATGGAGCGTTTCATCACGGCATGCGTGCAGTTTCGCGGCCAGCCCGGCCGCGACGGCACGCTGACCGGCGCCGAACTGAAAGCCGCGACCGGCTATCGCCCGGCGCTGCGCTGCGTATCGCTCGACATCGAAACCAGCGTTCACGGCGAGTTGTATTCGATCGCGCTCGAAGGCTGCGGGCAACGGCAGGTCTACATGCTCGGCCCGCCGAACGGGGGCGACAGCGACGAAGCGGGCGCGATCGATTTCCGCCTCGACTACTGCGACAGCCGGCCCGCGATGCTCGCGCGGCTCAACGAATGGTTCGACGAACACGACCCCGATGCGGTGATCGGCTGGAACCTCGTGCAGTTCGACCTGCGCATCCTGCACGCCCATTCGGAGCAGTACGGCATACCGCTGAAGCTCGGGCGCGGCGGCAGCGTGCTCGACTGGCGCGCGCACGGCCAGCAGCCCGACCACTTCTTCGCGGGCGCGGCCGGCCGGCTGATCCTCGACGGCATCGACATGCTGAAATCCGCGACGTGGACGTTCCCGTCGTTCAGCCTCGAATACGTGTCGCAGGCCCTGCTCGGCGAAGGCAAGTCGATCGACAACCCGTACCAGCGGATGGACGAGATCCAGCGCCGCTTCGATCACGACAAGCCGGCGCTCGCGCGCTACAACCTGAAGGACTGCGAGCTCGTCACGCGCATCTTCGACAAGGCCGACCTGCTGTCCTTCGCGCTCGAACGCGCGAGCGTGACGGGTCTCGCGGCCGACCGCACCGGCGGGTCGGTCGCGGCCTTCACGCACCTGTACCTGCCGCGCATGCACCGGCTCGGCTATGTCGCGCCGAACCTCGGCGACGTGACGGGGCAGAACAGCCCCGGCGGCTTCGTGATGGATTCGCGCCCCGGGCTGTACGACTCGGTGCTCGTGTTCGACTACAAGAGCCTCTATCCGTCGATCATCCGCACGTTCCTGATCGATCCGGTCGGGCTGATCGAAGGGCTCGCGAACCCCGGCGACGACGCATCGGTGCCCGGCTTTCTCGGCGCGCGCTTCTCGCGTACCGCGCACTGCCTGCCCGATATCGTGCGCCGCGTGTGGGAAGGCCGCGACGATGCGAAGCGGCAGCGCAACGCACCGCTGTCGCAGGCGCTGAAGATCATCATGAACTCGTTCTACGGCGTGCTCGGCTCGACGGGCTGCCGCTTCTTCGACCCGCGCCTCGCGTCGTCGATCACGATGCGCGGGCACGAGATCATGCACCGCACGCGCGAGCTGATCGAAGCGCAGGGCTACGAAGTGATCTATGGCGATACCGATTCGACGTTCGTGTGGCTCGGCCGCGCGCACGACGACGACGCAGCCGGCGCCAAGGGCCGCGCACTCGTCGAGCACGTGAACCGCTGGTGGCAGGCGCACCTGTGCGACCACTTCGGGCTCGAGAGCGCGCTGGAGCTGCAATACGAGCGGCACTATCGCCGCTTCCTGATGCCGACCGTGCGCGGCGCGGAGGAAGGCAGCAAGAAGCGCTACGCAGGGCTCGCGGCAGCGGCCGGCGGCGGCGAGGACCTCGTCTTCAAGGGGCTCGAAACGGTGCGCACCGACTGGACGCCGCTCGCGCAGCAGTTCCAGCGCGAGTTGTACCGGCGCGTGTTCAGCCGCGAGCCGTACCAGGATTTCATCCGCGACACCGTGCGGCGCACGCTGGCCGGCGAATTCGACGACCAGCTCGTCTACCGCAAGCGCGTGCGCCGGCCGCTGCGCGAATACGAGCGCAACGTGCCGCCGCACGTGCGCGCGGCGCGGATCGCCGACGAGTTCAACCAGGCACAGGGCCGGCCGCTGCAGTATCAGCGCGGCGGCTGGATCAGCTACGTAATGACGACGGCCGGCCCCGAGCCGCTCGAAACCATGCGCTCGCCGATCGACTACGCGTTCTACCTGAGCCGCCAGCTGCAGCCCGTCGCGGACGCGATCCTGCCGTTCCTGCGCGACGATTTCGAACGCGTGATCTCCGGGCAGGGGCAGTTGTTTCAGGAGTAGCCGCGCCAGGTCGAGCACGGGAGACGCGCGGGGCCGGTTAAAATACCGCGCTGCTGCGCGTTCTGCCGCAGCCGGAGGACATTCATCATGACCGCACGTCGCGGAACAGCGGTCGCCATCGCGCCCGGCCACGAATCAGCCAGCCTGTCGAAAGCCCAGAAAGCATTCAATACGCTCGTCCAGCAGATCGAGAAGCGGCGCGAGCGTCTCGGCGCGTGGGAAGCCGTGATGCCGGCATTCCAGAAGAAATTCGTCGACGAGCTGTTGCCGCTCGAACAGACGTCGACCGCGCTGCGGATCCGGTTGCTCAACCAGCTGGACGACGCGTACCTGCAGAAAGGATTGAGCAAGGCCGAGCAGCGTACCCTTTCCGCGATGATCGCCGACATGGCGCGCGACTTGCTCGACTTCAGCGACGACGCGCAACTGAAGGCCATCCATGACCGGCACAGCGCGGCCGATCACGGCGGCTACACGGCGGCCGAGCCCCGGCAGACCGCGTCCGAGCCGGAGCCGGAATCGACGCCCGGCGTGACGGCGGAAGACGATCTCGACGCGCTGTCGCCCGAAGCACTCATGGCACGCATGCAGGCTGAACTGGACGAACAGTTCAAGCGGGACATGGCCGCGCACGAGGCCCGCGAGGCACAACGCGCCAAGCGCAAGAAAGCGCCCCGGCAGTCGGCCGCGCTGGCGAAGCGCGAAGCCGAGCAGGCCGAATCGAGCCGCTCGATCCGTGAGGTCTACCGGAAGCTGGCGAGCGCGCTGCATCCCGATCGCGAAACCGATCCCCTGGAACAGGAACGCAAGACCGTGCTGATGCAGCGGGTCAACCACGCTTATGCGAACGGCAAGCTCCTGCAACTGCTGGAGCTGCAACTGGAGATCGAACAGATCGACCGGCACGCGATCAACGGCCTCGGCGAAGACCGGCTCGCGCGCTACAACGGCATCCTGGAAGATCAGCTTCGCGAGCTGGATCAGGAGATCGAGGACGTCGAGACCGGTTTCCGGCGGACCTACGGGATCGCGCCGTCGGTCAAGGTCGCGCCCGATACCGTCGTGCGCATGCTCACGCGCGACATCGCGGGCACCCAGCGCGGCATCCACGACCTGAACCTGACACTGCGCGAGTTCGACGATCCGGCGAACGTCAAGGAATGGCTGAAGGACATGAGGCGCCGGCCCGCTTCGTCCCGGTTCGACGACGGGCCGTTCTGAGCGCGCATGCGCATCCGGCCGAACGGAACGGCGGCACGCGGTGCCGCCGTCGCTTGCTCAAGCGCCCCGCGTCACGCCCGGTGCCCCGAGATCGGCCCCGCTTCGCCGGTCAGGTTGAAGATGCTGTCGATCCACGCAAGAAACGTCGAGAACGTGAAGTCCGACCACTGCTGCGTGCGGAACGCCTTCATCACCGGCGTATCGGCCGGGTCCTGCTGGTTCAGCAGGTTGTCGACGAACGTACCGATATCCGCGTCGATGCCGTTCTCGTGGATCCCCGACCCGGTAAAGCTGACCGCCGTCACCTGGTGGTTGTCGATGAAATCGTTGCGCGCCCACGGCATGAAGTAGCCGAAGTTCGGCAGCGGGTTCAGCGTCTGCTTCAGCCCGTCCAGTTCCTGGTCGAACATCGCGAGCGACAGCGCATCCTTCGTCGCGTCGTCGGGCGCCGCGATCACGGCCGGCACGAACGCGCGATAGTGATACGCGGCGATGATCTTGTCGCGCTGGTAGCTCGAGAAGCCGAAGCGGTCGTGCGGGAATGTCGCCGACAGCGCCGCATACGCGCTCCCCATGTTGCCCGGATCGAAATGGCGGGTCAGCCGGCTGTTCACGGTAATCATCCCGTCGGGGCCCGTCATCCCCCACTCGGTGCGCACCCGGTCGTACAGGCCGACCGACGGATGCGTGGCGGCGTCCGCATCGAACGGCGTGTTGAACACCGTGCCGGCATCGTCGAGCAGCGAACTATGCGCCTGCGGCTGCAGCGTGTTGCGCAGCGTCGCGTAGTTCGCGAGCGTGCCGTAGCCGCCCGCGCTCATTCCGTACACGAGCAGCCGGTTCGGCTTGCCGAAGCCGTGCGACGTCAGCCACTGCGCGACGGCCTGGATGTTCTTCAGCCCGCTGTAGTGCTGCAGCCGCCAGTCGCCGCTCGGCGACGTGTAGTTGCGCACGGCGCTGCCCATGTGGATATCTCCGGTGCAATAGGGCACGAAAACCTGTGTCCACTGCTGCGTCTCGACCTTCGGTTCGCCGACGAGAATGTGCGCGAGATCCATCCGCGTGAGCAGCGGCGACAGGAACGACGACAGCAGGCTCTCGTTCGCCGTGCCGTTCATGTAGTTGTGCGGGATGCCGTCCGGGTTGAAACCGCCGAGGCCGGCCTCGGCGCCGGTCGATGTCTGCGTGCAGGTGCCGTAGTCCCAGCAGGCGCCGCCCGGCTCCATCATGTACAGCAGGTTGTCCGACTGCGCGCGATTGATGTAGAAGCGCATCGGCGTGCCGTTGCCGCACGATGCACCGGTGCTCTCGGGCAACGTCACTTCGTACCACGAATAATAGGGAATCGACGGGTCCGGCATCGTCGTATCGGCCGCGTGGCCGTTCAGTGCCGCGCAACCGAGCAGCGCGGCAACGGCCGCGCGCAGCAGGCATCGTGCTGTGGACATCTCCCCTCCTTGTCGATGGACATGACGCGACCGCCGGGCGCCGGGCCGGCGTCGCGGATTCGGCGCTCAGTGCACGCCGGACGGTGAAGCGCCGTCGAACAGCTGGACACGCAACGCCTGCAGGCGCTGCGCGATGACGGCTTGCTGCTGGTCGGGATCGGGAATGCTCGCCTGAACCTGCCGGACGACGTCGCGGCTCTGCCGTTCGTACGAGAGATAGCGCGGGTCCTGCGCCGGCGACGGGCCGAGCGTCTGCCGCGCATAGGCGTCCCATTGCGCGCGCATCGACCGGATCGCCGCGCTGCGTGTCGCGGGGTCGGCTTCGGTATCGGTCAGCAGCGCCGCGCTCAGCGCTTCGGCCTGCACGGGCACGATCTCGTTGCGCGCGACATGGTCGGGCAGTTCGTCGAGAATCCGGCGCGCGAGTGCGGCGCGCTCGGCTAGCGGCATGCTGTTGCGGCGATCGCCGTACGCGGCAACCTCGTCGCGAAAGCGCGCGAATGCGACGATGCGCTTCACTTCGGCATCCGCATCGGGCCGCCCTGCCAGGCTGCGACGCAGGGCATCGACATCGAGCCGCCGTTCCTCGGGGCCGCGCGTCGCGGCGCCGGTGCCGAACGGTTCGGCCGCGCCTGGCGCCGCGCTCGCCGTCGCAGCCGGTGTGCCGGATGACGCGGCTTGCGCCGGTGTCGTCGCTTCATATCGCCAGACTGCAACGACGGCCACGCCGATCGCCGCGATCGCGCCCGTGCGCCGCCAGAGTGCCCTGTTCTTCTTCACGTCGCCTCCTCGTCACGTCATGCCGTTCTTCGCCGGTGCATCCGCGAGTAGGTTCTAGGTCGAATCCCGCACGCAGTCAAAAACGGCGCTAGAACGCAGGCACTAAACCCGGTCGCGTTGGCCACGTCCGGCAAGACGTTTGAAACGCATTTCGTTGTCGCACGGCCGGGCGCCCGATGTCGCGCGCCACGCCCGCCCGGCGGCGGTTCGGGCCGACACGCGCGATGTATGCCGCGACGCCAAGCAAGCGGCGATCCAGCCGCGCGCGGCACGCGGGCCATGCGTCGGCGCGGCCGATACGAATGGCCGGAAAAGACCCGTCGAACGACCCGCTGAGCGCTTGGTCGTGATTCTGGCGCGCCCTATGCTGGTTTCCGACACGCGCCGAACGGTCGGCGCGACGCACACCTCACCCAGCCGAGCCCGTTCCATGAGCCGTGCAGACCTTCCGCATCGCGCGCCCGCCGCCGTCCACGACTATCCGACCTATCGCGACGCGCTCGCGGGCCGCCGGCTACCCGCCGCATTCGTCGACCTCGACTGCCTCGACGCGAACCTCGCCGACCTGAAGCGCCGCGCACGCGGCCTGCCGATCCGGCTCGCGACGAAGTCGGTGCGCTCGCGCGAACTGATCGGCGCGGTGCTCGCCGCCGGCCCGTTCATGCAGGGGCTGCTGTGCTACTCGGCCGCGGAAGCCGCGTGGCTCGCGGACGGCGGCTTCGACGACATCGTCGTCGCGTATCCGACCGTCGAGCCCGACGACCTGCGCGCGGTGGCCACGCAGCTCAGGCGCGGCCGCTCGATCACGCTGATGGTCGACGCCGATGCCCAGGTCGATGCGATCGACCGCATCGCACACGAGGAACGCGTGACGATCCCGCTCGCGATCGATCTCGACATGTCGTCCGCGTATCCGGGCCTGTACTTCGGCATGTACCGCTCGCCGGTGCGCGACGTGGCCGGCGTACTCGCGCTCGCGAACCGCATCGGCGAGCGGCAGCACGTGCGGCTCGACGGGCTGATGGGCTACGAAGGACAGATCGCCGGCGTGGCCGACACGGCGCCGGGCAACGGCGCGCGCAACGCGCTGGTGCGCCACCTGAAGCGCCGCTCGGCGCGCGAGATCAACGCGCGCCGCCAGGCGGCCGTGCAGGCGCTGGCGGCGGCGGGCCGCCCATTGCGCTTCGTGAACGGCGGCGGCACCGGCAGCTTCGAAAGCACGCTCGGCGACGCATCGGTCACCGAACTCGCGGCCGGCTCCGGCCTCTACGCGCCGGCGCTGTTCGATCACTACGCGGCGTTTCATGCGCAGCCGGCCGCCGGCTTCGCGCTGCCGGTCGTGCGGATTCCGCGGCCGGGCATCGTGACCTGTTCGGGCGGCGGCTATATCGCTTCGGGCCCGGCCGGCAAGAGCCGCCTGCCGCGACCGTGGCTGCCGGCCGGCTGCACGCTGATCGACAACGAAGGCGCGGGCGAGGTGCAGACGCCCGTGCGCGTGCCGCGCGGCGTCGCACCGGCGATCGGTGACCCGATCCTGTTCCGCCACGCGAAGGCCGGCGAACTGTGCGAGCGCTTCAACACGCTGCTGCTGATCCGCGGCGGCCGTGTGGTCGGCGAGGCGCCCACCTATCGCGGCGAAGGCAAGAGCTTTTTCTAGCGGGCGCGCTGCGCGTCGTTCCAACCGGTCAACCCGTTCACCCCATTCAAGCGACAACCACGGAGACAATGCCATGTGGCGCAACTGGTCGGGATATGTCTGCAGTCCTGATGCAACCGTGTCGACGCCTGCGTCGCACGCCGGGCTCGCGGCGGTGCTGCGCGACGCGGCGGCAGCCGGCGCCATCGTGCGCGCGGCCGGCGCCGGTCATTCGTTCTCGCCGCTCGTGCAGACCGACGACGTGATCCTGTCGCTCGACGCGATGCAGGGCGTGATCGACGTCGACCGCGACCGGCGCGTCGCGCGCGTGCATGCCGGCACGCGGCTGTGGGCGCTGGGCCCGGCGCTCGCCGCGCACGGCCTCGCGATGGAGAACCTCGGCGACATCAACGTGCAGTCGATCGCCGGCGCGACCAGCACCGGCACGCACGGCACCGGCATCACGCTCGGCAACCTGTCGACGCAGATCGACAGCCTGACCTTCATGTGCGCGGACGGCAGCGAGATCCGTGCGAGCGCCGATACGCACCCCGACCTGTTCGCCGGCGGCCGGATCGGGCTCGGCGCGCTCGGCGTGCTGACCGAGATCGGCCTGCGCCTCGTGCCCGCGTTCAAGCTGCGCCTTGAGCGCAGCGGCATGCGGCTCGACGACTGCCTCGCGCAAGCGGACGCGCTGATCGCGAAGCATCGCTCGTTCGAGTTCTACTGGTTCCCGCATACGGACAGCGTGCTGACCAAGGCATGGGACATCACCGACGAGCCGGCCGACTCGGTGCACTGGGCGAGCCGCGCATCCGAATCGTTCCTCGAGAACACGGTGTTCGGCGCGCTGTGCGGGCTCGGCAAACGCGTGCCGTCGCTATGCCCGGCGCTGAGCCGGCTGTGCGCATCGACCGTGTCGGCCGGCCGGCACGTGGATGCGAGCTACGCGATGCTGTCGACGGTGCGCCGCGTGCGCTTCAACGAAATGGAATGGTCGGTGCCGGCCGAGCGCGGCGCCGACGCCTTGCGCGAAATCCGCGCGTTCATCGCGCGCCGCAGCTTCCCGCTGATGTTCCCGATCGAATACCGCTGGGTGCGCGGTGACGACATCTGGCTGAGCCCCGACTACGGGCGCGACAGCGTGCGCATCTCGGTGCACCAGTATCGCGGGATGCCGTTCGACGCGTACTTCTCGGGCGTGCAGGCGATCTGCCGCAATCAAGGCGGGCGGCCGCACTGGGGCAAGGTGCATGCGATGAAGGCCGCCGAGCTGGCGGCGTGCTATCCGCACTGGGACGATTTCCTCGCATTGCGCGAACCGATGGACCCGCACGGCCGCTTCCTGACGCCGTACCTGCGCACGCTGTTCGGCCTGCCGCGAAGCGCAAGCGCGGCCGCAGCCGCATCCGCTCGCGCCACACCCGCCCGCCGAGCGACACACCCGATGCACGAAACGGCCGGCATCGCACACGATCGGCCGCGATCCGACCAGGCGGCCTCATGAGCACAGCCACGCTGCACGCTGCCGCGCAGTCGCGCCCCGATCCGTCGACGGGCGCCGTCGTCCGCCTTGCGCTCGCGTTCGCGGCGGCCACCAACGGCCTGATCCTGTCGCCGTTCCTCGTCGCGGCCGTGATGACGCGCTTCAGGCTCGACGAAGGCACCGCGACCGCGCTCGTCAGCGCCGAGATCCTCGGCATCGCGATCAGTTGCGCACTGCTGTCGCACCGGATCGCGCGCGCCGCGCGGCCGTTCACGCTGGCCGGCCTGGTCGGCACGATCGCCGGGCAGGCGCTCAGTGCGGTCGCGCCCGAGATCGTGTCCGCGGCAGTCGCGCGCGGGATGACGGGGCTGTTCGAAGGAATGCTGTTCGTCGTCGTCGCATCCGGCGTGTCGCAGCGCGCGTCGACCGACCGCCTGTGGGGGCAGATCAACCTGCTCGCGGGCGTCATCAACGGCGGCATCCTCGTGCTGATCTCCGCGTTGCCGGCCGGCTGGCTCGGGCACTGGGTGTTCGCGCTGCTGGCGGCCGTCGTCGCGATGCTCGCGCCCGCGATCCGCGGCATCGACGCGTTCGCGAGCCCCGCCGCGCAGACCCGCGTGCGCGCCGGCACGCTGCCGTGGCGGCCGGTGATCGCGATCTGGGTCGTGACCGCGCTCGTCTACGGCGTGCAGGCGTCGCAATGGGCGATCGCCGGCTTCGTCGGCGAGCGCGCCGGGCTGTCGCCCACGACGATCGGCGTGCTGCTGTCGGTATCGTCGCTGCTCGGCTTCGTCGGCGCGGCGATTCCGTCGCATCCGGCCAGCCACAAGCACCGCCTCGCGCTGATCTGGGCCGCGCAGCTCGCGATGATCGCGTCGATCGAATGGTTCTTCAGCGCGCGCGGCGGCAGCGCGTACTTCCTGAGCCAGTTCGTGCTGAACAGCGCGTTCTTCGTGATCGTGCCGTTCCTCACGGGGATGCTGTCCGACGTCGACCCGGACGGCTCGCTGGTCGCGCGCACGCTCGTCGTCACGTTCTTCGCGGCCGGCATCGGCACCGCGCTGTCGGGCGCGCTGCTCGGCCGCTTCGGCGGCACGCGCGTCGCCCACGTGCTGTGCGTGGCCGTGCTGGCCGCCGCCCCGTTCGTGCGGCTCGCGCTGCGCCGCGCGGCGCCCGGTGCGGTGGCGAGCGCATCGCCCTGAGCGCACTGCGTCATGCGGTGGCCGCGACGCACCACGAGATTGGCCGCCGCGGCCTTGGCCCGCGCAAATTTGGCTTTCTACAGTCGTTTCCGGCGGTGCGAGCCGTCTCCCCATGTCGATGCGGAGTCCAGAATAATGAATCGTCACGATAGCGTTCGCGCCGCGTGCTGCGCGATGATGGTCCTGGCCGGTACCGGCGCGCACGCGCAAGGCAACGTGACGCTGTACGGCGTGATCGATGCGGGCGTCCGCTACGAAACGCACGGCGTGTCTTACGGCGCCGACGGCTCGCCGGTGTCGACGGGCCGCAGGATCTCGATGGCCGACGGCGGCGGCCTGACGGAAAGCTACTGGGGCCTCAAGGGGCAGGAGGATCTCGGCGGCGGGCTGTCCGCGCAGTTCAACGTCGAGAGCCACTTCGGCCCGAACAGCGGCAGCATCGTGCCGGCCGGCTCGCCGAACTTCTTCCAGGTCGCGTACGTGGGGCTGACGTCGACGTCGCTCGGCCAGCTCACGCTCGGCCGCCAGTACAACGTGCCGTTCGAGATGGTGTCGCTGACCTACGGCTCGAACCTGTGGGCCGGCCCGCAGGATCCGTACTTCAACCTGTTCAAGCCCGAGCAGACGATGCTCGCGGCCGCGCGCACCAGCAACATGATCCAGTACGGCGCGCAGCTCGGCAGCCTGTACCTGCTCGCGCAGTACTCGCCCGGCGGCCATGCGGGCGGCGGCGTGCTCGGCGCCCAAACCGGCGCGGCGATCGCGTATGCGCCGGACAAGGGGCCGTTCACGGTCGGCGCATCGTTCATGCGCAGCTGGGACGACGTCACGCACGGCAAGTTCGACGTCTACGGCGGCGGCGGCTCGGTGACCCTGGGTAACGCGACCGTCAACGCCGGCTATATCGAGAACGCGCGCGACAACGACTTCACGTCGTTCGAGAACGGCCCGTTCGGCCCCACCGATCTCGCGGCGCTCGGCATCATCTCGCCCGCGCAGGTGGTCGATCCGTCGGTGCCCGGCGGGTTCCGCCGCCGCAAGATGGCGCTCGCGGGGCTGACGGTCCGCTTCACGCAGACGTTCACGGCGGCCGTCAACGCATGGTGGACCACCCAGTCCGGCTATACATCGGACTTCGACGGCCGCGCGCGCCAGTTCCAGGTGATCGCCGGCTACAGCCTGTCGAAGCGCAGCATGCTGTATGCGGAAGTCGACTACGCGATCTATCGCGGCGGGCTGATCGGCGCGCAGCTCGTCGGCATCAACGGGCAGTCGCCGAGCACGAGCACCACGCAGCTCGGCGCGACGGTCGGCCTGCGGCACTACTTCTGAAGCGGGGCCGCGCGGGATGTGGGCAATCGCGGCCGGGGCGGCGCCGGGTTTCCGGCCGGGCGGGACGCGTACAATCCATGGAAAAAAATACGGAGCATCCATGGACGAACCCGACCGTTATACGACGGCGAATCTGCCGGTCCATCTGTTGCGGTGCCTCGCGGAGACAAGCAAGGAGCTGGGCATCGACCCCACGCGGCTGTGCCTCGGGCTCGGCTTCGACGTCGCGGACCTGTCGAATCCGTCGTGCCGGATTTCCTTGCGCCAGGCGAGCACGATGATCCGCCGCGCGCTCGACATGGCGCCGGGGCGGGCGCTCGGTCTCGAACTCGGCACGAGCGAGACGATCGCGTCGATCGGCCTGGTCGGCTATGCGATGCTGACGAGCCCGACGCTGAAGGACGCGATCGTGGTCGGCATCGAGCTGCAGCGCCACACGGGGCCGCTGATGCGCTTCGAGGTCGTCTCGGATACGCGCACGCTGTCGGTCCGCGCGACCAACGTCTTCCTCGAACCGGACATCGAGGCGTTCCTCGTCGAGGAAGCGTTCGGCAGCTTCATGAAGATCGGGCGCTCGCTCGTCGGCCCCGCGTTCCAGCCGAAGGTCATCGATCTCAGCTACCCGCCGCCGGCCTATGCGGAGCAATATGCGCGCGTGTTCCCGTGCCCCGTGCGGTTCGAACAGGAGCAGAACCTGTTCTCGTGCGACGCCGCACTCGGCAACCGCCCGATCGCGACCCACGATCCGCTCGCGCATCGCCAGGCGCTCGAATTCCTGCAGGACGCGCTGCCGCCCGAACCCGAAGGTACCGAATTTCTCGAATCGATCGAACGGATCATGCGGCGCGACCTGCGCCATGCGCCGTCGCTCGCCGAGATCGCCGCGCAACTGTGCATGAGCGAGCGCACCCTCCGGCGGCGGCTTGCCGATCAGGGCGCGTCGTATCAAACGGTGATCGACACGATCCGCCGCAAGCGCGCATTCACGCTGCTGAGCAACCCGCGGCTGTCGATCGAGGACGTCGCGCACGAAGTCGGGTTCAGCGACGCGCACAACTTCCGGCGCGCGTTCAAGCGGTGGACCGGGCACGGGCCGAGAGAGGGGCAGCGGGCGGTATAGCGGCCCGGCCGCCGTTACGCCGCGCCCGCGAGCGAACGATCGAGCACGACGAGCGTTTGATACAGCACGCGCGTGCCGTCGAGCAACTGCTGCGGCTCGATCCATTCTTCCGGGCAATGGCTGCGGCCGCCCAGGCACGGAATGAAGATCATCCCGATCGGCCCGGTCGGCGCGACGTACACGGCGTCGTGCCCCGCGCCGCTCGGCAGCCGCATGCTCGGATAACCGAGCTGCGTGGCCGCCTGTTCGACCGCGTCCATCACGAGCGGCTGGCAATCGGTCGGCCGTGCGCGGCTCACGTGCTCCGCGCGCGCACTCAACCGCAACGCGTCGAGCCGCGCGGCCGCACCGGCCAGCAACGCCTCGGGAAACGCGCCGAGCACCGCGTCGCTGTCGCTGCGCACTTCGAGCATCAGCTCGACCTGCCCCGGCACCGCGTTCGGCACGTTCGGCGTCATCGCAATTCGCCCGATCGTCGCCACGACGTAGTGCGGATTGCCCGACAGCGCCGACGCACGCGCATGCGCGGCCTCGATCAGGTGCGCGGCGCCGACGAGCGCGTCGCGCCGGATATCCATCGGCGTCGTGCCCGCATGGTCGGGCTGCCCGGTCACGGTGATCAGCACGCGCCGGATGCCGACGATATTGGTCACGACGCCGATCGGCAGGCCGCGCGTCTCGAGTACCGGGCCTTGTTCGATATGCAGTTCGACGAACGCGGCGGTGCTGCCCGGCGCACGCAGCGGTTCGCTCAGCGCATCCGGATTGCCGCCGATGCGGCGCAGCGCTTCGGCGAGCGTTTCGCCTTCGGCGTTCGTCGCGCGCAGCATGCCGGCGTCGAGCACCCCGGACAGCGCACGGCTGCCGACGCACGAGATGCCGTAATCGCTCGGTTCCTCGGACAGGAAGTCGATCACCTCGAACGGATGGTCGAGCACGATGCCCTGTTCGTTCAGCGTATGCGCAACCTCGATGCCCGCGAGCACGCCGATGATCCCGTCGAAGCGGCCGCCGCCGACCACCGTGTCGCAATGCGACCCCGTGACGAGCGGCTTCGTGCAACGGCCGCTGCCTTCGCGGCGGCCGATCAGGTTGCCGCCCGCGTCCATCGACACGGTGAGACCCGCTTCGGCGAACTGCGCGGCGAGCCATGCGCGCGCTTCGGTGAAGAGCGGCGAGAACGCGCGGCGCGTCCACGGGACGTCGACTCGCGTGAAGTGCGCCAGTTGCTCGACGCGCGCGTTCAGGCGTTCGGCGTTCAGCGGCGGGAAAGGCGTCGGATTCATGCGTGCTCCTGTTCGGTGGCGATCGACCGGTTGCCGTGCGGCTTCAGGAAGCGGCCCGACCCGGCCGGGTTGACGATGCGCGCGCCGTCGTACACGAGCGCGCCGCGACAGTACGTGGCGGCGATCCGCACCGTGAATTCCATCCCTTCGAACGCGCTCCACTGCACGGCCGACAGGCTGCGCGACGGATCGAACGCATGACGTTCCGGAGTGAGGATCACGAAATCCGCATCGGCGCCGACGTCGAGCGACCCTTTGCGGTCATCGAGCAGGAAATGCCGGGCCGGATTCGTCGCGAGCAGTTCGGCCACGCGCGTCGGCGCGATGCCATGCTGTTCGCAGCCGGTCCAGAATGCGGGCAGCAGCGTTTCGAGCCCCGGGCCGCCCGACGCGTTGCGGAACACGTTCGGGTCGCCCTTGCGCTCGAGCCCCCAGCTCACGTGATCCGACGACACGAACGTGCATTCGCCGCGCGCGATGTGCGTCCACAGCAGATCCTGCTCGGCGCGCGGCCGGATCGGCGGGTAGTGCTTGGTTTTCGCGCCGAAGCGCTTCGTATGCGTTTCGTGGTCGAGCATCAGGTACTGCACGCAGGTCTCGATGCTCGCGCGATGGCCGGCCTGCCGGAACATGTTGCACAACTCGAAGCCACGCGACGTCGACACGTGCACCGCGTGCGCGCGGGCCCCCGTCTCCGCGCCGATCTCGTAGATCAGCGCGGTCGCGAGGTTCTCGATCAGGGGCGGATGTGCACGCAGGAAGGCGTCCCAGCCCGTATCGCCGGCCTCGATCATCCGTGCGATGTTCTTGCGCGTCAGGTCCTGCATCTGGTTGTGCACGCCGCACGCGAGGCCCGACGGCGCGATCAGCCGGAACGCGTCGTACAGCACATCCTCCTCGACGCGCGGGAACCGGCCGGGCGTCGCCTCGAACGTCGAGAACTTGAACGCGCACACGCCGCCGTCGATCAGCCCGGCCGCCGCTGCGAGGCCGTGCTTCGCGTTGAGCGTGCCGTACAGCGCAACGTCGACGTGGCAATCGCGCTCGGCTTCCGCGATCTTGCGGTCGAGCTGCGCGCGCGAGGCGACCGGCTCCGGATCGTCGTACGGCATGTCGACCATCACCGTCACGCCCCCGGCGGCGGCCGCACGCGACGCGTGACCGAGCCCCTCCTGGTTCGCCTGGCTGGCCGCATGCACCTGCCCGTCGACGACGCCCGGCAGCACCCACTGCCCGCGCGCATCGATCGTGTCGCGCGCCGCCGGCGGCGCACCCGTGCCGCGCGCGGCAATCCGCCCGTTCCTGATCGCGAGCCAGCCGTCGTCGGCCACCTCGCGCGCATCGACCAACCGGCCGCGCACCACCTGTTCGAATTCGCTCATCTGCGCCTCCTGCTTTTTTGACCACGAGCAGTTTAGGCAGCGCTCTGCCAGAATGTCTCATGCCGATTTATCTCCCCCACATAACATGGAGTTAAGGCTGTGCGTCTGAACCTGCGCCAGATCGAGGTGTTTCGCGCCATCATGCTGACCGGCTCGATCAGCGGCGCCGCGAAGCTGCTGCACGTATCGCAGCCGGCCGTCTCGCGGCTCATTTCGTATGCCGAACAACGGCTCGGCCTTGCGCTGTTCGAGCGCATCAAGGGGCGGCTCTACCCGACGCCGGAAGCGCAGCGGCTGTTCGTCGAAGTGAATGCGGTGTACCAGGGCGTGCAGCGCGTCAACGAAATCGCGGAAGACCTGATCGAGAACCGGATGGGCCACCTGCGCATCGCGTGCAGCCCCAATCTCGGCCAATCGCTGCTGCCGCGCGCGATCGCCGCGTTCTACGAACGCTTTCCCGACGTGCGCATCATCCTGCACACGATGATCCCGAGCGTGCTGCTGCAGGCGGTGCTCACGCAGCAGGTCGAGCTCGGCATCGCGTTCCTGCAGGACACGCACCCGAACGTCGAAAGCCAGCGCCTCTATGAAAACCGGATGGTCGCGGCCGTGCCCGCGTCGCACCCGTTCGCGCGCCGCAAGACGCTGGCCGTGCGCGATCTCGCGAACCAGCCGCTGATCGGCTATGGCAGCGACATCCCGCTCGGGCAACTGGTGCGGCGGCTGTTCAGCGACGAAGGGCTCGTGCCGCTGGTCAAGATCGAAGTGCAGCAGGCGCACGTCGCTTGCGCGCTCGCGCAGGCCGGCACCGGCATCGCGCTGATCGACGAGCTGACGGTCGCGGGCCCGGTGTGGCCGCAGATCGTCGTGAAGCCGATCGTGCCGACGATCGCCGCGCCGGTCAGCGTGCTGCACCCCGTGCTTGCACCGCTGTCGCGCCTCGCGCACGAGTTCATCGACACGCTGCACGCGCTGTCCGCCCCCGCGTGAATTTCGTTGCCCGAACAGGCTGAAACCGTTGTCCAGCCTGCGTTTCAACGTCGTACCGGCAACCGCGGATCACCCCGTTCGCCATCCGTCGCTCAAGCGTCACCGGGATTACCCTACGCTTAACATTGCGTTATGAAGTCTCCATAAAATAGCAATAACGCTCAATATTCGGCGTCCCTAGAATCGTTTGGACAGTACCGCCACACAAGGCTTTCCGGCCGGCGCGTACAGCCCTTTTCCCCTCTCAGGACAAACGACACATGGGACGCATCCTGTCTTCGAAGGACGTCGAAGCCGCCGTCAAGGGCGGTTCGGTTTTCGCATGCGGCGGCGGCGGCTGGGCCGACCACGGCCGTGAACTCGGCACGCTCGCGGTCACGATCGGCCGCCCCGAACTGGTGAGCATCGACGAGTTGCCGGACGACGCGTGGATCGCCACGGCCGCCGCGATCGGCGCGCCGGGCGGCCTCACCGACTGGCAAATGCTCGGCGCCGATTACGTGAAGGCCGCGCAGCTCGTGCAGGACGCGCTCGGCGCGCCGCTCGCGGGGCTCATCATCGGGCAGAACGGGATGTCGAGCACGCTGAACGCGTGGCTGCCGTCCGCGCTGCTCGGCACCAAGGTCGTCGACGCCGTGGGCGACATCCGCGCGCATCCGACCGGCGACATGGGCTCGCTCGGCCTCGCGTCGAGCACGGCGCCGATGATCCAGGCGGCGGCCGGCGGCAACCGCGAACGCCATGCGTACATGGAAGTGGTCGTGCGCGGCGCGACCGCAAAGGTGTCGCCGGTGCTGCGCAAGGCGGCCGACATGGCCGGCGGCTTCATCGCGAGCTGCCGCAACCCGATCCGCGCGTCGTACGTGCGCCAGCATGCGGCGCTCGGCGGCATCAGCCGCGCGCTCGCGCTCGGCGAAGCGATCATCGACGCCGAGCGGCGCGGCGGCAGCGCGGTGATCGACGCGATCTGTGCGGCCACGCACGGCGAGATCGTCGCGAGCGGCAAGGTCGAGCGCAATACGCTCGAATACACGCGCGAAGCATTCGACGTCGGCCTCGTCTACCTCGGCAGCGGCGCACAGCGCGCGGTCATTCACGTGATGAACGAACACATGGCGGTGGACGATGCGCACGGCGCGCGGATCGCGACCTACCCGGACGTGATCACGACGCTCGATGCCGAAGGCCTCCCGGTCAGCGCGGGCCAGTTGAAGGAAGGGATGGAGATCCACGTGCTGCGCGTGGCGAAGGCGCACATCCCGCTGTCGTCGTCGGTGTTCGATCCCGCGGTCTATCCGCCGGTCGAAGCCGCGCTCGGCATCTCGATCGCCGACTATGCGCTCGCACGCTGACCGGAGGGCACGATGACGAACCAGACGACCCGCACCTTCGAAGTCACGTCGGGCGCCACGCTGCGCTGCAGGGGCTGGCGCCAGGAAGCGCTGCTGCGCCTGCTCGAGAACGTGCTCGCCGTCGGCGAGGATCCCGGCCAGCTGATCGTCTACGCGGCGCTCGGCCGCGCGGCGCGCGACTGGCCGTCGCACGACGCGATCGTGCGCACGCTGAAGACGATGGACGAGAACGAGACGCTCGTCGTGCAGTCCGGCAAGCCCGTCGCGCTGCTGCGCACGCATGCGAGCGCGCCGCTCGTCGTGATGGCGAACTGCAACCTGATCGGCCAGTGGGCGAAGGCCGAGCACTTCTACGAACTGGAGCGGCGCAACCTGATCTGCTGGGGCGGCCTCACGGCCGGCGACTGGCAGTACATCGGCTCGCAGGGCGTGATCCAGGGTACCTACGAAATCTTCTCGCGGATCGCCGAGCGCCATTTCGACAACGACCTGCGCGGGCGCTTCATCCTAACGGCCGGGCTCGGCGGGATGGGCGGCGCGCAGCCGCTCGCGGGCCGGATGGCGAACGCGGCGACGCTCGTCGTCGAGATCGACCAGACGCGCATCGACAAGCGGCTGCAGATCGGCTTCCTCGAACGGCAGGCGCGCGATCTCGACGAGGCGCTCGCGCTGATCCGCGACGCGCAGGACCGGCGCGAACCGATCTCGGTCGGCCTGCTCGGCAACGCGGCCGACGTGTTCCCGGCGATCCTCGCGCGCGGCGTCGTACCCGACATCGTCACCGACCAGACGGCCGCGCACGATCTCGTGTACGGCTACGTGCCGTCGGGCTACACGCTCGACGCGGTGCGCGCACTGCGCGACAGCGACCGCACGAAGCTGATGGACGCGAGCCGCGCGTCGATCGTGCGGCACGTCGAAGCGATGCTCGGCTTCAAGGATCGCGGCGCGATCGTGTTCGACAACGGCAACCTGATCCGCACGCACGCGAAGGACGGCGGCGTTGCACGCGCGTTCGAGATCCCGGTGTTCACCGAGGCCTTCCTGCGCCCGTTGTTCTGCCGCGCGATCGGCCCGTTCCGCTGGATCGCGCTGTCGAACGACCCGAACGACATCCGCGTCATCGACGACTACCTGCTCGAACACTTCCCGGACAACCGGATCGTCACGAACTGGATCCGCAAGGCACGCGAATGCGTGCCGTTCGAAGGGCTGCCGGCCCGCATCGCGTGGCTCGGCCACGGCGAGCGCACGCGGCTCGCACTGGCGGTCAACGCGATGGTGCGCGACGGCGTGCTGGCCGGGCCGGTCGCCTTCACGCGCGACCACCTCGACGCCGGCGCGATGGCGCACCCGAACATCATGACCGAGAACCTGCGCGACGGCTCCGATGCGGTGGCCGACTGGCCGCTGCTGAACGCGATGATGAGCTGCTCGTCGATGGCCGATCTCGTCGCGATCCATTCGGGCGGCGGCGGCTACAGCGGCTACATGACGAGCGCGGGCGTCACCGTCGTGGCCGACGGCAGCGCGGCCGCGAACGAGCGGCTGACGCTGTCGATGACCAACGACACCGCGCTCGGCGTGATCCGCTACGCGGACGCCGGCTACGAAGAAGCGCTCGACGAAGCGCAACGCAAGCAGATTCCGCATATCCGGCTGTAACGGCCGGCTCGCACGACGACAGGACAGGAGATCGAAGTGAAGCAAACCGCGGTTCCCCTCGACACGGCCGACGCCGTGTCACCCCCTACCTCGAGTGCCGGGCGCGCGATCGCCGCGGCGTCGGTCGGCAACGCGCTGGAGTGGTACGACTTTTCCGTCTACGCGTTCTTTGCCGTGTATATCGCGCAGAACTTCTTCCATCGCGGCGACACCGGCACCGAGCTGGTCGAGGCGTTCATGGCGTTCGGGATCGGCTTCATCGCGCGGCCGCTCGGCGCGCTCGCGATCGGCGTGTACGGCGACCGCGCGGGGCGCAAGGCCGCGCTGACGCTGACCATCCTCGTGATGGCGGCCGGTACCGGCATCATCGCGTTCGCGCCGCCGTACACGGCGATCGGCGTCGGCGCGCCGCTGCTGATCCTGTGCGGCCGCCTGCTGCAGGGCTTCTCGGCCGGCGGCGAAGTGGGCGGCGCGGCGGCGTTCCTGATCGAGCACGCGCCGGCGGACTGCAAGGGCTGCTACGCATCGTGGCTGCAGGCGAGCATGGCCGCGTCGAACATCCTCGGCGCACTGGTCGCGACCGGCGTGACGCTCACGCTGTCGCGCGAACAGATCGGCGACTGGGGCTGGCGGATCCCGTTCATCCTCGGCCTCGCGATCGCGCCGGTCGGCCTGTGGCTGCGCAAGACGCTCGACGAAACACCGCATTTCCGCGCGGAGACGGCGCGTGCCGCGCATGCACCGGCCCAACGCAAGGCGCCGCTGCTGCAGGTCGTGCGCGACTATCCGCGCGCGCTCGTCGTCGGCACCGGGTTCTCGGTGTTGTGGGCCGTCTGCGTGTATGCGCTGGTGATCTACATGCCGACGCACGTGCAGCGCGCGCTGCACTTCGACGGGCGCGACGCGTTCATCGCGTCGCTGGTCGGCAACTGCCTGATGGCCATCGCCTGCGTGTACGCCGGGAGCTGGTCGGATCGCATCGGCCGGCGCAAGGTGCTGACGGCCGGCGCCGTGCTGATGCTCGTGTCGGTGTATCCGCTGCTGCACTGGCTCGCCGACGCGCACACGCTCGCCGCGCTGATCGTCGTGCAGAGCGCGTTCTGCGTGATGGTCGCGATCTTCACGGGCGTCGCGCCCGCCGCGCTGTCGGAGCTGTTCCCGACGCAGGTACGCGCGACCGGCATGTCGCTGTCCTACAACATCGCCACGACGATCTTCGGCGGCTTCGCACCGGCGATCCTCGCATGGCTCACGCAACGGTCCGGCAACCCGTTCGCGCCCGCCTGGTATGTGATGGCCGCGAGCGTCATTGCGCTCGCGTCGATCGCCGCGCTGTCTTCCACGTCACGTCACGCCTGAAATCGGAGAACCGCTTCATGCAACGCTTCCTCATGCGGAGCGCGATCGCGCTCGCGTTTTTCGCCGCCGTCCCGGCCTTCGCGGACGTCACGCTCGACGGCCGGTCCGTCACGCCCGAATCGATCGCACGCATCGCCGACGGCGAAGCCGTGTCGATCGCGCCGGCCGCCCGCCAGCGGGTCGTCGCCGCGCACGACGTGCTGCTGAAGGCCGCCGCGGCCGGCCAGCAGATCTACGGGCTGACGGTCGGTGTCGGCCTCAACAAGGACCGCGAGATGGTCGATGCGCACGGCAAGCTGAGCCAGGAGGTCATCGACGCGTCGACGCGCTTCAACATCGGGCTGATCCACGCGCACTCGGGCAGCGTCGGCCCCGACATGAGCGTGCGCGTGGCCCGCGCCGCGATGGCCGCGCGCCTGAACGCGATGCTCGACGGCGGCGCCGGCGTGCAGCCCGCGATCGTCGATGCGTACGCGCAGTTCCTCAATCGCGGCATCACGCCCGCGATGCCGGCGGACGGCTCGATCGGCGAGGCCGACATCACGATCCTCAGCCACGTCGGCCTCGCGATGCTCGGCGAAGGCGACGTGTATTACCAGGGCCGCAAGATCGCGGCCACCGATGCGCTGAAGTCGGCCGGCATGGCGACGATTCGCCCGTACGGCAAGGACGCGCTCGCGATCCTCAGCTCCAACGCTTACTCGGCCGGCATGGGCGCGCTGGCGCTCACCGACATGGCGCGCCTCGCGCAGGTATCGAAGGTCGTGTTCGCGCTGAGCCTGCAGGGGCTGAACGGCAACGTGTCGCCGTTCCGCGAGGACACGCTCGCGCTGCGGCCGTTCCCGGCCACGCTGCGCGCGGGCGCCGCGCTGCGCACGCTGCTCGCGGGCAGCAGCCTGTGGAACCGCGATCCGGACCGGCCGCTGCAGGACCCGCTCAGCTTCCGGTCCGGCGTCTACCTGCTCGGCGAAGAGGATCGCACCTACGACGAAGCGCGTGCGCTGCTGCAGGTGCAGCTCAATTCGAGCGACGACAACCCGGGCGTCGCGGTCGGCGTCACGCCGAAGTCGAACCGCGCGCAGGATGCGGCCGGCTACGTCGACGGCGGCGGCGCGGTGCTGCCGAGCGCGAACTTCGAGCCGCTGCCGTGGGTGCTCGCGTTCGAACAGCTCGGGCTCGCGCTCGGCCACAACGCGCTCGCGTCCGCGCAGCGCATCGTCAAGCTGAACGACCCGCACCTCACCGGCCTCTCGCGCTTCCTCGGCACCGAGGACACCGTGCACGCGTTTGGCGCGATGGAAAAGCCGCCGACCGCGCTCGCGATGACGGTGAAGTCGCTCGCGATGCCCGTGTCGCTCGACTACCTGCCGGTCGCCGGCGGCATCGAGGACGTCGCGACGAACGCGCCCGACGTCGTGCAGCGCGTACAGAAGCAGATCGACGCAAGCTACACGCTGCTCGGCCTCGAACTGATCGAGGCGGCGCAGGCGATCGACCTGCGCCAGCGCAAGCAGCCGTCGTTCACGCTCGCGCCGGTCACGCAGCCGCTGTACCGCGCACTGCGCACGAAGGTCGCGTTCCTCCAGCGGGACCGCCCGCTCACGCCCGACTTCCGCGCCGCCGATGCGCTGCTGCGCGCGTATCGCGACTGAGCGGCGCACCGCCCTTGCTCAATTTCACCCGTTAGCTGCCACACCTGCCGCCGCGATCGTCGTTCGATCGCGGCGCGGGGCCTGCTCGTCCGTCTCCGCACCCAACCGGATCGAACCGCCGCACGCCGTCTTTCACCCACTACGCACCGGACCCTCATCATGAAAAAACTCCTGTTCGCGCTGCCGCTCGCCGCGGCCGCCACCACCCACGCGCAAAGCAGCGTCACGCTGTACGGCATCGTCGAAGACGGCGTCGACTACGTGTCGAACGTGCAGGGCAAGCATCTCGTGCAGCTTGCCTCGGGCGTGACGGCGGGCAGCCGCTGGGGCGTGCGCGGCACCGAGGATCTCGGCGGCGGCCTGAGCGCGATCTTCCGGCTCGAAAGCGGCTTCGACATCAACTCCGGCCGCCTCGGCAGCGGCCTCGCGTTCTCGCGCAACGCGTATGTCGGCCTGAACGACACGAAGCTCGGCACGCTGACGCTCGGCCGCCAGTGGGATTCGATCGTCGACTACGTCGAGCCGTTCACGCTGAACGGCAACATCGGCGGCTACTACTTCGCGCACCCGAACGACATGGACAACACCGACAACGGCTTCCCGATCTCGAACGCGGTGAAATACCGCAGCCCGACGATCGCGGGCATCACGTTCGGCGGCCTCTATGCGTTCGGCGGACAGCCCGGCCGCTTCTCGGACAACGCGACGTTCAGCGTCGGCGCGAGCTACGCGGCGGGCCCGGTCGGCTTCGGCATCGGTTATCTGCGGATCAACGACCCGGGCGTGTCGACGCAGGGCTACCAGAACTATCCGGGCTTCACGAACGCGATCTACGGCAACTACCTCGATGCGGCGCGCGCGCAGAAGGTGTTCGGCGTGGGCGCGTCGTACCAGGTCGTGCAGTGGCTCAAGGTGCTGGCCGACTTCACGAACACGAACTTCCAGCAAGGTAGCGCGGGGCATGACGCGACGTTCCAGAACTACGAGCTGTCGACGCTGGTCACGCCAGCGCCGGCCGTGACGATCGGCGCGGGCTATACGTACACGACGGGCCGCGACCACGCGACGAATGCGGAGCCGAAGTACCACCAGTTCAACCTGAGCGTCGAATACGCGCTGTCCAAGCGCACGAGCGTCTACGTGATGGGCGCCTTCCAGAAGGCGGCCGGCGACGCGCCCGTCGCGCAGATCGCGGGTTTCAACCCGTCCGGCAACCAGAAGCAGGCGGTGGGCCGCGCGGGCATCCGCCACGTGTTCTGACGTACGTGATGGCTGACGGTCAGGATTGATCGGCTGGTACGTGGCGCGCGATCGACGCGAGCGAAGCGCTCGTGCACGGCCACTGGCACCAGAAGGCATTCGGCGCGTTCACGCCGGTGCAGACCGTGCTGCGCTGGATTCCGGGGCTGACGGTGTCGCCGGTCGAATCGTCGTGCTGCGGGATGGCCGGCAGCTTCGGCTACGAAGCCGAACACTACGCAGCATCGCAGGCGATGGCCGAACTGTCGCTGCTGCCCGCCGTGCGGGCGCGGGCAGAAGGCGCGATCGTCGTGGCGGACAGCACGAGCTGCCGGCATCAGATCCAGGGCGGCGTGCAAACGCAGGCCGTGCTTGTGGCGAAGGTGCTGGCGCTGGCGCGGGCACTGCGGAACTGACGGCGATCTCGACGTACAGCACGCGTCACGCCGGCGCGGCCGCCTCCGTCACACCGCCTCGCCGCTCCCGCCCATCAGCGTCATCAGTTGCTCGCGCAGCCACCGGCTGCCCTGATCCTGATCGGCGCTGCGATGCCAGTAGCAGAAGTATTCGAGAGCCGGCATCTCGAACGGCAGTTCGAGAATGCGCGCCGGATAGCGCTGCAGCAGCCGCAGCGGCGCCGTCAATGCGAGATCGCCGCGCATCGCGATCAGCGGCGCGACCATGTAGTGCTGCACGCGCATCTGGATGGTGCGGCGCAGGCCAAGGCGCGTCAGTTCCGCGTCGACGTGCCCGCTGCCCTTGCGGCGGCTCGACACGTGGATGTGCCCCATCGACAGGTAGTCGTCCATGGTGAGCGTGTCGCCCTTGAACGGGTGACCGTCGCGGATCATGCACGCATAGCGGTCGCGCACGAGCAGCGCCTGGTGCAGGTGCGGGTCGCCGATCAGCGGTGCGTCGATCGCAAGGTCGACGGAGCCGTTCGCGAGCGCGGTCGCCACTTCGCGGCGGTCCATCGTGTAGCTGCGCACGTGCATGCCGGGCGCATGCGTCTGCAGCAGTTCGCCGAGCGCGGGCAGCAGCAGCGCTTCGGTCAGGTCGCTCATGCTCATCCGGAACACGCGCGTCGACGATGCCGGATCGAACACGTCGCCTTCGTGCGCGCTCGAATCGAGCAGTTGCATCGCCTCGCGCACGCGGCCGACGATGTTCTCGGCCAGCGGCGTGGGCATCATCCCGGCCGGCGTGCTGACGAACAGCGGATCGTTCAGGGTCTTGCGCAGCCGCGCAAGCGCGTTGCTGACGGCCGGCTGCGTGAGGTTCAGCACCTCGGCCGCCCGCGTCAGGTTGCGCTTGGTGTAGATCGCATCGAATACGACGAACAGGTTCAGGTCAATCTTCGAAAGGCGCATCGCCGGATCTCCTTGCCGGCATCTTACGGCGTGCGCCTCCCGTTCGTCCACGGCCCTGCGCATCGCGGCGCGACGCTCAGGCGCGCGGCGGCGGCGTCAGGTACGGCGCCGTCGAACCGGGCTCGCCGTCCTTGATTTCCATCCGCGCGATCGCCTGCAGGTGCACCTCGTCCGGGCCGTCGGCGAAGCGCAGCGCGCGGCCCCAGGTCCAGAGGTCGGCGAGCGGCGTATCGGGGCTCAACCCCGCCGCGCCGAACACCTGCATCGCGCGGTCGCACACGTCCGTGTACACGGTCGGCACCAGCGCCTTGATCATCGCGATTTCCTTGCGGGCGGCCTTCGCGCCGACCTTGTCGATCATCCACGCGGCCTTCAGCACCAGCAGGCGCGCCTGCTCGATCTCGATGCGCGAACGCGCGATCCATTCGCCGACCGTGCCGTGCCGGTTCAGCGGCTTGCCGAACGCGACGCGCGACTGCGCGCGGTCGACCATCAGCTCCAGCGCGAGCTCGGCCGCGCCGATCGAACGCATGCAGTGGTGGATGCGGCCCGGCCCGAGGCGTGCCTGCGCGAGCGCAAAGCCGCTGCCTTCCTCGCCGAGCAGGTTGCTCGCCGGCACGCGCACGTTGTCGAACGTGATCTCGCAGTGCCCTTCCGGCGCGACGTGATTGACCACCGTGATGTTGCGCACGATCGTCACGCCCGGCGTGTCGCGCGGCACGAGGATCATGCTCTGCTGCCGGTGCGACTCGGCCTCGGGATCGGTCTTGCCCATCACGATGAAGATCCGGCAGTTCGGATGCGCGGCGTTCGTGATGAACCACTTGCGGCCGTTGATCACGTACTCGTCGCCGACGCGCTCGATGCGCGTCGTGATGTTGGTCGCATCCGACGACGCCACATCGGGCTCCGTCATCGCGAACGCCGAGCGGATCTCGCCGCGCAGCAGCGGCTTCAGCCACTGTTCGCGCTGCGCCGGCGACGCGAACATGTGCAGCAGTTCCATGTTGCCGGTGTCCGGCGCGTTGCAGTTGAACACTTCCGACGCCCAGCTCACCCGCCCCATGATCTCGGCGAGCGGTGCGTATTCGAGATTCGTCAGGCCCGTGCCAGGCTCGTCGTCCTTCAGGTGCGGCAGGAACAGGTTCCACAGCCCTTCCGCCTTCGCGCGCTCCTTCAGTTCCTCCATGAACGACACGGGATACTGGCCCGCGTGCACTTCCTCGTTCCACTGGCGGATGCGCGGCACGATGTGCGCGTCCATGAATGCGCGCACGCGGCTGCGCAGTTCTTCCACTTTCGGGGTGTAGCCAAAGTCCATGATCGACTCCTCGGGATTCCGTGTTCCGTTCGTGCTTCAGAAGGCCGAGACACCGCCGTCCACGGCGACGGCCTGCCCGGTCAGATAAGTGTTTTCCTTCGCGCACAGCGTCAGCATCGTCGCGACGATCTCCTCGGGCCGGCCGAGCCGCTTCATCGGCGAGCCCTGCGCGAGAAAGTCCTGGCGCTCGCCGATATCGCTGTCGGTGACCATCGGCGTCGTGCTGTAGAACGGGCACACCGCATTCACGCGAATGCCGTGACGCGCGTATTCGATCGCCGCCGTCTTCGTGAGCCCGACCACCGCATGCTTCGACGCCGCGTAGGCCGCCAGCTTCGGCGCGCCGCCGAGCCCGGCCATCGACGCGACGTTCAGGATCACGCCTTCGCGCTGCGCGAGCATCTGGCGGATCTGGTGCTTCATCCCGAAGAACACGCCCTTCGCGTTCACCGCGAAACTCAGGTCGAGATCGGCTTCGTCGGTGTCGATCAGCGCCTTCATCGGCGGTGCGATGCCCGCGTTGTTGATGCCGACGTCGAGCCGGCCGAAACGCTCGGCCGCCGCGTGCACCAGCGCGGCCACCTCCGCCTCGACGCGCACGTCGCAGCGCTGCGCGATCACGTCGGCGCCGGCCGCGCGCAGCGGTGCGGCCACGCGTTCGAGCGCTTCGTCGTTCAGGTCGCCAAGGGCCAGCCGCGCGCCCATCGCGGCCAGTTCGCTCGCGAGCAACGCGCCGAAGCCGCTCGCGGCGCCGGTGATCATCACGGCTTGCCCTGCGTAGCTGTCGATCTTCATCGCGCGCTCAGATCGTCAGGCCGCCGTCGACGACGATGCACTCGCCGTTCGTGTAGCTCGCCGCGTCCGACACGAGATACAGCACGGTGCCGGCCATTTCGCGCGGCTCCGCATGGCGGCGCAGCGGGATCTTCCCCATCCAGGTCTCGTAGATGTCCTTGTCGGCGAACAGCGCGCCCGCGAACTTCGTCTTCGTGAGACCCGGCAGCAACGCGTTCACGCGGATGCCGAGCGGCCCGCATTCCTTCGCGAATGCCTTCGTCATGTTGACGACCGCGGCCTTCGTGATCGAGTAGATGCCCTGCCGGTCGCCCGGCTGCAGCGCGTTCACCGACGCCGTGTTGACGATCGCGCCGCCGTGCGCCTTCATCAGCTTGCCGGCCTCGACCGACATGAAGAAGTAGCCGCGGATGTTCACGTCGACCGTCTTCTCGTACGCGGCGAGGTCGGTATCGAGGATGTGCCCGAAATACGGGTTCGCGGCCGCGTTGTTCACGAGGATGTCGAGGCGGCCGTGCTTGCCGCGGATGTGCTCGAACGTCGCGGCGATATCTTCCAGCCGCCCGACGTGGCAGGCCAGCGCCTCGGCGCGGCCGCCCGCCGCGACGATCGCGTCGGCCACGGCCTGGCAGTCGTCGAGCTTGCGGCTCGACACGATCACGTGCGCGCCCTGCTCCGCGAGCAGTTTCGCGATTTCCTCGCCGATGCCGCGGCTCGCGCCCGTCACCAGTGCGATCTTGCCCGTCAGGTCGAACAGGTTCGTTGCCATGTTGCTGTGCTCCTCCATTGATGTGGTGACGTGCCCGGCGGCTTCAGCGATGCGCGTCGATCACGCCGACGGCGAGTTCGGCGAGCCGCCCGGCCATCGCGCCGACGCGCAGCGCCTGCTCGCTCGACGCGTTGCCCTGCAGCGCGCGCGCCTTCACGCCCTGCGCGATCGACGCGAGCCGGAAGAAACTGAAGGCCAGATAGAAGTGCCAGTCGCGAATCGGCTCGATGCCGCGCAGTTCGCAATAGCGCGCGACGATCGCCGCTTCGTCCGGCACGCCGAGTGCGGCGCGATCCTGGCCCGCGAGCCCGCGCACCTGCCCGCCGGACGGCAGCCGCAGGCACATGCAGAAATACGCGAGATCGGCGAGCGGGTTGCCGAGCGTCGACAGTTCCCAGTCGAGCACGGCCTGCACGCGATAACTGTCGCGCGCGAACATCAGGTTGTCGATCCGGAAATCGCCATGCACCAGCGCCGGCCGGCCCGTGTCGGCGGGGCACGCCTTCGGCAGCCAGTCGATCAGCGTTTCCATCGCGTCGAGGCGCTCGGTTTCGGCCGCGCGATACTGCTTCGTCCACACGCCGATCTGGCGCTCGAAGTAGTTGCCGGGGCGGCCGTAGTCGGCGAGGCCCACCGCATCGACATCGACGTCGTGCAACGCGGCCATCGTCCGCAGCAACGCGTCGTAGCACGCCGCGCGATCGGCCTTCGGCAGTTCCGGCAGCGCGGGATCCCAGAAGATCCGGCCGTCCTCGTAGCTCATCACGTAGAACAGGCTGCCGATCACGTCGCGGTCTTCGCAGAGGTGATACGGACGCGCGACCGGCACCGCGGTGCCCGACAGCGCGCTCAGCACGCGGAATTCGCGGTCGACCGCATGCGCGGACTTCAGCAGTTCGCCGGGCGGCTGGCGGCGCAGCACGTAGCGGCCGCTCTTCGCATGCAGCAGGAAAGTCGGATTCGACTGGCCGCCGGCAAACTTCTCCGTGTCGACCGGGCCTGCGAAGCCCGGCACGTGCGCTTCCAGATAGCGCGTGAGGCGGGCTACGTCGAGTTGCTGGGTAGGGTTCGTCATCGTCGCGATCGTTCGTGGGTCAGCCGTAGGTTCGCAGCGCGTGTCGTTCGGGATCCTCCAGATGCGGGATGCCGTTGAACGACGCGAGGTGGAATGCATCGGCGTTGAAGAAAAACTGCGAAAGACTGCTGTTGCGAATCTGCAGGTTCAGCGCGATCGCGCTCACGGGCGGTGCGGCCAGCACCTGCTGCACGGTGACCGCGATCGGGCCGCCGGAGCTCACCGCCAGCACGCGCTGGCCGCCGCCGTGGCGGATGGCCGCGCGGGCGTCGGCCACGCGCTGCTGGAAGTGCGCCCAGGTCTCGGGGGCCGAATCGCCGAGCTTGTCTTCCGACCAGAGCTGCAGCACCTGCCGCAGCGCGCGGAAATGCTCTTTCATCGAGCCGGCCGCAAGGCGGGCGATGTCCGGGTAGTCGTGCGCGGCGGCGGCGAACAGCCCGTGGAAGTCGTACTCGTTCAGGCCCGGGTGGCGGTCGACCGGCGCGCCTTCGCGGCCCATCCCGCGCAGGATCGCGTCGACCGTCTGCGCGTGGCGGTTCAGCGTGCCGCAGATCACGCGGTCGAATGTGAGCGCTTGCTGCGCGAAGTATTCGCCGAGCCAGACGCTCTGCTGCTCGCCCGCCGCGGACAACCGGTCGTAGTCGTCCGTGCCGAAGGACGCCTGCCCGTGCCGTACCAGAAAAAGTTCAGCCATCGCATGCCCGCCAGATCAGAAGGATTCAGCATAGGGGGCGGGGACACATTTTTAAACTTTATTTTCTGAATCCGGGGGTATTCATCTCGTGAATTCGACGCCTGCCGGAACTCGCCGACGACCCGCACGCCTTCGCCGCGGCACATGAATTGCTCCATTCGGCTTCGGCGGGAGAACCGCGATGTCCAATCCATTCCAGGAGGGGTGCGATGCTCGGTACGATCCTTATCGTCATACTGATTCTGATACTCATCGGTGCATTTCCTGCATGGCCCCACAGCCGAAGTTGGGGCTATTGGCCCTCGAGCACCGTCGGGCTGATCGTCATCATCGTCGTCATACTCGTGCTGCTGGGTCGCCTCTGAGGCCGCAGCGCGCCGGTCGGGCAGGCCGCGTCCCGTATGAAACAATGGCGACCGGCCCGGCCGGCCATCCCCGAAGCGCCCATCCCGACGCCGGGATGGCCGGCAGCCGATTCACGGGCATGACGCGCGAGACGAGCAACCCATGACCTCCAACGACGAAACGAAGCTGGACCAGGCGGCAGGTTCGGACGAGTGGTGCACATTCGACGATCCGTCACGCGCGTGCGATACGGATCACACACGCATCCAGGCGGAACTTGAAATCGAAATCCACCCCGGGCATCCGTTCTACCGGCGGAATCTCAAAGTGATCGCTCACGCACTGGGTTGCGATGACGTGATCTGCACCCACGTCGACGAGCCCGACCGTTATTCGGTGCTGCATCTCACCTGGGGCGGGCGCCCCGAGATCGGCTCGTGTCCCACCATCGATTTCGATGGCGACCGGCACGGGGTCGCGAAGTATTTCGACTATCCATAGCGTGCTCACCGCGCGTCCGGTGTCGTCGCATCGCCGAGATAGCCGGCAGCCGCCCCCGGCATGACCGGCCGCTGCCATCAGGGCCGCAAACTGATCACAGGCGACAGCCCGCTCGCATCGAACGGCATCGGCACGCTCGCGGCCGCTGCGCTGCTGAAGGCAATCGGCCGCGGGCGCGAGGCGGCCCCGTCGGGCGCGGCCATCGTCGTCATACCGTTCGTGAACGCGCCGGCACGCGCCACCGCGCACCGCCGCCCCACCTCCGTTCGACGGCGTTTCCCATGCGGTAGTATGGCGGCTCGATGGAAACCCGATGGACTCACTCGAATGGCCCTGCCTGATCTCCCGCCCCCTTCCAGCGCCGGCCAGGACGCCCAGGCGCTCGTCCTCATCGCCGAGGACGAACCCGAAATCGCCGAGATCCTGACCGCCTATCTCGCGCGCGGCGGCCTGCGCACCGTGCACGCGGCCGACGGCCGCCGCGCACTGGAACTGCACCTGCAGCTCAAGCCCGACCTCGTGCTGCTCGACGTGCAGATGCCGCACGTCGACGGTTGGAAGGTGCTCGCCGAAATCCGTCATCGCGGCGACACGCCGGTGATCATGCTCACCGCGCTCGACCAGGACATCGACAAGCTCACCGGCCTGCGCATCGGCGCCGACGACTACGTGGTGAAGCCGTTCAATCCCGCCGAAGTCGTTGCGCGCGCGCAGGCGGTGCTGCGCCGTTCGATGGCCGGCTCGCGCCAGGAAGAACAGCGCGTGCTGCGGGTCGCGCCGTTCGAGATCGACCTCGAGCACCACGAAGCCACGCTCGAAGTGGGCAGCGAGCGGCACCGGCTCGTGCTGACGCTCACCGAGTTCAAGCTGCTCGCGCAGCTCGCGCGTGCGCCGCGGCGCGTGTTCAGCCGCGCCGAGCTGATGGCCTCCTGCCTGCCGGAAGGCGACGCGCTGGAGCGCACGGTGGACAGCCACGTCAGCAAGCTGCGCAAGAAGCTCGACGACCTCGGCGTGCAGGGCGTGCCGGTCAGCGTACGCGGCGTCGGCTACAAGCTCTGGAGTTGAACGTGAAGCTCGACGGCCTGAGCCGGCAGATCGCGCTGACGATGGCCGGGATGGTGTTCGGCGTGACGCTGCTGATGGTGTTCACCGCCATCCTCTTCTACTACGTCGCGTTCAACTACTGGCCCACGCATTTCAACACGAAGAACTGGCTGCCGACCGCGCCGGAATGGCTGTGGCTGATCGCGACCACGTCGGTCGGCCTCGTGCTGTCGGTCGCGGTGGCCGTCAATCTCGCGCGCCGCATCCTCGTACCGTTGAACTCGGTCACCGACAGCATTCGCCGCGTCGCACGCGGCGATCTCGGCGCGCGCGCCGTCGCGGGCGACCGCTCGCTGCACGAAGCCGCGCTGCTCGCGGACAACTTCAACGCGCTCGCCGACGAACTGCAGCGCGTGACCAACGAGCAGGCGATCTGGAACGCCGCGATCGCGCACGAGCTGCGCACGCCCGTCACGGTGCTGCGCGGGCGCCTGCAAGGGCTCGCCGAAGGCGTGTTCAAGCCCGACGAAGCGCAGTTTCGCAGCCTGCTCGCGCAAGTCGAAGGGCTGACGCGGCTGATCGAGGATCTGCGCGTGGTCAGCCTCGCGGATGGCGGCCACCTGAGCATCGAGATCCGCGACGCCGATCTCGCCGCCGACGTGCGCGCCGTGGTCGACGTGTTCGCGCATGCGCTGCAGGCCGCCGGCCAGCATCCGGTGCTCGATCTCGATACGCGGCGCATGCGCTGCGACCCGGTGCGCATCCGTCAGGCGCTGCTCGCGCTGCTGGAAAATGCGCGCCGCCACGCGGTGCCCGGCGCGATCCGCATCCAGACGCGGATCGAACAAGGCATGTGCCGGCTGCGCGTCGAGGACGACGGCCCCGGCATCCCGGCCGATTTCGCGCCGCACGTGTTCAAGGCCTTCCGGCGTATGGACGAATCGCAGCCCGGCGGCAGCGGCCTCGGGCTTGCCGTCGTCGCGGCGATCGCGCATGCGCATCACGGCGAAGCCGTCTGCATGCCGACCGGCGCGGGCGGTACGCGGTTCGAAGTGCAGTGGCCCGACAACCTCGTGGCGGCGCCGGACCAAGCGCGCTTTCCGGCTTAAGACGCCGCCTTTACGTCGCCGTTACACCGCCTTTAACCGTCACGCACGCGGTTCGCGCCCGACCTGTTCGAGCGGCGGATTGAACCCGAGCACTGTGTACTCGGCCACGGACACTTTCCCTTTCCCGGCCGCGCCCTGCACGACGACCGCGCGCACGGCGCCGGCCCGGTCGAATATCAGCTTCGTGCCGACGGTCGCGTTGCGCAGCGCCTCCAGCTCCTCGATCCGCGCGATCGCCAGCTTGCGCACCGCGCCGGACACGTACACCGGCAGGAACACCAGCGCGATGAAGATCGACACCGCCTCCTTCGAGACGCTGTCCAGCACCGGCCGACCCGACATCATGAGCGACAGCGACGTCGCCGCGACGAAGATCGCGAGCACGGTCGCGCCCACGCCGAGCGACGAAAACCGCTCGGCCGCCTTCTTCATGCGTGCCTTCACGAGCGCGCGCGTGGTCGCGGAGGGCACCAGCCATTCGCGCTGCGCGCCGTGGTAACCGGCGAAGCCGAGGAACAGCGTCGCGACGGCGCTGATGCCGATGCTGGTGTACAGCGCGTCGAACAGCATGCAGAGGAATTCGAACACGAACACGATCACCGGCGGCCACAGCAGCAGACGAAACGAATAGCCGTCGCGGCCGTGCCCGCGAATCCACCATTTCACCGGCGGCAGCTCCCAGAAGCGGCTGTCCCGGTGGAGCGAAAGTTCTTCGATATCGTTCACGGTCTCACCTGCCTGTGCGATCCCGTTCCGTCCGGGCATCGCGTTGCGTCGCCCGCCCGATCCGGCGCGAGAGGCGGCCCGACAGGCAAACGAATGCGTCAGGTTATCAAATGATCCGGAAGATTCATTCGCCCCTTCGCCGACGGGCGATGCCGGGCTCGCCTGTCGACGCGGTCAGAGGGCGTCCGCTCCGCTTGCGCTCGCATCCGCCGGGGCGGCCCCACCGCGACACGTCGGCTGCCCCGGAATCTCGACGACGCGCCCTTGCAGCGGCCGCGGCACGCCCGGGTACACATTGAACGGTTCGACCGCTTGCCCGTCGACCTTCGCGTCCTTCACCGCATAACGTACGGTTCCCGTCGCCGTCAGCCGCGCACCATGCGCGTCGCACACGACGGACAATGCCTCCTTCCGGCTCTCCGGCATTTGCCGGACGAGCGCACTGAATCCCAGATTGACGACGATGCTCCCGGTCGCCTTCTGCTGCCCCTGCGGCATCACCTTGATCTCGGGTTTGACGTCCAGCCGATACACCGTCTCGGCCTGAACCGCCCGCAACGGCTTCAACGCAATGCTCTTGGTCTGCCCGGGCGCGAGCGTCAGCTTGAACGGGAAGGCATAGAGCGCCGGATTCGCTTCGTTGCCGACCGACTCGAGTTTCTCGTCTTTCAGCGGCACGCCGGGATTGAGCAGGCGCGACAATGAAATGGTCACGTACTCGGGGCGATCGCCGTTGTTGACGATCTGTACGTTTGCCGTGCCCGAATCGACGGGGACTTCCTTCGGAAACACGTCGATCGTCGCAACCGCGACGCCCGGAATCAGCCCGGCGAGCGTGGTCGCAATCGGAAGAAAGAATGAACGCAATCTCATGTTGGGGTCTAGTTGAGTCGGCACCCCGGGAAGGCATGCCGGTGCTGCCGTCGTGCGCAGTTTGCCATTCGCATGCGCGCATGCAAGCCTTGACGCAGACGACACTCGGAAACGGAAAATCCAAAGCACACCGCCCGCGACACGGCGGGCGGTGAAGAACCGGAACGTCTCCGCGACGGGGAGACGACCACTGCTACTGCTGTTTCACGACGACCGGCTCGAACACGAGCGACAGCGTGCCCGTATAGGTGCCGACCGTACTCCTGAAGTCGCCTTCCGGCGGATACGCGGAAACGGCGAGACGGTAATAGCCTTCGGAATCGACATTGGGCGACGGCGGCGCCGGGTTGTTGAATTCGACCACCTGCCCGACGACGAGCGGCTTCTGGTCGGCGCCTTCGGCGCCGATGCTGACCGCCGGCTTGCGGAACGCGAGCGTCGGCTTGACCTGATTCCGGATATCCAGCGGCTGATCCATGCGGACCTGAAATCTGCCCGTCGTCGATACCACGCGCAGCCGCGCGTCCACCTCGTACGCGGTCTCCCAGCCGCCGAGCTGCTGCATCGTCAGGCCCTGCCCGAACCAGCCGCCCTTGTCGTCGGTGATGACCAGGTTGTTCGGTCGGACGACCTTGGCCGTAATCTTGCTCTGGGTCTTGCCATTGACCTCCACGGTTTGCGCCGACGCGTACATCGGCTGGAGCACCAGCGCCGCCAGCAATCCGCTCAGGATGATTTTGCTCATTTCGCTTCCTATGATTTCGTGACGACCGTGAACGACAGCACATCGCTGTAGTCGCCGGCATCCGCAGTCGCGTCGACCGAGGTCCTGAACGTCGGCACAAAGCAGGTGCGAATGTTGTTATTCAGTCTCACCGGGCTTCCGCTCATATTCGGCAACCGGAACGTCGCGCTACCGCTGTCCAGCGTCAGGTCGTACGGAACCGTCTGCGACGGCTTGCTGGTATTCCTGAGCAGATACCGGTTACCCGAAATACCGTTCGCACTCGTCGCATTGATCACGAAATCGCGATAGCCATCGAGGCCCGTGTACGAGAAGCAGAGTTGCTGTGCAGCACCAGCGAGGGTCCTTTCATCATCGCCTCGCGGCAATTCCCCGAGATTCCAGTCGGGTGCCGCCACATCCACCACGAGAGTGGGCGGCGGTTTTGGCGGCACGACCTCGGGATCGACCACCATGCACGCGTTGGTGCCGCTGGCGTTGGTGATATAGACCCCCCCGGTAATCTCGCCGACATCATCCCCCGTCGTGAAGTTACCGGCGCGAACACTAACGCCGGGCCAATCCTTGATGACGGCATTGTCGATCTGTAGCTCGACCAGGGCCGCGTACGGTTGCTTATTTGACCACTGCGCGTCGCTGTAATACATCACGTAACCGTCGCCAGGATAGGCCCCGGCGCTCTTGTGGCCATCCATCATGGCACTCTTCGCCGCAGCGCTGCTTGGTTTCATTTTCCCGTTGGCGTCATACGTGTAGAGTAGGACGCCTCGGCTTCGAAAGGGGTAGATGGTGTTCTCCTTCACTGCAGCTTTAAAATTAAAAACCACTTGAACCGTACTCGTTCCATCCCCATTATTTCTCCACGAGCACTGACCATAGCTGTCGACCACCTTGGCGAGCTTAAGAACAAACGCAGATGCGTTGAACGAAAGCACCATCAGGCATGCGGCGAACAGGCAACCTCGCCATCGCCGAATCATTCCGAATTTTTTCATCGATTTTTCATTCCGATTAAGTCAAACCGTCAAACCGGTCATGACTGGAAATACTCCTGACCATGCATGCCCGATGACGTGATGAAGCGGCCTGATCTGTGAGGCACCACATGCGCGAGTGCATTCAGCCACGCGTCATCTCGACGGCAGCGCCGCACATCGTTTCGGCAATCGCGGGTTACTGCGCCAACGCCGCACGTTGGTAGATCACCACGCCATATCCGACATTCACGAACAACGGAGCCGGTGCACCTTCGCTCTGACCGGCATCGACAGCAATCCGCTCGTTTGGCCGGAACGTGACGCGCCATACCTGCGTTTTCGAAGGAACGGCCAGTTCTTTCAGCCCGATTCGATATTTCTGCCCCGGCGCCAGTGTCAAACGCCCAGGCACCACCAGCAACGTGGGCCGTGGCACGTCAGCTACCGGCACCCGATGCTCGGGGGCATCGCCCGGATTGGTCAGCAGGTGCTGCTCGATGTCCAGGTAAAGCGGCGTATCGCCGGCGTTCTCGACATACAGTTCGGGCGCCGGCTTTTCCGGCTCGAGCGTCAGCTCCATGCGCGACAGCTTCAGCACGCCGGCGGCCATGCTGGAGGTGCAGGCCAGCGCGGCCAGCATCCCGATTGCGGCGCGCGCCACGCGCATCATCACGGGCACTCCAGCGTCTGCGGCTTGTCGTCGACACGCAACGTCATCCGCTTCGTCGTGAAGTGCTGAGGCGTGCCTGGGAATACCGCGATCGTTTGTGCAGCCGCCGCGCCGTCATACTTCACATCGTTGAACACCTGGCGCACGTTGCCGGTGTTCTCGAGCGTCAGGCCGCCGCTCTCGCAACGGTGCGCCCAGCTCACGCGCTGCTTGCCCGGCGGTGGCATGTGCCGCACCAGCACGCCATAGCCGACGGATACCGACATCGGCGCGGTGATCTTGTCCTGCGGCGCGTCGTCCACCTTGAGCGACCGGACCGGCACGACATAAAGCCGGTACAGTTCTTCGTTCTCGGGCTCCGCGAGCGACCTGAGCGTAATCGCGCGCGACTGGTTCGGGCCGAGCGTCAGCTTGTCCGGGCTCGCAAGCATGCCCGGATGCTGCAGCTCGCCGAGGCTCTGTTTCTCTTCGGGCGTTTTGCCCGGATTCATCACTTTCTGCGCCGAGATCGACAGGTAGAGCGGCGCGTCGCCCATGTTCTTCACCGTGACCGTCTGGTCGTGGTTGTTGAATACCTTGGTCGTGGCCGGCATCACCATCAGCTCACCGTCGGCATGCGCCGGTTGTGCGGCGGCAAACAGCAGAGCGCACGCTAGCGGAAGTGCGGTTCGCAAGTTCAGTTTCATGTCGTCAATTCCTGTCAATGGTTGGGTGCGCCATCATTGGCAGCGGAAGTCGTTTCCGCTGGCGTCCTTCAGGCTGCACGTGTAGCGATGCCCGTTCTGATCGAGCGTGATCTGCGACAGCAAGGTTTTGCTGACGATCGAGAACAGCCCGTTCGGATGCACCGTGTCGCCGGTTTCGATCACCTTGCCGCTCACCGGCTTGCCGTTCGTATCCTTCAGGAAGCCGCTGTACACCATATTGATGTCGACCTTCGCCGATGCCGCGTAGACCTGGCCCGGGTGAGCGCGGACGATGTTCGCCGGCACCTCGACGTTCATGTCGAACTGCTCGCTGTTGCTCATCACGCGCGCGAACGGCACGTCCTGATACGCGTTGAGCGGCACCGCATACGTGCTGTTGCCGGCCACCGGGCTGCCTTCGACGTTGAACCCGTACTTCATGCCCTGGAGGTCCGGCGTTTTCAACAGCATCGCGCTGCCGCTCGAGCTGTAACGGCCGAACGCAACGCCGTCCTTGCTGGCCGCGACCATGCCGCGGTAGTTGAAATCGACGTTGCCGCCGCCGCTGCTCTGGCCCAGGTTCAGCGATGCGTCGCCGCGCGTGCCGGAGCGCGTGCCGTAGACGTTCACGCCGTAATTGGTGCCGATCCGGTTCGCCGACAGGCCGACGGTTGTCGTGCCGAAGCCGTCCTGGAAATCCTTGCGGACGTCGCCGCTGATCTGCGTCTGGCCACCGGAATGCGCGGCGCTGAAGCTCGCCTGCGCCTTGTCCAGCATCATCGTCATGTTGAAATACACGCCGTAGCCGCCGCTGCCCTGATAGCCGCCCTTCTGCACGCCAAGCGCGAACGTGCCCCACAGGCCGTTCGGCCGGTAGTTCCAGCGCGCCTCGGCCTGCTGCGATTCGCTGAACGTCGAGCGCTGGTAGTTGTACCCGAACGTCACGCCGCGGAACGTGCGGCTATACGACACCGCCGTGCTCGGCTGACCGATGTAGAAACGCGATACATCGGTATTCTGGTAACGGCTGACCATCAGGCTGCCGAGGGCCTCGCTCGCCATCGACAGGTTGACGTAGCCGCCCGTGCTGCGTTCGCCGCTCAACAGACCGAGCGTGGGCGTGATATCGACGCCGCCCAGCTGCATCGGCCGCGTGATGTTGACTTCGGCCGCCCATTTGCCGCCCTTTCCGGCGAGCATCGACCCGTTCAGGTAGAACTGCTTGAAGTTCCGGCTGACCGCGGCCTCGAGCAGATAGCCGCCGTTGCCCATCTCCTTGCCGGCCGTCACATGCCATGCGTTGCCGCTGCTCGCGCCGAAATTGAGGTTGTTGACCTCGCGGGTTTCGCGGTTGACCACATTACCGTTGCGGTCGACGAGGCGGACCTCGACCGAGTAGTAGCCGCCCGGCAGGTCGGCGAAGCTGATCTCGTTGCGGCCGAGCACGGCCGGCCGCTTCAGGATCTGCCGGCCGTTCCGGTAGAACTCGTAGTTGCCTTCGGCCGACGCGTAGAGAATCAGCGAGCCGGCCTTGCTGTCGACCTGCAGGTGGGTCTGGCTGCCGACCGTCACGAACTGGTCGAAGCTCGGCGACAGCAGTGTGTTGACCGTGCCGGCCGCGTAATCGATGTTGTTCTGCTTGCCCGCCCGCACGTACGTTCGGGCGAAATTCTTCTGCAGGTAGTACGAAGATAGCCCCTGCTGGCTGGTGCTGGAATTGCGTGTTTCGGTACGGTTCGCGTACCAGCTCATGTAGCCGAAGCTCTGGAACGGAAGCCCGACATACGTGTTGCCGTTCACGTTGACCGCACGGTAACCGTCGGACGCCGCCCGCAAGTCGATCGCCTGGTTGTTGACCAGCCCGAAACCCGTTTCCGGCGCGATGTAGTCTTCGCGCGAATCACGGATCGAGATCGACCGCTTCAGCTTGTCGACGGTAACGTAGTACCCGGCTATCGATTCGTCGCAGCCCTTGCTGCAACGCTTGTAGTCGAGCTGCGAGATCACGCCCCGGATCGTTTCGACGTTCTCGGGCGAGATACCGTTTGCTGCATATTTGGCCGCGTCGAATTCAAGCGACGCGTCCTTCGACGAATAACTGATGAACCCCGGCAGCGTGCGCCCGTTGAAGGTGGCAACATAGTTCGCGCTATCGTCCAGTTCGGCCGCGCTGAATCCCTCAGGCACGCCATACGTGACTTTTAGTTCTGCGAATGAGTGCGACGAAACAAAAAGAAATGCACCCAGCCACAGCTTGTTGAAACGGAAAGGAGCTTGATAGGCGACCACGCTGATTTCTTCTATGGAGGGGTGGGAGGGGCTGGCATCGGGGTTCTTCCGGAAGAGCCCCGATCGAATCGGGGCTCCATAAGGGACGGTTACGGTGCTGCTGCTGCGACCGGCTCGAACACCATCACGAGATCGCCGCTGTAGCTGCCGTTCGTGCTGTTCGTGCCGACCTGGGTCGGCGCGTCGACGTTGATCTTCAGGTTGTGGATTTCGTCGTAGCCGCCGTTGCCGGACGTCACTTGCGTGATCTTCTGGACCGCGCCGAACTTGACTTCAGCATCGCCGCCGTTGCCGGACAGCGACACCTTCGCGTTCTTCATTTCGTACGCGCCGCTCGACAGCTTCAGCGGTTGCGCGAGCGACACGTTGAAGTCGGCGTTCTTCGTCCAGACGCGGACCGGCAGCGTCTTCTCGAACTTGGCCTGCGTGTAGTCGGTGGCGTTCAGTTCTTCCGTGCCGTACCAGGTCGAGCCGTCCGGCTTCGACACGAAAATGCCGTCGTTGATCTGCGCGGTCAGCGTGATCTTCTTCGACACCGTATCGGCCTGTGCCGTATGTGCCATGCCGAACAGTGCCGTGGTGACGCCCATTGCCAGAACGAGTTTGCTGAGTTTCATCGAATAATCTCTATTAAAGAAAATGAGTTTCGGGAATCGAACCACGACGAGTTATTAATCAATCGAAATTCGATGCGTGGGAGAAAAATCCCACTGACGCTAGTCTATGGATATGGGTGACAAGGGAAAATGGGACGAATTCGGAGTTACACGCCCATACAGCTAGTACAAGTACTAAATATGGAAATTCACCTACTTAAACCCCTGATTGTTAAGTCGATTTAAAGAATCGTTCGAAGCGAGGAGGTAAGCAGAACGCGTTTCGCGGGGGATCGAGCGCTCATGGTTGCCGCGTTCGGACGTCGAGCGGCAAAACGCAGGCTGCGGCAGGCTGGGGCTGTCGCGTGGCGAGGCAGCTTGCGTGCAGCGCAAGCGCGTTCGCGCGCATTCACGAATGCCGCGCGTCTGGAGCGGGACGTTCGGGACGGCGTGCGTGCCATGCGGCGCATGCGGTGCGTCGACGCAGCGAGAGGCGACGGGCAACGGTAAGCGCTACTGCACTGAACGTGCGGTCCACCGCGCCGCCACGGATCGAGTCATGCGCCCGGGCGGAAATGAATGCCTCAGGTTATCAACCGATCCAAAAGATTCATTAGACGGCTCCTCCCCGGCGCGCGATGCTGGCTGCGCCAATCGACGCGGCGTCCGTGTAACGCCGCGCACGACAACGGAGCGAGACACATGCCTAACGATCACCGTCAACGGCGCCACACGCTGTGGCTGCTGTGCGCGCTGTCATTCATCCTCTACGTCGACCGCGTGAACCTCGCGACCGCGGCCGGCGCGATCAAGGCCGAACTCGGCCTGTCGAATACCGAACTTGGCGTCGCGTTCTCCGCGTTCGCGTATTCGTATGCCATCTGCCAGATCGGCGGCGGCTGGATCGCCGACCGGTTCGGCGCCCGCATCACGCTGATCGGCTGCGGGCTGATCTGGGTCGTGTCGACCTTCACCACCGGGTTCGTGCACAGCCTCGGGCTGCTGTTCGCCGCGCGCCTGCTGCTCGGCATCGGCGAAGGCGCGACGCTGCCCGCCCAGGCCCGTGCGATCACCCACTGGTTCCCGCGCGAGCGGCGCGGCGTCGTGCAGGGCTTCACGCATTCGTTCTCGCGGCTCGGCAACGCGGTCACGCCGCCGATCGTCGCCGCGCTGATGACTTGGCTGTCATGGCGCGCCGCGTTCTTCGTGATCGGCGCGGTGACGCTGGTGTGGCTCGCGTGGTGGATCGTCGGCTTCCGCGAATATCCGCTCGGCGACGAAGCCGGCCATGGCCGCCCGCGTGCCGCGCGCCCCACGCCGCCCGCCGGCCCGACGCCGTGGGGGCCGCTGTTCCGCCGGATGGCGCCGACCATCTTCGTCTACTTCTGCTACGGCTGGACCGCGTGGCTGTTCTTCACGTGGCTGCCGACGTTCTTCCTGAACGGCCAGGGGCTGAACCTGAAGTCGACCGCGCTGTTCGCGTCAGGCGTGTTCTTCGCGGGCGTGGCCGGCGACACGCTCGGCGGCTGGCTGTGCGACCGGATCTACCGGAAGACCGGCAACCTCGCGCTGTCGCGCCAGAGCGTGATCGTCGCGAGCTTCGTCGGCGCGCTCGTGTGCCTGCTGCCGCTCGCGGTCGTGCACTCGACGGTCGGCGTCGCGCTGTGCCTGTCGGGGTCGTTCCTGTGCCTCGAACTGACGATCGGGCCGATCTGGGCCGTGCCGAGCGACATCGCGCCGACCCACGCCGGCATCGCGAGCGGGATGATGAACGCGGGCTCCGCGATCTCGGGGATCCTGTCGCCGATCCTGTTCGGCTATCTCGTCGATCGCACGGGGAGCTGGACCGTGCCGTTCATCGGCTCGGTCGCGATGCTGCTGATCGGTATCGTCGCCGCGCTGCGGATTCGCCCGGATCGCACGCTGTCGGCGTCGATGCCGGCGCTCGCTGACGCGCCCGCCGCTCCGTCGGCACACTGACGCCGTTCGCTCGGGGTTCGCCTGCGTCGGCTGTCCGGGCGGCGGCGCCGTCACGCGTCACCGTGTGCCGCGACGGCGGTGTGCGACCGGCCCGGTTTGCTTGGCTGATTCGGCTGATTCGGCTGATTCGGCTGATTCGGCCGGCGTGGCTGGTCCGGCCTACCCGGCTGCCGCGGCTGGTTCGGCCAACGCGGCCGGCGCGGCGGGCTCGGCCGCCTCGGCTGGCAAGCCACACCGTTACACACCGCCGTCATCTCCCGCCCCGTCCTGGTGAAACAGCGCGAGAAACTGCTGCGCGGGAATGCTCAGCGGCCGGTCGCGCCGCACGAGGCTGCCGTACGACGGCAGCTTCTGTTCGAGCGTGTAATCGATGATCGCGACGAGCCCGTGTGCCGCATTGCGCCGCGCCACCGTCAGCGGAATCACGCCGAGCATCGGCGAGCGGTCGACGAGGTTCATCGTGGTCAGGATCGACCCCGTTTCGACCAGCCCGCGCGGCATCGGCTGGTGCCGCGCGTTGAACTCCCGCTCGACGACCTCGCGCGCCGGGCTGCCGGCCGGCTGCAGAATCCACGCGTAATCGAGCAGCGCGTCGAATGCCACCGGCCCCGCGCCCGCGAGCGGATGGTCGCGGCCCGCGATGATCGCGAGCGCCTCGTCGTCGACCACGCGGAAGTCGCAATCGGTCCCGACGTGGCGCCCGATCACCACTTCGAGCACGCCTTCGCGCAACTGCGGCATCAGCCTGTCGCTCGTATCCACCGCGATGTCGATCGCCAGCAGCGGGTAACGCGCCTTCAACTGCACCAGCGCCTCGGTGAGCCGCCCCGGCGACGCCGCCATGATGCTGCCGATCGCCAGCCGCCCCGCGCTGCCGAGCTGCAGCTCGCCAAGCTCGCGATTCAGCGCCTCCATGCTGCCGCGGATCCCGCGGAAATAGCCGAGCACGCGCTCGCCGGCCGGATTCAGCACGAGCCCGCGCCCGACACGGTCGAACAGCCGCTGGCCGAGCGCGCTCTCCAGCTCGGCCAGCATCTTCGTCGCGGCCGGCTGTGTGAGGCCCATCTGCTCGGCCGCCGCGCGCAGCGTCGAGCACTCGTCCACGGCCAGCAGCAGCGCGATCTGCCGCATGCGCAGCCGGTTCAGCAACTGCGGGGTCGAGTCCCGTCGGTCGATCGAGCCCATCTCTGATTACTCCAGGTTATCGATTCATCAAGAGTTTTCAATTTACCGACTCATTCCGTCTACCTAGCATCAACCCCATAGACAAACGGCCACGCGCCGCCACCGGAGACACGCATGACCACCCCCTCGCCCGCCGCTCCCCTGCCCGTCGTTGCGCTGACGCTCGGCGACCCCGCCGGCATCGGCGCCGAGCTGATCGCGAAACTGCTCGCCCGCCCCGACGCCACCACCCGCGCGAATCTCGTGCTGATCGGCGATCGCTGGCTGTGGGAAGCCGGCCAGCGCGTGGCCGGCGTGACGGTCGACGTCGAGCCCGTCGCGTCGCTCGCCGCCGCGCGCGGCCGGCGCTCGACCGCGCGCGCCGCGTTCGTCGCCGTCGACACGATCGCCCCGGCCGACGTCACGGTCGGGCAGCCCGGCGCGGCCGGCGGCCGCTCGACGCTGACCGTGCTCGACCTGTGCCTCGACGCAGCACTCGCCGGCGACATCGACGCGATCTGCTTCGCGCCGCTGAACAAATACGCGATGAAGCTCGGCGGGCTGAAGCACGAGGACGAGCTGCACCACTTCGCCGAAGCGCTCGGCGTGACCGGCTATTTCTGCGAATTCAACACGCTCGGCGAGCTGTGGACCGCGCGCATCTCGTCGCACATTCCGCTGAAGGATGCGCCGCGCTACCTGAGCATCGAGCGGATCGAGCAGGCCTCCGAACTGATCTACCGGTCGCTGCTCGCGAACGGTGTCGCCGCGCCGAAAGTGGCGATCGCCGCGTTCAACCCGCACGGCGGCGACGGCGGCAGCTGCGGCCGCGAGGAAGTCGACATCATCGAGCCGGCGGTGCGCAAGCTGCAGTCGCGCGACTGGCCGACCGACGCGCCGTTCCACGGCCCGTTCCCCGCCGACACGATCTTCCTGAAGGCGCAGGCCGGCGACTACCAGGCGATCGTCACGATGTACCACGACCAGGGGCAGATCGCGATCAAGCTGCTCGGCTTCTCGCGCGGCGTGACCGTGCAGGGCGGGCTGCCCGTGCCGATCACGACGCCCGCGCACGGCACCGCGTACGACATCGCGGGCCGCGGCACGGCCGACGTCGGCGCAACCTGGCAGGCGCTGCAGATCGCCTGCCGGATGGGCGCCGCACGCCGCACTGCCACCGTTTCGGCGTGACGTTCGCGCGCCTCCCGCACCCGACAACACCAATTACCGGAGACACCATCATGAAAATCCGTTCCGTGCGCGCACGCGTATTCCAGTGGAAAGGCAAGACCGTCCCGCCGCAAGGCAACTTCTGCTCGAACGCGATGGATCTGCTGTACGCGCCGCAGGAAACGATGAGCACGTTCCGCTTCCATGCGTGGACGGTCGTCGAGGTCGAGACCGACGACGGTATCGTCGGCCTCGGCAACGTCGCGCTCGCGCCGCAGGTCGCGAAGGTGATCATCGACCAGTACCTCGCGCCGCTCGTGATCGGCCAGGACCCGTGGGACTACGAATACCTGAACCAGCGGATGTATCGCGCGACCCACGCGTGGGGCCGCAAGGGCATCGGCATGGCGGCAATCTCGGCGGTCGACATCGCGATCTGGGACATCCTCGGCAAGAGCGTCGGCAAGCCCGTGTTCAAGCTGCTCGGCGGCCGCACCAAGGAAAAGATCCCCTGCTACTACTCGAAGCTCTACCGCACCGACCTGAGAGAGATGCAGGACGAGGCGCAGCGCTACCTGAAGGAAGGCTTCCGCGCGTTCAAGATGCGCTTCGGCTACGGGCCCGCGCACGGCCAGCAAGGCGTGACCGAGAACCTGAAGTCGGTTGCGGCGATCCGCGAGGTGATCGGCTACGACAACGACCTGATGCTCGAGTGCTACATGGGCTGGAACCTCGAGTACGCGAAGCGCATCCTGCCGAAGCTCGAGAAATACCAGCCGCGCTGGCTGGAAGAACCGGTGATCGCCGACGACATCGACGGCTATGCGGAGTTGAACCAGTTGACGCGCATTCCGATCTCCGGCGGCGAGCACGAGTTCTCGCTGTACGGCTTCAAGCAACTGCTCGACCGCAAGGCCGTGTCGGTCGTCCAGTACGACACGAACCGCGTCGGCGGGATCACGATGGCGCACAAGATCAACGCGCTGTGCGAGGCGTACAGCGTGCCGGTGATTCCGCATGCGGGCCAGATGCACAACTATCACCTGACGATGAGCACGCTCGCGTCGCCGATGAGCGAGTACTTCCCGATGTTCGACGTCGAGGTCGGCAACGAGCTGTTCTATTACATCTTCGACGGCGAGCCGGTGGCCGAGAACGGCTTCGTGCAACTGCGCGACGACGTGCCGGGCCTCGGCCTCACGCTGAAGACCGAGTTCCTCGACCAGTTCGACATCGTCGAGTGAGGCCCGCCATGCACGCACGCTACCAGGGCGTCTTTCCGGTCGCGCCGACGATCTTCGACGCGCACGGCGCGCTCGACCTCGACGGCCAGCGCCGCTGCCTCGACTTCATGATCGATGCCGGCTCGCAAGGCATCTGCATCCACGCGAACTACTCCGAGCAATTCGCGCTCGGCGACGACGAACGCGACCTGATCACGCGCACCACGCTCGAGCATGTCGCGGGCCGCGTGCCAGTAATCGTCACGACGTCGCACTTCAGCGCGCGGATCTGCGCGCAACGCAACCGGCACGCGCAGGCGCTCGGCGCGGCGATGGTGATGGTGATGCCGCCGTACCACGGCGCGACGTTCCGCGTGCCGGAGGCGCAGGTGCGAGCGTTCTTCCGCGAAGCCGCGGACGGCCTCGACATTCCGCTGATGATCCAGGACGCACCCGCGAGCGGCGTCGCGCTGCCGGCAGCGCTGCTCGCGTCGCTCGCCCGCGAGATCGACGCCGTGTCGTACTTCAAGATCGAGACGGCCGGCGCCGCGTCGAAGCTGCGCGAGCTGATCGCGCTCGGCGGCGATGCGATCGAGGGGCCGTGGGACGGCGAGGAAGGCATCACGCTGCTGGCCGATCTCGATGCCGGCGCGACCGGCGCGATGACGGGCGGCGGCTATCCGGACGGGATTCGCCGGATCACCGACGCATATTTCGCCGGCCGCCGCGACGAAGCAGCCGAGCAGTACGCGCGCTGGCTGCCGCTGATCAACTACGAGAACCGCCAGTCCGGCTTCCTGACCGCGAAGGCGCTGATGCGCGAAGGCGGCGTGATCGCGTGCGACGCACCGCGCGCGCCGTGGCCCGAACTGCATCCCCAGGTGCGCGCCGGCTTGCTCGACACGGCGCGGCGGCTTGATCCGCTCGTGCTGCGCTGGGGGCATTAGACGTCCGGACGCCTGCGGTGTGCGCTTCACGGCTGCGGCCCGACGCGCACGCCGCGCAGCCGGACAGACGTTCGAGCCGATGGGAAATGCGTACCTGCGTTGCGCATCGGCGGTTAGCCCCGTGCGGATTCGTCACGGCGTGACAGCGGTCCATCAGAAGATCGCTGCCGCAGATCGACAATATTGGAGACATCATGAATTCGTTGAACCCGGCCACCCCGGCATACGAAGCCGGCGAAGCGATTCCGCGCCGCCGCTGGCTGCGCGTGATTCCGCCGCTGCTGCTCGCCTGCATCATTTCCTACATGGACCGCGTGAACATCGCGTTCGCGATGCCCGGCGGGATGAACGCCGATCTCGGCATGGACGCGACGATGGCCGGCCTTGCCGGCGGCATCTTCTTCTTCGGCTACCTGTTCCTGCAGATTCCCGGCGGCCGGCGCGCGGCGCTCGGCAGCGGCAAGACCTTCATCGCGTGGTCGCTCGTGAGCTGGGCCGTGCTGTCGGTGCTGACCGGGCTCGTCACGCATACCTGGCAACTGCTGACGCTGCGCTTCCTGCTCGGCGTGGCCGAGGGCGGGATGCTGCCCGTCGTGCTGACGATGGTCAGCCACTGGTTTCCCGACCGCGAACGCGGCCGTGCGAATGCGATGGTCATCATGTTCGTGCCGCTCGCCGGCATGATCACCGCGCCGCTGTCCGGCTTCATCCTCGCCGCGTACGACTGGCATCACCTGTTCTTCAGTGCGGGCGCGCTGTCGCTGCTGTGCCTCGTCGTGTGGCTGCTGTTCGCCGACGACGGCCCGGAGACCGCGCGCTGGGTGTCGCCGCGCGAAAAGGCCTACATCCTCGACGCGCTGCGCGACGAACAGGAACGCAAGCGCGCGGCCGGCACGCCAGCCGCCGCATCGTTCGGCGAGATGCTGCGCAACCCGACGATCTGGCTGCTGATCGCGATCAACTTCTGCTATCAGGTCGGCATCTACGGCTATACGATGTGGCTGCCGACCCTGCTGAAAAACCTCACGCACACCGGGATGGGCAAGGTCGGCCTGCTCGCGATGCTGCCGTACGTCGCAATGGTGATCGGGATGTTCGTCACGTCGTATTTGTCTGATCGAACCGGCAAGCGCCGCCTGTTCGTGCTGCTGCCGCTCGTCGGCTTCGCCGCGTGCCTCGCGCTGTCGGTGCTCACGCATGCGTCGATGGCCGTATCGTTCGCGTTCCTGATCGGCTGCGGCTTCTTCCTGCAGGCGGCCGCCGGCGTGTTCTGGGCGATTCCGCCGAAGCTCTGCAGCGTCGAGACGGCCGGCAGCGCGCGCGGCCTGATCAACGCGCTCGGCAATCTCGGCGGCTTCTGCGGCCCGTATGCGGTCGGCGTGCTGACCCAGCACGTGAGCGCGGCGGCCGGCGTGTACAGCCTCGCGATCACGCTCGCGGTGGCCGGCCTGCTCGCGCTGACGCTGCCGAAACGCTGCGAGGACTGAGACCGGATACGCGGGATACCGAACGAAATAACGGAGACTCACCATGAACGACATCCTGTTGCTGGTGCAGAAATGCGCCCATACCTTCAGCTTCTACGACCTCGACACGAAAGCCGCGCTCAAGCACGTCGTGCTGCCGAACTTCCCGCACGAGTTCACCGTCGACGTGAACGAACGCTTTGCGTACGTCGGCATCTTCGGGATCGAGACCGCGTGGTCGCGCGGCCATGAAGGCGACCACCGGATCGCCGAGATCGATCTCGCCGCACGCACGCACACGCGCATGCTCGACCTGTGGCCGTACTACCGGCCGCACGGGATGGCGAGCGACCGCGACGGCCGGCTGTACGCGATGAGCGAGGCACACGACATGCTGCTCGTGTTCGACGAGCCGACCCGACAGCCCGTGCCGAACATGGCCGTGCCGTCCGGCGGCGTGAAGACGCACCTCGTCACGCTCACGCGCGATGCGAGCCGTGCGTACGGCGTGCACCTGCTGTCGAATACCGTCACGCAATTCCATCCGCGCGACGCGACGGTCGCGCCGCGTGCGGTCATGCCCGGCCCGCGCCCCGAAGGCAATGCGCTGTCGAGCGACGAGCGCACGTTGTTCGTCGCGAATCGCGGCGACGATACGCTGGTCGAGATCGACACCGAAACGATGACCTGCGGCCGCCGCGTGAAGACGCGCAGCGATCCGAACCGCATCTACCGCACGACCGCGCCGGACGGCCGCGACCTGCTGCTGCTCACCAACTCGGGCGAGCGGTCGATCTCCGTGTTCGATGCACGTCAGCTCGAGGAAATCGAGCGCATCGCACTGCCCGCGAATCCCACCGCGCTGTCGTTCCATCCGTCGCGGCGCGTCGCATATGTGTCGTTCCAGGACGACTACGTGCGCGAGCTCGATCTCGATACCTGGCGTTTCGTCGGCGCACTGGCGACGCTGCGCGAGCCCGATGCGTCGTACGTGCTCGCCGGGGCACGCTGACATGCGCGACACGTCGCCGCGCGACGGCATGCCGGATGCGCTCGTCGATGCGCATCACCACCTGTGGCGGCTCGATGCGGGTGCGCACTATCCGTGGCTACAGGAGGACTACGATCCGGCGCACTTCATGTTCGGCGACTACGCGGCGCTGTGCCGCGATTTCGGGGTGGACGATCTCCGGCACGCGGCGCAGGGTGCGCCGATCGTCGCCAGCGTGCACGTCGAGGCCGAACGTGCGCGCGACGAGGCGCTGGCGGAGACGCGCTGGCTGCACGAGGTCGCGGCGTCGCACGGGCTACCGTCGGCAGTCGTCGCGTGGGTCGACCTGCTCGCCGGCGATGCGGATGAACGGCTCGCCGAGCAGGCCGCATGGCCGCGCGTGCGCGGCGTGCGCTTCAAGCCGCGCACCGCGGCCGCGCCGGATGCATCGGTCGACGGGCCGGGCACGCTGCGCGATCCGCGCTGGCCGGCCGCGCTGGAACGCCTTGTCGCGCATGGCCTGTGCTGGGACCTGCGCGTGCCGTTCTGGCATCTCGAGGAGGCGGCCGCGCTGCTGGCCGATGCACCTGAGGTCGACGTCGTGCTCGAACATGCGGGGCTACCGTGGGATCGCTCGGATGCAGGGCTCGCGCATTGGCGACGCGGCATGGAGGCGCTTGCCGCGTCGCCGCGCTTGGCCGTGAAGATTTCCGAACTCGGCTTGCGCGACGCCGTGTGGAACGACGCGGACAACGCGCGGATCATCCGCGACACGATCGCGATATTCGGCGCGCAGCGCTGCCTGTTCGCCAGCAACTTTCCCGTGGCCGGGCTGCGTGTGTCGTATCCCGCGCTGCTGCGCACGTTCGCTCGGGCGATGACGCACCTCGCCGACGCCGAGCGCCGCGCGGTCTGGCATGACAACGCGCTACGGGTGTACCGGATCGACGTCGGCACGGCCGCGTTTCATCGATTCACGCGCCGTCGCGCTTGACCCGGCCCTTGGGATCGCCTTTATGCTGAGCGCAACGAATCGACAGCAGAGAGAGGTGACGGATGAGCACGTCCACGCCCCGTTTGCGCGCATCGGCCGCCGCCGCGCGGCTCGGCGTATCGATCAAGGCGCTGCGGCTGTACGAGCGGCACGGCCTCGTCACGCCGGAGCGCACGCCGGCCGGCTACCGCGCGTATGGCCCGGACGCGCTCGCCCGCGCGGCCGACATCGCGGCGCTGCGTGCGCTCGGCCTCAGTCTCGCACAGGTGGCAAGCGTGCTCGACGGTGACGCGCGCAGCCTGGACCACGCGCTGGCCGCTCACGAAGCGGCGCTCGATCACGGCATTCAGGATCTCGTGCGCAAGGTCGACCGCGTGCGCGCGATCCGCGCCGGCCTCGCACGCGGCCGGATGCCGGCCGACGGCGAACTGACGCGGATCGTCGACGACAGCAGTGCCGGCGTGGCATTCAGCCTGCCGTGGCCGTGGGGCGGCGAATGGTTCGAGTGTCGTGACATCCGCCCGTTGAACTACATCATCGGTTCGCTCGGCAGCGGCAAGACGCGGCTGGCGCGCCGGCTCGCCGACTCACTGCCCGGCGCCGTGTTCGTCGGCCTCGATCGACTTGAAAACGACGGTGCGGATGCGATTGCCGCGCTGCGCGCCGATCCTTCATTGAAGTCGCGTGTCGAGCGCGCATCGGCATGGCTCGCCGAAAGGGGCGCGACGCCATCGGCAGCGCTGACCGCGCTGCTCGCCAGTCTCGAAGCCGAAGGCCCGCGCGCGCTGGTCGTCGACATGATCGAACAGGATCTCGACCGGCCCACGCAACAGGCACTGATTGCCCGTCTGCGTGAACACGCCGCCGCCGGCATGCGGCCGCTGTTCCTGCTGACGCGCTCGTCGGCGATCCTCGATCTGTCGGCGGTCGGGCCCGACGAAACCCTGCTGCTGTGCCCGGCCAATCACAGCCCGCCTTCGCGCGTGGCGCCTTACCCCGGTGCGCCCGGCTACGAAGCCGTGGCCACGTGCCTGGCGTCGCCTGAAATCCGGGAGCGGATCGCACGCCGGCCGAGCGCCTGACGGCCAACCGCGCGCTATCATGCTTCGCACGCGTCGGAAAATGAATACTGCGCGACCTATCCGTCGGAGACCATGATGGCACGCGACAAGCTGGTGGAAATTGAACTTGGCGATATTGAATCAACCGCGCAGCTGCACATGCGGTTGATGGAGCGTTTGAATTTCCCGGACTGGTACGGAAGAAACTGGGATGCCTTCTGGGACGCCATTACCGCGCTTGTCGATATGCCGCTTGTTCTCCGGCTGAAGGGCTGGCCTGAATTCGAACGCCGCTTTCCCCGTGACGCGCAGCTGATGAGCGACTGCCTGCGGAACATGGCGCAGCAATACCCCTCCTTCGCTTCCCATGTCGAGTACGACTGACCGAACGGCACCGCGAACCGGGACATCCCGGTTCTTTCTGCACTAGTTTTTTTCCAGGACGTTGAGCGCCTCTTCCATCGTATCGAAATAGGCCTTCACCAAATCGTAGTACATCTCCCAGCCGGGCTTGCCTGGACCGGCAGGAACTTCCTTCATGAAGCGTCGGCCCCTATCGATGAGTGTCCTCAACGGCACATGGTTTTCGCTCAGCCAGCAAACGATCGAATGATTCACGGTACTTGAAAGCTGATAGATGTACGCGTCACGCCGGTAGATGCGAAGCTCGAGAAACCGCTCGCTGTTCAATTGGCGTTGCATCGCCTTGATCCGCCCGGACAGTTCTTCAAATGGATTCATGATCCCAATAACCTGATGTCATTCCAGACTGGGCGCGGGGCCACTGCCGCAGCCGTGCCGTCGGCTCGCTTCGCACGACGTCTCACGACTCCAGCCGCCCCATCCTGCGCGCCATCGCCGGACTCACCGCGTGCACCGGATCGAACCCGAAGAATTCGAGCACGTGGCGCGCGACGTCGTCGCGATCGTTGTCCGCGCAGATCATGTGGTAGCTGTTCTCCAGCACGATCCCGCGCGCGTCGGGCATCTTTTCCAGCAGGAAATCGGCCGAGCGCAGGCTCGTGAGTTCGTCCTCGCGCGCATGCAGCACGAGCGTCGGGCACGGCGTGCCGGCCGCGGCCTCGAGCGCCCAGTCGCGCATCCGGTCGACCTGCCGCACGCATGCGAGCGGCACCCACGCATAGTGGAAACTGTCCTCGCGCTCGAACTTCTTCTTCACGATCGCGCGGATCGTCGCGTTCTTGATGCCGAACGGATCGCCTTCCTCGACACGCATCCGTTCCGCCACACCCGGCACGCGGTACAGCACATGCCGCAACGCCCGGTACCACGGCGTCGACCAGCCGTCGATGAACACCGGCGTGGCCAGCAGCGCAAGCCGGCCGCGCGCGTGCTGCACGCGGTGGCACAGCAGCAGCGCGACCAGCGCGCCCATGCACATGCCCGCGACATGCAGCGTGTCGTAGTCGTTTTCCAGCGCGCGATACTGCTCGGTCACCGCGTCGAGCCATGCCTCCGCGCGCACGCCGACCAGATCCTCCGGGCGCGTGCCATGCCCCGGCAGCGTGATCATGTGCGTATCGCCGCCCGCGCGCCGCATCGCCTTGTGCAGCGAACCGAGATCGTATTGCGTGCCGCCGAGCCCGTGGATCAGCAGGACGCCCGTGCGGCCGCTCATGACGCGCGTCCGCTCATTCGTCCGCCGCCGGCCACACGCGCTCGAGCTGCCAGACGCCCGCCACCACCGTCACGTCGACATTCGAATCGAGCAACGGCGCGCCGTGATCGGTGATCGTCTGCGTGCCGCCGTCGCGCTGCACGATACGCAGCGACAGCGACGCGCGATCCTCGCCGGCAATCTCCGCATCCCAGTAGTCGCGCAGCGCCTCGCGGTCGCCCGGCTGCACGCGTTCGAGCACGAGCGGCACGCTCGCGATCTGCGACGCATCGACGCCGACGCCGAACACGCGCTCGACGTCACCGCTCCATTCGATCCGCCCCGAATCCGGATCGAGCACGTACGCGATCTGGCCGGCGCTCGCGAGCGCGAGCTCCATGTTGTTCTGCAGGACCGCCGCATGCTCGTGCACGCGTTCGCGCGTCGTCTTCAGCGTGCTCACCGTCAGCACCAGCAGCGACGCGACCGCCAGATAAAGCTGCGCCTCGAGCAACGCACTCCCGTAGTGCTCGTGAAACGACGAGAACGGGCCGTCGCCCTGCGCGGTCTGCTCGATCACGATCAGCGCGAGCGCCAGCACCGACGACGAGCCCGCGCGGCCGCCGAGCAGCAGCGTCACCGCGACGGTGAGGAACAGCGGGATGTACGTCAGCGCGAAGCCGGCGCCGGTGCCGAATTTCCGCGACGTGTCGCCGTCGAAGATCACGAGCGCGACGACCACGACCAGCACGAACGAGACCATGCCGAGCACCAGGTCGAAGCGTTCGTGGTCGCCCGAGCGGTGCGCGCGAAAGCGCGACCATGACGCGAGCACCGGCGTGACCAGCAGCACGCCGACGAAATCGGACGCGCTCCACACCGACCACACGTCGAAGAACGGCGCGCCCTTGACCACCGTGTACCAGGCCGCGCCGCCGATCGCGCCGAGCACGCCCGCGATCAGGCCGGCGAGGATCACCGAGCGCAGGAAGTACAGCCCTTCGAGCGAGAAGCGCACGCGCTGGACGAGCCACACCGCGAGCGCGGCCGCGCCGACCTCGTCGACCGTGAACAGCACCGCGTTGACCAGATTGCCCTGTTCGATGCCGCTCAGCGCGAGCTGCCCGACCAGGAATGCGCCGGCCAGCGTCAGCCATTCGCGCATCGGCCGCAGCATGAACGCGCCGACCGTCACGCCGGCCGGCAGCCAGATATAGCCCGTCAGCCGGACGGGGCCGTTGAACTGGTGCGAGATGTAGCCGGTCGCGAGATACAGCGCCGCCCAGAGCAGCGCGGCGGCGAGGCCCGGCCGCGATCGTTTGGTGTCCATCGAGAATCCCTGTGTGCTGCGCCTGCGGGCGGCAGGCGCGCGATGTGCGAATGATATCGGACGGGGCAGGCCGGGGAATACCGGAAGCCGGAAGCGCGTGCGGGTGCCGGCGCGCCCGCACGCCGGCGGTTGTGACCGGGAAAATATCGGAAAAGTTCGGTGTGTGCCCGGTACGTCAGGGGCATGTCGGAACGTCGTTTTCTCCGGACAGCCAAAATCGCCCGCGGCCGGTGGATCGCACCCGGCATCAGCGGCGGCAGCGGCGGCTGTACGACGGCACGGCGAAGATTCACGCGGCGATCACCGACGCCGGCTTCCGGTCGTGCATGAACTATGGTCAGATCAGCTTCAGCAAGGGCGGCGTGCTCGCCCGCCGAGTCCGCACGCCGCAGTGGCAAACTTCGGACGGAACAAAAACCGAATACGCAATCACGGATGGCCTCGACCATCGCCCGGCCGGCCTGCAGATTCGGTTGCCGGGGCTGTGACGCCCTCTCGCGTCAATCCACTCGCCGCCACACCGAGATCGGTATGTCGCCGTTGGCGCGCGGCGGCACGCGGTAGCTCAGTTCGCCGTCCTTCAATTGATAGCGTCGCGTCTGCGTTTGCCCGGCCCAGTTCGGGTACGACGCATTGCTGATGTGAAACGCGAGCGTGTGGTTCGCGGGATCGACGGTCAGCGTGCCGTAGTGGGTGCTCGAGCCGAGCACGGCTTCCCGGAATTCGTCCGGCGTGCCGGTCGCCTTGTCGTTCGACGCAAAGCGCAGGCGTTCCGACCTGAAGATCTGCAGCGAATAGTGCCCGTGCGCGTCGATCAGCAGCAGCCCCTGCGGATCGGCACCAAAGTCGCGTCCGATCGTACCGTCGGGATGTTGCACGTCGGCTGCGACCAGCGTCCACGCCCCCGCGAGCGACGGCGCGGCCGATGCGTCGCCCGGGATCATCGATGCGGCCAGCAGCATGCCGGGAAAGCCTTGGCGGAATATCGAGCGGATGTTCATTCACTGTCCTCGTCAAAAAGAAGGGAAGCCACCTCACGGACATCCGCAGCCGCGTATCGCGCGCATCCCCGTGAACCGGAACGACCGGTTCACTTGATGGTAGCGACGAGAATGTGAAATAAATACGATAATTCGAAATCGACTTATAAGCAAAACCGAATCATGACGCTTCCGAATCTCGACATGGATGCGCTGCGCACGCTGCTCGCCGCGGATCGGCTCGGCAGCCTCAACCGCGCCGCCGACCGGATCGGCCGCTCGCAGTCGGCGGTCAGCCAGCAGATGCGCAAGCTCGAGACGCAGATCGGCCAGCCGCTGTTTCGCCGCCAGGGGCGCGGCCTCGTGCCGACCGAGGCCGGCGAACTGATGCTGTCCTATGCGCGCCGCATTCTCGAACTGAACGACGAGGCGGTCGGCGCGATCCGCGGCGCGGCGATCGAGGGGGCGGTGCGATTCGGGCTTCCCGGCGACTTCGCCGAATCGTGGCTGCCCGTCGCGCTCGGCCAGTTCAAGCGCACGCACCCGGGCGTGCGCGTCGACATCGTCGTCGACGGCAACGGCGCGTTGCTCGACCGGCTCGATGGCGGCGAACTCGACATCGTGCTCGCGATGGGCCGCGGGCATCGCGCCGACGCCGAACACCTGGTCACGCTGCCGATGGCGTGGATCGGGCCGCAACGCATCGACGTGCGTCCGCGCGCTGGCGCGCCGCTGGATCTGGCGCTGTACAAGCCGCCGTGCCTGTTCCGCAAGGCGGGCACCGATGCGCTCGACAAGGCCGGCATCCCGTGGCGGCTCGCTTACACGACCGGCAGCCTGCAGAGCCTGTGGGCCGGCGTCGCGGGCGGACTGGGCATCACGGCGAGAACGATGGTGGGGGTGCCGCCGACGCTGCGGCCGCTCGGCGAGCGCGACGGCCTGCCGCCGCTGCCGTCGGTCGACGTGTGCGTCCACGCGGGGGGAGGCGACGCGCCTTCCGCGCTCGCGAGCCTGAAACGCGTCGTGGTCGACACGCTGATCGCCAATCTCGCCGATGTGCAAAAGGCGTCCGGCCGGCACGCCGCATGATCGGCCGCGCATGCGCGCCGGATTCGGCGCCGCGCCCTTTGACCGGCTGCCCGACATCGGGAATGATCCGCCGGGGTAACCTTCCCGTCGTCGATCCCGAATGCCCGAACGAACGAGTCCGCCCGATGACACACGCAATCCGCCTGCGCCCGGCGTCTGCCGCCGACCTGCCGTTCCTGTTGAACCTGCGTCGCCTCACGATGACTGAGCACCTGCAACGCGTTGGCGCGCCGACCGATGACGAAGCGCACGACCAGCGCATTCGCGCGAATTTCGACGATGCGATGATCGTCTGCGAAGGCGACGACGCCATCGGCTTGCTGAAGGTGACACGCGCGACCGATGAATGGCACGTTCACCAGATCCAGATCCTCCCCGCACACCAGGGCCGGGGCATCGGCGAAGCGGTGCTGAACGCCCTACTGAGCGACGCCGCACGTGCGCACGTGCCGGTGTCGCTCAGCGTGCTGCATGGCAACCCGGCGCGGCGGCTCTACGAACGGCTCGGCTTCCGCAGCGAATCGGAAACCGAAACGAGCGCGAGCATGGTCTGGCGCGCGTGACGCCCGGCGCGCCGACGTCGCCGCATTACTGCGTGATCTTCGCGTCCTTCAGCAAGTTGCCGATCATCTGCGCACTCGCCTTCTCCACGGCGGCCGCCTGCAGTTGCTGCTGAAGCCCCGGCTTCGCGGTCGCGAAGCTCGGCACCTGCGTCGGCCGCTTCGCATCCAGCTTCACGATCGCCCGCACGCCATCGACCGGGATCGAATCGCTCGTCGCGGCGCCGACCTTCAGTTTCTCGAGCGCCTGCGCGACCGGCAACGGCAAGCCGGACGTCTTGCCTTCCGTCGCCGGCGTGTGGAAGCTCACCCACGGCAGTTCGCCGCCGGTATCGCGGCTCGGCGCCACGCTGTACTGACGCGCCAGCCCTTCGAACGACTTGCCCGCCTTCAGCTCGCTCAGCACCGTCGCGGCCGTCACCGGATCCTGGACGACGATCAGGCGCGGCTTGTACTCGTTCTTGCCGAGCGCGGCCACGAGTTCGTCGTAGCGCGCCTTGACCTGTTCCTCGGTCACCGGCTCGGGCTTCACGTTGTCGCGCAGGTAAAGCTGCACCTCGGCATTCGCTTTCGCCTGCTGCACCGCCGCCTTGACCTCGGGCTTGTCGGCGTAGTTCGCCTTCTCGGCGGCCTGCTGAACCAGCACGCGCGTGATCAGCTGGTTCTTGATCGCCTGGCGGATCTGCGGCGAATCGGGTTGCCCGGACGCGCGCAGCAACGTATCGACGTCGGCCTGCGTGATCGGTGTGCCGTTGACCGTCGCAACGGTCGCCGTGGGCGCCGCCGTCTCTGCGTGGGCAGTACCGCTCAGCGCGCCGGCCAGCATGGCGATCAGCAACAGGCGGTTCGGTGTGGTTTTCATCTTCATCGTTTCGTCACTTCGGCTCAAAAAACGCGGCATGGGGCTGCCGCGCACATTCACCGGCGCTGCAATGCGCCGGCGCAACCAGTCGGTCGATTCGGTTCATCGTCGCGGGCACGCGCAGTGCCTGCCGGTGGCGCTGTCATTGTGCCCGGAACCGATTTTCCGCGTCGTATGGTTGGGGGGGCCGCCCGGCGGCCGGTGAGGCGCGCGTTGCGCACGCCGGTCATTACGGACGCGTGATGTGGAAATTCGATGGAAACGGCATGGAAATCCCGCGAAGTCGCGACGAATACCGATATTGCTTCGCGAGTCCGGCCGCCGACCGAGGTCGAGGCGGCCGCGCGCGCCTCGTCAAAGTCAGGGCGTCCACCGGTACACGGTGATGCTGTTCCCTTTCACGTTGTTCTTCATCACCACGTACTCGCCGTTCGATCGACGGTACGCGCGGATGCTGTACATCGCATCGATCGCGCTGCTGGTATCCACGGTGGCGGGGCTCGCATTGACCAGCGTGGTATCGAGGGTGCCGGTGGTGAGGTTGAACGCGTCCACGTTCGGCCACAGCGGGCCGCTGCTGCTGAACCAGTAGCCGACGAACAGATGGTTGCCCACCGCGTCGATCGATTTCGCACCGCTGTGCGGCAGCGTGATCACCGGGTCCGGCTTCGTCGTGTTGCCCGCGCGCCAGCCGTGATACACCTCGATGCGCGTGCCGATCGACGTCCAGTCGTTGCTCCCGATGGCGCCCTGCGCGAGCACCATCGTGTCGCTGTCCGCGAGATAGACGATGCGCGTGAGCGGCTGGATGCTGTCGGGCACGCGGGTCGCGACACCCGGGCCCCACGACGGCTTGCCGCTCGCGTCGAAGCCGGCCAGCGGGTAGTGGGTAATCGCGCCGGTCTTGTCGAGGCCGGCCCACACGTCGCCCTTGCTGTCGATGCTGAAGCCGCTCGTCACGCGCCGCGTCGTGTTGAACGCGGGGCCCGGGATCGAGCCGTCCGGGATCGCGATATAGCCGTTCGCCGCGTCGAAGTGGAAGAAGTAGAAAATCGGCGGGTTCTGGCCCGCCGCGACGAGAATCCGGTTCGCGCCCACCGACGCGAGCAGCCCGAAATGCTCGTCGCGCTGCGTGTCGCTCATGTCGATGCGCGGATCGGCCGGATACGTGAACGGGTCGACCGTGTTCGCGACGAACGTGCCGCCCGCGCTACCGCGGTACACGTGCGTGCCGCCGTAGAACAGCGCGCCATCCGTGACCGGATCCGGCGCGGCGATGCCTTCGAAGTTCAACGACTGCAGCGTCCAGCGCAGGCTGCCGGTGCTGCTGTACGCATGGATGTCGGTCGCGCCGTTGCGGCCGAGATCCCAGCTGCCGCCCCACGGATTGTTGAGCACGTAGAGATTGCCGCCGGTGTCCTTGCCGAGCCCGACGATGCGCGTGAAGCGCTGCGCACCGACCTGCCCCTTGACGCCCGTCGTCGTGTCGAGATAGCCGCCGCGTACGCCGAATGTGCCAGCCAGCGCGGGCCGGCCCGACACGGTATAGCGCTTGATGTTCTGGTCGGGGCCTTCGTCGCCCACCAGCAACTGCCCGGCCGCCGCATCGAAATACAGCGCCGACGGCTGCGACCCGGCCGGCATCCGGATCGTGTTCAGCAGTGCACCGGCCGGGCTGAAGCCGACGATCGAGCCCGCGCGCTTCTGCGCCACCCACACGTTGCCCGCGCCGTCCACCGCGAGCGCGCCCGGCTCCGCTACGCTGATATCCCGCTGCCACACGCCGTCGGTGGTGAACACGCGCACGCGATTGCCGTAGAAGTCGCTCGCATAGAGCAGCGAGCCGGCCGTCGCGAGCCCGGTGACGACGTCGATGCGCGGCTGGTTGGTCGCCGCGCTGACCTGGATGACGCGGTCGCGATATTTCGTTGCGCGGTTGTAGCGCCCCACCGCGCCGCTGCCGTACGTCTTGCCCGGCTGCAGCGCGACGAACAGCGAGGTCGCGTTGCCCGTGATCGCGCTGCCCTGGAACTCCGAGTGCGTGCCGATCGAGCCGACGCTCTTGCCGTTCTGGTAGATCGCGACGCCCCCCTCATCCTCGTCCCACATCGATGCCGTGTAGATCACGCCTTCGGGCGCGACCCACATCGAGCGCGCGACGTTGCCGACGTGGGCCGCGAGCGTGCCATACGTGTTCGCCAGCCAGTCGGTGGTGTTGCGTGCGTGAACGCAGGGGGTCATCGCGGCGATCGCTGCGGCAAGAAGCGCAGCCTGAAACCGTTGTCTGGCGACCATGACGGATGCGCTCCTGAAGGGTGCGAACATTCACATGAAGGGTCGGCCGGATGGCTTGAAAACCGCGATGCGTCAATTTTTCCCCTGAATCATCCGGCGCGGTCGGTATTACGTGCCGCATGCGTTCGATCATGCGCAGCGCGAGAATAGCGTCATATAAATCGAAAAAAATTGCGGACCGCTCGCGCCGTTGCGCTTTTCACGGGTTCGGCCTCGATGCATTGCCTGTCGCACTCATGCGTGCTGACGGCGAGCGCGGCTGCGCGACAGTGAATGGTCACTTACGCGTCGGATCGGGGTCGGGATAATCAGGCTCGTGCCTGCGGGAATATCGCCGCTCGATCAACGGCGACCGGTTGAAACGGCGAGCGCCGGCGTCAGGGAATCGGCGAGGCCCGCCGCATTCACGGTGGAACGATTCCGCCAAACACAATCGCCGGCCTGAATCCATATCGAATCCAGGCCGGCGATCGTCGATTACCGGGGAGCAGGCAACGCGCCACTACCGCTGCGCTGCCGCACGGCCGTGCCTCATGCCGATGCCGAGGTTTCCGGCACCTTCACCTGCATGGCGCGTCCGTTGTCCGGATCGTTGTCGTCGCGCGGATCGTCGAGCTGCCCTTCCCACTTCGCGACCACGGCCGCCGCGATCGAGTTGCCGACGGCGTTGGTGGCCGAGCGCCCCATGTCGAGGAACATGTCGACGCCCATGATCAGCAGCAACCCGGCTTCGGGCATGTTGAACTGGTTGAGCGTCGCCGCGATCACGACCAGCGACGCGCGCGGCACGCCCGCCATCCCCTTCGACGTGACCATCAGCATCAGCAGCATCGTGATCTGCGTGCCCAGCGGCAGATGGATGCCGTACACCTGCGCGATGAACAGCACCGCGAACGTGCAGTACATCATCGAGCCGTCGAGGTTGAACGAATAGCCGATCGGCAACACGAAGCTCGAGATCTTGCGGTTCACGCCGAAGCGGTCGAGTGCGTCCAGCAGCTTCGGATACGCGGCTTCGGAGCTCGCCGTCGCGAACGACAGCAGGAACGGCTCGCGAATCAGCCGGATCAGCGTGAACGCCCGCTTGCCGAGGAACGTCACGCCGGCGAGCGTCAGCACGCCCCACAGCAGCGCCAGCGCCAGATAGAAGCTCGCCATGAACTTCGCGAACGTGAGCAGGATGCCGAGCCCCTGGGTCGTGATCGTCGACGCCAGCGCCGCGAACACCGCGACCGGCGCGAACCACATCACCGCGCCCGTCACCTTCAGCATCACTTGCGCGAGATCGTCGATCACGCCGGTCAGGCGCTTGCCCGACTCGCCAAGCGCGGACAGCGCGGTACCGAAGAAGATCGAGAAGACGACGATCTGCAGGATTTCGTTGTTCGCCATCGCTTCCGCGATCGACTTCGGCACCAGGTGGACCACGAAGTCCTTCAGCGTGAAGGCGCCCGTCTTCAGGCCGAGGGCCGCATCGGACGCCGGCAGCGGCAGGCTCAGATGGCTGCCCGGTTGCAGGATCGTCGCGGTCAGCAGGCCGAGCAGCAACGACGTGAACGACGCGATGAAAAACCAGCCGAACGCCTTGACGCCGACGCGGCCCACCGCGCTGCCGTCGCCCATCTGCGCGATGCCGACGGTCAGCGTCGCGAACACCAGCGGCGCGATGATCATCTTGATCAGGCGCAGGAACACGTCGGACAGCAATGACACGTAGCCGGCCACCTCCTTCGCCATGTTCGGGTCGGGAAATGCGCTATGACAAGCGTAACCCACTGCGATTCCAAGAATCATCGCGACAACGATGTACTTGGTGATGTTGTGCTTCTTCTTCATTAGTAATCCAAATCACAAAGCGTATGTTGCTAACGGCTGGCACAGCTTTCGCGCCCGGCTACGAATCGAAACCCATGTCTCACTGGGTGCGACAAGTCCGCCGTTGGCGGTCGCCATGGCGGACAAGGGGGGGCATTCTAACGCAAATGGCACCCCTGCTTTCAAATCTGTAAGTCGACCGGGTTGATCTGCGTCCGGATGTCGTTGAAAAGGCAGGTTTTGTCGCGATCCTGCCCGCTTCCTGCGTGGTCGGCGGCGGGGTAATCGAGCCACCTCGCCGTTCGCACCGGGCTCGCCACGGTTCATGTGCCGGCGAGGGGAACCGCGTCGCCGGACTCCCCCGCGCCTCGGCGGCATCGCACTGCGTGACGACACGGCCAACGATCGCGACACATTCTCACAAAGATGCGCAGACCTTGACACTACGGCCCGTAACGCGTCTGTAATATTTGGCAACGATTCGCGGTGACGTCCCGCCCGGGCGCCGATGCGCAATGGCGCAATTGCGCATCGGCAACGCAGAACCGGATTCGAGTCGTTGCTTTCAACAGGCCGAGATATTCATTTTTCTCAGTAATCCTGCCCAATGAATGATCGAGGAAAGGCGGCATCGTGATGAACATCCTGTATACCAACTTCCACGGCGACTACGGCGGCGGCCAGGACACCTACGTCCGCGATCTCGCCGCCGCGATGAGCCGGCACCATCGCGTGACCGTCGCGTCACCGGAAGGCAGCCGCCTGTCGCGACTGCTGAAGGACAGTCCCGACGTGGCCATCTTCGACATGGAATTCAAGCCGCGCTGGAACCGGCTGTGCCAGGAAATCCTCCGGCTGCGCCAGCGGATCGTCGCCGAGCGCTTCGACGTCATCCACGTCAACGGGTCCGCCGATCACCGGCAGGTGATGCTCGCGCTGCTCGGCTGCCGGTATCGGCCCGCGGTCGTGCTCACCAAGCACAACACCTATCGCGCCGACAGCTTCGGCAACGTGCTGCGCGCCCGGCTGGCAACCGACCACACCATCGCGGTCAGCGATTACGTGGCGGGCATGCTCGCGCTCCGGTCGCCGTATGGAAACGTCACGGTCGTCAAGCACGGCGTGCGCCGGCAGGCCGCGGAGCGACTGGCCGGCGACGAAATTCGCCGCCGCAAGATCGCGCTGTTCGGGCCGTCCGGCGCGGACGCGATCGTGCTGGGCAGCAGCGCCGGCACCGCGCCGGAGAAAGGCTGGATGGACCTGATCGCGGCGCTGGGCCGCTTGCCCGAACACGAGCGCGAGCGGTTTCGCGTGCTGCTGGTCGGCGCGGAGCCGACCGGCGAGCAACGCGAGCAGATCGCGCTGCACCGCATGGCCGCGCGCACCGCTTTCACCGGCCGGCTCGACGACGTGCGGACGCCGTTCTCGATCGTCGACGTGTCGTTCGTGCTGTCGTACCAGGAGAGCCTGTCGTATGCGTGCCGCGAAGCGATGTCGCTCGGCTGCCCCGTGATCGTGACGCGCGTGGGCGGGCTGCCCGAGAACGTCGAGCCGGGCGTGGACGGCTGGGTCGTCCCGCCGCGCGAACCCCAAGCGATCGAGGCGATCCTGCGCGCGATCATGCGCGATCCCGGCTGCGTGCAAGCGATGGGATACAACGCGCGGCTGAAGGGCAAGCGCGAGTTCTCGTTCGAACGATTCGTCGACGCGACGCTGTCCGTCTATCAGAAATCGATTCGCCACAACCCGTATCGTCGGGTGACATCCATGAGGTCCGTTTAATGGCCATGAACATCTGGAAGAAGTACTGGGACCTGCGCACGCAGGAGTGCCCGTGCGACGTGCACTTCGTCGAATGGCTGGAAACCGCGCGCCTCAACGGCATCCGCATCTATCACTTCGGCACTGGCGGCCACCACCATGTCGGCGTGGAATGCGCGCGGCCGCACCTGAACAACACCGTCTTCGGCGTGACGGCGTCGCCGAAGGAATACAAGTCGTACATCGATCTCGTCACGCGGCAACCGGAGGTGAGCAAGACCTATCTGGCCTATTTCGGCGACATCTACACGAGCCACTCGGACCTGCTGCCGGCGTTCGACGTCGTCACGCTGTTCCATCTGTGCGAATTCCGCGACGAGACGAACAGCCGCTACGGCGCGAAGACCGACGCCGACGTGCTCGACCTGTTCGCACGCCATACCGCGCGCGACGGCCACCTGCTGTTCTACAAGGGCTCGTCGGCGTACCGGAAGGCCGAGCCGATCATCGAGCGATGGGCGGCGAATGCCGATTTCGTCGAAGTCGGCGACTTCAAGACCCTGCGGATTTTCCGCAAGGCCGCGTAACTCCCCGTTCTCGCGACCCGCTCATGCTACTGCCCGCCACGCGCTACCCGATCCTGATGTATCACCAGGTCCGCACGCCGCAGCCGCTCGACCGGCTGCGCAGCCTGAGCGTCGCGCCCGAGGCGTTCCGCCGCCAGATGACGCTGTTCCGGCGGCTCGGCTACCGCGGCCTGAGCGTGCGCGAACTGCAGCCGTACCTGCGCGGCGAGCGCAGCGGGAAGGTCTTCGGCATCACGTTCGACGACGGCTTTCGCAACGTGCTGACGCATGCGATGCCCGTGCTGGACGCGTTCGGCTTCACCGCGACCTGCTACTTCGTCGCCGGCCGGTTCGGCGGCGAGAACGACTGGGATGCGGGCGCCGATACCGCACGCTCGCCGCTCATGACGTACGCCGACATGCTCGCATGGCGCGATCACGGCCATGAGATCGGCTCGCATACGCTCGATCACGTCGCGCTGTCGCACGTGCCGGCGCACGTATCGGAAGTTCAGATCGTCGAATCGAAGCAGCGGCTCGAAGCGTTGAGCGGCCAGCCCGTCGAATCGTTCTGCTACCCGTACGGCGACCTGGACCCGCGCGTGCGCGACCAGGTCGCCGCCGCGGGTTACCGCAACGCGACGACGACCCGGCGCGGCTGCGCCGATGCGTACGACGATCGGTTCCTGTTGCCGCGGATTCCGGTCGCGGGCGGCGTCGGTGCGATGCGACTGTGGTTCAAGTGTGCAAAGGCGCGGGTTCGGAGACGCAGGTAGTTCACGCTGCCTCGACCGTCGCCCTGGCTATTCCGGCCGCTGCCTGCGGAATGCGAGCAGGCCGGTCAGCGCGATTCCCATAAAAAGGAACCATCCCGGCGCGCGCGTCGTCCAGCCTGCGGCGATGCTGCCGATGAAGTTGCCGAGCATCCCGCCGATCGCCCACGAAATCGCCGACGCGCCGAAATAGCTGCCGGCATTGCCGTCTGTCGTCAGGTTGGCGAGCGCAATATTCGACGCAGGAAGAATCAGGCTTTCGCCTAACGTGAAGACGATCGCGATCACGATCGGGATCACGAGCGACGCATCCGCGCCCCGATCGCCGGCGAACAGCAGTGCCGCAATCGCAAAACAGCCGCACGACGCGACATGCCCGATCGCCATCATCGATCGCCAGTGCGTGCGCTGAAACCAGCCCATGCCGAGCCACGCGGTGGCGATTCCGGTCAACGCGTTCGTGATGTAGAACGGTCTCACGCCGTTATAGCCGTGTGCGCCATGCGAAAAGGTCAACGGGATGAATACGTAAATCTGCGTATACACGGTCCAGAACGGGACAAGCGCCCAGCAGAGCCGGCGAAACCGCCGGTCGCCGAACGCAACCAGCACGCCGCGCAGCGGGTGCGCGGCGACTGCGGTGTGCCGTCTTCGCCCCGCGATCCACGGCGCAACCAGTGCGAGCACCGCGAACACCGCGCCGCTCACCAGAAACGGCAGCGCCCCGTTCGTGTCCGGCACGACGATCAGCAGCGCCGGGCCGATCAATGCACCGAGATTGAGCGCCAGCGTGTTCAGCGCGAACACCTTGGGACGCACGGCGCCATCGAGCGAGCCGAAGATCGAATACGCGGTCGTTTCGTAAAGCGCGGCCCCGAGCCCGGACAAGCACGCCCACGTCAACAGGCCCGGCAGCGACTGCGCATACGCGAACCCGACGAACCCCGCCGCACGGCAAAGCAGGCCGAGCGTCGTCAGCACGCGACTGCTGAAGCGATCCGTCGACGCACCCAGCACCAGCGGCAGCAGCCGGCTCGCCAGCAGATTCACCGTCAGCACGCTGGCGACGCTGCTCGCATCCAGATGGCGCGTCATGGCGAGGAACGCGGCAAGCAGCGGCAGCGAACCGAACACCGACAGGTTCACCAGGAACTGGAAGATCAGCAGCAGCCGCGTCGACGTCGGCACGCCTGCCACGATTCCGGTGAGCCATGCGGCTGGGTCGTTGTGCTTCCGGCGAAACGGGTCGACTCTGTCGCCGGACACACGGCAGTCGCAATCATCCATCATGTTCTCCGCTGACGTTCGATGCCGGCCAGGCGGAGCATGAAAAAAGCCCCGTCCGTTTCCGGCGGGGCTTGGGGTGAGTTCGACGCACTGACCTACGACGCGCAACCTCCTCCCGGCCCGCCATGGGCGGTCGTGGTGGTGGTGGTCGTGGTCGTGATGAAAAGTGCGTGCATGGAGAAGAATCTAGACAACCTGCTGTCGGGCGTCAATGACTGCGTGACCTGTCGGACAGGAAGTCCGTCGACACCGCGGAAATCGCGCCGGTCTTCCTGATATCGCGTGGCCGCCGGACCGTGCAGCCCTCCACGCGCGGCCATGCGCTCACCGCTGGGAACGCCCAGCGCATCCACGCGCCGGCCACGTCGAACACCTGGCGGGCTGCCGGCGTCACGCCGACCATATGGATGCACGCATGGATCATCCCCGGCAGCACGACCAATTCGACCGGCACACCGGCCTCCCGCAATCGCTCCGCATACGCGTGCGCGTCGTCGCGCACCGGATCGTATTCGCACGCCAACAACGTGGCCGGTGGCAGCCCCGCGACCGAAGCCGCCCGCAGCGGCGACACGCAGGGTGAGCCGGCATCGGCCGGATCGGTCAGGTACAGGTCGAAGCAATACTGCATGATGGCTTGCGTCAGGTAGTAGCCCTGCCCGCAGGTCCGATAGGACGTCGTGCTCATCGACGCATCCAGCGGCGGGTACAGCAAAAGTTGATGCGCGATCGACGGCCCGCCCCGCTCCCGTGCGACCAGGCAGGCAGCCGCTGCAAGGTTGCCTCCGGCGCTGTCGCCGCCGACGGCGATGCGCGCCGGGTCCAGCCCCAGGCCGGCCGCCTCGCCGAACACCCAGTCCAGCGCATCGCAGAAATCCTCCACCGGCACCGGAAACCGGTGCGCCGGCGCGAGCCGGTAATCGACCGACAGCACGACGCACTGCGTCGCGTTGACCAGCGCGCGGCAAGGATTGTCGTAAAGCTCGAGCGTGCCGAGGCACCACCCGCCGCCGTGCGCATAAACGATCGCTGGCTGCCGTGCCGCGCGTGCCGCCGCGACCGCTGGCCAATAAACCCGCACGCGAATCTGCCGCCCGTCGCGCGTGGGCACCGCGAAGGTTTCCATGCGGTCGACCGCTTCCAGCGGTCCGTGCCAGCCTCGCAGTGTCGTCTCGGTCGCCTGCCGCAACGCGTCCAGCGACGCAGGCGCTTCAGCCAGCGCCAGGCGCGCCAGCAGCGCGGCGATGTTGTCGTCAATCGGCATGTTCAGCGGCTCCGTTCCAGGAACGGCAGCAGATGGCCGATGAATGCGTCGGGCGCCTCTTCCATGATGAAGTGGCCGCAATCGGGCACGACCGCACCCTGCAGATCCGTCGCGTTGTCGCGCATCGTGACCAGCGGCGCATCGCCGGTGGCATGTTCGGCGCCGATCGCGAGCACCGGCATCGTCAGCTTGCGCTGCGCCCGCGCCTGGTTCTGCCGGATCGTCTCCGGAATCGCGCGGTAATAGGAGAAGCCGCCGCGCAGGCCGCCCGGCGCCGCATAGGCGTCGATATACACATCGACGGCCACGCAATCGCGCCGGAACGACCAGCGGTTGAACATGAACTCCAGATAGGCGCGTTCACGTCCGGCAATCAGCGTCTCGGGCAGGTCGGCCAGCTGGTTGAACATGAAATGCCACAGGAAGATGTTCTCTTCCGGCGGAGCGAAGATCGACGGCGCCGGTGCCAGCCCGGGGATCACCGCCTCCGTGAGCGCGAGCGACTTCACCGCCTCGGGCCGATCGCTCGCCAGCGCATAGGCCACCCACATGCCGACGTCGTGGCCGGCCACCTGGTACACATCGAAGCCCAGCTGCACCATCACGCGATGCAACGTGGCCGCCGTGTGGCCCGTGTCGTAACCCGCATGCGGCCGGTCGGAATAGCCGGTGCCGGGCGGGTCGACCGCGACGGCCATGAAGCCGCGCGCGGCGAGCGCCTGCATCACATGACGCCATGCGTACCAGGTTTGCGGCCATCCCGGAATCAGCAGGACCGGGGTGCCTGCGCCGGCCGTGACGCAGTGAATGCGCTGGCCGTCGACGCGGACGTATTGATGGGCAACGCGTTGAGCGTCGGCTGACGACGACTGAAGCTGAGCGGACATATTGATGGTTCCTCGCAATGGGGGCCGGCTCAGGCGATGCCGAGCATGTCGTGGATTTGCCGTTGATCGACCGCGGCGCCGGCGAAGTCGTCGAAGATGCGCTCCGTCACCCGGATGATGTGGTCGTTGATGAACGCAACCCCTTCGCGCGCGCCGTCCTCCTGGTCCTTGAGGCAGCATTCCCATTCGAGGGTCGCCCATCCTGCATAGTCGTACTGAGCAAATTTCGAAAAAATCGCCTTGAAGTCGACCTGACCGTCGCCGAGCGAGCGGAACCGGCCGGCTCGCTCGAGCCACGACCCGTAGCCGCCGTAAATGCCTTGTCGGCCCGAAGGCAGAAACTCGGCATCCTTCACATGGAACATGCGAATGTGCTCGCGGTAGATATCGATGTACGCGAGATAGTCCAGTTGCTGCAGCACGAAATGGCTCGGATCGAACAGTATCTTGCAGCGTGCGTGCTGGCCGACCAGCGCATGGAAACGCTCGAAGCTGACGCCATCGTGCAGGTCTTCGCTGGGATGGATCTCGTAGCAGAGGTTGACGCCGTTTTCATCGCAGACGTCGAGAATCGGCCGCCAGCGGCGCGCCAGCTCGTCGAAGGCCGTCTCGATCAGGCCGGCGGGCCGTTGCGGGAACGGAAACAGGTAGGGCCACGCGAACGAGCCCGAAAACGTGCCCATGTCGGTCAGCCCCAGGCGTCGGGAAGCCCGCGCAGCCAGCTTGAGCCGATCCAGCGCCCACGCGGTACGCGCGTTCGGGTTGCCACGCACGGCCTCGGGCGCGAAGTTGTCGCACATGGCGTCGTACGCCGGATGCACGGCGACCAGTTGCCCGAAGAGATGCGTGGTCAGTTCGCTGATCTCCAGCCCGTGTTCGGCCAACATGCCCTTCACGTCATCGCAATAGGCCTGGCTTTCCGCGGCCGTCGCCACGTCGAACAGCCGGCCGTCCCACGCGGGAATCTGCAGCGCCTTGAAGCCGACCCCTGCCGCCCATTGCGCGATGTTCGGCAAGCTGTTGAACGGCGCCGCATCGTCGGCGAACTGCGCGAGATGGAGACTGGGGCCCTTGAGGGTACGCATGATCAACTCCTATTGTTTGTTGATCGACAAAGAATAGGCCAGCGGAACGGCGCGTGTCAACACGGCGCGCGATAAAATCGGTGCACGATGTGACGACGGACGAAAGGGATATGGCGGGACGACCGAGAGAATTTGATCGCGACATGGCGCTGAAACGCGCGATGCTGGCGTTCTGGCGACACGGCTACGAAGGCACGTCGATGTCCGACCTGGTCGAAGCGATGGGTATTGCGTCAGCGCGCATCTATGCCGCCTTCGGCAGCAAGGAAGCACTGTTCCAGGAGGCCGTGGCGCTCTACGAGCAAGGCGAAGGCGGTTTCGCCGATCGCGCGCTCGTCGAGGAAGCCGATGTCCGCGCAGCCATCGAACGCATGCTGCGCGACGCCGTCGCCGCCTATACCCGGCGCGGCCAGCCGCACGGCTGCATGGTGGTCTCCGCCGCCACCAACTACTCGGCCGAAAACGAAGGGGTGATGGAATGGCTGGCCGCCCATCGGCGCGCGCGCACGCAGTCGATCGTCGAGCGCCTGCAGCTCGCAGCCGAACAGGGGCAACTCGCGCGGGGCACCGACATCAAGGCGCTGGCCGATTTCTACGCGACGCAGTTGCACGGCATTTCAGTGCAATCCCGCGACGGGGTATCGAAAGAGCGGCTGCTCGCCTCCATCGGGCCGGCGATGCTGCCGCTCGCGATGGCGGTGCGCGACGCGGGGTGACGCGGCACGGCTGACGGGACGCGGCGTTCCGATCGCGACCCGGACGCAGTCGGGAACGCTGAATCGTTGTCACCCTCTGGTTTGAGCACACCAGAAGCAAGGCCATTCAAGTTCTTCCGGCCCTTGAGGCATCGCCACTCGCGGCACGTCGCCACCGCCGGGAATATTCGCGCGCACCGAATCGCGTCCCTCACCGTGTTTCTGCCGGACAACGTTCATCGAAAATCAGGTACGCACCGCAATGGACCAGGATATTCAGAACATGCTCCGCCGCTATCGCGAACGAGAAATCGACCTGCATCAGGTACGCACGTGGCTTGGCGGCGAAAGAACGCGTGTGGATGCACAAGTCCCACGCGGTGAATGGCTGAAACTCATGCGAGGGAGTGACGCGCAAAGCAACGGCGCGATCGCGCGCCTGCTTCCGGCTTGCCTACACTGTCTCGGTGTCGGCAAGCCCAAAGCGTTCGCTTCGCGTCAGGAATATCAGCAATACACCCGTCGTCGTGACGCAGCCGTCGCAAGCGGCGTCCTCTCCGAAATCATTCCTCAACCTCATTTTGCTTCTGAAGGCCACGATTCAGCGGGTTCGGTCATGTACTGTCGCTGCACCTGCTGCCGCTCGATCTGGGCATTCGTCGAGCCCGAGAAATCGGAAAGCGGTTCATGGAACCGAATCCTCTAGGCGTGAGAGGGCAAAGTTTTCGCAGATGGCGTGATGACGGACATCTGTCGAGCAGCCAATTTGCAACAATAGCGCATTTATTCTGGCGCATGCCCTGAGATACAGCGGAAAGCCCACCAGCCCGACTCTTCAAAGCACACAACACGCCGACGAAAGATAATCGAAAGAAATATCAGCTCGCAATAGTCGATAAAATTTCAAAAAAACGTAACCACCATTTCACCATCAGGCTACTTTTAATACCTGGGCTGCCCCACAAATTATCCAGATCGATTGAACCCCATTAAAAACAACAGAAACACCCTCAACCCTGACGCAATTCAAACCTTCAATAAAATTATATAGATAGAAGAAAATCTATATAGCCACCCACCCCTGCGCACATCACATTCCATCAAGAAATCCCTCTATAATTTAGCAAACCAAAATACGATATTGAGGGCCACAAGATGAGTAGCTCGACCCATCCGCCTTTCCGTTTCTCTCTGCAGGATTATTCACCTGCCGAACGTCTAGAAGCATGGCAGACCCAGTATTCGATTGCGGAGTTTGCTTTAACCACGCCGATCGACCCGATAATCGACTACCAATTTATCGGCTACACGCTTGGCAACATCTCGGTAGGTAAATGGACCTATCATCATCCGGGGAGCGTGGCGGCTCCGCTCTCGTACGCGCTCAACCGTTCGGCGGCGTTCATTCGGCGAGACGGGATGGACAACTATTCGTTCAACCTGCGGGACGCCGGGAGCGTGCGCGGGGAAATCGATGGACGGCCGGTGTTCGTACAGCCCGGGGATATCCTCGTCGTCGACCAGGCTCGTCCTTATCACCGTGAAATCCAGGCGGGCGACGCAGTCACGCTGCTGGTCGCGCGTGACATGCTGCCGAGCCTGCCGTCGAGCATCCACGGCACCATCTTCAGTGGCGGAATCAGCCAGCTCCTCGACAGCTATCTGAGGAGCCTGCTCGACAAGATCGGCACGCTGTCGCAGTCGGAAGCGCTGCATGCCGAGCAGGCGACGCTGAGCCTGGTGAAGGCGATGCTCAGCCCGACTGCTCAAGAGATCTCGAATGCGCGCAACGAGTTGCTGTCGACCCTGTACGTGAAGATCAAGGAGTACATCCGGCAGAACCTCGAATCGCCGGACCTGTCGCCGGATCGAATCTGCAAGGAAATCGGCATCTCGCGCTCGAGTCTGTACCGGCTGTTCGAGCAGGATGGCGGTGTCGCGAATTACATCCGCAAGCGCCGCCTGCTCGCGATTCACCGCGCGCTGATGTCGCCCGAGAGCCCCCGTCACCGGATCGGCGATCTTGCATACCGGTACGGCTTCAACAGCAACACGCAACTCAGCCGCGCATTCAAGCTGGAATTCGGTCACGCGCCGAGCGAAACGCGCGTCGTCGCCGGAAACGCGCAGCATCGCTTGCAGCGACACACGGATACCGACTACAGCGGCTGGCTCGCGCAGATTCGCTGAACCTCGCGGCGAACACAGCGCACGACGGCCCGGCGCGCGCTGCACCGGGCCGGGCACGCATCCTGCCAGGCGGTCAGGCGAACGCTTCCACGGCGGCAGCCGTGTCCTCGAAAATCCGATAGTGGCGGATCACGTTGCCCTCGATTCGTGCGACGACGGCGAATTCGCTCTTGAAGGTCCGGCCCGTCTTGCGCACGCGATGTTGCATGTAGCCGTACGCGAACACGTAGTCGTCGGCTTCGGCCCATTTGCGGATCTCGAACTGCTCGGTCTCGAACTGCTCGACCAGCGTGCCGAGCAGGCGTTCGACACCGGCCTTGCCGACGAAGCGCCCGTAGATCGGCAGGTGCTCGGGGCCCTGCGGCTCGAACACCGTTGCGTCGTCGATGACCTCGAGCGCGCCCGGTACGTCACCGGCGCCGACCTTCGAGAAGAACTGTTGCAGCGGATTGAGTGCCATGCAAACCTCCATGAATGGTGAATGGCAAAGCGGGATTGTCGAGACCGGCTCCCGCCGCGACGCCGGTATATCGTCGTATCGCCGGCTAGGATTCGAGCAGCGCGAGCTTGCCGTCGACATTCGCCCAGCGGGCCGCGTCGACCGGCGGCAGCTGGCAGCGCGTGATGCTCGGCCACGTCTTCGACAGCGTCGCGTTCAACGCGACGAACGCGTACTGCACCGCCGGCACTTCATCGGCGGGAAAGATCGCGCCGACCGGGCATTCGGCACGACACACGCCGCAATCGATGCACTCGTCCGGGTCGATGACCAGAAAATTCGCGCCTTCGTGAAAGCAATCGACCGGACACACCTCGACGCAATCGGTGTAGCGGCATTTGATGCAGTTTTCCGTGATCACGTGTGCCATGTTCGGCTCCTGTCGAAAGGCCCGTGCGTCAGGAAGACGCCGGCACGGAGACGCACAGCGAGGCGGATGCGAACAGCCGCTCGATCCACTCGCGCGTCTCGTCCGGGCTCGGCGTGCCGATGATCCCCGCGAGCGGGGTTTCGCGCGCCGAGTACGTGATATTCGATGCGAACGCGCGGCCCGTCTCGAGTTCGGCCCAGGCGAGTACCGCGGGGCTCGAGCGGAACGGCTCGATGCCGGAGAACCCGTGGAAACGGCCGCCTTGCACGTGATGGCCCGGAAACACGAACCAGCCATGCCAGAGCTGCTGCGCGAACGCGGTACGCGCAGGCAGGCTAACCGGCGCGCCGGTCAGCAGTTGCAGTTCGACCGACGGCAGGTGGATGCCGGTGGCGAGTTCGAACGTCGCGACCACGTCTGCACCGCCGACCCGGTTGCCGACTTCAAGGAACACCAGTTCGCCGTCCTGTTCGATCGCTTCCAGGTGGAAGCTGCCCGTGTCGATGCGCACCGCGGCCAGCACGCGCTCGACCCAGCTCCGGGCCGTGTCGCTCAGCGCGAAATGGAACGACCCGAGCGGCTGGCCCGCCGCATAGCCGAGGCAGGTGCCCACATAGCGGCTCGCGGTGACCGCGCGTGGCGTGCCGTCGACGACGATGCCGTCGAAATGCAGAATCGGGCCGTCGACGAATTCCTCCAGTTGAAAGTCCTCGATACCCGGCGCGTCCGAATCGAGCGCGGCGACGCCCGTGCAGCGCGCCGCCAACGCATCGAACAGCGCGGCGGGCGTATCGAACACGACGACGTCGGCACTCGACGCGCCGCTGTGCGGCTTCAGCACCGTCTTGCCGTGCCACGGCGCGTGCCCCTGCGCCTCGATCCATGTGCGCAACGGCAGGAAGCGCGGCACGCGCACGCCGGCGTCGCGCACCGCCGCCTTCATTTTCACCTTGTCGCGCACCAGCATCACTGCTTCGACCGATTTTCCGGTGATGCCGAATCGCGCCCGCAGCTTCGCCGCGTCGATCAATTCGTACTCCGACAAGGAAATGACGGCATCGAATCGCTGCGGGCGGGCTGCGAGCCACGCACTTGCTTCATCGAACGCGGACGCGAGGCCGGCCCGCTCGACACGCGAGCAGCGCAGCGCCGCAGGAATCGTGTCGAGCATGTCGCGCTTGCCGAAATACGTGACGTCGTGCCGATCGTGATCGATGCCGCGCGCATAGTCGATGCGCGGATAGGGCACGCGGTGCAATACGAGAATGTTCATCGCGGTCTCCGGACCAGTTGATTGACGATGGCGTCACGCCGCCGCGCGCACTTCACAGGCCGCATCGAGCGCCGCCGGCCAGCTCGCGCGCAGCGTCGCGACGACATCGCGAATATCGGCGTCACCCGGTTCGAGCGTGATGCAGGCGAGCGCGACAAAATCGGCGTTGTCGCGTGCGATCGCGTGAACGAAACGCCGATCCGCGTGCAGCCATTCGAAGCCCTGTGATTGCAGCGCGCCGTCGCGCAAGCCGAGCGTGCGCACGGTGTCGGCAATCGCGTCGCCGAGCGGGTCCGCGCCGGCACGCACGTCCTGCGGTGAAAACTGCCGGTCGTATGCCACGCCCAGCATCACCGCGGCAGCGAAGCGCGCGGGCGCCGGCAGCGTCACGGGCGGCGCGACGCCCCACACCGTGTCGATCCACGCGTGAAACAGATCGACGCCGTAAGCCCAGCGCGCGAGCCACCAGATCTTCATGCCTGCCGGACGCCGGTTCGGTTCGACGACAGCGGCCCGCAACCCGTCGTCGCTGAGCTTGATCTCGTTGTGAAACGGGCCGTCGCGTTGCCCGACCAGCAGATTGGCGAGGCGGCCCGCGCGCGTGAGCGTATCCGCTTCGTGATCGGCGAGCCGCGACGGCAGGATCTGCGCGACCTCGACCGGATAGCGGCCGGTCGCGCTGACCTTCTCGGTCGTAAACGCCAGCGCACCCAGGCCGTCGAACGAGAATTCGCGCGCGAACGGAATGAACGCTTCGCAGATCACGCCGCGTGACACATACGGCGCGACCTCGCCGAACGCGGCCTCCAGGCTGTCGCCATCGCGCACGACCACCACGCCGCGGTTGTTGCCCTCGCACGACGGCTTGACGACGAAGCCGCCCGGATGCGCTGCAGCGAAGCGCCGCAGATCGTCGACCGACGCTGCCTCCGCGTAGTCCGGCACCATCACGCGCTGTGCTTCGAGCAGTGCGCGCACGCGGTGCTCCGCGACCCGATACGCGTGCTTGCTGAACGCACCGGCCGCGAGCGACGCGGAATCGACCGCAAGGCCGAGCCGCTCCAGCAGCGCGGCGCCCTGCTGGACCGCGTTGTCCGAGAACACGATACCGGCCCGCAGGTCGCCCGCAATGCCCGCGAGCTGCGCAACGGCGGCATCGACGAAACCGTCCGCGAGCGGATCGAGATCGATCACGTCGTCGCAGATACGCCGGTCACGTTCGCTTGGGCCTGAACGGATCAGCACCGTCCGGGCGCCGTAGCGCTCGCGCGCGTAGCGCGCCAGGTGTGCGACGTCTTCCACCCGGCTCAGGTTGTAATCGACGATCAACAGCGTCGATGCGGAACGAGCAGTCATGATCAGGCTCCCAGCGCGGGTTCGGCGACCCGGTAGTGCACGGTGATGGCATCCACGGAAGCCGCGAGCAGCGTGTCGAGTTCGGCGTCGCGTTGCGCGCGGCTCATCGACCACAACAACTGGCCGAGGAATACTTCGCGTGATGCCGGATCGACTTCGTCGCCGGGCTTCAGCAGCACCTGCGTCACCACGGGCTCGCGCGGCAGCGGATTGAGCGCGATCGACTCGATCCGCCCCGGCGACGCGAAGTAGACGCGAAAGACCGTCGCGTTCGGCCCCGCCGCACGGCCGTCGGCGCCATAGGCAAGGTGTGCGAGCGACGCGCGCGCGGCATCGGCATCCAGCAGGAGCACGGCAAGCCACATGTCGAGCAGGTTCGCCGCGCCATTGAGCGCCTTGACGCTCGGCGAAATCAGGCTGCCGCCCACGCGCGGATTGATCTCGATCAGATCCCATCGCGCGCCGTCGAAACGGGCCTCGACGTGGAAGCAGCCCCAGTCGAGTGCAAGGTGCGCGAACACCTTGCCGAGCCACGCGATGCCGGCCGCGCATGCATGCGCGGCGATCGATACCGGCGGGCTGGTGCAGCTGTCTTCCAGCACGGTGCCGTTCGCTTCGGTCAGTTCGCATTTCTCGTGGATCGCGACCACATACTGACGGCCGTCGATCACCAGCACCTCGAAGCTGCACTCGGTTCCGCTCACGTACTCTTCCGCGATGAACCGCACACCGTCGCCGAGCACCGATGCATAGACCGTGTCCGCCCGCGCTTCGGCCGCGATCGCCTCGAGCGTCGCCCAGGTCGTGTCGTGCGTGAGCCGGAAGGCGCCATACGACGCGATGCCCTGCATCGGCTTCACGAAATAGTCGCCGCCCGTCGCCTGCAGCGCGCGCAGCACGTCCGGCGTGAGCGCACGGGCGGTTCGGCTGGAGAGGCCGGCCGCATGCAGCGCGTTGCGGACCTGCAGCTTGTCGCGCAGCGATTCGACGCGTGCGGGGGCGAGATCCGCGACGCCCAGGCGCGCATTCGCATGCGCCATCAGCCCGCGGTAGCCTTCCCATACCGAAATGCAGGCGCGCACCCGCACGCCGCGCGCCTGCAGCGCGTCGAGCGTGCGGTCGACATCCTCCTCCGACAGCGCGTGCGCGTCGCCCGCATAAACGCCGGCCGCCAGCGCGCGCAGCGCGTCGAGGCGCCCCGCGTGCTCCGGCAGCGGCCGGGAAGTCAGGACGTACGCGTGCAATTGCCGCTGGCCGATCGCCGCGACCAGATCCTCGACGAACGAATAACCGCAGTGACTCAGAATCAGAACGCCATCAGCCAGCATGTCGGCTCTCCCGTCAGGCTGCCGCCTTCAGCGTCGACGCAATCTTGTCGTCGTACAGTTCCTTGAAATACAGCGCGAGAACCGTCTGGTGTTCGCCCAGATAGCGCTTCAGCGCCGCGATGTCATCGTCGTCGCGCAGCAGGTAGCGGATCGCCGCCCACACTTCGCCCGGATGGTCGTCGTTGATGTCGGTGTGCGAATGCGCGATCTGCCCGCCGATGTTCTGCTCGCCGACCGAATCCTTCAGCGCCTCGATCTTGCGCGGCTCGAGTTTCACGTTCACGTACTCGACCAGATACGAGTACGCAACGACGCCGAGCGGGCCCTCGTGATCGAGCAGATACGAGAAGTAGCCGGTCAGCAGCTTCGTCGACAGGTACGGCTCCGTCGCGAGAAACGCATCGCGCGTGACGCCGGCGCGCTCGAGATCCTGGATGAACAGGTCGTCGTGCAGCATTTCCTCGCGCTCGTAGTTCGCCCAGATCTGCGCCGCTTCCGGGCTGCGCTTCGCGATCTCGGCGAGGGCCTTCGATTCCGACACGCGCAGCAGCCGGATGCGCCACGCCGTTTCGATCAGGTGGCGACGGTAGTATTCGCTGTCGACGGACTTGCCTTCGAGGTGTGCGGCATACGGGACGGTGTCATACCACGTGTCGATCTGACGATCGATCAGCGCATCGATCTCGCTGCGCAACTGCGCGGCTGCGGCTGCATTCAGGAACGGCGTACGGTGCTCGAGACCGGCGTTTTTCACACGATTACTCATAAGAAATCCTATATAAATGACGTGGAGACAGGCATGGAACGCAACGTTGATGGATTCAGCCGTCGGGCGTGGCGACCTGCACGGTCGCCGCGCCGGTCAGCCGGCATTGACACGCGAGCCTGAAGCGCTCGTCCGGATAGCCGAGCGTGCGGAGAAAGGCCGTCTCTTCCCCTTGCCGGCTGCCGAGATTGGGCAGGCCGTCCAGGACTTCGATGACACAGGCGCCGCACGCACCTGCCCGGCAGCCGAACGGAATCGATTCCTGTCCGTGCAGCTCGAAGTCAAGCTCCGTCAGCGCGGCGCGATCCGGAAGCCATACTTCGATACCCTGCGGCAGCAACGTCAGTCTGTGCATCGCTTCATCCTCCGTGTCCATCCGGACCGCCGTCACCTGCGAACGCAGCAGCGAACCCGGTGCACGTAATGTATGAAAAGCGCGGCCGCCACCGTTAGCGTTTTTGTCCCAACAAACCGACGATTCGTTTCTGTGCACGCGCCCGCGCCGAATGCCGTGTGGATGGGACGCACTGTCAATCCATTGAGACGCGCCGGCTAACCGTCGCGCATCGCGTTCAGTACATTTCCCATCATCGTCGGCTTCGCGGCGCGGCCTTGCGCCGGTGTGCGCCGCCAGCGGAGTCGAATGGTCCGCAATCCCTCCCATCCCGAGACTGGAGCGACAAGCATGTCTACGCAAGCGATTCAAGCAGCAGCGCAGCACCTGATCCGCGCGGCACACGGCCCCGAAGCGGCCGACGTTCCCCGCTGCAATACGCTCGACGCACAGAAGCGCCTGAACGCGTTCTATCTGCGCGAACTCGCGCCGCCGAGCGCATACGACACGATTCCGCAACCGGCGGAGTACGACGAGATCCTGGCGCTGGAAAGCGAGTGGAATCTCCACGAGGAATCGCGCCTCGACCTGTCCGGGCTGCCCGAGAACGCCGAACAGCTCGAAGAGTGGTACTACACGCTGCGTCGCACGAATCGCGAAGCCGTCGCGCCATTCTTCCGCTTTCTCGCAGAGGAAGCGACGCTCGAACAGCTCGCGTTCTACGTCTGCCTCGAAGCCCAGGTCGACGGACGCTTCGACGACACGATCGCGCTGTCGCAGATCGGCATGCTGGGCGACATGAAGCTCGCGGTCGCAGAGAACTTCTGGGACGAAATGGGGCTCGGCGAGCTGGAAGGCATGCACACGCTGCTGTTCGGCAAGGCCGAGCCGCATTTCCGGCAGTACCTGCAGCGCTTCGATCCGTCGATCCTGTCGTCGGCCCTCGCGCTGAAGAACGGCAACCTGCTGTCGATGTACGCGCTGCGTCGCTGGTACGTGGTCCGTCTGCTCGGCACGTTGACGCTGCTCGAGGACACGGTGCCGTACCGCTTCTCGAAGATGGTGAAGGGCATGCGCCGCCACCAGGTGCCCGAGGAAGTCATCGCGTACCACGTGCTGCACACGAAGATCGACGTGGTGCACGGCAATAGCCTGGTGAAGCGCGTGCTGCTGCCGCTCGCAACGCAAAACCCGGCCGCGATCCGGGACATCTGCATCGGCTGCCTGATCCGCTTCAACGTCGAGAAGGATTACTACGAAGGCGCCGGCCAGGTGATGGAGAACATGCGCCAGTCGCTGCAGTAACGCGGCAGCGCGGGCTACCCCACGCGCCTGGCCGTTTCCCGGGGCGGTCCGCGCGACCAGCGTGCGGCGCCCCGTCTGCCTTCTTCATGCCGGTTCGCTACCCATCACCATCATGAGCCTCGAACAACTGTCGCCGCTACCGCGCGCCCCGCAGACCCGCGCGGCGCCCACCCACGCCACGCTGACGCGTCCCGTCACGCTGCTGTTCGCGACGACGGCCGGATTCGCCGTCGCCAACGTCTACTACGCGCAGCCGTTGCTCGACACGCTCGCGCACCAGTTCGACATCTCGCGCGCCGCCATCGGCGGCATCATGACGATCACGAGCATCTGCTACGGGCTCGGCCTCCTGCTCCTCGTTCCGCTCGGCGATCTGTGGGACCGGCGCCGGATGATCCTGATCCAGTCGGTCGTCTGTGCGCTCGCACTGCTGTCGATCGCCACCGCCACGCACGCGTCCGTGCTGTTCGCCGGCATGGCGCTGATCGGCTTTCTGAGCGTCGTCACCCAGGTGCTCGTGTCGTTCGCGGCAGGGCTCGCCGAGCCGGCGGAACGCGGGCAGGTCGTCGGCACCGTGACGAGCGGCATCGTGCTCGGCATCCTGCTCGCGCGCACGTTCTCGGGCGCGATCGCCGACCTCGCGGGATGGCGCGCGGTGTATTTCACGTCGGCCAGCGTCATGCTGCTGCTCGCCATTGTCCTGTCGCGCGTACTCCCGCACCATCGCCTTCCGGGTGTCGCCGAGCCGTATCCGCGCCTGATCGCGTCGGTCTTTTCACTCTTCGCGCAGGAGCGCGTGCTGCGCGTGCGCGCCTTCATCGCCTTCCTGCACTTCGCGGCCGCGATGACGCTCTGGACGCCGATGGTGCTGCCGCTCAGCGCGCCGCCACTGTCGCTGTCGCACACGGAGATCGGGCTGTTCGGGCTCGCGGGCGCGGCCGGCGCGCTCGGCGCCGCACGCGCGGGCCGTCTCGCCGATCGCGGCTTTGCGCAATGGACGTCCGGCATCGGGCTCGCACTGATGCTCGTGTCATGGCTGCCCACCGCGCTCATGATGCATTCGCTCGTGGCGCTGGTGGTGGGCGTCGTCGCGTTCGACCTCGGCCTGCAAGCGGTGCACGTGACCAACCAGAGCCTGATCTACGGCGTGCGCCCCGACGCACGCAGCCGCCTGACGGCCGGCTACATGCTGCTCTACGCCGCCGGCTGCGCGTCCGGCTCGATCGCGTCGACCTGCGTGTATGCGCGCTTCGGCTGGGCCGGCGTCTGTACGCTCGGCGCCGCGTTCAGCGCGACCGCGCTGCTGTTCTGGTATGCGACGTTGCGCCCGCGCGCGTGATGTCCGTTTCTTTCCTCCACCCACCCCACTGACAGCATGGACGCCAAACTCTCACACGACCTCGTCGGCATCGAAGCGGTGCTGCAGCGTACCCTCGATCACGCGCTCGACGTGCTGGACCGCATCGACGAGCGCCCGGCCGCACTCGCGCCGCCCGCTGCCGTGCCGCGACCGCTGCCGTCACAGGGCCCCGGCTTCGACGCGGCACTCGACGATTTCCTGGCGCGCTGGGCGCCCGGTTTCTCCGGGAGCGCCGGCGCGCGCTACCTCGGCTTCGTGACGGGCGGCGCAACGCCCGCCGCGCTCGCCGGCGACTGGCTGACCAGCGTGTATGACCAGAACCCGACGGCGGGCATCGACAGCTCGGCGCCCGATCTCGAGCGCGAAACCGTCGCACGGCTGCGCGAGCTGTTCGGATTGTCGGACGCGCAGCAGGGCGTGCTCGTCAGCGGCGCGACGATGTCGAACCTGGTCGGGCTCGCCATCGGCCGCGAATGGCTGGGCGAACGCTGCCCGGAGCATGTCGACATCGCGGAGGATGGCGTGGGCATGCTGCCGCCGATTCGCGTGCTGTCCGGCACCCCGCACTCGAGCATCTACAAGGCACTGTCCGTGCTCGGCATCGGGCGTCGCGCGGTACGGAAAATCCCGACGCTGAAGGACCGCGAGGCGATCGACGTCGATGCGCTCGAGGCCGCGCTGCAGCGTTTCGAGGGCGAGCCGGTGATCGTCGTCGCGAACTCCGGCACCGTCAATACCGTCGACTACGACGCGTTGCAGGCGGTCGGTGCGCTCCGTTCGCGCTATCCGTTCTGGCTGCACGTCGATGCGGCGTTCGGCGCGTTCGCGGCGCTGTCGCCCGATCACGCCGCGCTCGTGCGCGGCCTCGACGACGCCGATTCGATCTGCATCGACCTGCACAAGTGGCTGAACGTGCCGTACGACGCCGCGGTTCAGTTCAGCCGCCGGCGCGACCTGCAGGTGCGGGTCTTCCAGAACAGCTCCGCGTACCTGGGCGTGCCGACCGACAATCCGGACTTCGTCCACCTGACGCCGGAGAATTCGCGCCGGCTGCGCGCGCTGTCGACCTGGTTCGCGCTTGCCGCGTACGGCCGCGACGGCCATGCGGAAATCGTCCGGCGCAATATCGCGCTCGCGCATCGGCTCGGCAGGCAGATTGCCGAGCAGCCGGGCCTTGCGTTGCTGGCGCCGACCCGCGTCAACGTCGTCTGCTTCACGCTCGCCGAGCAGCCCGACGAGGCACGCATCAACGCGTACATGCGCGCAGTGCGCGACCTCGGCGACGTCTTCATCACGACGACGGTCCATGCGGGCACCTGGGGCTTGCGCGCCGCGTTCTGCAACTGGCGTACCGACGAACGCGATGTCGACCGCGTGTTCGCGTCGCTGGTCAGCGCACTCGGAGCACTGCGATGAGCGCCCCGATCGACGCCACGCGGGCGGAACGATGGACGCTGCTGACGATCGGTGCGGCCAGCCTCGCGCTCGTCGCCGGCGCACTGTGGATCCAGCTGGCGTGGCAGGAGGATCCGTGCCCGCTGTGCATCATCCAGCGCTACCTGTTCCTGCTGATCGCACTATTCTCGTTCGCGGCGGCAGCAAGCGGGCGCCGCGTCGCGTTGCTGCGCGGACTCTCGCTGGCGACCGCCCTGGCCGGCGCGGCAATCGCGATACGGCACATCTACGTGCAGGCCCACCCGGGATTCAGTTGCGGCTTTGATGCACTGCAGCCGGTGGTCGACAGTCTGCCGCCCGCGCACTGGCTGCCGCTGGTCTTCAAGGTGGGTGGGTTGTGCGAAACGCCGTATCCGCCGATTCTCGGGCTCTCGTTGCCGATGTGGGCGCTGGCGGGATTTGCCGCGATTGCGGCAGCGCTCGGCTGGCGGATACGCGCGCAAGCGGTCATCCGCGCCGCCTGATTCCTCCCTCTGATGCGCGGACGCGCGGTGTGATCGAACGACACCCTTGTCCGCACACCGCCGTCAAGGACACCATGACATTCGAAGTCGCGCTGACGCAAAGCGGCCGGCAATTCCAGGTCGAGTCGGACGAAACCGTGCTGGCCGCTGCGCTGCGCCAGAACGTCCACCTGCCGTACGGCTGCAAGAACGGCGCGTGCGGCTCCTGCAAGGGCCAGATTGTGTCGGGCCAGATCGAACAGGGTCCGCACGCCGCGTCGGCACTGTCCAATGACGAGCGCACGCGCGGCCTCGCGTTGCTGTGCTGCTCGAAGGCGCAGTGCGATCTCGAGATCGACGTGCGTGAGATCGCCGGCGTCGACGGCGTGCAGGTCAAGAAGCTGCCGTGCCGGATCGCCGCACTCGAGCGCAAGGCCGACGACGTGATGGTCGTGAAGCTCCAGTTGCCCGCCAACGAACGCCTGCAGTATCTCGCGGGCCAGTACGTCGAGTTCATCCTGAAGGACGGCTCGCGCCGCAGCTACTCGATGGCGAACGCGCCGCACGAGGAGGGCCCGATCGAGCTGCATATCCGCCACATGCCGGGCGGCAAGTTCACCGACCACGTGTTCGGCGCGATGAAGGAGCGCGACATCCTGCGCTTCGAAGGCCCGCTCGGCACGTTCTTCCTGCGCGAGGATTCCGACAAGCCGATCGTGCTGCTCGCATCGGGCACGGGCTTCGCGCCGATCAAGGCGATCATCGAGCACGTGAAGCACACGGGCATCACGCGCCCGATGACGCTCTACTGGGGCGCGCGCCGCAAGAAGGACATCTACCTCGGCGAGCTCGCCGAGCAGTGGGCGCGCGAGATTCCGAACTTCAAGTACGTGCCGGTGCTCTCCGAGCCGGACGCCGGCGACCAGTGGACGGGCCGCACCGGCTTCGTCCATCGCGCGGTGATCGAGGACCTGCCCGATCTGTCGGGCTACCAGGTGTATGCGTGCGGCGCGCCGGTGATGGTCGAATCCGCGCAGCGCGATTTCATTCGGCACCATCGGTTGGCGAACGGCGAGTTTCTGGCGGATTCGTTCACGACATCGATGCCGATGCCCTTGTAACGGGTTCGGGGCGCCGGTCAGCACCGCAACCGAAATCCATGGAAAGACGGGCTGCAATCGAGTGCCTTCAATGCGACTACAACGACATCGGGATCCCGATCGAACATTGCGTCAATTGACGCCACGATCCAGCGCTGAGCAGCTCTTTTCGGAAGGGCGCACTGAAGACCTGCTGCATGACGTCAGATCGATCGAGGCCGGTGCGGCGGGATAGGGTCGGGTACACACGTCGCGGGTTTGCAAAATTGCGGGGCTGCTCTCACGTCGTAGCCAACCCATGTTCGGCGAAAGAAAACAGGGTGCGAGGCTTACCGGCTTGGACGTGGTTCCGCGGCATGTTCCCACCCCATCTCTTCAAATGCCTGCTGGATGAGCGGGCATTTTCTGTTTCGCTCCCCTTCGTCCGTTTGTCCACGCGAAAGCGTGTATTTCGCACCCGCTTGCACGCAACGAGCGGGTGTTTGTGAACCTTGGATATGGGGCGCTACCGATCAGGTAGAGGGCGAGCGTACCGTCCCCAGGATTGGGAAGGCGGTTCGTCTGCGCGGCATGACGCAGGACTTCGGAATCCTTGCTGCAAGACGCCTAGAATTCAGTCATGGCTGCATTCCACAAGGAGGCTGTCATGACTCAGTCGATGATTGGATGGGTAGTTGGTCTTGCGGTGATCGCAGTGGTTGCAGTCGCGTTGGCGCGCCGTTTCCAGAGCGAACATCCAGGTATGCAAGTCGTTCAATGGTTGGATTCCCATCACTTGGGGTGGATGCATCGCAAACATTGACATCTCCGCGCGGGCGGCGATAACGCCGCCTTGCCGAAGTTTGCCGGGGACCACGCTCACGGACGCCGCCGGGCGATTGAATTCGGCTATGTCGTTGTCTCACCAAGTGTCTTGGCAAGGAAGGCATCATGGATGACGAAGTGTGTACGACCCATACGCACGTGGCGCGCCTTCGCGTGATGAAGACCGTGTCCGGGCGCTATCGCGGCATTGTCCACTTGCACCGCATCGGAGAGGATCCAGGCTTCTCCGAACAACACGATACCGAAGGGGATTTTGCGACGAACGTGGAAGCGCGCGACGCCGCTCGGTCGCTCGCGCGCGCTTTGCTCGAAGAAAAAATCCAGGGATACGAAAAGACGCAGGGAATCGATTGAACCAGCCTCGCGGCTCGGTCGTTACGCAGCCTCGATCGATAACACGACGTCCATCAGCGCGTCGCGCGGCAGTTGCACAATGCGGCTGCAAGGAACCGACCATGACACCCCATGACGTGATGACGATCTTCGAGCGGATGAACGCACAGGGAAGGGCGGCCGCCGATCTGGACCGTGCCTGCGCCGAGTTCGCCGGCTGGTTGGCGCAGGCATGGAATCGATTGAGCGAGGATGAGATCGCACTGCTGACGTCGATCGGCGCGTCGCTGTATCGCGAGGGGTATGCGAGGCGGTACTAGGCAGGTTCGGGGGCCGGCGTGAATATATGGGCGGGGCGGATCGAAAGAGCGTATAAAGTCCGAATGACTATCCCTTCCGTTACCGCCGAGTCGGTCCTGGGTCTGTTCCGGCTAATCGCCGGAAGAGAGGAACGCCGGACTTCCGGCGAGTCGCCAAGGATGGCGGCGCTCCTGACGCTTGCCGAGCAGCTCGCACGCAACCATCAGGTCATGACGGAAGATAGTTGGGATGCAACCGTTCGTGTTGGCGGCCTGCTGTTGCGAGCGGAAATGATCAACAACGACGCCGACACGATGGTGCTCGAGTTGCTGAGCCGGCTGCGGCAGCGGAAATGAACAACCTCGTTCGAGAGTATAGCGAGTCGTCCCCTGTGGAGTGACCAACGTGTCGACACACCTGCATTTTTTCTACAAGGGGTACGAACTTCATCCCCTCGTCTTCGCCCGCACATTCAGTCGCTTTGACGGACATTCCCGTTACGCCGAAGGGTATGACATTGCGGTACGGATATGTCGCCCGGGCGCGATCGCAACCTCCACCGCAAGCCGTGTTTTCAGGCTGGGCCAACCGCATGCATTCTCCGACTTTGGAATGGCAAGGCGTGCCGCCCGGCAGCAGGGAAAGGACATCATCGACGGAAAGGTGAGCGGAGCTTCGGTCCTCGACATGTGATCAGGCTGCCGGCGTCCGGCATCGGCTGACTGGTTCGAGCCGCGGGCGGCCCTCTCGTTGATGTTCACCCGGAATTGACCCGCCTGGGCCTGTCGGGGAGTCCGAATAGCGGACAACGATCTGCTGAGTGAAATGGCGTTTCGTCATGATGCTCGACCTGCTCCTCATGAAAATGAAATGGCGCCAGTGTCACGCATGCCGGAATACGGGCGCTCGCTTCTCGAGAAACGCGGCCATGCCTTCCCGTCTGTCCTCGAACGCGGAGGTCGAGTAGAACAGGCGTGTTTCGAAATCGAGGCCGACCGACAAGGGCATCTCGGCCGTGCGGTTGATCGCTTCCTTTAACAGGATCGGTGCCGGAAGCGAGTAGGCGGCCACCTCTTGGGCATACGCAATCGCGTGCGGAACGACGTTCTCGTCAGCGACCACCTGCGTGACGAGGCCGGCGTCCTGCGCTTCCCGTGCCGAGACGATGCGGGCGCGTAGGCACCCATCCAGCGCGCGCATTCTGCCGATCCAGCGCGGCAGGCGTTGCGTGCCGCCGAGCCCGGGAATCGTGCCGACAGCCAGTCCAGGCTGTCCGAAGCGGGCCGACTCGCCGGAGATGATGGCGGTATGGCAGCAAGGATCGCGTCGCGGACACGACGTGAGCGCTCCGCGCCGCATGCGGGCAAGCCCGCCCCCGGACCTCGCGCGCCGGGTCAGATGCCGCGCACGGCACGCGTCGTCCGATCGCGACGCTGCACCATCCAGACGCTAACTAATAGCCCCGCGACGAGCGGCACGAGCATCCATTCGAGGCCGATGCGCATCGCATGCGCGTGCGCTGCCGCGCCGCCACCCTCGCCGAGCGCGCCGAAGAACGCACCGCCGATGCAGGCGGCCGCGAAAGCGGCGCCGATATAGAGCATCGCGACGATCGCTCCGGCAGTCATGCCGGCATGGCGCGTATCGACGTCCGCAAGTACGATCCGCTGCAGCGACGGCAGCGCCAACCCTTGTCCGGTCCCGGCAATCAGGAGACCGATATAAAACGGCAGTTCCGGCGCGCCATGGCCCAGTTGCAATGCGCAGAGCCCGAAGCCGCCGGCGAGACAACCGAACCCGAGCGGCATCAGGCCCTCGCCGATGCGGCGGGCGAGCCATGGCGTCGCGAGCGGCCCGATCAGATAGCCGGCACCGTAGGGAGCGAGGCCGAGGCCCGATTGCAGCGGGGTCCAGCCGAGCCCCTCCTGCAGGTAGATGCCGTAAGTGAGAAAGAACGCCGCGATGCTGTAGAAGAGGAACGCGAGCAGCAAGCCGATTGCCACGACCGGCTGGCTCAACACCGCCACATCGACGAGCGGATCGCGCGCCTGCCGCGCAATCCGGCGCTCGATCCGGACGAACGCAACGAATGCCGGTATGCACAGGCCGAGACTCCAGAACGTCCATGCGGGCCAGTGCAGTTCGCGGCCCACAGTAAGCGGATAGATCAGCAGCATCAGCGCAATCGTCAGCGCGACCATGCCCGGGACGTCGATGCGCGCGCCGCGCTCCGCACGGCTCTCGGGCAGATACCGCCAGGTTCCCACCAGCGCGAGCATGCCGATCGGTACATTCACGAGAAATACCACGCGCCAGTCGAGTCCCCAGGGATGCAGATCGATCAGCGCGCCGCCGCCGACTTGCCCTGCCACCGACGCGAGCCCGAACACGAACCCGTAGAGACCCATCAGGCGCGCCTGCATCTGCGCAGGAAAGACAGTGCGGATCGACGCGAGGACCTGCGGCGTGATCAGCGCCGCGCTGATGCCTTGCACGACGCGGCTCGCGACCAGCACCTCGCCGCTCATCGCCATGCCGCACAGCGCCGATGCAACGACGAACGCTGCCATGCCGATCATGAAGATCCGCCTGCGTCCGTACAGATCGCCGAGGCGCCCACCGGTGATCAGGACGACGGCATATGCGAGCGCGTATGCGGAGACCGTGAGCTGGATCTGCGCGTCGCTGGCTTTCAGGCCGACGTGAATCGCAGGCAACGCCAGATTGACGATGAAGTAATCCAGCGGCGGCAGGAATACGCCTGTATAGAGCGACGCGAGCGCGAGGCCGCGGCGCAGGGAAGACGCTTCGATAGTCATGCGCGTGATCGGGAAAGGAATGACGTGGTTTGCACGATAGCAACAAGTGGCACTATTATCTAAGCCCACTTTCGGAAACTGGATCACTCCACTTTCAGGCCATGAGCAAACGCGCCACCCCACCCGTCTGGGGCGCTTTCGCCGTCGATCCCGCAGCGGCGCTGCCGTTTCAGGAGCAGATCGCCCGTCACCTGCGCGAAGCGGTGCTGCGCGGCCACCTGCGTCCCGGCGCGCGCCTGCCGTCGACGCGATCGTTCGCGGCCGAACTGGGCGTGTCGAGGCAGACCGTCGTGCTGGCATACGACAGGCTCATCGCGGAGGGCTATGCGCGCGGGCAGCGCGGCTCCGGCATCTACGTGCCCGACGTGTTGCCGGAGGACCTGGCGCCGCCCGCCGCCACGGCGCCGCTGTCCGTTACCGCGGCGCGCGGCGATGCATACCCGGCGCTGTCCGAGCGGGGCCGCCGTCTGGCCGGACTGCCGGTCACGCCGGTGCCGCGCGGGCCGGGCCTGCTCGCGCCCGGCACCCCCGCGTTCGATGCGTTCCCGTACGACACGTGGACTCGACTGTCCGCCCGTTTCTGGCGCAGCCGGCCGACCGCCGACCAGCTCGGCTACGCCGATCCGGCCGGATACCGCCCGTTGCGCGAGGCGATCGCCGAACATCTGGGCGTGACGCGCGGCCTGCCGTGCGATGCCGACGACGTCGTGATCACGTCCGGCTCGCAGCACGCGATCGAGCTAGCCGCGCGCCTGCTGATCGACGCAGGCGATACGGTGTGGATCGAAAACCCGGGCTTCGTCGCGGGACACAGCGCGGTCGAAAGCGCGGGCGCACGTGTGGTGCCGGTGCCGGTCGACGCGGAGGGCCTCGACGTCGAGGCCGGTACACGGCTGGCCGCGGACGCGCGCCTCGCGGTGGTTACGCCGTCGCATCAGTACCCGCTCGGCGTGACGATGAGCCTGCGGCGCCGGCTCGCACTGCTGGACTGGGCCGAGCGTACGAACGCCTGGATCATCGAGGACGATTGCGACGGCGACTACCGCTACGCCGGCCGGCCGCTGCACCCGCTGCGCGCGCTCGGCCGGCAATCGGCTGCGAATCGCGTGATCTACGTCGGCACGTTCGCGAAGGTCCTCGCGCCCGGGTTGAGGATCGGCTTCCTGATCGCGCCGCCCGGGCTCGCCGGGGCTTTTGCGCACGCCCGCGCACTGGTTGACCGGCAATCGCCGACGCCGCTGCAGGTCACGCTCGCGGAATTCATCGGCGAAGGGCATTTCGCGACGCACCTGCGCCGCATGCGGATGCTTTATGCGGAGCGTCGGGATGCGTTGCTGGCCGCGCTGGAATGCCACTGTGCGGACGTGCTCGATTGGGGAGGCGCGCCCGATGCCGGCCTGCATCTCGTCGCGGAGCTGCGTGGCGCGGCTGCACCGGACGCGGATCTCCCGGTATGGAAAGCCGCTACGGCGCTCGGGCTGCAGACGCCACCGCTGTCTCCGCATTACCGCGGCGGCGGCAAGGCCGGGCTCGTGATCGGCTTTGGCGCGACGCTGCCGGGCAACATGCCGGACGCAGTGCTGCGGCTGCGGCGCGCCATCGTGGCCTGACGGCGCGACCATTCGCTCGATGGCCCTGCGTGCGGTCGACGAAGCCGGCACTCCTTGGGTCGAGGTGTTTGTCAGCGGCAGCGTGAATGCGCTCACTGCCGCAGTCTCGGTGGGGCTTGCCGGCGCGATGCTGCCACGTGCCGTTGCGCCGGCCGGTTCGGTCGAAGTCGGGGCGCAATACGTTCTGCCGTCCTTGCGCGGCACCGACTTCGTTTTGCACAGTGGCCGCGCTATCGATGAACGCGCGAATCTCGGGCCGCCGCAACTCACATCAATTCATCGTTGACTTCCAGTTCCTGATGTTTTGCGTGAGTGCAATGATTGGCTTCACGCCACCCTTCGCTGCTGACGCTACCTAATACCCGCGATTTCCATTGGCATTCGCTCCATTCGAGATCCGCTTTGGAGTCGAGTACCACGCCACCACCGACTCCATATACGCCGGAGCCGTTTTTTCCCAGCGCGAGTGTCCGAATTGCAACGTTTAGCGAAAAATCCCCATTGGGAGCCATCCAGCCGATACTGCCGCAATAGAGACCTCGGTCTTCCATCTCGAGTTGCCGGATGTGGCGTATCGCTGCGATCTTCGGCGCGCCGACCACGGAGCCGCAAGGGAAAAGGGCTCGCAGTATCTCGAAGAAGGAAGCCGGCCCGATATCCGCCTTGATCGTAGAAGTCAGGGTCCATATCGACGGATAGCGTTCAAGATCGAACAACTTCTCGACCTTGACGGAGCCGAAGCGGGCGATTTTCCCCATATCGCTACGCAACAGATCGACGATCATCGCATTTTCGGCTCGGTCTTTTATGCTGGCCTGTAGCGCGCGAGCGGAAATCAGATCCTCTGCCGGATGCCGATGCCGAGGAGCCGTGCCTTTCATCGGCCGGCTGGTCAGGATGCTTCCTGAGCGCGACAAAAACAGCTCAGGCGAGAAAGACAGCACTAGCGATTCGCCGTCATCGATATAGGCCGCATGCGATACCGGGTGAAGATTTATTATTTCCCTGTATATGGATTCAGGATTCCCTTCGATTTCGACGTCTATTGGGAAAGTAAGATTTATCTGGTAAACATCGCCACTTTCAAGCAAGCGCTTGATTTTTGATACTTTTTCTCTGTATTCGTTGAAGCTGATTCTCGGCGACGCGCTGATAATGCGGCCGGATTGCGGGTGAAGTGGGGGTTCCCATGCCGCTTCATGCACAGCACGCTCAAAGACGAGTGCAGTCATGCGAGGGGCGCCGCTATTCTTCGAGGGGGCGCGTTTGTCCATGAGTGCCGGCTCGAGCCATTCGCCCAGGGAGTAGCTCAGCTTGAGGGCAATCCAATACCCTTCCTTCTGTGCGTGTTCGATATCGGCCATTGCCGACGGCAGTTCGTCGGCCACCTTGACTTCAATTTTTCTGATCAATCCATGCAGGGCAAGCGCCTTCTTTTGGATTGCGTTTTCAAATCGGCAGATGGTCATTGGACGTCTCGCGCGATAGGTGCGTCGGCCCCTAGAGGGCGCGTTGGGGTAAAGATGATCAATCTGACCGACTCAGATCGAGGCATGACTGTGGGCTCTCAGGAAAGGTGTCTTTGGCACCCTATTGAAATCAATAACTCGGACATCTTTTCCGAGATGCCTCGATGTCGCTCGTCTCAGAAATGACGTCCTTGGGTGCGGGAATTCGCAGAAAAGTGGTCTTTGGAAAATCTCTCGCATAGTCGCGCCGCCTCGCGGCTGATGACTGTCATCGGCCGTCAAAAGACGTCCACACCGTGAGATCCAGTGACCGAAGCTCGGCGTAGGTGGCCCTGCCGTCGCGCGCGGTCCTCCCGCCTGATCTGCCACGGCCTCGGAATTCCGCTCACGTCCTTGTCGATCGTTTCCCGGAATCTGACTATCGGTTCTTCACCCGCTAACTGCATGTCCATGGTTTCCCCCACCGACGGAATACGTTCAGGAAATGCGATTGTCGCCTAGATCGTCGCGGCGAATTGCGGCACGTCTGATCCGGCCACGCCATTCGATGCCAATCACTGGAGGAACTCCGAGTTGGCTTCGGCCGGCCGTGCCCACACGAGAACGTCTTGGTACGCACCGGAGATCGCTCTGTTTGTTCGCTACGTCGCGACCGCAAGGCGGTGCCGCTGCCAGGAAACACCGCCACGGATTATGTCGACAAACCAGGCAACCCACAAAAAAAGTGTAGATAAACTACATTGCACACGTCCAGCCTCACCCCAACACCTCCAAGGAAGATTTACATAATCCCCGGAAATTCCCCCAATATTCCGTCCTTGACCAGCCACGCCATCAGCGGTTAATGTTGAAAAACTACATGATTTAGCCGGCCATTCTGTTACGGGCACTGGCTAGCTTTTTCGTGGCTTCGCTTCCGTTGAGAGCAGGACAATAATTTCTTACACAAAAGAAAGGAATGCGAATATGTTCGTCAGGAACCTGAGAGACGTCGAAAAGGATGGGCTGCTTGTCGAATGGGGCTCCGGCACAAGCCATCGCTTGTTGACGGAAAAGGACGGCATGGGCTACGGCGTGTGCCATACGGTGGTGCGTGCGGGTACGGAATCGCTCCTGCAATACCGCAACCATCTCGAAGCCTGCTATTGCATTGCGGGCGAAGGCGAGGTCGAGGACATGAACGGTAACGTCTTTCCGATCCGCCCGGGCACCATCTACGTGCTCGATCGGCACGACCAGCATTACCTGCGCGGCGGCAAAGACGGGGATCTGGTGCTTGTCAGCGTCTTCAATCCCCCACTCAAGGGACACGAACGGCATAACCTGGAGTCTGCGGAAGCGTCCGCTTACTGAAGCTCGATACGCTCATTCCGGGAAGTCCCGGGGTACCAGACCTCCCGGCAACGTCCGCAGGAGCGCGCATGCATCGCGCTCCGCGCAAAAGAAAGGTGACCGTTCGTGCGCGCCCAGCATCAAGCCTTTTTCCATTCGCTTTTCCTTGCCCGCCTCGCCGACCAGATTCTGTTGTTTCTCGTGCCGCTGGTCATCTTTCAGATGACAGGACGCGTGTCCTGGTCGGGCATCGCGTTTTCGCTCGAAACACTGCCGAGATACCTGTGCTTCCCGTTTCTAGGCGCGCTTTGCGACCGGTATTCGCCCACGAAACTGATGCGAGTCAGTCAGGTTCTCCGCGCGGCAGTATGCGTCGCGGGCGTCGTCGCCTATGATCTCGTCGGCGGCATCGGATGGCTGATCGCGCTGTCCGCGTTGTGCGGCATGCTGACGAGTCAGGGCATCATTGCGCGCGAGGTGATGCTGCCGCAGATATTCAGCAGCCATCGCTTCGAAAAAGTGTTGTCGTATTCGCAATTGGCCGACCAGCTTGGTCTGGTGCTCGGCCCCATGCTCGCGGCGATCCTGCTGTCGTGGTGGCGCTGGGAATTCGTCGTGGTGGCCGCGGCCGCGCTGTTTGTTACAGCCGACGTCGCGCTCGCCTATTGGCAAAAGTCCAGCGCGTTCGAATTCGTGATGCCGGAAAGCACGCACGGCACCTGGTTCACGCCGATCAAGACGGCCTTGTCTCACGTCATCCGTCTCCCCGGCGTCAAGTCCGTCGTCATGTTGGCTGCCGCGGAGAACCTCGTGATCGGCGTCACGCTCGCGACATCCGCCGCGATGGTCACCGGCTTTCATCACGAAAGCGGACGCTATTACGCAGGACTGCAAACGGCAGGCGCGTGCGTGACGATCGCGATTCTGCTGATGACGGCGAGGTTGCATATCCCGAGGCGCGTCCTCGGCCTCGTCGGCTTCGGTTCGATCTGTATCGGCGGCGTTATCGCGGCAGCCAGCCCGGGCATTGCAGGGTACGTTTTCGGCTTCCTCCTGATCGTCGGATTCGACAAGATGTTCAACGTGTACATCCGGAGCACGCGGCAGAAGCTCATCCCCGCGCGCGACTACGGCAAGACGACGGGAGTCATCATCCTCCTCAACAACATGACACAGCCGCTCGCGGGCGTCGCGGTAGGCGCGTTCTCGACGCGTTTCGGGCCAGACACGGTCATCATGGTGCTATCCGTGTGCATGGGTTGCCTCGGGTTGCTGGTCTCGCTCGCGCCCCGCATTCGAAAAGGCCACAGCCCCTCGTCGGCCTCGGTGTCCTCACACGAAGGCTGATGCCATGATCGAACGATTCCCGCAATACTTCGAGCGCAGCGCGAGCAGCCGGCGAGACAAAGTCGCGCTGGTGGTCGACGGACGTTCGGCAACCTACGGCGAATTGCTGGACGTGATGTTGACGATAGCCGATACGCTTCACCGTCTCGGCATTCCCGCCGGCGCGCGCGTCGCGCTCTATTCGGAGATGTCCGTGCATGCGGTGGCGGCTGCATTCGGCATCCTGAAGGCCGGATGCGTACTGGCATGCATCAGGCACACGATCGACACCGCCGAACTGGAGCAGCAGATCGCGGATTGCGGCGCCAGCGCGCTCGTGGCATCGCGATCGACCTCGCCCCGCATCGCGTCCCGTCATCGCGCGGTCACGATCGACGCGACCCGCGGCGACCTGTCGGAACATGTCGCCTGCTTCGCGGTCGACGGCGCATCCGAAGCGGGCAATCCCTCCATGGATGACGCAGCAACGATCTTCTACACATCCGGCTCGACCGGCGATTCGAAGGGCGTGCTCGTCACGCACCGGAACATGATTGCCGCATTCCGCTCGGTCTCCGGCTATCTCGCCAATAGCGAACGCGACATCGTGCTCAGTTTCTCCCCGGGCTTGAGCTCGGACTACGGCTTTTACAACACGGTCATGCCGCTGCTGTTCGGGGGCCGTGCCGTGGTCGAGACGGCGTTGCCAGCTTCAGCCGCCGCCATCGTCGACATCATCGAGCAACACGGCGTAACCGGCCTGCATGTCTTTCCGCCGGCGCTTTTCCGTCTGTGCGAATCGGGCGACCTGCCTGCGTCGAGACTGCAATCGCTGCGGTATGTCTCGACCAGCGGACAGGCGTTGCCCGGCAAGTACATTCGCCTGCTCAGGCATGCGCTGCCGGCTGTCCTGATCTACTGCAACTACGGCTCGACCGAGTGCAAACGCATCGCCTACCTGCCGCCCGCCGAACTCGATCGACGTATCGGCTCGGTCGGCAAAGCCATTCCGGGCATCAGAACCTACCTCGTCGGCAACGACAATGCGCTCGTGGTCCAGCCCTGGCAGGTCGGTGAACTGGCGGTAGCCGGCGATCTGCTGATGGAGAAATACTGGGGGCGCGAAATAGATACCGCCCGCGTCATTCGCAAAGGATGTTTCGGTGAATCGCGCGTGTTCATGACCGGCGATCTGTTCGCGATGGACGAGGACGGATTCCTGTTCTTTCAGTGCAGGAAGGGCGACCTGTTCACTCGAGACGGCGTGCCCGTGAATCCGCGCGCCGTCGAGCGGGTATTGCTCGACCACGAATCCGTTGCGGAAGCGCTCGTCGTACCGGTTTCTCGGTCAGACGGCGCACGCGTCCCCAAAGCCTATGTCGTTCCGGCTGCGATATCTGCGGCCAACGCAATCGAGCTGCTCGATCATTGTCGCCGCCATCTGGACTCCGCCGCGGTTCCGGCAAGCATCGACTTCCTGCGAGCGCTGCCAAGAACGTTCGGCGGCAAGGTGTCCGCCCAAGGCTTGAACTGATACTCCGTGCGAAGAGGCCAACCATGACATCAAGCGGAATCGAGGACGGCGCGGAGCAATACCTGGAAAGCGCGCCGATGATCCGGATGGCAAGTTATTTTCACAGCCTTGCGACGGGCGAGACGCAGGTGCCGAAGCAATCGGTCGCGAGCCGCATCCGCCATTTGCTGCGCGATCCGGACGTGCTTGCGTATCACGACCTGATGGTCGCCGAAGCCGGGCCGCTGTTCACGCATTTTCTTGCCAGCGTGCCAGCCATACTGGAGGAAATGTCGCGCGTCGGCGTCGCGCTCACGCGGTATTCCGAACGTCGCAGGCAGCACGCGGATCAGCACTTCGAGTTTTACGAAGTCGATGCCTTCGACGGCACCAACGGCAGAACGCTGGCAAAACGATCGAACGGCCTGATCCGCACTTTCACGAACTCGCCCAACCCGGCCAATGAAACGGCGTTCAACCAGTTCGCCAATCACGAATTCTCGACGTTCCACCCGCAGGCATTCGCCCACGTCACCCCTCGGCTGTTCCGGGAGCATGCGCGCCTCGACCGCTTCTCCGGCACGTTCGACTACATCTACGAGACCGCCGCATTTCAGTTCTATGGCGTGGATCGCGCGGACCAGATCCGTCATGTCGCGCGTCTGCTCAAGCCGAACGGATTGATCTTTTTCCTCGAGAAGCTCAACTGCGATTCGCTCGACGAGTACGACAAGCGCGAGAGCGTCAAGGACGAACTGCACAAGCGCCATTACTTCAGCCGCGAGGAAATCGACTGGAAGCGCAACCAGATGCTTTCGCAGATGCAAAACGGACAGGTGACGTTCGATACGCTCGTCGCGTCGATCCACGAGCGGTTCGAACATGTCTATCTGCTCTGGAATGGGACGAATTTTCACGAGTTCGTCGCCTCCAACGACGCACGATCGATCGAGGAATTCGTCTCGCTGCTCGGCGAACCCTGCATCGAGCCCGTGTTCTGCTTCGATCACCCCGTACCGCGCAGAGTGGCCGGGCCGCGAGGAGACGCGACGTGATGCAGCTGCATGATGACCTCCTGTCAATGGATACGATCCGGTCATGCGTGGACGGGCTCGAACTCGAGCGCACGCAGATCGGCCGACGCATCGAACAACTGCTCCCGCGCTGGCAGGCTCGCGCACAGGCGGCCGATCAGTTCGCGCGCCTGTCGCCCGAGACAATGGCCGAACTGCACGACGCCGGGCTCCTCCACCTGCTGACACCGCGCCGCTACGGCGGATTGCAACAGGACTTCCCGACACTTGTCGAGGCTGCGCGGCTCGCAGCCACCGCGTGCGCGTCCACGGCCTGGATGTTAAGTGTCGTCGGCGGACATGTGACGACTGCGGCGCGCCTGCCCGCCGCCTGTCAGGACATCATCTTCGCGAACGGGCCGCGACAGCTGTTCGCGACGGCCACGGTTCAGAACGGCACGTTCGCCAGGGACGGCAGCGGATTCCGGTTGAACGGCATCTGGCGCTACAGCTCGGGCATCGATCACGCCACCTGGGTGATCGTCTCGGCACGACTCAGCGGGACGGACGCACCGGAGGCCCAGGAGATCTTCAAGGTCGTGGTTCGACGCGAAGACGTCCGTGTGCTCGACACGTGGCACGTGTCCGGCATGCGCGCGACAGGTTCCAGGGATATTGCATTCGACAATCTGTACGTATCGGACGAGTGGATCTTCGCTCGTTCGAACTATTTTGGCCCGCATCCCGCCGGCGCCGACCTGCATCCCGACGCGTATCTGTACGACGTGCCGCTCATCCCGTACAGCACGACGTGGATCATCGGCCCGATTCTAGGCTGCGCACAGGGCGCGTACCGGCACTGCATCAATACGCTCCGAAGCCGCGGTAGAAGCTGCGACGCGATGCTTTGCGGGCACATCGCGAAAAGCGACGCGGAGCTCACCTGCGCGGGCCGTCTCTACGACGCGCTGGTCCGCACCTTGCACACGGCCGGCACCGCGCGGCGCGCGGTGTCGCCTGCCGAGACGGTCCGCATCAGGCGTGATCGCGCATTCATCGCGCAGCTTTGCGTCGACGCGATCCGGCGACTCATCGGCAGCATGGGCACCGCCGCGGCATTCGACGCCCATCCTGCACAACGTCACTGGCGCGACCTGCAGGTCATGGCATCGCACATCGACGTCGGCTGGGACGCGGCGGCTGTTGCGTATGGCGGCCACGCGATCGCGCATTCGACGGGCACCTCCCGTGATTCCCCGCCGGGGTATCAATGAATACCACGGCGCCGGACGACGAAACGGAGACGATCGACATGAACCGGGACGCGATATTCCGCGGAATTGCCGATGAACTGGGACTCGCCGTAGACGACGACTTGGGTGCGGCAGGGCGGTACGCTCCGCTCATGCGCTGTGACAACCAGATCTTCGTCAGCGGACAACTTCCGAAGCTTAACGGCGAAATCGCCATTCGCGGTTTGATCGGATCGGAAGTGTCGGTGGACAATGGTCGGCGCGGCGCGATGATCTGTGCCGCACGCTGCATCGCGCTATTACAACGGTCACTCGGCACCCTCGATCGGGTCCGGGCAGTTCCGCGCATCGGCGTCTACATGCAAAGCGACCCCGCATTCGAAGAACACAGTGCCGTCGCCGATGGCGCGTCGGAGGTGGTGTATTCCGTGTTCGGCGAAGCGGGCGTACACACCAGAACGTCACTCAGCGCATTCCGGCTGCCTCGATACGCTGCGGTCGAAGTGGATCTGGTTGCATTCGTCTGGCAGGATTCCGTTGAAGGCCGCCTCACGGCGAGGGGTAGGGCGCAGACGTAAAATTCCAAAAATTGCGCGGGTTAAAGCGGATTATTCCGAGGCGTTTTCATCATCAATTCAAAGACAACTTATTGAGACTGCGGACATCTTTTCTGAGAACCAACAACAAATGTGGGCTCTCAGAAAAGGTGTCTTTGGCCTCCTAGACAGATCAAGGACTTGGACATCTTTTTTGAGAAATCTACATGCCTCTCGTCTCAAAAAAGATGTCCGTGGCCCCGGCATTTCTCAGAAAAGTCGTCCTTGGGAATGTCACGGCCCTCACCTGCCCCCCTGCAAACGCCATGGAGATGGATTACCTCCCAGTTGTCAGGTCGATTGACAACATCTTGACAAACATCGACCACACACTATGATGATGTCATAGTAAATTTATGACATTGGTGATTTTCGATGAAAGATGACGTAGTGATCACTGCCGAGCATGTGAGGGCAGCGCGTAGCCTTCTCCATTGGTCGCAGCAAGATTTGGCTTTGAAAGCAAACGTCGGAGTATCGACAGTTGCTGATTTCGAACGCGGGCAGCGTATGCCTGTAGCCAACAACGTACTTGCGATTCGTCGCGCCCTGGAGTTGGCGGGCGTAACGTTTACCACCGGTGGCGTCGACTATGGCTTTCAGTGGACCTTCATTACGGAGGCCGGGATCAGTTCGATGCACATGGGTTTCGGGCCAGAAAGTGCCGCCACATTGCGCGAATTCATGGCGATCTTCGGCTCAGGTGAGGCAGCCGCGACTAATGCCGTGAAGCTGAACATGGTCCAATGCGCCACTAGCGAACTTAAAAGCAAGCTGTCGAGCTATGTCGATAGTTTTGGCAAATCGGCTCCGCATTTGTATCGTCTGCAGAAGCTTGTGAACGGACTACGCGATGCCGAATTCTTTCTGGTTGTACCTGTGCCCTTAGCTTCAACTTCTGAACAACACCAGCTTGAGCAACTGGTTTATCAGCTCAATCATCCCGACGAACGCTCGTTCGCCGCAGAGCACAAACGTTTATTCGGAGATCTGCTGGCAGCCTACGACATGGTTGCACCGCGAACCGATAAGCGCGTCGATATCGGGAATGCGCGCAAGAGCGATCGGACATGCCGATTCTGTGGCCGAACAAAGGCGACGGGTGCAACATTCTCTGACGAGGCGCACGCAATCCCGGCAGCACTGGGAAATCAATTTCTCAAGCTTTCAGACGAATGCGATACCTGCAATCACTTTTTTGGTGAAAAGATCGAGCCAACGTTGATCGAGCTTCTTAACGTACAGCGCGTATTTCTGGGAACAGAGTCGCGGGGCTCCAAGCCGACAATCAAGTTCGCTAATGGTCAGATCCTCAACGACGGTAAGCAGATGATCGTCATTTCCGAAAAAATATCCGAGGAAGCGTCTGGCGTGCTTACCGCTCAACTCGGCGAGGGTAAACGCATCGTGCCCGTCAATTTCTATAAGGCGCTTTGCAAGATCGCACTTTCAGTGATCCCCGAAGCGGAGCTACCAGCGTTGGAGAAAACTGCTCGCTGGTTGCGTTTCGGTGAACCGGGTGGCGTGCGTTTGCCGAAGGTTGCCGCCGCAATTGTTCCATTGCCGCCCGAGCCTTCGGCTCAGATCGTCCTTTACGTACGTCGCGAAGACACTTCAAAGCTGCCGCATGTAGTCTGCGAATTCCGCTTAGGCTGCTACATCTATGTCTACGCATTGCCTTTTTCTACGCGTGACGCATGGGATTTGATTGATTTTTTTGAAGACGACACGTTCAAGGAGACGTTCCGTCATTACGCTAGCGTACCTTCGTGGGTTCATCAGGACTACAGCAACGACAAGGAAATCACCGTAGTTCAGAACATCAAGATGGTGCCAAGAACTCGTGATTGACGGTGTGACCTAAGCCGGCACCCGAGATCTCTAAAGACCATGATTCCGCCACGGGTTTTGGCGGAACCAATACTCTGGCATCGGGGCCAATTAAACGCAGCGCTTCGTTGCTTGCGACATCGGGGGCACAAGATTGCGTGATAATCGCCGGCCACTCATCCAAAACCTACCATCACGCCTCGCGAAGCGCCTGTTCCTTGGCGTGGTACCGAAGAAGTCAGCAAAATGAAGAAAATCTCCGAGATCGCCAGAGATGCGGCAGCGTCCGTCCCGACACCCACACTGCCGCAGAAAATCCCACTACCGGAGTTTCCGGTCGGCACCGATCCTCTCGGTCCCGCCGACCAGTGGCGCTCGATTGTGTGGCACATCGACACGGCCGAAGCTGACGGCAAAGAGGCACTGTTCGCTCTCGCCATGGCGTTCGGTAAAACGATTCAATCAACCGCGCTACAAGATTTGCTTACAGATGTGAGGGATAAGCCGAGGCCTGCGTTGGACTTCGACACCCTTCTTTGGGAGACCCCCGCCCCAATCACCGAAAATGGTGACACCTTGGACAGTGTTAGATTGGGCAGTCGAACTCAAGTCACTGTTTCATTTCAAGAGGCGGTCCTCATAGCAAATCCATGGGTGCCGTTTCGCCTGACGCGGTCATTGGGCAATATCGGGCGACAAGAATGGCGCAAATCGTCAATGCGACCGCTACCATCAACCTAAAACGCCGGGATTGAAGTTTCGATCTACATTGGGCGAGCCATCCCCAAACGCTCGCGACACGCCACCTCAGTTCTGCCGCTTCATGGGGCCCGCGCCCTCGCGCAGCATCCTCCGCCCATTGGCTGCGTGGGCGAGCCGCTTGAGGCGCCCCAAGCGTTGCCCTGCGTCGCGAATGACCGGACAGAGACCCGCCGGCACGCTTAGCGACTGGCACCAAGAGCGCTAAAATAGATGGTTTTCGCGCCCCCTTTCGCGCGAACAAGACTCAGAACGGGGTTGCCGCCCATGAAGCTTTCGTCTTTCACAATCTCGAAGCTCGCGGACATCGTCTGCGGCAACCTCACCGGTTGGCCTTATCGCCGCGGCACGGATTTGGTCGACTTTTTCAATCAATACGGCTTTCGTGACGTCTACGAGCAAGGCTTTCCAAGTCGTGCGGTCTTCGCCAAGGATAAGCTTACCGAACTTTCCGGCAAGCCCGCGATCACCGATCTGCTCTGCGCGGTCGCGGACCCACGCAATTGGTTCGATCTGACCCAGGGCGAGGACACCCCGACTCACGATGAGTGTGTGGCCAAGCTCAATGAGCTGCTCGCCTTCGAAAAAGTGCAACTCGTCAGGGAAGGGCCCGGCTACAAAGTTCGGAGCCTCGACGGCACTCTGATCGAAGCCGAGTCGATTCCGGAGGATCTGCCCGCAGCGTCAGCCGCGTCGATCGATGATCAAATACGAAAATGCCGCGCGAAAATTGAGCTTGGCGATTTCGACGGCGCGATCACAAACGCGCGCGCTTTGATCGAGCACCTGTTGCTCGCGATCGAAGCCGAACTTTCGCCGGAGCCCTCGCCCGCGTTCGACGGAGATCTGGGCCGCTTGTTCAATCGCGTGCGCGCCCTGCTCAACCTTGACCCGAGCCGCAAGGACATTTCCGACGCGCTGCGGCAGGTGATCACCGGCCTCGCTTCAATCATTCAAGGGCTCGGGACGATGCGAAACAAGATGTCGGACAGCCATGGCACGACGTATAGGCCCGCGCGACATCACGCGAAGCTCGCAGTCAACTGCGCGATGACGCTCGCGGACTTTCTCTTCGAGACAAAGGCCTATCAACAAGCCAAGGGGTTCATTCCTGCAGCGACAGTGGCCACGACGGCGGCCGCAAAGTCGCCCGATGTGGCAGGCGCCGTAAGAACAAGCAACGCAGCCAGCGCCACGGCCAAACCCAAGAGCAAAGTGACGAGCGATCCGACATGAGCGCATCAGAGACGTATAAGAGCAACCTCGCAGCGTTGAACGAAAAGATCGCGCAGCGCGCCCAGGCCCTTGGCGGGCCGACAGCCGCGCCGCTCGACGCGGGTGACCTTCTGCGCAATTACACTTATCTGCCCGAGCTGACCAACCGCATCGAAGCGAACCTAGACGCCTTGCCCGAGGGCGCAACGCTCGATCGCTCGATGTTCTATGAAATGGTGCTCTGGAAGCTCTCGCGTTTCGTGTGGCTCGACGACGACGTGCTCGCGAGCTTGAGCGCGGCGCGCACGATCGCGCCGGGCGATCATCGAAAAGCGGAGACGCTCCTACGCGACTTGCTGCGAGCCAAAGGCGTCCGCCTGCCTATGGCATCGACTTTCCTGCGCTTCATGAATGCCGACACGTTTCAGATCATCGACGAGCGCGCGTTTCGCATGGTTTTGCCTGGTGAAGAGATTCCCACACCCACTGGCGAGACACGGACGAAGGGCTATCTCGATCGCTGTTGCAAACTCTATTTTCGATACCTTGACGCGCTACGCGAGATCAGCGGTGAAACGCTGCCTTTCTCGCAAACGGACCGGGTGCTCTATCAGCTCGACAAAGCGCTCGGGAATGCGCTCGGAAAGCGCAAGCCGAGCAATGATCAGGAAGAGTCGCAATTGGCCTGATCGGTCGAGCAGAGCTGAGCGCACGAGGCGCGCGATCGAGGGAGCGCTCGTCGCGCTCCAGCGCCGCGCGGCAATACCAATCAAACACACGGGGATTGCTTATGTCTTTGCTCTCTCATCTTCTCGCGGGGTCAGGAAGGAGGAGGTCTATGCGACCAGCGCGCTGACTTACCTGCTTGGTCGCGAGGCGCATACGGTCTACTTACCGCAGGAACGCTCGCGACGCCGCTTCGCGGGTGGCGAAGGATTCGCTGCCGCGCTGGCGCAGCAGGTTGAGCTTGGCGAGGTCGTGCTCCAGCAGGTCGGTGGCCATCTCTGGACGCTCGAACACGTCGCTGATGCGGATCGTGGGCACGTCCTTGAACAGCACCTCGCGCAGCTGGTCCATCGACTGTGTGTTGATTTCTAGGGTCTTCTGCAGCAGTTGCACGCTGAGCAGGTATTTCTTGGCGAGCCGCATCGTCCAGCTTCGCTTGGGCTCCGGGAATGGGCGGACGTTTCAGCGGCCAGCACCGTCGACACCGCTTGTGCTATAAATGTTCAGATAGTGTGCATTGAGTAATCTGCCATGAATCTTGATCTGGCCCGCGATTCAGCGCCACCCCTCGATTTCGACCAGTTCATGGCGTCTTTGAGAGACTCGGAGAGCGTCGCGCCGATCGTCTCGGCGCGACGCTTCGCGGCCGCCCTGCATATCGATATGCAAACACTCGCGCGGCTGGCCCATGTCCATCGCAATACAGTGAGCCGGCTGGCGGGCTCCGAAAGCGTGCAGAGGTTCCTTCGGGACGCGCTTCGGATCATCCGAGCGGCTACCGATATCTCCGGTGACGTTCAGAAGACGCTTTTCTGGTATCGCAATGAACCGTTGCCGACCTTTGATTACAAGACTGCTGAGCAACTCGTTTCAGAAGGGCGCACTCAAGACCTGCTGCGTTACGTCACATCGATCGAGACCGGTGCAGCCGGATAGGGGTCGGGTACACACGTTGCGGGTCTGCAAAATAGCAGCTACTCTCAAGTCCTAGCCGACCTATGTTCGGCGAAAGAAAACAGGGAGCGGGGCTTACCGGCTTGGACGTTGTTCCGCGGTATGTTCTCGCCCCACCTCTCCAAATGCCCGCTTGATGAGCGGGCATTTTCTTTTTCGCGCCCACTTAGTCGTATGTCCACTCGAAAATTGTGCCCTTCGGACCCGTGCGCGCACCACGAACGGCAGTTCGCGGACCTCTACATCGGGTGTAGCGCCCAATTGGAACTGCGTCGTGACCCATTGAATCCGCAGCCCGATCCGTATCGAGGTGCCTCGTGACCGCGACGCCAGCTTCGAGCCCGTGTTGATCCCCAAACACGAACGTCGCTGCACCGGCTTCGACGATAAGATCGTCGCCATGTACGCACGCGGCATGACGGTCCGGGAGATCCAGGGCTTCCTTCAAGAGCAGTACGGCACGGAAGTCTCGCCCGATTTCATCAGCTCGGTAATCGACGAAGCGATGGCCGAAGTGACCGCCTGGCAAGCCCGGCCGCTCGAACCCATGTATCCGGTCGTGTTCTTCGATGCGCTGCGGGTCAAGATCCACGAAGACGCCGCAGTGCGCAACAAGGCGGTCTATCTGGCGCTGGGCATGCTGCCGGACGGGATGCGCGACATTCTTGGGCTCTGGATCGAAGGCACCGAAGGCACCGAAGGCACCGAAGGCACCGAAGGCGCCAAAATTTTGGATGAAGGTCTTCAACGATCTGAAGACGCGAGGCGTCAACGATATCCCGATCGCCGTCACCGATGGTCTCAAGGGCATGCCCGAAGTGCTGACTGCCACGTTCCCGGCTACCACGCTGCAGACATGCATCGTCCATCTGATTCGGAACAGCCTGGATTACGCGAGCTGGAAAGATTGGAGGGCACTGGCCGCCGCGATTAAGCCGATCTACACCGCCGCAGGTGCAGAAGCTGCTCAGGCCGAGTTGGATGCGTTTGCCGAAGGCTTATGGGGCCAGAAATTCCCGACAGTCGGCGCTTCGTGGCGCAACGCCTGGGACCGTGTGATCCCGTTCTTTGCGTTTCCGCCAGCGGTGCGGAAGGTTATTTACACAACCAATGCCATCGAGAATATCAACTCGCAACTGCGCAAGATCATCAAGACCCGGGGCCACCACTTCCCGACCGACGAGGCCGCGACTAAACTCATCTGGCTGGCACTACACAATATCACCGCTGATTGGAGGCGCGCTGCCAAAGATTGGAAAGAAGTCTTGAATCAGTTCGCGATCCTTTATGCAGATCGTTTCGTTCGGCCATCCGTGTGAATCTCAACCTGCCTTGAACACGGAAATTCTGATACCCCCTGATCTAGCGCCATCGACATTAAAAAAGGCCAACCGCTCCAAGGTCGACCAATAGAAAATCATTCATTTATGCGTGGCGCTTCTCGTGATCCAGAAGCCATTGCTTGCGAGCTAGGCCACCGCCATAACCTGTTAGCGTCCCATCCTTCCCCAGCACTCGGTGACACGGTATGACAATCGAGACTCGATTAGCCCCATTGGCACCCGCTACTGCCCTCACTGCCAGGGGTTTGCCGAGTTTCTCCGCCTGCTCACCGTAACTGGCCGTACTTCCATAGGGGACCGCCTGCAACGCTTGCCACACCGATTGCTGGAATGGGCTCCCGGGCGTGTCTAGCGTCAGATCAAACTGTTTGCGCGTGCCGGCAAAGTACTCGCCGATTTCGCGCTCGGCTTGGCGCGTGTGAGCATTTTCCCCAGCTAGGATGCGTGCCCGCAAGAGTCGTTGGAGATCCTTGAATTCGGTTTCCAGCATCCGCCGATCAACGAACTCAAGCAGACATACGCCCTGCTCACTGGCGCACACGAACATCGGTCCCAAGGGCGTAGTGAAGCGATGGATGAGGATGACATTCGTCGCCTCGGTCGGCGCGCGCCCCGTCAGTTTCCTGCAGGTGTAGCCGAATCCGCTAAGCGAGTCGTAACCACTGTCTAACGCGACCTCGGTGGTACTCCGACCAGTCTTCAGTTCCTCCAGCGCCGTATTGATCCGCAGCGAACGCTGGAACGCTTGGAAACTCATCCCGTAGTGCTGCTGGAACCAGCGACGAATACGCTCCGGACTAAGACCGCGTTGCCTGAGGAGATAGTCACTCAGACGCTCCTTAGGATGAGTGCGCACCCAGTCGATGGCCTCGGCCACCTCGGGTGGCGCAGTGTTAGCGTTCTCGGTCGGCTTGCATACCTTGCAGGGTCGATAACCGGCGTTGAGTGTTTCCTTGAGCTCTGTATAGAACACGACGTTCTCGCGCTTTGGCTTGCGCGCCCGGCATGTCGCAATACAAAACACACCAGTGGTCTTCACCCCAACGTAGAAGATGCCGACATGGTCCGCCGCGCGCTCAACCAGCGCACGGTAATAAGTATCGATCTGCCGAGTGTCAGTGACTTGCATGATCGAATACCGGCTTGAAAGATTGGCTTGCACGCACGTCGATGAAAAGTTTCTGTAATACTTGGAGCGCATGTTGGTGCAAGAAATTGCCCATGCTGACGCGCTTGACACCTAGTGCAGCCAATCGCTCGAACGACGGCAAATTCGGCATGCACATCACGTTCAACGGAAGTGAAATACCGTCGACGATCGCGGCGATATCCGCTTCATCGGTTACGCAGGGCACAAAGAGACCATTTGCCCCGTTTTCCGCATAGCGCCGACCGCGGACAACGGTTTCTTCACGTGCATGGGCGACTCCCAACAGGAAGGTATCGGTGCGCACGTTGAGGAACAGCTTGACTCCGGATGCTAGCAAGCCCGTATTGATATCGTGCAGACGCCGCGAGAAGGTATCTGCGTCCACAAGGGTACGCTGCCCCTCACGCACCACGCTGTCCTCTAGATTGACACCGGCCACGCCCAGAGCGGCCAGTTCGCGGAGATTTGCTACCACGGCCTCGGGTGTCGCGCCATAGCCAGCCTCGACATCAACGGTCAGCGGCAGATCGGATACGGATCGCAAACGAGCGACCAGTGCCTTCAATTCCGGAAAACTGACCCCTTCTCCGTCGGCATAGCCCAACAAATCGGCAATAGCTGCACTGGAGGTTCCGAGCGCCGCGTAGCCGGCGGCTTCTGCCGCACGAGCACTGGTGGCATCCCAGACATTGGCAAGCAGCAGCGGTTCGTTTTGTTGATGGAGTTGGGCAAATTTCATGGAATGTTCCTCACTTGGATATGGTTCAAGTATGGGTTTCGGCCGATGACCTCACAACCGAAAACCAGACGGGTATTTTTTGTCCCGTCGCGTTACTTCTCCTGGCATCCGGCAGTCCTGAACACCAGGGTTTCGTCGAAAGTTTAAAGGATATGCACCTCAGGTTGGCGCGAGCGAGGGGACCATTCTGGCTACGCCAGGGCCTAGGTGCCGCGCTCGCAACCACGGCCAGCACCACCTAACCGATCCGGTTCAAGCTGATCAAATTCAGGTTGACATACTGTAAGCGGCTCAAGCACTCGTCGATTCCGAGATACTCAAGCGACTCGACTAGGGGAAGGCGGTACTCGGAGAACAGCACGCAGCGATACAGCAGCTCATTAACCGAGTAACTACTTTCGCCCTCGGTCAGAGTTACGGATCGAATGGCATCATCAATGCACTCCCTCGACCACGACCTACATCGTTCAATGGCCGCCATCATTCTTTTCAGTACCTCGACAGTCCCGCGCCACGGCGAACCGTGTGGAATGAGATCGTGCCACCTGATACGCGGCGTTCGCGTCATGAGAGGAAACAGGATTTCGATGACTTCATTCGGATCGTGAATGGTCTCCTCAACAAGTTCGACCAAGGACGTAAACCTGATCTCTGCAAGAATCTTGTTTGCGCGATGCAAAAAATGATCATGTGTGATCGATGCAATATTTACGACAACGGCGGCTTTCGATTCAGACATGCGCTGCCCTGTGTTCTTGTTTAGAAATCGGCGCGGCATTGGCGATGCCGATGACTCAAGTTGCGTGGGTGGCTGATCCAGAAACTAATTTGCTACGCTCACTTCCGCTGCATTTGCAGTTTCGGCACCCAGCACATCCGATTCAGTCGTATGTACTACGCGTACTTTCTTCACGGCAGCATCGGCGCGTGCAGCGGCTTCTTCCGCATCCTTGCCAACCGCCAGCACATAACCGTGCCTTTCGATGGATTGAGTGACAGGCCTCAGCATGTCGCCATTCTTCACCTTGAGGTCAAGCCTGATCACGCCATCGCACTGACGGGCGTCTTCCAGGCCAACGATCTCCTCCACCCGCCCGGGCGAAAAATGCATGTACCGAATCGCCGCGCCACCGGCGGACACCTGTCGCTCGGTTTCATTGCTCTTACCGAGCAGCCCACGCAGCATGTGTTCGAACATGTTGATGCCCGACGTCAGTTCCACCAGTTCGAAGATGCGATCGCCGCCCGCGCGCGTATGCGATTCGATGATGACGGGGCCGCTTTCACCAACGATGATTTCCGTGTGAGTCGGCCCATGCTGATGCCCGATCGATGTCAGAAACAAACGAGTCATCTCGTGGATTCGATCAATCGTCTCCTTCGGCAACCGGGAAGGTATCGTATGGCCGACTTCCACGAAATATGGCTCGCCAGTATGGAGCTTGTCGGTGACCGCCAGTATTTCATGTACACCGTTCCAGCTGATTGCCTCGACACTGACTTCTGGGCCGCTCACGAATTTCTCCGCAATCGGATTAACCCCTGGATAGTCGATCCTGATCTCCGAGAGTGCCTGATTGGCGCCGTCCCCGCTATAGAGTTTCTTGATGTGGTGACTACCGAGCCCTTCAATCGGTTTGACAATGATGGGATAGCCAACCTTCGCACCAAACGCTCTGATCTCTTCTCCACTCGCAACAACGCCGAATGGGATCGACGGGAAGTCACCCTTCGCCATGTGCTCGCGCATAAGCCCTTTATTTCGGGTGAGAGCGACCGGACCTAGCGGGTTGGCAAGAAGACCAAGTTCCGCGCCAATCTTGGCAGCATTGAGCACCCCCTGCTCTTGAAAGGAAACGACGGCATCGAAGGGGCGGATTGCATGCAGCGACCGCGCGATGGTAACCACTTCGTCCGCGCCCCGAATCGTCGTTACGAGTTGGTCGATTAGTCGAACATCATCCGTTGCGATATCTTCCTTGTTTTGAAGGACAGTTAGGTCGAACCCGAGGGCCTTGATCGCCCTGTAGAGATCACTCCAACCACCGACCATCAAAAGACGCTTCTTCATCATGTCTCGATTCCTATTTGATTGTGGGCCGAGCCCCAAAGGAGCGGGGCTTAGATAACGCGCGCATCACATATCCCGCCCGCGAATAAAGTCCATTCTCGTCGAAGCCGCGAAAAGCGCATGAAGCTTGTTCTGCCGCTCCGAGGAATTTTGCTGCAGTCGCTAACGCGAGCCTCGATTCGTTCCAGAAAGGGCGGTGCTCAGTTCCATCGTCGAACATCAGCCGGCTCACCAACGTGAAGAGGTGCTTGGGTATGTGTCGAACTGCGTGCAGCGCACCCGGATGGTAGGCATCGTCCAGCAGTACCAGCCCCGTGATGGGGCGGGCTGTCAGCAAACCCACTGATTCCATCACGAAGCGGTCATGCCCTAGGACGACATAGAAGCCGTCCTGGTCGATCCCATCGCGCAGCGATCCGATCACCGAAATACCCACCCACTTTGCCAGCAGTGCGCGGAACGCCTCGCCGTAAACAGTGTCCTCGACGAGGAAATACGCCCCCCCCTCATGCCCGGTATTTCTGATTTCACAGATGCACTTCTCCAGGAGTACGGCGTCGCTGCGCTGATAGCGGTATACCCGCCGCGAGCCGGCCCGACTCACATCCTCCAGCTCGATCGACGTGGCCGCGGGAAGTAGCACTGGGAGGTGTCGGTCGAGATAAAGCGGCAACGCACCGAGCGCCGCCGCGCTCGAGTAATGCCCGACGATCACCTCCGCCCCCCAACGCAGAAGCTCGGAAGCAGCCACTTTCCCGCCGTCCCGGCACTTCCGGTCATTCGAAATCATCACTTCGATGTTCGCGAACGCCGGATGCACGGCTAGACAGTGCTGCACCGCCTCCAAGAACGTTTGGGTGTGCGATGTGGCATCTTCACCCATAGCGATCGCGAGCCCCAGTTTGCGACTAGGGATCATTTCATTTCGAACGCAATGGCCGCCGCATAGCGTTTGGCCTTGATTTCAGTCTCGTTTCGACCTGCACCATAGACACCAAGGAACCCCCCAATGTCATTTCCATTGGGGGGGCGCCTGATTGTCGAACCCGCGGAGACAACCATCTTCAGCAAGAAAACGGATGGGTCGTCCAGAATCTCCTGAGGCACCGCGATACTGGCTATCTCGCCCTCATCGGGAATCAGGCACAGGGCGAAGGTATCCTTGCCCGTCGGCGTATAGGCGCTGTGCTCAGGACGCTTTCCGCAGGCGATGTCAATGGTTGCCCGCAGCGGGCAGTATCCAGCGGAAAGTCTCGCCATGAAATCGAGTCCGCCGCCTCCCGGCCGTGCTGCGATCTCCAGGATATAGGGCTTACCTTCATGAAAGCGGATTTCAGCGTGCATGACACTGCGGCGGAGCCCTTGTGCAACTGCGCCCTGGTGAACCGCGTCACGCACTTGCTTGATTTGCTCCGGCGTCAGATCCGTGGGGGCATGGTGGACATCGTCGTCGAAATGATTGCCCTCGAGCGTGACACGATCCACGATAGACCCCAAAACCGTCTCGCCGTCCCATATATACGCTTCAATCAAGAACTCCCGTCCATCGAGGAAACTCTCAAGCAGCAGCGAATGCGGTCCGCGCGTTTCGGGCTGACCTTCATTGGCGATGTGCGACATACTTTGAATGCCATTCAACGCCTTCGGATAAAGCGTCTGCAGCTCCTCTGCGTCATGGATCTTGTAGACGAACTGGCTGCCCGCGCCAAGCGTCGGTTTCAAGATGACGGGATAACCAATCCGGCTTGCAGCTGACAGCGCCGCATCTAGGGTCGGGACGAGATCGAAGGCTGGATGAGGCGCCCCCAAGCGAGCGTGCTCCTGACGCATGTAGTACTTGTTCCTACACCGAGTAGCGGCGTCGACGCCGATGCTCGGCAAGTCCAGCGCCTCGGCGATGGCCGCAGCGGCGATCACACTGCTTTCGGCGAAGGTGAAGACTCCGTCGAATCGCTGCGCGACGTGCAGAGATTTCGCAGCCTCGATCAAGTCTTCGAAGCTCTTGCTACCAGCGACGCATAAGCGTCCTTCCTTCCAGTGGTCGGATTCCGCGTTGCCAGACAAGACGTAAACCTCGGAGCCGTCCTGCTCGATCCGCTCGTAGCGAGGTTCGAAGTAGCTCCCGAATTGGGAAACTTCAATGGCGAGTAATTTCATCAGTTGTATGTTCCGTATTGATACTTGGAGCTGGCGCAAAGCCGACGATTTGCGCCATGCGAGTCATGCCTCGAATATCGTGTGATACAGCGCGTCCGTAATGGCGGGAGCTGCCTTAAACAGAACTGCGTCGCACGCCTCGAGTGCATAAACGTGGGTTAGCGCGGTCTTCTTGACATACGAAATCTCACGCTCGATACGATGTGGATGTTCGTAGTAGGTCATGAAACGAGGTTCGATCCTGGTGGTGCGATGCTTAAGCATCGCAAGCAAGCTATCGATAAGCGCTTCGACACCTCCCGAATAAGTTTCCTCGGCGAGTGTCAATCGAGCGGCGCTGACCTTGAGCCAGTGCGGATCGAAACCTGGAACCGTCCAGGTTCCCATTGCATCACCGAAATCGAGCAACGGAGGCAGGGGAGCACCATGCTGCTGGTCGTCGAGGCGCACATTCACATAAAACTGCGTGCGCGCTTCCGGCTTCGGACTTTGATCAGCAGCGCACAGCTTCACGGCAAGCGTTGGATCTCCCGTAGCGATGAACACAGCATCGAATTCGGTTGAGCCACCCGCATGGGTGACGCTCAGCACCCCGTGGGTTTGCTCCGTCACGTCATCCACGCGGCAGCATGTGCGGAGATTGACATTCGGGCGAGACCTCACTTTCTCGATCATGTCCAACAAAATGGCACGGCTATTCAAAATGTAAGAATCACCGCCTGCCAGGAGCCGTCGGTTCTCCGGAAATCGGTAATGCCGGGTCAACGGATTAGCTTCGCCGGCTTCGTACACTCTCCAGGGCAGACCGAGCGCCTCGTATTGCTGCAGCGCCAGTGCCAGGCCCGGCTCATCCAGACTGCGATAGCAATCGATGGGGATCAGCCGCTGCCCGCCACTTTCCCGATCCCACTTGAGCCAGAACGGCAGCGAACGAAGCGATAGCGCTTGCAATGGTCCGTTCGACGGGTGCACGATTCGGAAAAGTCGCGAGATATCTATAGACCGGCCTTTCTCGTTCGGCAAACTCTCGGCGTCAAACACCTCGACGGAAACGCAATCGTCCGCGCAGCGCAGCGCAAACAGCAATCCAATCACGCCTGCGCCGATCACCGCGACGCGCGCGCGCCCCAGGCGGTTGGTCACAGCGGCTTCATCCCGGCCAAGCTCAGCCGCGCATTACCGCTTTTCGCTTGCTCGTACACGCCGAGAGAAATGAGTCGCGCGTGGTGATCGATCATGATTGGCGCCATGCCGATGACCAACGCGGCGATTTCCGCGTTGGCTCGGTCGATGGTTCGATAGGTTTGCTCCCGCAGGTTGCGTGTGATGCGCGCTATGTTCTGCGTGATCCAGTCCGTCGCCGCTCGCAGACTGAAAGTATCCAGTGCAAAACAGGTATCACGCCTCAACACCATCTGCTCGACGGCCGGGTCGCGGTTCTCGGACCGAGATAACGGGGGGACAGGGTCAAATGCAGCGTAAGCGTCGATCAACGCATTCCATGGCGCGACCAGCCGCTCGTTGATCGCCTTGACCAATCCTTCCCGGCTGAAACTACTGCGGTTGTTTTCCGGACATGTCAGAGACAGGTAGAACCGAGCGTAGTCGCGTGGCACCTCCTTAATCAGATCCCTTGCCCAGATCAAGTGCCCGCGACTTGTAGAGAATTTCGAATCCTCGAGCTCGTAGAATTCGTTCGGGACGATCGTCGTGGGCAAAATGTACTTACCCCGATGAGCCATCAGCAGCGCCAGGTGCGTCACACCCCAGAAATAGGAATTGTCGAAGCCGAGGAAGTAAACGAGTTCCGCGTCAGCCTCACGTAACCAGGTCGAATCAATGTTCGCGCGTCGGTCATCGCCGCAATGAGAACAATACATGGATGCCGCCATACCCTCGGCCCATGCATTGATCACCTGCCCTTCTACTTCGGGGAACGGCGCCTTGATCCCCCAAGCGATCGGATATGTAATCGGAAAATCAATCAGCGGCTTGCTCAATAGTTCACGCATCAAATGCAGAATGTGAGGCCGCCAGCGACCGTTCACGCGCTCGTAGTACGCCTCGAGCTGGCTTCGGTACTCCTCGACCGGGAAGACGAGGATGTCGACCTCGCGATATTCCAGTTGCTCGAACGGCGCACGAGTGGACCGCGGGTCGATAAGCATGTCAAAGTTGTTCGGATGCCCGCATGATTCACAGAGACCTCCGCGGGTCGACCCCAAGCACTCCGGGCAATCGCCGCTGACATAGGACTCGACCATGAACTCTTGACGCACAACCGAGTACGGCAACCTGACCGTCTTCAACTTGAAAACCCCTTCGGCGTGGAGCGGCACGAGGAAATCACGAACCATCCTCTTGTACTCATCGTCGAAGGGCGCGTATCCGTCCAGTTCGACGCCCCATGCCTCCAGCGAGGCCTTAATGTCGCTTGCGGCCTCGCGGCACAGTGACGCCGGCGTCATATCCAGTTTTTCGGCGCTCGTAACGACGTAGGTCTGGCTGTCATCGGTTCCGGTCGCATAATTCACCCGCATTCCGCCAGCGCGACGGTAACGAGCAAAGATATCCGCGGCCAAATAGGGGCCCGCCATGTGGCCGACATGAAGGTCACCGTTCGGGGTGGGCGGGGGGGCAATAATCAGGGTTTCACGCATCTCAGGCTTCCGTGGTTTGATGAGTTTCGAGGAAACGTTCAGCCATGTCCTTGTCCCACCAGATGCTATACATTTCGAATGGTTCATCTCCAATGTTCACGATCGAGTGTTCGGTATTGGGCGTGAAATGCACGATGTCACCGACATTGAAGGGGATGGAATTTCCTTCCGTCTCCAGCCGCGCGCTACCGTTCATTGCAATGAATATTTCATATTCATGATGGGCGTGCGCAGTGGATCGAGTACCGGGCGCGATTACGCACCACGACCCTTCGAATGGAGCGTTGAGTAGCGGCCATGGCACGAGACGCTGAGCATGGAGGTTATTTTCGAATTTGAGCTCGTCGCGATTCAACTCTCTCTTCTCAAACATAACTCACCCCTTCTTGTTGGAGGACCTCCGAAGACTCAACGAATGCATCATCGTTCCGCACAGAGCTGTGGGGAGACGTCACTGAGCAGCCCCCTGAGTTGGGTACGACTGGGTGCTCAAGAATGTCGAGGAGAATCCTTCGCGCTCTGGTTGATATAACACTTAGCAGCGTGTCAGAAATTCCGTGCGACGCCTCCGAGATTCCTTGAACGTGCACCGAACAGTCTTTTGTAGTCTGGATACCTAATTTATAAGCACGAGAAATAGTCGGCGCACCTCCATTTTGCGACTGCACCACTGAATTCAACAGAGTTGGCATGCGATTTTCATAACCGGTTGCGAGGATAACCAGGTCGAACTCTTCCTGATGGTCGGTGTTGGACACCTTGTCGTTCCACGACAGTGCAATCTTGTTGCCATGCTCACGAGCTGAAGTAAGCTCGCATTGAGTCAGCATCCGAGCAGATTCCTTCCCGCTAAGCGCCTGCAGGTAATGGAATCGGAACAGCGACTCCATCGTGGAAGCAGACACGCCCGAATAATTCGTCAGATGCATTTCCTTCAGAATTCTTTGCTTCGTCTGGTCGCTGGCTTCGTAGAAGCGGTCTATGTAGTCGTTCTGATAGACTCGGTTGATGAACTTGCTCCCACCGTACGTGGACAAGCCAACCGATCGCATGATCAGGGATGTTTGCGCGGTGGGGAATTTCTCGATGCAGGCCTGGAAAATTTCTGCGCCACTTTGCGCACCGCCAATCACGGCGATCTTGCCCACGGTTTCTGGATCGCATCGCTCAACCTGAGCTAGAAATTGGGCGCTATGAAATAGACGATCAGAGTGAATGCCGGCGAATAGCGGAGGCACATGGGCGTCCCGCCCCGCGCCGAAGACGAGACGCTTCGCCCGATAAGCCGTACCCGTGCTCGTGGTCACTTGCCACCCCTGAATTGTGCCGTCGCCATTCTGGACAGGCTGAATTTCCTCGACCGCCTGGCCGTACTTGACCTCGGTCTTGGTAAGTTTGTCCGCGGCCCACTGGAGATAGTCAGCAATTTCCCTACGATACGGAAAAAACGACATCAGGTTGACGAACTCCTCCAGCCGCCCTTTCTCGTGCAGATAATTCAGAAAAGTGAATCGGCTGGTCGGGTCGCGAAGTGTCACCAAGTCCTTGAGAAAAGAGACCTGAGAAACTGCGCTGTCAAACAGCATATTCCGGTGCCAGCTGATACTGTCATCTTTTTCCAACATGACGACGCTTTCTAAACGTTCGCCCTGTTCGCACTCTTCGAGTGCGACTGCAAAAGCAATATTTGCGGGGCCACCGCCGATGAGAAGCAAATCCACATCACGCATTTTTACTCCTTGTAACATTAGACCAGTCACTCACGACACTTCCGTTTCGTGGGTGACATGATGAAGAGCACGTACGACACTAAGAGGTTATTTTCCCGAATTCTCGAGAAAGGACAGAGACCGGCGCGGCACCGAATTTCAGTAATTTAGAATGAAAATTCCCGAGATCAAATTCGGCTGCAAGTGCATTTCGTTGGGCGTCACGCAATGCTAGCAGCTTCATTTTTCCGGTGGTATACGACAAAGCTTGTGCCGGATATTCCGTATAGCGCCGCACTTCACTCACTGCGACATTCTCACTGAGCAGTGCGAAATTTTGCAGATACTCAGACGCTCGAGCGCTCGTCCAGCCGTACGAGTGAATTCCGGTATCGACAACTAGCCGCGCCGCGCGAAGTAACTCCATCCTAAGTTTTCCGATCGACTCCACCGGATCCTGGTAGTAGCCGGCTTCTGAGGCCAGCTCCTCTGCATAGAGTCCCCACCCCTCAATGAACGAGTTGAACCACGCACTTGCGAGAAAGGGAGGGAGTGCTGCTTGCCTCGCATACTCGAACTGCACGTGATGCCCAGGAATACCTTCGTGCGCGAGCAATGCCAAGCTGATTCCTCGATTCGCGCGGAGTATTTTCTGGACGTTCAGGCGGAGTTGCCCGCCGTGATCGGGCCTATCGCCCGGGAGGTAATAGGCGATCGGCGACGAATTGGACAAATGCTCTGGAATGTCGACGACAGCTAGCTCCCCAACGCAGGTCATGTCGACGACACGGGAGAAATCACTGCGCGCGCGCTCTACTACGCGTTCGACATAGGCCCGCACGTCATCCGCCTGAGCAAACGCCAATGCGGATGGCGAACGCTCCTGCGTGACGAGAAATGCCTGGAGATCTCGCGGGTGCAAACCCGTGATCGCGCTAATCCGATCGTGGATACGCGCGACCTCCGATTCTCCTAGACGATGAATTTCGTCGATAGTGCCGAAGTCATCCGTGTGCGATGCGACCAGCTGCTCGTATTGGTTCGATCCCGAGGTGATGTGGCAAAGTCCCGGCTGCTCGTCTGAACGTGCCAATGGGAGAACGACATCCTTAAGCGTATGGATGTACTCGCGGACCGACGGCCCCACGTGTTCGATGAATTGCTCCATCAGTACGGTACGGCGTGCGGGACAAGTGGCTTCCGGTATTAGCGCGGCGCCGTCCTCGGACAGCAGACTCTCCCATTGCCGTATAGCTTCACGTACGCTCCATTCTATTGGCGCACGTCCCGTTCTCGCAGCAGCCACCGTTCCAGGAATACATGAATCGATGAAGCGACCGGCCGACAACAGCAGCTTTTCGAAGCGGGCGCTTTGCGCCTCGCTTTCCATGCTGATTTGCGACAACCCCCCACTGATCCGTCCGAGCGGGGAATGATCGTAGCCGCTCACGAACGTCGCCCACAACCTCATATCGATCCGCTGACCCAGATCTCGCGTTTGCTGGCGCGCTACTCCAATGCCATGTGCATCGCCTTCAATCTCGCCGGATTGAAGCATGGTATCCAACGTCGAGAGACGTCCAGCCATCTCAGCCAGGGACTCGTCCGACATATCGGGGAACGCATGCGCACCCGTCGACACCATTCTCAGGGCATCATCCAGCGGATCGAACGCGATTCGGAGATCCAGTAATTCGGCTCCAATATCTCCAATCACTGTCATCAGACGTGCTCTCCATGCGACAGGGCATTGGCGTCGACATATCCCAGATGATGTTCGGACGGATCAAGCATGCCGGATTCCTGGAAATGACGCATCTGCGTTAGCACATGACCATATGCCGATTCCGCGTGGAATGATCCGGCGCTGACCCTTGCGACACCTGCCTCAAAGAACTGGGCGGCGGTCGGAGAACCCGGCAGTGACATTGTATTTAGTGGTCCTGAAATTGAAGATGAAATTAATCGGCAAAGCGTCAAATCCGTAAGCCCTGGAATGAAGATGCAATCCGCTCCCGCCGTGAGGTACGCGTTCGCCCGCTCAATTAGTGCGGCAGAGTCGTTACACTCCTGTCGAAGCATGGCATCGATGCGAGCGTTGATGAAAAGCGGGTAGGACATCGACGACGCAACTGCCCTGAATGCCTTGAGACGCGCAACTCCACCTTCGATAGAAAGCAGGCGCCTATCTTGAGAATCCTCAATGTTGACGCCGGCCACGCCGGCCTCCATGAGCGCGGTGACCACGACGGTCCTGCTGTCTCCCTGCGACACGAAACCATCCTCAATATCGACGGTTACCGGTAGCGCCGTCTGCGCAACAATCGCCGCGGCGCCTTGCAAAACGAGGTTTCGCGTCGCATGGTGGCCATCAGGCACACCGTGACTCCACGCCACGCCCGCACTGGTTGTCGCGAGGGCCTTCGCGCCGACCGATTCAGCTATCTTCGCCGTAAAAACGTCCCAGCAATTGTTCAGCAGCAAGGCACCGTGCTCGTGTAGCTTGCGAAACTCGGCAATCTTTGCATCAAGAGACGCTTTCGACATGGTTCTGATCCTTTGTTGTTGCGATATGACCATCATGCTTAATACCCACGACCACCAACCCCCCGGAAATAACGGCAAGCATCAGGCACCCCAGCCAGACGGTTGATCCGAAATTCCTGAACATATAGAGGCCAACAACTGGACCAACTGTCATACCCGCGAAAAACGCACTTTGGGTGGCTGCAATGCATCTACTACGAATCGCGACCGGGAATTTCGCCGGATACGCAAACATGGTCGGACCGCTAATCATGACACCGAGCACGACGAAGGCGGAGCTGATCTTCATCAGCCAGTCATTGCCAATCGAGTACCCGATCGCGGTAACAGCTAGGCAGATGAGCGTGGTACCCACGGTCGCCGGAATCCAGTCGCTGAACTTGCTTACAACGGCGCTGATCTTCAATTCGAGTACGACTAGAACAATCGCGTAGATCGTCAAAAGTGAGCTGTAGCTTGCAAGTGGGAGCCCCTTGCTCTCGATAGCAGCCGGAACCGTCGAGGTAAATTGAGTGAACACGACCGAACTCAGGAACATCGCCATCAGGAACGAGACGAATTTCCCATCTGCAACAATCGAGAGCCAGCTCACGGGCGCCACCTGTTGAGGAGAGAGCGAGTTGGACGTCGGTATCGTGCCGCCCGACAATTTGAGCCAGGCAATCAAGCCGTACCCAGCACTGCAGACGGCACTCAATCCGAATACGTAGTACCAACCATGGGGGATCAATGCGGTTGCGAGCAGAGGACTCAACGCTCCACCAACGTTAAGGGCCACTCGGAACATAGAAAACCCCATCACGCGATATTGCGAGGGAACGTGTTCGCTGAGTACTACGCCAGAAGCAGGGCGTGACATCTGCGCAAACAATCCGCACAGTACAAGCGCCCCCATCCAGACCCAAGCCGGCTCACTCGATATCACCGCACGCGGAATCAGCAGAACCGTCATCGCCAAGCCAAATGAAGCCAAGGCAATGGTTTTGCCATAGCCCAAACGCTCACTCAATGTGGAGCCGATGAACGTGCCACATATCGAAGCAGCACTGAACAGCCCCAATCCAAGTCCAGCTTGATCCAGGGAAAAACTGTTCATGTGCATGTAGGCAATCAAATAGCCCTGTATGACATAGCCCAACTGATTCAGGAACGCCCCGAAAAACAAAAACCGTGCTTCAGGGGAAAGTTCCTTGAGAAAGGTGCGCACGGTCAAGGAGGATGTAGCCTGATTCATACTGCTCCACTCAGATTAGCCGGATTAAATGTGTACGCAGCGAGAAGCCTGTCTGCAGATGTTTCCTGGGTCGTACATCAAGCGAAGTACTTCGTACTCTCTTAAGTCGGACGGAAAATGACGCTCAAAGAACTGGTCATCGTCCGAATCGGGAAAGTTCAGATAGGCGATATCGCTAAGATATCGGGCGCCTATGTTGTCAAGTTCTTTCAACCAACGGAGTTGGGCCGCGACCTGGACTGGCGATTCGCGTGACGTCCAAGACGTGTCGAACGAGGCAAGATATTCCGAATGGCGCGCGGGCATAAACGAGCGCTCGACTGGAAAATCACGAATTGCTCCACCCCAAGCGAAGAGACCAAAACCTGCACCGTCTTCATTTTGAGTAGGCGTCCAGGTGTCGAGGTAGTCGAGAATCTCGCCCAAGGCTGGCGCACCCATTGCTTTGGCGGCGAACCGGCTCTTAATCTTGAAAGCGCCGCCGCTAGTCTGATGACGTGCGCTGATCATCGCGTCGTAAAAACTTGTTGTTGATTGCGTCCAGCCTGCTGTACGCGCAATCGATCCGAAGATGCGGGGGAGTTCCGCCTGCCCATCGCCTTGAAACTGGCCCGACAGCGTGATGGTCGCCACCCGTTCGGATCCCGTTACATTCGCACCGATCCGCATGCTCAATTCACGTGGCGCCTCGATCAGAATCTGCTCCAGATCGGCTAGATGGCGGGCCCCAACAGAAGCCGGCCAGTTGGCCCGAAAGCTGGTGACGGAGGTTGCCGCGAACGTCTTCAGCTTGAGCTGGGTAACGATGCCGAATGTGCCCGCGCCGGCACCACGCAGCATGCGCATCAGGCGCGGGTGCGAATGATCTGTGACATGAAGCACTTCGCCGGCAAATGTGCAGATCTCAACCTCCAACAAATAATCGCAGACCAGCCCGTAACGACGCGACGTGTATCCAGCACCACCTCCTAGGGTCAGGCCAGTGATGCCAACATCCAAACTGGTTCCGGTCGGTATCGCTCGTCCGTGGGCCGACAGTACTTTGTAGACGTCACTGATTCGCGCCCCTCCGCCAACTGTCACGACCTCGGTACTCGGGTCATAGTTGACGGACGTAAACGCACCCATGTGAACGATCATTTCGCCGTCGAGAGATCGCCCCTCAAAATCGTGACCCGTGCTGTGCACGCTCAAGCTCGCGCCCGAGACGCGAGCCTGTTCAATCACGGCTCTTACCTGCCCTAGGCTAGCTGGCATGAATACTCGGTCAGGAGACCCGGTCAGAGCGGCGTCGTTATACGGCCGAATAATCGACTGAGTGGCTTCCGATCCAGGCGGGACCTGAAAATTCGATGCCTCGTTGAAGCACGAGTGGGAGACATGCATGACGTGTTCCTTTGGCCCGCTCCATGCGCGGGACATATCAGACGGCCCACATCGCACAGAACGAATAATTTTTCTGAATGATGATGTGCCGAGTGGATCCTAAGCGTAGGAAATGTTGATTGCCGCGATTGCGTCGGAGATCAACTGTTCGGCGGAATCGGGGGTATCGGCCTCGACGGTGACCGAACCCAAGCGCTGCCACGACATGGATGGCTCGACCGTCTTGTCCCCGGCGCGCACGGTCACGGAGAAATGTGCGATGCCAGACTTGCGAAGCATCGCCTCGTCCAAGCGAACTTCGGAGACTGTTCCCGTCTTACCGCCGACAAAACGAACCTTTGCCGTTTTCTCAGCTTGCACCGGGAGATTCGACAACTGCTCGCCCCTCATGATCGCGTGGTAGGCCTTTACGATATCGAACCGATACGCGCGCTCGATGAGATCGATGATGCCGTCACCCGCGAATCGTCCCGCGCACTCGATGAGATAGGCATCTGTTCCGTCATGCATCCATTCGCAGTGGACGATACCGGTTCGGAAGCCCGTTGCTTCGATCACTTTCCCCGTATTCGAAACGAGTTGCTCCGTCAGACCGCTGTCGATCGTCGCTGGAACCGTATGACCGCTTTCGACAGGATGTGCACCTTCGAACAGTTCCTTTTGCGTGACGTTGGAGAAGATCATGCACCCATCGACCACCAGCGCCTCTACGCTGAATTCGCGGCCCTCGACGAATTGTTCAACCAACGTGATCTGCTCGAAACCGCGGTCAGGCACCATGACGCCTTCGTCTCGCGTCTGTGATTTACCCCACGCGTCCTCGATATCGGCCGCATTACGAACGATCACAGCGCCGACCGATCCTTGACGGTTCGCCGGCTTGATAATGACGGAGCCGCCGTGCGCGACCATGAATGCGCGCGCCTCCTCGAAACTCTCAACGATTTTCGACGCAGGGTTGTGGATGCCGAACGCCTTCGATACCGCGCGAAGCCGGTGTTTGTCGCGCATGATAAGGCTGGCCCCATAGCTCGCGCCCGGCCGATTCAGGCGCTCAGCAAGTCTTGCAGCGAACGGCGTGGCGTACTCCTGGATCGGTACAACACTGACGATATTTTCCGGCCGATGTTCGCCAAAAAAAATATCCGCCGCACCCTTCCGTTGGTATTCGAATGGAATCAATCGATCTACTACACTGTATTTCTTTACTTCGACGTCGATGTGGCGCTTCCGGATTACGTCTGGCTCGTCAATCAATATTACTGAGCCCTCGGGGCGAAGCTGTTGAAGCGAGCCAAGTGCAGCGGCACTGTAACCAACAACGATGGTTTTCTTGTTGTTCACTTGATACCCTTGTGAAAATATCAAAATCAGAAGCACAATGCCTGACGAAACTCCCGACCGAGTTACAGCCGTGGAATTTGAAATCAAACGAATACAGAACCCGCAAATCGACTTCCCGGTAAAACACCCGAATAATATTTATGACGATCTAGACGGTCGCAAATGATCCCCGAAAGACTTCGGATAATTATCAGACGCATCTTCTTTTTTTGGGAGATCCATCATACCGACTGGCGCCCCATGCATTTCAGACAGCCCTCACCTGAATTTTAACGAATTTCCTCTTCCATAATTTTATTCATGAGAGGCGAACTCAAGGCAAACCGCATACTTGTCGCACCATAACCAAAACAGTCACGGATTGCAAAAAGCATGTTGGCTTATCACTGACTCGGTGAGGGTTAACTCTAACCAGACTGCAATTTCGAATATTTCATATTTCTTACAAATCGAGACAAGTCAGACAAGTAAGGCAGGGATTATTTCTCTCAGGATTTCGTCTGATCTTTTCAGATCAAAAGGGCCATGTCAACTTTTTTTTGACCACATCAAATAAAATTAGATCGCGGGCGCCGCGACGTTGCTCGCCAAGCGTTACGGGCTAACTTAGCCTGGAGCATCGTGCTGTCGTGCCCATGGCTAGTTGGGCATCGCGGCGTCGCCGTTCTAGCGCGACGAGCATTTGGTTGTGACACTTGCGCTTCCCGGCTTCACCCAGCAAGACCACCTTCATCCGATTACACTGAATCTCAAGCAGAGCAACGCCGAAGCGCTCGACCGCTTACGTGCGGCAGCGCTGCAAAATCGGCGGGCCCTGATGTTCACCGAGCCAGCCGCAGAGGCTGGTGACTCGAATGCGACCAGATTGAACGCCGATGCCCGGGTTCGTTATAGCAGGCAACAGGGGCCTGCTCGAAATCCACTCGAGCCCAATGGCTGATGGACGTCTCGAAGCGCACTTCGAAGCCACGTTGGCTGGGTAACCGGATCTTGAGCAGCAGACGCTCAACATTCTGGTCGGGAAACTCACGTACTCAGGTTGCGATGCGTTTCTCCATGAATACACTCAGCGGGTCGCTCGCGTACTCGCCAAACGGTCCACGACGCTCATAGCCTACCGACTCATATAAAGCCAGCGCCTCATGTTGATGCGGTCCAGTTTCCAGCTTGAGCAATGTGCAGCCGACCTCTATCGCCCGAGATTCGAGCAAAACCAGTAGTCCCTTGGCTACACCTTGCCCCCGGCCGCGAGGATTTACATACACGCGCTTGAGTTCGCCAAACTCAGAGGAGAGAACAATCGCCCCGCAGCCGATCGCCTCGCCCGCACTATCCCTCGCGACCGCGAAAAGAACCTCTGGTTGTTTCAGCGCCGCAAGGTCAAGGATGTGAATGCTCTCCGGTGGGTACAGGGTATTCAGATAGGCATCTAACTCAGCAATGAGGGCGATCACGTCATATTGATCGGGAGATTCGAAAGCAATGTTCATGGAAAGGAAAATGAAATAAAAAGTGAAATCCAAGTACTGTATGTTAAAGACCTGTCGATAGGAATGCACGATCTCACCGGCTAAACAGAAGCGGTCAAATTCGAAAATTCTCTTGTGCGGATGGTCTGAGCTTTTGTACCGGATCTCCATCATGCGACGGGCCACTTCACTCGAATAGCCCTAATGACCAGTCGTATTGGTCACGACAATCGTCGCTTCGATCTGCTCCTCCACAGTTAGATGGCAACCACCATGCCTCTCTTCGACTAGTACCACTTCCTTCACCATGACATCGATCGACACGCGTCCATAATGCGTCTGCCTCCTCGCGAATCAGTTGAACCCTAACGCGTTCCGTATCCGATGCAACGGAACTCCCCGCCGATCGATCGTGCCAGTACTCCTCATTATTTCAACGGCATGCTGGCGGTCAATTCGTTTCTCTACTGCCGCCATAACCTCAGGAAGTCGAGATCCTGTCGTTGTCGGTGCACTCCAGCACTGGTACAGATTGCGTGTATTCAACGCCTCCACCGCAGCGCATGCCACGGGCGAAGTGAGCGAGAAATCCAAACCACATCGACATTGCATCATGTTCGGCCGCGTCACCGTGATCGGTTTCTCGCACTGGGGACAAGTGTCAAGCAGTTGAACAGCATGCGTAGGACACGCCGTCATCCATGTAAGGCGATGCGCGGCAAGCATTCTCCCGTCCTGACGGAGACACAAAGGGCAAATTCGCTCGCGCTCTCGAACAAGCAGATGCCTGGCCTCAATCACATGATGGCCAATCGCGTAACCGAAAGCGGCCCCTCGTGCTCGCCCACCGACTTCGACCGGACACATCGATCTCATCGTCGAATGACCGATCCGGCAAACACGAGACAATTCCGCAATCTCGGCGGAAACCAGCGGACCGAACGCAACGCAACCGGCGTCGCGCAGCAACGCCCCAACGCCTCTCAAGCCGTTGGCATCCACCAAGCGCATGAGCACCGACGACAACGACTCGTCGATATAGGGTTCGACGCGAAGCGCAAGCGGCGGCCGTAACATCGCATTCGCTGGCCTTGCGAAACACGGCACCCAACTTTGATTTTCCATATCGAATTCCAGATCGACTCAGTGCTCGTTCCTAGCGGTAAGCGCCTGTCTGCATGCTCTGCCGCGTCAGGGCCACCAGTTCCTCTCCGTCGGCGGTATCGAGGTACGTAACCGGCTTCTTCCACCCGAGTGACGGCACCTCTTCGAGTAGCCACGTACACAACCACTTTTTCGCATCAAATCCCTCCGGCCTGCCTGACTCGTTGACCATTTTCTGCACAAGGGTCAGGAGCCTGTTCCAAACCTCTTCAGGCACGCGCTCGACCATGCATTCGGATCGCCATGTGCCGCAGCGGCACGCTTTCATGATGTTCACCTCACCCAGATTCGAAGTCCCACGTCGGAACCTGTGGCGATCCGATTCGAATCGGATCGCCACATTTCATTGACAACACCCCGTCACACGGCCTGCACCGCTTGGCCGCCTATTGCGTCGACCAATGCACGATGAAGGAAGGCAAACGGAGGCTCCGGCAACTCCGTGAACAAACGCAAGGAGATGTGCTCAACGCTTCGGGCTGAGCTCAGGATCGATCCCGACCTAGGTCGGTATTGCCGCTCCGCGTTGACCAGTTCCTTGAATCCCCGAGGCCAGTCCGACATGATCCGTCTGATTTTTTGCATGCGCGGCGTCAGTTCGGAAATGGCCTTCGAGCGCAGCCCCTTGTCTGTCGACCCGCTCGTTGCACCACTGACGCGATACAAAAACGAAAGCACACGCAGCAACTCCCCAAGGTCAAGCGCGGCGAAATCCGGTGGAACGCCTGGCGGACAGTCCGGCACATCATGCTCAAAGCTCATGCGCCAGCGTCGATCGATGAGTCGAGTGATCATCAGATCGTCCGTCTTCGCGGGTTGACACGCAGTCGACCCGAGATCCGTCCCGCACTGACAACGCGCCACGCCCGGCCGCATGGACGACACTTCGCGCCGACAGCCCGGACAGCGATCGAGCAGTTGGACGCCGTGGACAACGCAGCACGTCGCGAATACGTAAGCATTCACACCCAGCACATGTTGATGCTCAGCGATACACAGCGGACATATGCGCTCGTTGGCGCCAACAACGATTGCATCGGGTTCGACCCAGTGGCCATACAAGCTGATCTTCGCGTGCTTCGTCCCGCTACGGTCGATCGCGCCCACGGTCAACGGTGTCATCGCCCGGACCAATTCCGGGGAGAGCCGGCAAACGCGGGCAAGCGCTTCGACCTCCGAGGCAAAGCGCGGCCGAGCAGCAGCCACGCCGGCGCGGCGCAGGACCATCCCTGGTCCACTCAACCCGTTGACCTCGGCAACACGATGCAGCAACGACGAGAGCGACTCTCCGCGATGCGGAGCAACGCCAAGAAGAAGAGGGGTCGTCATTGCACGTCCTCCGCAAACGGTTCACCTGGTTGGTCAAGCGGAACGCCATTAAACTTCGAATCGAAGGGATCGCGAGAAGGCGGTGCATCCTTCCAGATATGAACGCGAAACGCCGCGGCAAAATCGTTCAGCGTGACACTTTTCCCACCGCGTCTCTCGGCAACCTGGTAAGCACCGTTCAACAGCTTGCACATGTAGTCCACCAGTCCTGCAGTTGCGTAGTACAACTTCATCACGACACGCTTGTCGACAATATCCGTCATCGGCAATGGCATATCTTTGGCGAGCGCCTGCATCACGCCAATGAACGTTTTGGCGCCTTCGTTGGTGTTTACATTGAACGGGCGCATCTCCGTCACGCGAGAAAATCGGCGCCGCAATTGCCCATTGACTCGCAGCACACCCAACAGCGACGGCAGCCCCGCGAGCACAACAGCAGCCGGGAGCCGGTCCAGCAGCACCTTCAACCAGTTCGCAACCTGTCTCAGCGAACGGCGATCGCCCTCGACGAAGTGCTGAAACTCGTCGAGCATGATGATCTCCACGCCACAGCCGTGTACCAGTTTGACAATCTGCTCTGTCAGGCGCGCACTCGATTGCCCAGCTTGCGCGATTTCACCCAAGGCAATCAACATAGCTTCAGCCAGCGATCTGACAGTCGGTACTGCAGGCACGATGACATAGAGGACCGGCACGTGCCGGCGCAACACCTCCTCTCGCACCGGGAATTGGGCACGATAGCATTCGAGCACGGTCGATTTTCCGGCTCCGGACGCCCCGATCGTCGCCAGACACCCTGCTTCACCGGATTCCCGCAGCCATTGATGGATCTCCTCGATACTCTTGAGCGCAGTAACGAAATCGGGATGTTCGACAATGCTTTTACGGACATTAAATCGCTTCATGATCAGCTCCTTACCGTTCATTGCGCTTCGTAACAGAAAATTCAGGAACACTATCGAATCTAACGATCATGGAGTCCACTTGATCGGACTGGGCGGAATCGTCCACGGCGTTCCCGCCAGCGGCTCCCAACAAAAGATCCTTGCTCGACTTCCCCTTGATCTGCGCAACCCATTTGCGCTTCTTGAGTTTCTGATCAAGCTCTGCCTTGGCAATGTCGTCTGCGAGACGGATACGCGCTTTTCGAAGCGAGACAGAGTTGATATCGATGCTGCTGTCTCGCATGGTGCCGGTGACTTCGTTGTGCATCCATCTGGTCAAATCCTTCGTGTAATCTGGGTCGGTGCAATCAACGCGAAGGTATTCCTTCTGCCTTGGGTCGTAGACGTAGACAAAGCTGGTCTGCTCGTTGAAATACCGAACCTTGACTTTTTCGTCGTCCGAGATGCTGTGACGAAGCAGTTGCAACGCACTGGAGTTGTACGACAGGTGATCAAACGTCACGCCACTGTTCGTGATCGGACGCATAATGGTGTCCGAGAACGCGACGGAAAGCTGATCGGGATCGGCTGGCATGTAGATAGGGGTCAGCCGTGCACTTTCCTGCCATGCCTGAAACGGTGTCTTGCCCTTCAAGCCACGATGTGGCGCGTGCTGGTAACACTCCACAATCCAGCGCACGACAAACACCGTTAGCTGTTCGAGGGTCACACACGCAAGCTTCTCGGACGGGTACTCTCCACGATCCTTGGTATTCGACCAAGTCGTCCCCGGAATCAAATGGAAGAGTTGTTCCGCTATCGTGCGCATGAACCGCTCCACACGGCCTTTGAACCATGGTGCACGGCTCGGGCAGTACACGAGTGAAATCCCCAGTTCGTCGCAGCCAGCTCGTGTGGCGCCGCCGTGGAATTCCCACGCGTTGTCACCGAAGATCATCTCGGCTACACCTCGCGCCAACCATTCAAGATGCCCCAGGCCTAATCGGTTCAGTAGATCGCGCTTGCTGAGCATGGCCATTTGCATTGCCCATCCGACCTCCTCCTGGCCAGGTGAGCGCGCCCCGATATGAAACCCCATCACCATGCGTGTGTGCGCGTCAATGATGAGCGTCAGTACGGGACGGACGATGACCATACGGGTGCGCTCGCAAACGCACAGCAAGTTCACCAGTGTGTGGTCAATCTCCCACCGCTCGTTGAGTCGTTTTGTCTTGAGCCGACGGAACACCGGTCGATACTGCTTCAGTGCTTCGGTGCGGCCCTCCCGGGCCGCGGTGACGAGATAGCTGTTCAGTTTCCCGACATGACGATAAAGCGTCGCTCTACTAATTGTGGGTAACGGATTTTCCAGGTCACGTTCGTTATGAGCGTCAATGGCATTCTCTACTTGATCGTACAATCTCGTCACGTTGAGTTTCTGGCCATTGAGATAGTGCGTTTCGATGACATCTTCCACCAGCGTGAGCAGTGGACCATCGAGGATTTCGCGTCGCCCCTTGTTTTCATGGCGCGGCACCACGTCCATGGCATCACGTGACGGTTGGTAGCGTTTTCTCCACCGACAGAAGGATCGATAGGTTGGCGGTATCGTTGCACCAACCTCACACGCCACCCGGTTGATGACGGTCTCGACTTCGCGCACGCGCGAGCACTTCGCCTCCTCGACGGCTCTTAGGTAGACGAGTCGCGCACGCATCACGACAAGATCTTCTTCTTTGAAGGTGGTGACATCACGTCGAGCAACAACAATCGGTGATGCAGCCGTCTCACGTAGCGATTCGATACTGACGGACCATGTCCCATTACCGTGGCGTGCCCATATTTCAGTTTCGTGCAGGCGTATTGGCGAGCTGTAGTCGGAGCTGAGCTCGATTCGACCATCGGGCAGCGCAGTCTGAACGCGCCAGACATACTCGCCCTCACGGAACTCGACGCCACGCTTAAGCAAAAATTTTTGCATGACGCACCTCCGAAGGAGCGACGTAAATGGCTGCGTCGGAGGTCAGCGGCACATCGAGATCGATACCCGCGGCGCCATTGGCGATCCAGGTCAACGCAACGTCGCGCGAACGGGCCAGATGCACGAGGTTTCGGAAAGTTTTCGGATACTTCTTTTCAACGAGCCACTGTGCTTCCCGGATCCGTTCGGACGAAATTCGCCCCAGCCACGGCCGCAAGAGCCGCAGAGTCTCGTGACGGGTGCCGGAGATGTAGGTACGTTCATCCCAAATGAAGAGGGCGTGTCCGTGCTCCGCAAGGACGGCTCTCGCACGCGCCATGCGGGCCTGCACTGAAGGCTTCTGCAGATCCTTTGCAGGCTTGGCTTCGACGAAGACAGTCGAACTGTCGCGCCGCACAATCTCATAATCCGGCGTGTACCGAAAAAGCTGGCCGGCCTCACGGAGAACAAATGTTCTATCTTGAGCGCTACGAAAGCGCAGTACCTCAGGGCTGAACTCGAGCAAGAGGGTCGTCGCCTCTTCCGCCAGGGAATACCAAGGCATCGAGCAAGCGTTTTTGACAGAGGGCGTGAAACCTCGAAAATTTCCGCCACTGCGGGTATCGTACGAAGGCATGATGATGTCTCCTGCGCCCTTTCGGGCGCGTGGATGTGGGGGGCGCCAGTCCGAATGGACGAGCGCTGGCCGCGCGGATGTCATTTCCACGCAACGAGGAGACGAGTTGGGCCTTGACGCCGATGAGGGGGGAGCTATACTGAAGTCGCTTAGGTTTCAGTTGTGCTCCCGCTCAGTCGGGTCGAAAGAACCAATCCGTCGTAAAGGGTTGGTTTTTTCTTTTCTGTCGAATAGGCAGTACTCCTAATTCAATAGGTTGATGGGGAAAGGCATTTTCAGGATGACTTTACCGATCCAGCCTCGCCACCAGCTCATCAAGCAAGGTGACTTCGTCACCGCTTAGACGCGTCGACGCTCGCACCAGGCGATTGATCAGGCGCAACGTATCTGAGTGCAGGTCGTCAGGTAACCGCAATTTCCTTTGCGAGTCCAGAGCGGCTTCAAGCAATGAAGCGACATCGGCGTTGCTCATGCCGAGTACCGCAGCAATCCGCTCGATTTGTTCGGTCGATGGTGGCGGCTTAACCGCGCGTTCCAACTTCCAGACATATTGAATCGCGACCCCAAGCTGCCTGGCCACATTCGTCTGACTGAGGCCGGCTCGCTTTCGGTAGTGCACCAATGCGTTTGAGAATGGAGTCATCGCCTTGCACCTACACATGTCCTATCTCTCAATGTATGTGGTGACCCAGCCGGCGGACAAGTAAATTTTTTCTTCTCCCAGGCGACAGCAAAGGCAGAAGAACCCTCGTGTTAGTCAAAAAATAGAGGCACGCGTTATGGAAACACTGAAAAGGAGAAGAAAATAATTTCCCTTTTTGTACAAGTATCGGCTCGTATGTTTCTCGAATAGGGTCGATTCATTCGTCAAACTTCTGAACGGCATACGCAAGGAAATCGACGAAAATTAATCCATAGGTGTTCAAACGACGCGCAGATTTGCGGTGACGGATGAACGGTGCCGGCCGGCCGATAAGCATCCGTTGCGCGAAAGTTACACTCCCAAGACAAGTGTGGGCCGGGTTGCAAAGCAACACAAATAGCCATGGCTCACATCGCCACGATTGGTATGACAATTGGAAGCGTGTGCCGCAGAAAGGCTGCACAGAGCCTCTAGGTCTACTTCGTCAGGTCATCAAGACGATCGACAAAGCCATCCCCGGCGATTCGGTCAAGTTCTCGCTAAAGCAAGATCACGACAACCTTCGACTCGGAGCGGCCGTAGAAGCCAATCTTGGCGATGCGCTCAAGTGCCACATCGACCTGCACGGGGAGGGTTAGCCGAACGAGCCGAGTAGCTTCGGCAGATGGCTTGCGCCTTGAACATCGACCTCCCCATTGGCTTGAGGAGACACGCCCCAGACGTGAAACGGCGATTGAGCGTCGTCAATGCGGCGACATCGATCTGACACCATCGACTAAACATTGCGTCGTAGGCCGTCACTGCCAAATATTCTCCGATCATTTTCTGCCCATCCATACGGATTACATGCCCAACGCATGAAAGGTAGCCAATTATTCAAAGACAACTTATTGAGACTGCGGACATCTTTTCTAAGAACCAACAACAAACACTCGAAACACAAGCCCACCCACCTCGCCCCGTACCGGCAATCGTCAATCAAACTGTACCGGTACTGTACAGAAAACCGTCGCTAAACTGACCTCCATCCCAGTCCAGAACCGAACGGAGAATCCGCGATGGAATTCCTCACCCTGAGCGCGTTGCCCGCCGGCATGCTGTTCGCGCTCGTCACGTCGATCACGCCCGGCCCGAACAACACGATGCTGCTCGCATCCGGCGTCAACTTCGGTTTCCGCCGCACCATGCCGCATCTGTTCGGCATCAGCACCGGCGTCGCGATCCTGATGCTCTGCGTCGGCTTCGGCCTCGGCGAAGCGTTCAAGCGCCTGCCGCTGCTGTACACGATCCTCGAAGCCGCGAGCGTCGCGTACCTGCTGTACCTCGCGTGGCGCATCGGCACGTCGGGCGAAGTGAAGGCGCACGGCGGCAAGCCGCGGCCGATGACGTTCATCGAGGCCGCCGCGTTCCAGTGGATCAATCCGAAGGCATGGATGATGGTGCTGACCGCCGCGACGACGATCCGCCTGTCCGCCGACTACGGAATGAACGCCGCATGGATGGCCGTCGTGTTCATCCTGATCGGCTTCCCGTGCATCAGCCTGTGGGCCGCTTTCGGGCTCGGCCTGCGCCGCTTCCTGTCGAACCCCCGCGCGCTGCGCATCTTCAACGTGACGATGGCCGTACTGCTGATCCTGTCACTGTATCCGCTGGTCGCGCACCTGCTGGCGTAGTGAGCGCTCGCCGTGCGCCCGTTGAGATTCGCCCGATGCAGGCGTACCCTTTTGCTACGGGCGCGCGCAACCGTTTCGCTGGTTGCGCCGCCGCTGCCGGGAGAGTGCCGATGAAGCCACTGCTGAGGGCGGGCGAACACATCGAGGGGATGCACTGGATCGCCGAATATCATCCGCTCACGCACGAGATTCGCGTGCTGCGCGAAGACATCGAGATCGGTATCTACTGCGCGCCGCCGACGATGTTCGGCGAAGAGGAAGACATGGGCGCCGCGAACCTCGCCGATCATCGCAGCCGGGAGGCCGCGCTGCGCGCGTATCTGCGCAACTTCGTGAAGGAACACGACGCGGAAGAATAGCCGGCCGCCCGATGGCCGCCACATCCGCGGGCCGGCGCATCGCACCGGCCCGCGCTTCGCTCAATGCCCGAGCGATTCGATCTTGCCTGCCGGCTGCACCACGCCATGCGGCCGCGCCATCTGCTTGATCAGCAGCGCGACACACGCGAGCAAGCCCGCGACGGCGATCGTCGCGAACACGCCCGCGAACGAGACATGCCGGCGCGTCAGTTCGGCGACGAGGAACGATCCTGCAATCCCGCCGAAGCGGCCGACGCCGAGCATCCACGCGACACCCGTGCCGCGCCCTTCGGTCGGATAGAACGCGGCGGCGAGCGCCGGCATCGACGATTGCGCGGTATTCATCAGCACGCCGGCCACGAACACAACCAGCACGAGCAGCCCGACGTTACCGGTCGCCTGCCCGATCGCATAGACGCTCACCGCTGTCAGCGCGTAGCACACGGCGATCACGCGGTTCGCGTTGAAGCGGTCCATCAGCACGCCGCACAGCACCGCACCCACGCCGCCAAGCGGGAACAGCGCGGAGATCAGCGTCGCGCTCTTCGGCGCCAGGCCTGCATCTTTCAGCAGGATCGGCATCCAGTTGATCGATGCGTAGAAGATCACGAGCCCCATGAAGTATGCGATCCACAGCATCACCGAGCCGACGATGTACGGGCGCGACAGCACGACGCCGAGGCCCTTGCTGCCCGTCTGCGGCACGGCTTCGGTCATCGCGAACGAGCCGGCGTTCAGCGCATCGCGCGAGATGCGCGCGAGCGTCGCGCGGATCTTGTCGACAGCGTGATTGTTGGCGACCATGAAGCGCACCGATTCCGGCATCTTCAGCAACAACAGCACACCGAGCAGCAACGGCGTCACGCCGCCGAGGATCAGCACGCTGCGCCAGCCGAAATGCGGAATCATCCAGGCAGCCAGGAAACCGCCGAACGCGGCGCCGAGCGGGAAGCCGCAGAACATCAGGTTGATCACGGTTGCGCGGCGCTTGTCCGGGCAGAACTCGCCCATCATCGTGACCGCGTTCGGCATCGCCGCGCCCAGCCCGACGCCGGTGATGAAACGAAGGATCGTCAGGTGCCCGATCGTCGTCGAGAACGCGGACATCAGGCATGCGACGCCGAACAGGAATACCGAACCGAGCAGCAGCGAGCGGCGCCCGAATTTGTCGGACAGCGGGCCCGACACGAGCGCACCGCACGCGAGGCCGAACAGCGCGGCGCTTAGCACCGGTGCAAGATCCGGTTTGGTGAGGTTCCATTCACCGAGCAGCGACGGCGCGATGAAGCCGATCGCAGCCGTATCGAAGCCGTCGAGCAGCACGATCACGAAACACATGAGGAATACGAGCCATTGAAAACCGCCGAACGGCTGCTCGTTGATGAAGGTCTGGACATCGACCACGGGTGTGCGATTCATCGCTAGTCTCCTTGTCGGCCGGCGTTGTTACGCCAGTCCCATGCAACACCGATATAGATGCAAGAAGCGCGGCCTCCCAGCCGCGCCATTCTTCTGTTCACGCGCCGATGCGCTGCCGGCGCGATCATTCAATGTCGACGGCCCGCCAACCGTCAGCGGGCCTCGAATCAAGATCGGTCTACGCCCGGCGCTTAACCCGCCGCATCCTGTTCCTTGAAGATCTTGTCCGCGAGATGGAACGCGGAGTTCGCGGCCGGTACGCCGCAGTAGATCGCGGTCTGCAGCAGCACTTCCTTGATCTCGTCGCGCGTCACGCCGTTGTTGCGCGCGGCGCGCAGGTGCAGCGCGAGTTCCTCGCCGCGATTCAGCGCCACCATCATCGCGATGGTCAGCAGGCTGCGCGTATGGCGCGGCAGGCCGTCGCGCGTCCAGATCTCGCCCCATGCATAGCGCGTGATCAGGTTCTGGAATTCGTCGGTCACCTCGGTGCGGTTCTCGAGCGAACGGTCGACGTGCGCGTCGCCGAGCACCGCGCGACGCACCTTCATCCCTGCTTCGTAACGTTCGTGGTCATCCATCGCCGGTGCCTCACGCGGTCAGGAAATCGAGCAGCGCGCGGTTGAAGCCGTCGGTGCACTCGATGTTCGAAATATGCGCGGCGTCGAATTCGACGTGCTGCGCGCCCGGAATCGCGGCTGCAAGCGCGCGGCCCTGGTCGGGCGGCGTCGACATGTCCTTCGCGCCGGTCACGACGAGCACCGGCAACGCGATGCCTTTCACTTCCTCGCGCAGGTCGGCTGCGTTCAGCGCGTCGCAGTTCGCCGCATAGCCGTCCTTGTCGGTATGCACGAAGGTGTCGCGGATCGCATCGAACAAACGCGGCTCGCGTTCGACGAATGCGTCCGTGAACCAGCGCGGCAGCACGGCGTCGGCGAGCGCCGCCATTCCTTCGGCACGCGCCTTCTGCGCACGCGGCGCCCACACTTCCGGCGATCCGATCTTCGCGGCGGTATTCGACAGCACGGCGCGAACGAGGCGCGACGGGAAACGCGCAGCCAGCGCAGCACCCGTCAGCCCGCCCATCGAGATCCCGCAGAAATGCGCGCGGGCGATGCCGACGTGGTCGAGCAAGCCGATCACGTCGCCGGCAAGCTGGTCGATCGTGTACGAACCGGCCGGCGCATCGGAATGGCCATGGCCGCGCGTGTCGTAGCGCAGGATGTTGAAGTGCTGCGTGAGCGGGCGGATCTGCGGTGCCCACATCTGCAGGTCGGCGCCGAGCGAGTTCGAGAAGACGAGCCACGGCGCGTCGTCGCGCGCGGCACGGTCGATCCGGTAATGCAGTTTCACGCCGTTGACAGTGGCGAAGGGCATCAATGTTCTCCTGGTGATTGCGCGCCCGCGTGCAGCGCGAGCACGGCGTCGACGTAGGCCTGCGCCTCGCCGACGTAATGAGCGGGATCGAGCAGCCGCGCGAGCGCGTCGCGCGACAGGTGGGCCGACACGGTCGCATCGGCGGCGAGCACGTCGAACAGCGTCGCGCCCGTGCGTACGGCTTCCTTCGACGCATGTTCGACGACGTGATGCGCGTCGAGCCGGCCGATTTTGTCGCCGAGCGCGAGCATCACCGCTTCGCCGAGAATCAGCCCGCGCGTCAGGTCGAGGTTCGCGGCCAGGCGTTCGGTGTTCACGTCGAGGCCCGCGACGATCTGTGCGATCTGCGCGAGCGCGCCGCCGGTCAGGCGTGCGAGATCGGGCAATGCATCCCATTCGGCCTGCCAGCCGCCCAGTGCGCGCTCGTGCTCCTGGACCATGCCCGCGAACACCGTCGCGACGAGGTTCGGTGCGCGCACGGCAGCCGTCAGCACGGCTGCGCAGCCGACCGGGTTGCGCTTGTGCGGCATCGTCGACGAGCCGCCCTTGCCGGCGGCGGCCGGCTCGCCAAGCTCGCCGACTTCAGTCTGCATCTGCAGCGACACGTCGCGCGCGATCTTGCCGAGCGTACCGGTCAGCATCCCGAAGCAGGATGCGGCTTCCGCGATGCGATCGCGCTGCGTGTGCCACGGCACGGCCGGCACCGCGAGCTTCAGGTCGGCCGCCAGCGCAGCCGTGACGCCGCGCGCGTGCTCGCGCAGGCTCGCGAGCGTGCCAGCCGCGCCGCCGAACTGCAGCATGAGCGTACGCTCGCGCAATTCGGCGAAGCGCGCGCGATGGCGCAGCAGCGCGTCGAGCCATTGCGCGAATTTCAGGCCTAGCGTGATGGGCAGCGCCTGCTGCAGCCACGTGCGGCCGATCATCGGCGTCGCGCGATGCGTGCGCGCGAGCGCCGCAAGCGACGCGCATGCTTCGTCGAGCATCGGCTCGAGCACGTCGAGCGTGTCGCGCAACTGCAGCACGGTGGCGGTATCGATGATGTCCTGGCTCGTCGCGCCCCAGTGCACGAACTTCGCAGCCTCGGGGTCGTCGGCCTTCACCTGCGCGGTGAGCTGCTTGACGAGCGGAATCGCGAGATTGCCGCCGAGTGCGGCGCCGTGCGCGAGCGCGTCGGCGTCGAGCCGGCCGGCATCGCACGCGCGTTCGATCGGTGCGACCGCGGCGGCGGGAATCACCTGCTGCGCGGCGAGCGCACGCGCGAGCGCGGCCTCGACGTCGAGCATCCGCTGGATCGTCGCGCGGGGCGACCAGATCCGGTTGAGCGGCTCGGTGCCGCAGATGAGGGAGGTCAGGCTGGCGCTGTCTTCGAGCATGGCATCAGATTGGGGAAACGGCGTGCGCCTATTGTCTACCCAAGCGTGCCGGCATGCGCGCAGGCGCACGCGCCGGCACGCTTGCGATTCAGGCAGCGGCCTTTTGCGTCGCGTCGATCAGCGGCACGCCGGTCAGCTTCTGCAGTTCGTCGAACGACAGGTCGGTGAAGATCTCGCTCACGGCAAGACCATCGGCCGTCACGTCGAGCACGGCGAGATCCGTATAGATGCGGCTTACGCACTGCACGCCGGTGACCGGATACGAGCACTGCGCGACGATCTTGCTCTCGCCCTGCTTCGTCAGGTGCTCCATCATCACGAACACCTGCTTCGCGCCGATCGCGAGATCCATCGCGCCGCCGACCGCCGGAATCGCATCGGGCGCACCCGTATGCCAGTTCGCGAGGTCGCCGGTCGCGGATACCTGGAACGCGCCGAGCACGCAGTAGTCGAGGTGACCGCCGCGCATCATCGCGAACGAATCCGCGTGGTGGAAATACGCGCCGCCGGTGAGCAGCGTCACGTGCTGCTTGCCGGCGTTGATCAGTTCGTCGTCCTCTTCGCCGGGCGCGGGCGCGGGGCCCATGCCGAGCAGGCCGTTCTCGCTGTGCAGGAAGATTTCCTTGGATCGATCGAGGTGGTTCGCCACCAGCGTCGGCACGCCGATGCCGAGGTTCACGTACGCGCCTTCGGGGATGTCCTGGGCGACGCGCTTGGCCATTTCATCGCGGGTCAGTCGTTTCATTTCGGGTCTCCTCAGGCGGCTTGCGATGCGTGTTCGGCGGCCAGCTCGGCCGCATGCGCGGCCTGCGGCACCTCGACGACGCGCTGGACGAAAATGCCCGGCGTCACGATGTGTTCCGGGTTCAGCGCGCCGAGCGGCACGACTTCCGACACTTGCACGATCGCGACCTTCGCGGCGCTGGCCATGATCGGCCCGAAATTGCGCGCGGTCTTGCGATACACGAGATTGCCCCAGCGATCGCCCTTGTACGCCTTCACGAGCGCGAAATCGGCGTGGATCGGCGTCTCGAACACATACGGCTTGCCGTCGATCACGCGCGTTTCCTTGCCTTCCGCGAGCTTGGTGCCGTAGCCGGTCGGCGTGAAGAAGCCGCCGATGCCGGCGCCCGCCGCGCGGATGCGCTCCGCGAGGTTGCCCTGCGGCACGAGCTCCAGCTCGATCTCGCCGGCGCGGTACAGCCCGTCGAACACCTGCGAGTCGCTCTGGCGCGGGAACGAACAGATGATCTTGCGCACCTGCTTCGCCTTCAGCAGCGCCGCGAGGCCCGTCTCGCCGTTGCCCGCGTTGTTGTTGACGATCGTCAGGTCGCGCGCGCCCTGTTCGATCAGCGCGTCGATCAGCTCGGACGGCATGCCTGCCGTGCCGAAGCCGCCGATCATGATTGTCGCGCCGTCGTGGATGTCGGCCACCGCCGACTGAAGCGATTCGAAAATCTTGTTGACCATGTCTCTTCCTGATACGAACCCGCGGCTCGATGCGCGGCCTGTCGAGGGGACACGCGCGTGCCGCGTGCCGCGCCGGGGCCGATATCGATCCCGGTTTTGTTCGCTATTCGAACCTAGATTCGATTAGCGAACGATGGCCGATCATAGAGGCGTGCACAGCGCGTTGTCAAGGCGGGTTGCCTCGGGGGGCGTCGCGTCGTCGAACGGCAGCCCGACGTAGTTTTCGGCGAGCGACTGCGCGGCGGCCCGCGAGCGCGTCACGTATTTCAGCTCGGCAAACTTCAGGCGATTGACGAACGGCGAATCCTCCGGCGACGAATGCAGCATGTTCGTCATGAAGTACGAGAAGTGCTCGGCGCGCCACACGCGTTCGAGGCAGGTCGCCGAATACCGGTCGAGCGGCGTCGCGTCGCCCGTCCGGTAGCGCGCACCGAGCGCGCGGGACAGCGCGCGGACGTCGGCCACCGCCAGGTTCATCCCCTTCGCGCCGGTCGGCGGCACGATGTGCGCGGCGTCGCCGGCGAGGAACAGGCGTCCGTGCTGCATCGTCTCGGACACGAAGCTGCGCATCGGCGTCACGCTTTTCTGCGTGATCCGGCCCTCGGTCGGCGTCCAGCCCGTGTCGTTCGAGAAGCGCGTGTGCAACTCGTCCCAGATCCGCGCGTCGGACCATTCGGTGAGGTCTTCATCAGGCTTGCACTGCAGGTACAGGCGCGTGACCGTCGGCGAGCGCATCGAGAACAGCGCGAAACCGTTGTCGTGATGCGCGTAGACGAGCTCGTCGAGCGACGGCGCCGCATCGGCGAGGATGCCGAGCCACGCGAACGGATAGACGCGCTCGAACGTGTTCAGCCGCTCGGCCGGAATCGTCTGGCGCGCGATGCCGTGGAAGCCGTCGCAGCCGGCGATGTAGTCGCAGTCGATGCGGTCTTCGCGGCCGTCGGCATGCTTGAACGTGACGAACGGGTGTTCGCCTTCGACGTCGTGCAACGCAACGTCGCTCACTTCGAAGTGCATCGCGTGGCCATGCTCGACGCCGGCCGCGATCAGGTCGCGCACCACTTCATGCTGGCTGTACACGGTGATCGCCCGCCCGCCGGTCAACGCGGACAGGTCGATGCGATGGCGCTGGCCCGAGAACAGCAGCTCGATGCCATGGTGTTCGAGCCCTTCGCGGCGCATCCGGTCGCCGAGGCCGGCTTCGTTCAACGTGTCGACCGTGCCCTGCTCCAGCACGCCGGCGCGGATGCGGTTCTCGCAGTATTCGCGTGAACGCGCTTCGACGAGGATCGAATCGACGCCTTGCAGGCGCAGCAGATGGGAAAGCAGAAGGCCGGACGGACCGGCGCCGATGATCGCGACTTGGGTGCGCATTGTTCGTCTCCTGAACATTGGTTCGAGTAATGGAACACATTTGAGCGCTTTCCCGACTATGCGGCAACGCGATTCAGGAGATATGTTGTATACGTTTTGAAGATACTGGCCTCGCGATGGATGCGCTCGATCTGAACCTCATTCCCTACCTCGTCGCGCTCGACGACACGCGCAACGTGAGCCGCGCGGGCGACCTGCTCGGCGTCAGCCAGCCGCGCGTAAGCACGGCGCTCGGCCGGCTGCGCGCGTACTTCGGCGATCCGCTGTTCGTGCGCACGTCGCGCGGGATGGAACCGACGCCGCGCGCGCTCGCGCTGCTGCCGGCCGCCCGCGACGCGCTCGCGCAGATCGAGCGCGGCCTCGTCGCGCCGCACGACTTCGACCCGGCCGCGAGCATGCATACGTTCTCGATCGCGCTGTCGGACGTCGGCGAGATCGTGTTCCTGCCGAAGCTGCTGCAGGCGTTCGCGACACGCGCGCCGCACGCGAACCTGCGTTCGGTCTCGCTCGCGCACGACGAAGTCGGGCGCGGCCTCGAAGCCGGGTCGATCGATCTCGCGGTGGGCTACTTCCCGGATCTCGACGGCAACAACTTCTTCCAGCAGCGGTTGTTCACGCACCGGTTCGTCTGCCTGATGCGGCGCGGCCATCCGTTCGAGCAGGCGCCGCCGTTCACGGTCGAGCAGTTCCTCACGTGCGGACACGCGGTCGTGCGCGCCGAAGGCCGCAGCCAGGAGGTGCTCGAGAAATATCTCGCGAAGCAGCGCATGCAGCGCCGCGCGGTACTCGAGACGCCGCACTTCATGAGCCTGCCGTTCATCCTGAGCCGCACCGACCTGATCGCGACGGTCCCGCATGCGATCGGCTATGCGTATGCGGCCGAGCATGCGTTCATCGTGCCCGTCGAGCCGCCGCTCGCCTTGCCGCGCTTCGACCTGAAGCAGCACTGGCATCGCAAGTACCACAACGATCCACGCACCGCGTGGCTGCGCGGCGTCGTCGCGTCGCTGTTCAACGACGAGCAGGACGAATGGCCGAAGTGAGCGCCAGGCCTCGCGCACGCCCCGCGAAAGCATGAAACAATGCCCGGATTCCGCGCCGCCCCGGCGGCGGCATTCGATGGAGCAGATAGATGGGTAAAAAGAAGTCCGCACCGGCCGAAACGACCGCATCCCGGCCGAGCCGTGAAGAAGCAGAAGCCGCCGTCCGCGTGCTGTTGCGCTGGGCCGGCGACGATCCCGCACGCGAAGGCCTGGTCGACACGCCCGCGCGCGTCGTGCGCGCCTATGAGCAGTTCTTCGCCGGCTATGCGGTGGAGCCGCGCGACATCCTCGCGCGCACGTTCAGCGAAGTCGACGGCTACGACGAAATGATCGTGCTGAAGGACATCCGCTTCGAGAGCTACTGCGAGCACCACATGGTGCCGATCATCGGCCGCGCGCACGTCGCGTATCTGCCGAATCATCGCGTGGTCGGCATCTCGAAGCTCGCGCGCCTCGTCGACGCGTTCGCGAAGCGCCTGCAGATCCAGGAAAAGATGACCGTGCAGATCGCCGACACGCTGTTCGACGTGCTGCAGCCGAAAGGCGTCGGCGTGATCCTCGAAGCCGCGCACCAGTGCATTTCGACGCGCGGCGTGCACAAGCCGGGCGTCGAGATGGTCACGTCGCGCATGCTCGGCACGTTCCGCACCGATCCGTCGACGCGGCGCGAATTCCTGTCGATCGTCGCCAATCCTTCTTCCGTCAACCTGACGAATACGTAATGGAGCAGACGAAGCAAACGGCGCACGCGCCCGTCGTGCTCGTGACCGGCGCCGCGCGCCGGGCCGGGCGCGCGTTCGCCGAGTATTTCGCCGCGCACGGCTATCGCACCGCGGTGCATTACGACCGTTCGGCCGATGCCGCCCAGGCAGCGGCCCGTGCGATCGCCGAGGGCGGGCACGATTCGGTAGCGCTGCAGGCCGACCTGTCGGATGCCGCCCGGATCACCGCGCTGATCGACCAGGTGTATGCGCGCTTCGGGCGCCTCGACGTGCTCGTCAACAACGCATCGGTGTTCTGGCAGGACCATTTCCCGAGCTTCGACCTCGCGGCGTTCGACCAGGCGTGGGCGGTCAACTGCCGCGCGCCGATCCTGCTCACGCGCGCGTTCTACGAACGGGCCCGCGCGGCCGGCACGCAGGGTGTCGTCGTGAATGTGGTCGACCAGAAGATCAAGGAAAACTTTCACCGCGACCATTTCAGCTATACGGTCGCGAAGGCCGCGCTCGGCAACCTCACGCAGATGCTCGCGCTGTCGTCCGCGCCGGTGCTGCGCGTGAACGCGGTATTCCCCGGGCTGATGCTGCCGAGCGACGACCAGACGCAGGCCGACTTCGAACACGCGAGCCGCGCATCGACGCCGCTCGCACGCATCGCCGGCCCCGACGACGTCGCGAGCGCGATCCTGATGCTGACGGGCAACGCATATAACGGGGTGGATTTCGTCGTCGATGCGGGGCAGAACCTGATCCGCGTCGACCAGGATGTGCTGTACAAGCACCGCGCGCCCGACGGCAAGCACTGACCGACGCGCGCGCCGGCCGACGGCCGCGCGCCGCGTTACGGCTTCTCGGCGCTCCCGCCTTCGCGAACCTTGCCCTGCGCGACACTCGTGCCGGGCGGCACGCTGTGCGTGAGCCACACGTTGCCGCCGATCACCGAGCCGCGCCCGATCGTCACGCGACCGAGAATCGTCGCGCCCGCGTAGATCACCACGTCGTCCTCGACGATCGGGTGCCGCGCATTGCCCTTGACCAATGCCCCTTCGCCATCGGCCGGGAAGCTCTTCGCGCCCAGCGTGACGGCCTGGTACACGCGCACGCGCTCGCCGATGATCGCCGTCTCGCCGATCACGACGCCCGTACCGTGGTCGATGAAGAAACTCGGGCCGATCTGCGCGCCCGGATGGATGTCGATGCCGGTGGCCGAGTGGGCGATTTCATTGATGAACCGCGCCAGCAGCGGCACACCAAGCTGGTGCAGCGCGTGCGCGAGCCGGTGATGCATCATCGCCAGCACGCCGGGGTAGCACAGCAGGATCTCGGTGATGTGCTGCGCGGCAGGATCGCCTGCATACGCGGCCTGGATATCGCTGACGAGCAGCGCGCGGACCGCCGGCAACTGCCGGCCGAATTCACGCGCGATCTCGAACGCGCGTTCGTCGAGCTCGGCAAACGGCGTATCGGCATGCTCGGGCAGGAACGGCAGCGCACGGCGGATCTGTTCGGACAGAATGCGCAGCGTGCTTTCGAGCGTGTGACCGACGTAGAAGTCGACGCTTTCGTCGGTCAGATCCGGTGCGCCGTAGTGCGTCGGAAACATCGACGCGCGCAGGCCGGTCACAATCTTGCAGATCGCATCGCGCGACGGCAGTTCGCGGATGCCGCGCGGATGGCGCGTGCGATGGAGTTCCTCGCGCGACTCGCGCAAGCCGGCCACGATTTCTTCAAGGCCCCACTGACGGGCGGGTGATGTCGACATATGCCAATGCAGGCGGCCGCGCTCGGTCGCACGGCCGCTAATAAAGTGACGGGTTCCGCAAGATTACCGCGTTTTTTGTCCGGGAGCGGCACGCCGGCAATCGGCCGGACGGCCGATTGCGCCGAATCGCGGCGGCGTCAGATCGTGACGCTGCTCGCGTCGATCCAACGCACGGCCCAATCGCGCGCGTGCGCGATTGCGTCGCCTTCGTCGTTGAACTGGAGCTCGATCGGAAAAAAGCGGTTCGCAACGAGTTCCCCGTCGCTCGATCGGGAGATCACGACGTAGGGTTTGAACGAACCGTCGCTGGCGCGCGCGGGCGCGCAATTCAACAGATAACCGCGGTGCGTGAAGGCAGTAGTCGCTTGCATGAATCCGCCACCTCTAGTCCCTTGCCTTGTTGTTCACTACCCGTCTTAAGGGTGCTGCGGCGCCCCGGCGCGGGCAGAGGCGGCGCGGCCGAATCCCCTGTCGCCGCTTCGCAGGAAAAGAATCATACTCTGTAGAAAACGCGTCTTCTAGCTGAAATAAATCACGACAAATCAGTGCGCGTCGCGCGACCGCGGCGATCGCCCGCGCGCCTTTTCCCGTCACGCCCGGAACGGGATTTGCTTCGATCCGGAACGCTTCGCCGCGAGGAGAGCCGCGATGGAATCATCCGGTCAAACCGAACGTTCGCATCCCCGCAGCATCGAGCTCGACAACGACGACACGCACGACAGCACGGTCGACACCGACGGCAAGAACCGCGAGGCGGCGCGCCTCGCCGGCGGCGGGCCGATTTCGCCCGACCAGATCACGCGCAGCAACGCGTCGCTCGTCAATGCGATGCCGGAAGCTGGCGACGGCTTCGCCGGTTTCGACAGCCGCCCCGGCGGCAATCATCCGGCGTTCGCGCTGCGTGCCGGCTATATGGTGATCGAGAAAGGCTTCGACGCGCCGCCGCCCATGAGCGACGCGCTGTTCGGCCCCGTCCACCGGATGTACGGCAGCGCGTACTGGCCCGGCCACCAGCGGCGGCCGGAGCGCGTTTTCGAGCTGACGGCCGTGCCGAGATAGCCGGCGCGGCGTTTGAATCGATCGTTCGTTTGCGAACCGGTATCGGCCGACAGCCGATGGCTGGGGATCGACGTACGCCATTGCTGCGCGCCGACCACGTGCCAGTCACTGCGCGATGCAAAAGCGAACGATTCCGCGCGGCGATACTGGCGGTGGGCGGTGTCATGCATGCCGTGAATCGCATCGACGCACTTGCATTGATCGAGGTCATGTCGAATCGCCACGATTGCGATTGAATGGCGATGCGGGCTGGGCCTCCGCGTGACCGTCGTGTCGCGTCGTGTCGATGCGATCGGCGTGCGCGGCGATGCGTATGCGTGTGCGTTTGCCACACGCGACATCGATGCGCACGCAGGCCATCCCGCCGACGATGCAGACGACAGCGCCCCCTACGACACACGACGCGCGGCGCATCATGCGCCACGTGCATGTCAGTACGCCGCAGAAACGGAAGCGGCGCTGTCGCACGGCACGATCGGCGCCGCACTGCAAAGTCCCGGCCATTGGTTTACTCTGCCTCGCAGCATTGCGCATTGCCCAGCCCGATCGGCCATTCGGCCGACTTCGTTTCAACCCGCCACTCGGAGACACTATGTACAAGCGTATTCTGGTTGCCGTCGACGGCAGCGACACGTCCCGCCACGCGTTCGATGCCGCGTTGGCGCTCGCGAAATCGCACGGCGCCGAGCTGCAACCGTTCTACGTCGTCGAGAACGCCGCGATCTACTACAACGTACCCGGCTACGATCCGTCCGTGCTGCGCGACCAGCTCGTCGAGCAGGGCAACGCACTCGCGAAGGATTTCACTGCGCTGATGCAGGCAGCGGGCGTGACGGGCGAGACGAAGCTGAGCGAAGCGACGTCACTCAACGATGTGTCGTCGCTGATCCTCGACGGCGCAAAAGCGTTCGATGCCGATCTGCTCGTGCTCGGCACGCACGGCCGCCGCGGGTTCCGCCGTCTCGTGCTCGGCAGCATCGCCGAGCAATGCGTGCGCCACGCGAGCCTGCCCGTGCTGCTGATTCCGGCGGCCGCCAACGTCGACACACCGGCCGCGTGAGCCGCATCCGGCACGCGCGGCCGGTCGCGACGTTTTGTCACCCGACAGCGGCAAGTTGCGGTGGGACAATGATTCAGTCGATTCAACGCCGGAGTAAACGATCATGCTGACGCCCGTCGCCACACGTCCCGCCGCCACGCCTCATGCCGGCAGCTGGGCTCCTCGCCAGGCCGCGCACTGCTCGTCATGCGCAATGCGGCACCTGTGCATGCCGCAGGGCCTGGCGCCCGAAGCGCTCAGTCGTCTCGAGTCGGTCATCTGCGCGGCGCGCCCCGTCAAGCGCGGGGAAGCGCTGTTCCGCGAAGGCGACGCATTCGACAACCTGTACGCGGTACGCTCCGGTTCGCTGAAAACCGTCGCGACGCGCCACGACGGCCGCGAACAGGTCACCGGGCTGCATCTCGCCGGCGAAGCGCTCGGCCTCGACGGCATCTGCGACGACACGCATCCGCGCACGGCGGTCGCGCTGGAAGACAGCTCCGTCTGCGTGATTCCGTACAGCGCGCTCAAGGCGCTGTGCTCCGAAGCCGGTTCGATGCAGTTGCGCATGCACAAGCTGATGAGCGAACAGATCGTGCGCGAAACGTCGCAAACGATGCTGCTCGGTTCGCTGAATGCCGAAGAACGCGTCGCCGCGTTCCTGCTCGACGTATCGTCACGCTACCTGAAGCGCGGTTACTCGCCGTCGGAATTCAACCTGCGGATGACGCGCGAAGACATCGGCAGCTACCTCGGCATGACGCTCGAAACGGTCAGCCGCACGCTGTCGAAATTCCAGAAGCGCGGCCTGATCGAAATGCAGGGCCGCCACGTCCAGATCGTCGATTTCGACGGTTTGCATCACGTCTGATGTGATGCCTCACGGCGCGCGCCTCGCGCGCGCCGCCTGCGTCACGCGATCGATCAATCGAGAAACAGCGCGGCGCGCGCCTTCAGCGCCGCGCTGAAATCGTCGAGCCAGCCGATCGACAGACGCCAGCTCTGCCAGTAAAGGTCGATGTCGATCGTTCGCCCGCGCGACATGTCGACCAGCTCACCCGCCGCCAGCTGGCGGTCGACCATCCGGTCCGGGCACATCCCCCATCCCAATCCCGTTTCGCATGCACGCAGGTAGCCTGCGACGTGCGGTATCCAGTGCTGCGGCGGATCGAGATCCGCGCGCGTCACGCGCCGGATGAAACGCGCCTGCAGCCCGTCCTTCGGATTGAACATCACGCACGGCGCACGGCGCAGCGCATCGCGCGTGATGCCTGCGCCGAAGTAGCGTTCGTAAAACGCCGGCGAACACACCGCGCGATAGCGGATGCGCCCGAGCCGCTCCGACCGGCACCCCTGGATCGGCTCGGCCTGCGCGGTCACGGCGCCCTGCACGCTGCCGTCGCGAATGCGCGAGGCCGTGTAATCCTGGTCGTCGATCACGAGGTCGAGCAAAGTCTCGCGCTCCGTGCAGAACGGCCCGACCGCGTCGATGAACCAGGTCGCAACGCTGTCGTCGTTGACGGCCACGCGCAACGTCGGCCATGCGCTCGCGATCTGGCCCGGCAGCGCCGGCATCCTGCCACCCAGCTCGGCCTCGAGCAGCTGCACGCGTTCGGTATGCCGGCACAGCAGCGCACCCGACGTCGTCGCGACGCACGGCTGCCCGCGCTTGACGAGCACGCTGCCGACCCGCTCCTCCAGCAGTTTCACGCGCTGCGACACGGCCGACGGCGTGACATTCAGCTCCTTGGCCGCCCGCTCGAACGAACCGTGCCGGATCACGGCCGCGAGGGCATCGAGCAACGCGTAGTCGAGCATTAGATTTCCTTAATCTGCATTAGGTGATTTAGCTTCTCTTATTTTCATGCTGACCGCAGACTAGCGCTACCCGATTCATCCGTCTACTGCTTCCACTGCTGTCACCCACCATGAACTGGCTCGCTTTTTCCCACGGCGCCGCACTCTGCGGATCGCTCATCGTCACCATCGGCGCGCAGAACGCCTTCGTGCTGCGGCAAGGCATCATGCGCTCGCACGTCGGCAAGATCGTGCTGCTGTGCGCGCTGTCCGACATGATCCTGATCGGCGCGGGCGTCGGCGGCGCATCCGCGCTCGTCGAACGCTATCCGACCTTCGTCCACGCGGTGCTGTACGTCGGCCTCGCGTATCTCGCATGGTTCGGCATCAACGCGCTGCGCCGCGCGTTCAAGCCGGGCCACGAAACGCTCGACGTGCGCGGCGACGCAATCGCGCCGCCGCCGCAGAGCGGCCTCGCGATCGTGCTGATGACGCTCGCGTTCACGTGGCTCAACCCGCATGTGTATCTCGACACCTTCCTGCTGATCGGCACGGCCGGCGCACGCGAGCCGGAAGGCGCGCGGCTCGCGTTCGCGATCGGCGCGATGTCGGTCAGCGTCGTGTGGTTCCTCGGGCTCGGCTACGGGGCGCGACTGCTGGCGCCGTGGTTCCGCAAGGCGATGGCGTGGCGCGTGCTGGACGGCGCGATCGGCAGCATGGTGCTGTTTCTCGCCGCCGTGCAGTTGCGCTGACTGGCTCACCAATACACGGGCGGCTGCCTGCCGCCCGTCGTTCCGCCCGTTCCGGCGCAACGCCGGCGCATCCACCTTCCCGCCCACTTCCGCCCACACGCCGTTCCGTGCCCCGTCGCGCCAGCCTCGACAAAAATCGGTTCCCGATCGAACGCAGCCGCGCGAAGCGCTCACGCAACGGACGAGGCGTCCGTCATCTGCGTCAAGCCGTCCGCCATCGCGGCCGCGCGCCGCCTGCACGAATCGCAGCGATCGGCGAGAATGTCCGGCGTCCCGCGACATCGGCGTGACCGCACCCCGTACCCGTCGTCTCGCCGCGCTCGTCCTGGCCCATCCCGCAGTTCAATTCCGTCACCCAGCAGATATCGGAGCAGAACATGGCACTACGCACCCTCGGCACGTCGAACATCCAGGTTTCGCCGCTCGCGTTCGGCGGCAACGTCTTCGGCTGGACCGTCGACGAGAACACGTCGTTTGCGCTGCTCGACGCGCTCGCCGACACCGGCATCAACTTCATCGATACGGCCGACGTCTATTCGGCCTGGGCTCCCGGCAACAGCGGCGGCGAATCGGAAACGATCATCGGCAAGTGGCTCAAGCGTTCCGGCAAGCGTGAGCAGGTCGTGATCTCGACCAAGGTCGGCCTGCTGGCCGCGCGCGCGGGGCTGACCCGGGACAACATCCTGAAAGCCGCCGACGATTCGCTGCGCCGTCTGCAGACCGACTACATCGACCTGTATTTCTCGCACAGCGATCTCGCCGATACGGCCCCGCTCGAAGAGACGCTCGGCGCCTATCAGACGCTGATCGACGCGGGCAAGGTGCGAATCATCGGCGCATCGAACTACAGCGGCGCGCGCCTGCGCGAAGCGGCCGACATCAGCAAGCGCGACGGCCTGCCCGCGTACCAGGTCATCCAGCCCGAATACAACCAGTTCGATCGCGCCGACTACGAACGCGATCTCGAACCGGTCGTGCGCGACCTGAAGCTCGGTGTCGTCAATTACTACGCGCTCGCAAGCGGCTTCCTGTCGGGCAAGTACCGCAGCGAGGCCGACCTGAAGAAGAGCGTGCGCGGCGATCGCGTCGCCGGGTATCTCAATGAACGCGGGCTGCGCATCCTGGCGGCACTCGATGCGGTGGCGGCGAAGCACGGCACGCAGCCGGCCGCGATCGCGCTCGCATGGCAGATCGCGCGGCCGACGATCACCGCGCCGATCGCGAGCGCGACGTCGCTGGCGCAGCTGGCATCGCTCGGCGAGGCGATCCGCGTTCGGCTCGATCAGGATGACATTCGGCAGATCGACGAGGCCAGTGCGGTCTGAGGTCGCCGGTAGCGGGCGGTCGACCGGATCGCGCAGTCTGCGAGGTTCCGCGACCGGCCCGTGTCATGAGCATTCCCGTGTCGCCGCATTCGCGGACGCAGGCGATCCAGAACTGGCGGATGAATACAATGGCGTGCATCCCGGCGAGCGGCCGCGCAACGCGACGCGGCCGGGTCGATACCCGCGATGCCCGAACCAACGCCACGCACAAAGACCGCCCATGCCCCGCCACACCCGTCGCGCCCGCTACGTCTCCCCGTTCGCCGCCATGCTCGCCGTGCTGTGCGCGTGCGCGCCGGCCACGTCTTGCGCAGGCTGGTACGAAGTCGTCAACTACACCGGCACGATCGGCAATGCGCCCGTCCACGTATCGCTGCAGACCTACGACGCCATCAACCGTAACGACGCGGGCCGCTGGCGCGTCGACGGCAGCTACTACTACGACGCGCATCGCAAGCCGATCCCGTTGCGGGGCCGCCGCGAGCCCGATGGCCGCACGACACTGTGCGAAGCATCGCCACCCGCATCGAGTGCCGAATCACCAGTCGTGCCTGCCGCATCGCCATCGCGGCCGAAGCCCTGCCCGATCGCGCTGAACGTCGCCGGTCAAACGGCAACCGGCACCTGGGACGACGGTCGCAAGGCATTCCCGATCATGCTGCACGAAGTCGGGAGACTGAACGACAACGATCAGGATCACCTCCAGCTCGACGGCACCGTCGATATTCCAATGTGGTATCGCACGAAGACGCACATGCTGGTCGGCGTCTATGCGCTGTCGGACCAGTGCGGCATTGCGATGCAGTCGCTGCGGGCCGTGAACATCGCGACGGGCCGCATCGACCGCACGATCCCGCTCGACTGCGACGCGGGCATGGTGATGACGTCGATCTATGCGAACGTCGCCGACGCGCGGCGGGCCGGCTACGTCAGCGTCGAATTCCGCGACGGCAAGATGGGCTACGAGCAGGACGTGTCGCTCGGTCTGCAATCGACTGCATCGAAGTAAGCCGGCACGACCTAACCCGAAATCGCACACGTGTCTTGACTCGCACGGCCGCTTCCTTTGACTCGGCCGGACATCGATCGCGCCTGCCCCCGCAACACCCCGCTGCAAGCGCGTCACAGGCCTGTCCCGGGTCTTTCACCGATTGACCGCGCCATTCGACCTGCCCGAGACTGCGCCGCTCGAGCGGTCATTGGGAGAACGTCATGCCGGACACCAGCACGGAGATCGCCACGATCTCGACGCGCGCCGTACGCGGCCACGAACGCGTCGACTTCTGGGTCGACCATGTCGCTCGCACGCTCGTGCGGATCGAATGCAGCGGCAAGTCGTCCGAAGGCATCGATGCGTCGCTGCGCAGGCGCGATCTCGGGCTGTTCGGCGCCTGCGACATCGTCGCGAACCGGCACGCGGTCGTGCGCACCCCGCACAACATCCATGCGGACCCGCGCGACGCCGTGTTCATCTGCCTGATGCACGCAGGGCAAGGCTATACGTTCCAGGACGTCGACTGCATGCAGCACGGGCCCGGCGACCTCGTCCTCTACGACACGTCGATGCCATACGGTCACGGCTTTCCCGCCGACATGGCGATGACCGTGCTCGACGTGCCGCGCGACGTGTTCGAGGCGCGCGTCGGCCCGTGGCGCTACCGCAGCCTCGTCAAGATCGACCGTGACGACGGCATCGCGTCGTGGGCCGTGCGGCAGGTCTATGCGCTGCTCGCCGCACCGCAGGAACCCACGCCCGACGCACGCGAACGGCGCGCCGCCGCGATCCTCGATCTCGTGCAGTCGATGCTGCGGCTGCGCGACGGCGACGCGTCGCCGACCAAGTCGACCGTCCACACGCTGTCGCGCGCAAAGGCGTTCATCGACAGCCATCTCGCCGACGACGATCTCGACAGCCGGTCGGTGAGCCGCGCGATCCACCTGTCGCCGCGCCAGCTCGCGCGCATCTTCGAAATCGAAGGGATGCCGCTCACGCGTTACATCCTGGCGCGGCGGCTCGAACGCTGTCGCGCCGACCTGCGCGACCGGTCGCTGAAGCACCTGACGGTCAGCGAGATCGCGTTTCGCTGGGGCTTCAACAACAGCGCGCACTTCAGCCGCAGCTATCGCGCGCGCTTCGGCGAGACGCCGAGCGATACCCGCGCACCGGCGCCGGCCGACGCGCGCTAGTCAGTCCGCCGCCCACCACTCACCACCCGCCGCCGTGTCCCTGCGAGGCAAGCACGGCGTCCGTCCCGGTCAAATGGGGCCGCATAGCGGTCGCTAAGCTGGCTTCCTGCGCGGCGGCACTCGTTTCGCCGCCCGACAGCAAGGAGAAGATGCGGGATGGAGACGTACGACCATATCGTCGTCGGCGGCGGTTCGGCCGGCTGCACGGTTGCGCACCGGCTGGTGAAGGCAGGCAGGCGCGTGCTGCTGCTCGAGGACGGCCCGAAAGACGACAGCCTGTTCATCCGGATTCCGGCGACGTTCATCCGCGTGCTCGGCACGCGGCGCACGGTCACGTTCGAAAGCGAGCCGCAAGCCGGTGCGGCGGGACGCAGGACCTACGTGCCGCAGGGCCGCACGCTCGGCGGCGGCAGTTCGGTCAACGCGATGCTGTACGTGCGCGGCACGCGCGACGACTACGACGACTGGGCCGCGCTCGGCTGCACGGGCTGGGGCTGGGACGACGTGCTGCCGGTGTTCAAGCGCGCCGAATCGCACCTGCGGCTCTCCGAACCGTTTCACGGCACCGACGGGCCGCTGAGGGTCGGCGACACGCGCTTCCGGCACCCGCTGAGCCTCGCGTTCGTGAAGGCCGCGCAGGAAACGGGCATCGCGTACAACGACGATTTCAACGGCGCCGCGCAACAGGGCGTCGGCTTCTACCACACGACGATCTTCGACGGGCAGCGCGGCAGTACCGCGGCCACCTATCTCGCCGACGCGATCGGCCACCCGAACCTGCGCGTGCTGACCGGGTGCCGCGTCACGCGCATCCGGTTCGACGGCCGGCGGGCGACCGGCGTCGACTGGCGGACGGAAAACGGCGCGACGGGTTCGGCCGCCGCGCACGCCGACGTCGTGCTCGCGGCCGGCGCGCTGAGCACGCCGAAGCTGCTGATGCTGTCGGGCATCGGGCCCGGCGCGCACCTGCACGCGCACGGCATCGACGTGCTGCACGACAGCCGCGACGTCGGCGCGAACTACCAGGATCACCTCGAAGTCTCGATCTACGGCCGCAGCCACGCGCCGGTCAGCCTGCTGGGCGAGGATCGCGGGCTGAAGGCATTGCGGCACGGGCTGCAGTGGATGCTGTGCCGCACGGGCCTGCTGACGTCGAACGTCGTCGAATCCGGCGCGTTCGTCGATACCACCGGCAGCGGCCGCCCGGACATCCAGTTTCACGTGCTGCCGACGCTCGTCGGCGACGTCGACCGCGAGCCGCTGCCCGGCCACGGCCTGTCGATCAACCCGTGCCTGCTCCGGCCGCGCTCGCGCGGCTCCGTTCGATTGCGCGGCAACGATCCGGCCGCGCCGATCCTGTTCGACAGCGGCGCGCTGTCCGATCCTGCCGATGTCGACGGCCTCGTGCGCGGCGTCGCGCTCGCGCGGCAGATCATCCGCGCGCCGTCGCTCGCACGCATCGTGCGCGAAGCCGAGACGCTGACCGACACGGCACTCGCCGACTACGTGCGGCGCCGCGCGAAAACCGTCTATCACCCGGCCGGCACCTGTCGCATGGGCCACGACGAGCATGCGGTCGTCACGCCGCGCCTCGCGGTGCAGGGCGTCGACGGTTTGCGGATCTGCGATGCGTCGGTGATGCCGCGCATCGTGTCCGGCAACACGAACGCGCCGACGATCATGATCGCGGAGCGCTGCGCGGCGTTCATGCTGGCGGAGTGACGAAACGCGGCGCGGCACGCGTGCGCTGCCGTTCACTACACTGAACGGAAGAACGGCGCGTGAGACACGCGCCGCCACCTCCACTACCGGAATCAGCGCCCGGTCACACGCGCCGCCTCGCGCAGCGCCATCGGCGACGCACCGTAGCGCTCGCGAATCGCACGACTGAAGTGCGCCTGGCTCGAGAAGCCCCAGCGGAACGCGATTTCGCCGACGCTCGTCTTGCGCAGCCGCGCATCGGTCAGCTCGCGATGCGCATGCGACAACCGCTCCGACCAGATGTGCTGCGTGATCGACTCGCCTTCGGCCGCAAAGATCCGGCTCAGATGCCGCAGCGACAGCCCGACCGCGTCGGCGACGGCTTGCGGCCCGAGTTCCGGGTCGCCGAGATGCGTCGCGACGTACTGCTTCGCGGTCAGCAGATACGACAGCGACGCACGCGACGCGCCCGCACCGTTCACCTCCGCATCGATGAGTTCCGCGATCAGCGTGCGCGTGTGCTCGGCAAAGCGTGCGGCGTCACGCTCGACCGGATCCTTCATGAAGCGCTCGACGCTCGCGCGCAACGTCGCGCCGAGCATCGCGCCCGCGCCGGGTTTCGGCGCGATCCGCAGCGGCAGCGCCGCCAATTCCGCATCGAGCCGGTCGTCGAAGGTCGCAATCGGGATATCGATCAGCAGCTGCCGCATCGGCGTCAGGAATCCGAACAGATAAGGCACGCGCGTGTCGTAGACGACGACATCGCCGGCGTCCGCGAGCAGGCAGCGGTCGCGCTGGATGAAATACGCGCGCCCGCTCAGGATCTGGCACGCAAACAGCGACTCCTTCGGCAACTGGCGCACCAGCGCGGGGCTGCGCTCGATCACGTGATCCTGGCCGCGGATGTCCGCGATGCCGAGGTCCGGCAGCGCGATGTCGGTCTTCTCGACCTCGAGCCCGGCCGGCGACAGCGACGAACAACGCAGCCCGACCAGCGTCGCCGCATTGAACGCGTCCCAGTACGCCATCCTGTCGCGCGCCGGCACGTCGGCCGTCGAGCCTCGCGTGCGGGAAAAAACGGTCGAATTCGTCACGTCGCCTCCTGCTGGCGCCTGTCGTGCGGCGCAGCACGAATTGGGGGATGGTTCGTCTGGATTCAGGTGCGATGCCATGTCCGGCGCGGTCAAGCAATTCGTCCAGCCCAGTCAAGAGCGGCGCGCACCGGCTGGCTAAAGTCGAGCCCACGACAACTCATACACCAGGAGACACACCGTGGTCGACAAAGCCGTAGCCGAATTCTGGCAAAACATTGCGCCGATTGCCAATCCGTTCAAGCCCGATGCGCTGCCCGAAGCGTACATCGCGGACGCGGCCACCGACGACGAGCGCTATTACGTTCCGTTCACCGAAACGGTTTCGTCGCGGCCGCTGTGGATCTCGCCGTCGCAGAACAAATGGTGCGACATCCTGATGGCCAGGGAAGCCGGGCTCGTGAACCGGCACTATCACCCGCACGAGGTGTTCGCTTACACGCTGTCGGGCAAGTGGGGTTATCTGGAACACGAATGGACCGCGACGCGCGGCGATTTCGTGTACGAGACGCCGGGCGAAGGCCACACGCTCGTCGCATTCGACCACCCGGAGCCGATGCGCGCGTTCTTCATCGTCAAGGGCCCGCTGATCTGGCTCGACGAAGCAGGCAACCCCGACGGCTACTTCGACGTGCATTCGTACATCGCGATGTGCAAGGCGCACTACGAGAAGGTCGGCCTCGGCGCGCAAGCGATCGAGAAGCTGTTCCGCTGACGCGCGGCGAGGCTCACCATGACATCCGCTTCCTCCTCCAGATCCGCCTGGACGTACGAGAACAGGCTGCTGCTGATCCTGTTCATGACGTTCGGCTTCGTGTTCTTCGACCGCCTCGCGCTGTCGTTCCTGTTCCCGTTCATGTCGGCCGAGCTGCACCTGACGAACACGCAGCTCGGCATGGTGTCGTCCGCGCTCGCGCTCACGTGGGCATTGTCCGGTGCCGCGACGGGCGCGTGGTCCGATGCGCGCGGCACGCGCAAGCCGCTGCTGATCGCGGCCGTGCTCGGCTTTTCCGTGTGTTCCGCGCTGTCGGGGCTCGTCGGCGGCTTCGCGAGCCTGATCGCGTTCCGCGCGCTGATGGGCATCGCCGAAGGCCCCGTGCTGCCGCTGTCGCAATCGCTGATGGTCGAGAGCTCGACGCCGAGCCGCCGCGGGCTGAACATGGGCCTGCTGCAAGGCTCCGCCGCCGGCCTGCTCGGCGCGATGATCGGCCCGCCGGTGGTCATCGGCATCGCGACCGCGTACGGCTGGCGCGAAGCGTTCTACGTGTCGTGCGTGCCGGGCTTCCTGATCGCGTTCTGCATCTGGCGCTGGGTGCGCGAAACGCCGCCCGGCGGCGTGCGGCACGCGCAGGCCGATACCGCCGGCGCGCCGGCCGCGAGCGGCGCGGCAGTCAGCCGCTGGGCGTTGCTGAAGGAACGCAACATCCTGCTCTGCATGCTGATCAGCTGCTGCTTCCTCACGTGGTTCATCGTGATCATCTCGTTCGCGCCGGTGTTCCTCGTGGAAAGCCGCCACCTGCCGCCGTCCGACATGGGCGTCGTCATGACCTGCCTCGGCGCCGCATGGGTGTTCTGGGGCTTCGCGGTGCCGGCGATCTCCGACCGGATCGGCCGCAAGCCGACGATGATCGCGTTCGCGCTGATCGCGGCCGCGTGCCCGATCGTGATGATCCATGCCGGCTCGCTCCGGGCGCTCGGCGCGCTCGTGTTCGCCACGTACACGGGCCTCGGCTGCTTCACGCTGTTCATGGCGACGATCCCGGCCGAAACGGTGCCGCCGCGCGCGATCGCCAGCGCGCTCGGCCTGATCATGGGCGCGGGCGAGCTGATCGGCGGCTTCGTTGCACCGACCGTCGCCGGCTTCGCGGCCGACAAGTACGGCCTGCAGTTCGCGATGTGGACGTCGGCCGCCGGCGCGATCCTCGCGTGCGTGCTGTCGTTCGGCCTCGTCGAAACCGCGCCCGCCGTGCTGCGCAAGCGCGCGCTTGCCGGCGCCGCCGCGAGCCGTCTCGATACGCAAAACCTCGGAGGACGCTGACATGCGGGCACTTCAATGGCATGGCCCGCGCGACGTCCGTCTCGTGGAAATCGACCCGCCGCGCGTCGGCGCCGGCGACGTACGCATCGCGGTCGCGTATTGCGGGATCTGCGGCAGCGACCTGCACGAATATGCGGACGGCCCGCACGCGATCCCGGTTGACACGCCGCATCCGCTGTCGCGCCGCACCGCGCCGCTGACGCTCGGCCATGAGTTCTGCGGCACCGTCGTCGAAGTCGGCGACGGCGTGACGGCGCTGCGCGCGGGCGATCGCGTCGCGGTCGAGCCCGAGTATCGCTGCAGCCAGTGCGCGTATTGCCGCTCGGGGTCGTACAACCTGTGCGTGTCGATGGGTTTCGCCGGACTGATGGGCGACGGCGGCATGGCCGACTTCGCGGTCGTGCCGGCCTACATGCTGCATCGGCTGCCCGACGGCGTGAGCCTCGAGCAGGCCGCGGTGATGGAGCCGGCCGCCGTTGCGCTGCACGCGCTGCGGCGCGCCGAACTGCGGCTCGGCGAGACCTGCGCGGTGTTCGGGCTCGGGCCGATCGGCCTGCTGCTGATCATGCTCGCGAAGCTGCAGGGCGCAACGACGATCGTCGCCGTCGACGTGTCGCCCGAACGGCTCGCGGCGGCCACGCGCTTCGGCGCGACGCATACGTTCGACGCGCGCGCACTCGGTGCGCCCGCGCTGCAGGACGCGATCCGCTCGGCCGCGGGCGGGCTCGGCGTCGACGCCAGTTTCGAAGCGGCCGGGCTGCCCGTCACGTTCGAATCGGCCATGCAGGCGCTGCGCAAGGGCGGCCGCGTCGTGATGGTCGGCCTGATGCCGCATGCCGGCTTCGACGCCTTCCGCGCGGTCAACGACGAGCTGACCTTCACGGCGAGCGTCGGCTACCGGCATGCGTACGAAGACCTGCTGCGCATCGTCGCGTCGGGCGCGCTCGATCTCACGTCGATCGTCACGCGCACGGTGTCGCTCGAAGATGCCGTCGCCGACGGCTTCGACGCCCTGCTCGCCGACCGCGCGCAGATCAAGATCCTCGTTTCACCCGCGCAACGGCCGGCCCGTCGCGCACACACCATCGGGAGCGTCGAGCATGAATCGTCAGTGGGCGTTTGAAGGCCAGTCCGTCGTCGTGACGGGCGGCACGTCGGGCATCGGTGCGCGCACGGCGATGCGGTTCGCGCAAGCCGGCGCGTCGGTCGTCGCGCTCGGGCTCGACGCGGCCGGCCCGCATGCGCCCGTGCATGCGGGCATCCGGTGCGTGGAACTCGACGTGACCGACAGCGATGCACTGACGCGCACGATCGCGGCCCTGCCGCGGCTCGACGTGCTCGTCAACGGCGTCGGCATCAGCCGACACGCGGACGAATACCGGATGGACCAGTTCGAGCTCGTGCTGAACGTGAACCTGACCTCGGTGATGCGGGCATCCGACGCCGCGCGGCCGGCACTCTCGGCGCACGGCGGCAGCATCGTCAATGTCGCGTCGATGTACACGTACTTCGGCAGCAAGGACCGCCCCGCGTACAGCGCGAGCAAGGGCGGCATCGCACAGCTCACGCGTTCGCTCGCGCAGGCGTGGGCCGATCGCGGCATTCGCGTGAACGCGGTCGCGCCCGGCTGGATCGACACGCCGCTCAGCAGCGGCCTGATGGCCGACACGCAGGCGTCGCGGCGCATCCTCGAACGCACGCCGCTCGGGCGCTGGGGCACCGCCGACGAAGTCGCGGACGTGATCCTGTTCCTGTGCTCGCCCGGCGCATCGTTCGTAACCGGCGCGGTCATGCCGGTCGATGGCGGGTATTCGACGGTCTAGCGCGCTGCCCGACGGGTATCGGCGGCCATCGGCACGCGCGCGATTTCTGCCGATTCCCGTCACGCACCTGTTCCCTCAGGTAGTCACTGAATCGGGAATCACCCGATTCTGCTTTGTTCATATCAATTAGCAGTCCAATCAAAAATATCCGATCCGATCGGAAACATGTGAGGAGCACATTGGAGATGACGAAAAAGACCCTTCTGGCGCTCGCGGCATGCGCCATGCCCGCCGCGTCGTTCGCGCAAAGCAGCGTGACGATGTTCGGGCTGATGGATGCCGGCATCAGCTACGTCAGCAATCAGGGCGGCCACGGCGCCGCGAAATTCGACGACAACATCTTCTTTCCGAACCTGCTCGGTTTCGAAGGCAAGGAGGATCTCGGCGCGGGCACGCGTGCGATCTTCCGGCTCGTCAACCAGTATTCGCTCGGCAACGGCTCGATCATCGGCGGCGGGCTGTTCGCACGCACCGCCTATGTCGGCCTGCAGAACGACCGGTACGGCACGCTGACGCTCGGCAACCAGTACGAGTTCATGGTCGACGCGCTGGCCGCGAGCGGCAACGAGATCGCGCAGGATCTCGTCGGCCTGTACGGCTTTCGCAACGGCCCGTTCGACAAGCTCGCGCTGCCGAACAATCCGACCGGCGCATTCGACTGGGATCGCGTCGCGGGCAGCAATCGCGTCGCGAATTCGGTCAAGTACACGAGCCCGTCGCTGTCGGGCCTGACGTTCGGCGCGCTGTACGGCTTCGGGAACGTCGCGGGGTCGATCGGTGCGAACAACACGGTCAGCGTCGGCGCGAGCTACGACAACGGGCCGTTCGGCGCGGGCGCGGCCTATACGAACCAGAAGTACGGCGCGTCGGACGGGCTGCCGCCGACCAGCGTGCGCAACTGGGGCGCGGGCGCGCACTATACGCTCGGCACGGTCACCGCGAAGGCGCTCTTCACGACCGTGCACAACGCGCAAAACGGTGCGGGCGCGTGGTCGGCGGAGGCCGGCGCCGCGTGGCGGCCGTCGCCGGCGTGGGTGATCGGTGCGAGCTACACGTACATGAAAGGCAACGACACGCTCGACGACGCGCACGCGCACCAGTTCCTGGCCGCCGTCCAGTACTGGCTGTCGAAACGCACGATGGTGTACGTCGCAGGTGTGCATCAGCGCGCGAGCCACGGCAGCAACGCGCAGATCAACGGCGTGATGGATGCGAACGGCGCGTCAAGCGGCGCGTTGCAGTCGATCGCGCGGATCGGGTTCAGCACGCGGTTCTAGGTTCTACCGCGGGTGAATCGTGTCGGCGATCCCGCGTCCGGATCGCCCGGCGGCGCGGGAGCAGGCGCGGACTTAGCTTCGGCCCGGCCCGCCGCCTTCGACGTCGCACGCGTGTCGCCCGCTCTTCGGAGCGGCGCGCGTTCGCGCAATCATGACGAACGCGACGATTCCGTCCCGCCCCCGTCCTGCATCGCGGCATCCCGACACTGCGACGGCGTAACCCCGAAGCGCCGGCGAAACAGGCGCGCGAAATACGCCGGATCGGAAAACCCCGACTGCAGCGCGAGACGCGTGATGCTCGCCCCGTCGGCACCGGTCTGCGACAGCACTTCGTGGCACTTCTCGAGCCGCAGGCGCTGGATCATCGCCTGCGGCCGCTCGCCGATCGATTCGAACGCCTGGTAGAGCGTGCGGCGGCATACCTTCAATGCCGCGGCGATGCGATCGGGCGACAGTTCACCGTCGTCCAGATGCCGATGGATGTACTGCAGCGCGTCCCGCAACAACGCCTCGCGGATCTTGCGCCGCGACGCGGGCGCCGTGCCGTCCGTGAAATCGATGGTCTCGGCGAGCAGCGTCGCCACCAGCTCCAGCACGCCGAAGCGGCTGCGCGGATTCATGCGCCGGCCCTCGGCGATCATCGCCTGCAGGCTGGCGAGCGCCACGGCCGCGCCGCCCGCCGTCGGCATCGTGCGGCCGATCGCGTGCCGGGCCAACGCCAGCAGCGCGTCATGATCGGCCACCTCGCACAGCATCGTGACGAACTCACCGTGTGCGTCGCTTTGAATCCAGTACGGGCTGCTCGCCTCGTACAGCGTGAAATGCCCAGGCGGCACGATCACTTCACACGCCCCCTGCTCGAGTCTCGCCACGCCGCTCAGTTGCCAGATCACCTTGACGTAGCGGTGCTTCAGCGTCTTGCACGCATCGCGCCCGATGGAGGCGCTGTGCGCGCTCGCCGCAATGCGCGCCACGCGGCAGCGCGCATGGTCGAACACGTCGACGTTCGCGTCGAATTCGCCGGATGCGCCGGCGTTCAACTCCAGCGGAAAGAACCGATGCCGGATCTGCTCCGACCAGCACGCGATGCCGCCCGCCTGCCGGGGCAGGTGAGATCCCGAATCGATCATGACGTTCGCCTCCAGAAATATCCGGCCTTCAAGTACGTCCATTGCCTGGCCGCCTGCATACACAGGCAGCGGACGCGACGATCGACTCGCCCGACTTCCGCCGTGTGCGGCAACACGCGCCCGGCCGGCATCGATGAGAGGGGATCGAGTCAGAGCGTACGGCGCGACGACGCAAAAGAAAATTCGCACAACTCCCATGCGCGACCGGAACGCTACCTGACGCAGTAAAGATTTCCCCTAGATGCACCGCACTCCTGACGGCTCTGCACGCAAACACATGCGAGCGAAAAACGGGCGCGGCACCCTGCTGACGGGCGGAAAACGGCGTCCGGCCGGGTTTCACGTGCGTGGCCCATGCGGTCACGCACGCCGCCCAAAGACAATCGGCGGCCGCTCACGCGCCGCAGGAGGAGACAACCGATGAAACGACGATCCCTTTCCGTGATGCTGTCCGCGCTCGTCATCGCGCACGGCGCTCACGCCACCGAAGGCGGCGGCTCCGTCTACCCGACCGGGGCGGAAGGCTACCTGTGCTGCGCACTGCCGCCGCCGGGGCTCTATGCGCTGATCTATGCGGAGCGCTACCACGCCGGCGAACTGCGCGACAACGACGGCCGCAACGTCGCGCCGCCGGACTTCGACATCACCGCCTATTCGGTGACGCCGCGGATCGTGTGGGTGACGCCTTACACGTTTGCCGGCGCATCGCTGGCGATGCATGCGCTGCTTCCGCTCGTCATGCTCGACGTGCACGCGGGCGGGCAGTCGCAACGGAAGACCGGCGTCGGCGACATGACGTTCGGGCCGGCGCTCGGCTGGCACGTCACGCCGACGCTCCACACGCTGCTCGCCGTCGATTTCTTCGCACCGACCGGCCAGTACGACAAGAGCGACCTGGCCAACATCGGCCGGAACTACTGGGCGATCCAGCCGATCGCGGGCATCTCGTACGGCGGCCGCACCGGGCCGGTATTCGATGCGAAGCTGATGTGGACCTTCAATCAGCGCAACCATGCGACGGACTATCAGTCCGGCCAGGAATTCATCGTCGACTATTCGGCGGGTTGGGGTTTCGGCAACGGGCTGACGGTCGGCGCGGGCGGCTATGTCTACCGGCAGATGACGGACGACTCGCAGGCCGGGCAGACCATCGCCGGCAATCGTGGCCGTGCGTTCGCGATCGGCCCGTCGATCAAGTACGACAGCGGGAAAGGCTGGTTCGTGACCGCCAAATACCAGATGGAAACCGACGTACGAAACCGCCCGGAAGGCGCGGCATTCTGGCTCAAGGCCGTGTTTCCGCTCTGATTCGAACGCAATCGCGTCGGCATCGCCCGACGCGAAGGCGGCGCAGGTCATCCCTGCGCCGCCCGTTTCATCGACCGAGCAGCAGATCGGCGCCGCGTTCGCCGATCATGATCGCCGGCGCATTGGTATTGCCGCTCGGCACCTGCGGGCAGATCGAGCAATCGATCACGCGCAGATTGGAGAAGCCGTGCACGCGCAACGTCTTCTGGTCCACCACCGACGTCCGCGGGTCCGCGCCCATCCGGCAGGTGCCGGCCGGGTGATAGACGGTCTTGATGTCCTGCCGCACGAACGCCTCGATCGCCGTCAGGTCGTCCGGATCGATCCGGGCCGGCGCGACGATTTCCTTCACGTGCGCCTGCAGCGCCTTCGCCGACAGGATCCTGAGCCCGGCCTGAACGGCCCGGATCTGGCCGTGGAGGTCGGCCGGGTCGCTCAGGAAATTCGCATCGATCCTCGGACGGTCCGACGGATCCTTGCTGCGCAACCCCACCTGCCCGCGCGATTTCGGTTGCAGATGGCCGACCTTGACCGACATGCCGTGCTCGCTCGCCGGCGGCTTCTCTCCCGGCGTATTGTCGAAGTTGTCGAGCAGCGGCAGAAAATGGAACTGAACGTCCGGCCGCCCGGTGCCCAGCGTGTCGATGAATGCGCCGCCTTCGAGGATGTTGCTGGTCAGCAGCCCGCTCCGGAAGCACTTCCATTGCAGGAAATGGCGCATCGCCCGGAGCCCCGTATTCTCGCCGTAGAGGCTCGCCGGCGTGCGAATCGACGCCTGCACCGACATGTGCAGATGATCGTGAAAGTTCCTGCCGACCGGCAACGCGGCAACCGTGTCGATCCCGAGCGCCGCAAGATGCTCCGCCGGCCCGATGCCGGACAGCATCAGTACCTTCGGACTCCCGATCGCTCCCGCGCTCACGACGACCTCGTTGCGCACGCGCACCGACACGGGCGCATTGCCGCCCTCGCTGAATTCGACCGCGACCGCACGCCCCGCATCGGCCCGGATCCGGTGCACGAGCGCGCCGGTCACCACCTTCAGCTTCGCGTCGTTGCGCACCGACGCCAGATAGGTTTGCGCAGTGCTTGCGCGTTCGCCGTTGCGTGTCGTCGTCTGGTAATAGCCGATACCCTGCTGCACTTCGCCGTTGAAATCGTTGACGTAGCGCAGCCCCATCTCCTGCCCGGCCCGGATGAACGCAGCCGTCAGCGGATGGCGATAGCGGTTCTCGCTGACCGGCAGCGGGCCCGTCTGGCCGTGATATGCGGGCCCGAGGCTCTCGTTCGCTTCCGCCTTCATGAAATACGGCAGCACGTCGTCGTAGCGCCAGTCCGTGCACCCCCACTGCGTCGCCCAGTCGTCGTAGTCCTCGCGCTGCCCGCGGATGTAGATCATCCCGTTGACCGAACTGCCGCCGCCCAGCACCTTGCCCTGCGCGATGATCATGCTGCGGCCGTTCGCGTTCGGCTGCGGTTCGGTCATGTAAGGCCACGATTTCTTCTGGAACACCTGCATCACGCCGCCCGGAATCCGGTGAAACGGATTGTCGTCGCGCGTGCCGGCCTCCAGCAACAGCACCGAACCGGCATTCTGCTGGATCAGCCGCGCGGCCACGACGCATCCGGCGGAACCCGCGCCGATGACGACGTAATCGAAGGTCAGGTCTTGAGTAGTCATGTGTCTGTCGATAGGAATGGGCGGGCGCGCAACGCAACGCCCGCGATCTTGTTGTCGTGGTGTCTCCGTGCCGGCACGTGCGCGGCTACATCGCGATCGTGACGACCTTCTCCTCCAGGTACGCATCGAGCCCGCTTTGCGACAGGTCGCGCCCGACGCCGCTCTCCTTGAAGCCGCCCCACGGCAGCCGCGCGTCGAGCGGGCTCCACGCGTTCACCGCCACTGCGCCAACCCGCAGACGGGCCGCAGTGCGATGCGCGGTCGCGAGATCGCGGGTCCACAGCGACGCGGACAACGCGTAGACGGTGTCGTTCGCCAGCGCGACGGCCTCGTCTTCCGTCTCGAACGGAATGATCGTGCCGACCGGCCCGAACACTTCGTCGCGCGCGATGCGCATCGCCGGGTCAACGTTCGCAAACACCGTCGGCCGCACGAAGAAGCCTTGCGACGGCACCGGCTCGTCGCCCGCGACCATCGTCGCGCCGTCGCGAAGCGCCGCGGCGATATGCGTCTTCACACGATCGGCGTGGCGAGCGCTGATCAGTGCGCCCATCTGCGTCGCCGGGTCGAACGGCATGCCGACCCTGACCGACCGCGCCGCATGCGCGAGCGCGCCGACGACGTCGTCGTAGTGACGGCGCTGCACCAGCACGCGCGTGCCGGCCGCGCACGTTTGCCCCTGGTTGACGAACAGCCCCATCGCGACGCCGGCGATCGCCTGCTCGAGATTCGCGTCGTCGAAGATGATTTGCGGCGCCTTGCCGCCGAGTTCCAGCGTCAGCCGCTTGAACTGTGCGCCGGCTTCGCGCGCGATCGTGCGGCCGACCTCGGTGCTGCCGGTGAAACTGATCTTGTCGACGCCCGGGTGATTGACCAGCGCGGCCCCGACCGACGCGCCGATGCCGTGCACGAGATTCACGACACCCGGCGGAAAGCCCGCCTGCGCCGCCAGGTCCGCCAGCGCGCCGACCGCGAGCGGCGCGTCCTCCGACGGCTTAAGCACGACCGTGCAGCCGGCCGCGAGCGCGGGCGCCAGCTTCCAGCACGCGATCATCAGCGGCGCATTCCACGGCACGATCAGGCCGGCGACGCCGACCGCTTCGCGCACCGTGTAGTTGACGGTCGGACGCCCCATGAAGCCGCCGGTCGGAATCTGGCGGCCTTCGAGCTTGTCCGCCCACCCGGCGAAGTAGCGCAGCGTGTCGATCGACATCGGCAGGTCCATCATGCGCACTTCCATGACGGGGCGACCCTGTTCGCGCGCCAGCAGTTCGACGAAGCGTTCCGCGTCCTGCTCGAGCAGGTCGGCCAGCCGATGCAGCAGCTTCGCCCGTGCCGCGCCGGGCAACCGGCTCCAGTGCCCGCCGTCGAATTGCGCGCTGGCCGCACGCACGGCCCGGTCGACGTCGGCGCCGGTGCCGGCCGCCACGCGCGCAAGCAGGTGTCCGGTGCAGGGTTCGAATTTCTCGAACCATTCGCCCTGCGCGGCATCGCACGCCTCGCCTGCGATACGGTGTTGAAGGGTGTACTCGGCTGTCATGTGGTTGTCTCCAGACTATTGAGGGCCGATCCGGCGCTGAAAGCCGGATCGGCCTGTCTGGCCCACTGTAGAACGCGGGTTCTGGCGACGCTGGGACATCCGTGCACCGAATGCCGGATTCACATGCACGCGCGCACGAAGTGCCCGTCGACGCCGAATGCGGGTGTGGCGTCGCCACGATCGGCTTGCGCGGCCAGCACGCGGCTGACTCGCGCATGGTTGGCGCGCCGCACGGCCGGTGGCATCGACGCGTACGCCGCGTCACGAATCAACGCGTGACGGAACGAATAGAACACGCGATCGCGCCGATGGTGCGCGTACAGGATCCGCTCTTCGAGCAGCAGTTGCAGGTGCGCGTCGAGCGTCGCGCGATCATGCGGCGATGCCGCGGCCAGCAAGTGCGCATCGACCTCGAGCCCGATCGTCGCGGCGAGCTGCGCGGTGTCGCGCGCGTCGTCGATCCGGTCGAACGCGCGCCCGAGTATTCCGCCGAGACTGAGCGGCAGCGGGCACGGGTCGGTCGTTCGCAGCCCCGCGAGCGGGCCGTCCACACCGCTCGTCGCCAGCTCGCGCGCAACGGCCTCGATGAACAGCGGAATGCCCGCCGTACGCTCGACGAGCGGGTCGAGCCAGGCCGGATCGAGCGTGCCCTGGCCCAGATACGCCGACATCAGGCGCCGCGCATCGTCGCGCGGCAGGCGGCGCAGTATCAGGCGTTCGGTCGCGCCGCGCCAGCGCGCGAGCCTGGCGGGTCGCGACGTGAGCACGACGCAGAGCGCCGCCGCGCGCGGCGAGCGCTGCAGGTACGCAAGAAACGCCTCGGTCGAGCGGTCGACCCACTGCACATCCTCGACGACGAGCAACACCGGCGCGCCGTTGCCGAGCGACACGATCAATTGCTCGAGGACGTCGAACAGCGCGTGCGGTTCGCATGCGCTCGACCACCGCGCCTCCCTCGCATCGCAGGGCAGCCCCAGCCAGGTCGCGAGCGCGACACGGGCCGCCACCCGATCGCATTCGAGCAGGGCGAGCATCGCGTCGATCGCCGCGCGCGTGGTGCCGGGCGGGCTGTCGGCGTCGAGTTGCCAATGCGCGCCGATGAACCGCAGGATCGGAAACAGCGCATGATTCTCCCGCTCGGGCAGGCACGCGCAATGCGCGAACGCGTGGCCCTGTGCGCGCACGGCCCCGCACAGCGCGTGCACGAGGCGCGACTTGCCGATTCCTGCCTCGCCGACGACGAGCCGCGGCACGCCACGCATCGCGCGACGATGGCGAGCGAGCGTCGCCTGCCACGCGCGCAGCAGCGCATCGAGTTCGCGCGTGCGGCCGATCATCGGCGCCCTCACGCCGTCGTCGAGCGAATCGAACGGCGTATCGGCCCGACACTCGCCGAGCAGCTCATGCACCGGCTGCGGCGCGAGGCCCGCCCGCGCCAGCCGCAACACGGTCGGCCGGAAGTCGGCATGCGGCTCGAGCGCGAGCCGCGCATCGTCGCTGATCAGGATCTGCCCGGGCCCGGCAAGCCGCAACAGCCGCGACGCGGCGGCCGGCGTCGCTCCGCCCGCGATCTGCGACGCATGCGCGAGCACCTGCCCGACGTGAATCGCAGCGGCCACTTCGACGTGCCAGCCTGCGCCGCCGACGGCATCGTGGAAGGCGGCCGGCACCGGCAGCCGCGCGCGCCCGGCCACCCGCACCATGTCGAGCGCCGCACGCGCCGCGCGGCGCGCGGGCCGGTCGATATCGCCTTGCAGGCCGAAAAGGAACAGCAGCGTGTCGCCAAGCCGCGCGTCGACCTGCGCGCCATAGCCGACGGCGATATCCGCGCACTTCGTCAGCCATTGCGCCTCGCAGCGGTCGAGCAGGGCGCCGTGATCGGCTCCCGCGTGGCGCTGCCGGCCGTCTCCGGCGATCGTCACGCAACAGCACAGCGTGGTGACCTGCCGGTATTCGCCAGCCGTTGCGGCCGCCTCGCTGCGCGGCGTGAACGGGCGCGGCCGCGTGCGCCGGCTTGCACGGCCGGCATCGAACGGGCCGACCAGTGCGGCGAAATTGAGCGCGCGAAACGGCGCCACGAGTTCGTTGGCCGAGGCGGCACGCTGCGCCGGATTCTTGCTCAACGCCTGCCGCAGCACCGAGCCGAGCGGATGCGACGCGATCGACGGCGGAAGCGCGATATCCACCGGGCTGAGCTGCTGATAAAGAATCTCGGCGACGCTTGCGCCCTGCATCACGACTTCGCCCGTCAGGCATTCGAGCACGACCAGGCCCCACGCATACAGGTCGCTTCCGGGCGTCGGCGGTTCGTTGCGCAATTGCTCGGGCGCGCAATATGACGGCGAGCCGAGCACCTCGGCCGCGAGCGTCGCGGCCTGGGGCGCGATATCTGTCGCGCCGGGCATCAGCGCACCGATCCCGAAATCGAGAAGCTTCGCGTGCGGCCCGTCGTCGGCCATCGCGATCACGATGTTCTGCGGCTTCAGATCCCGGTGCACGATGCCGCGGCGATGCGCCGCCGCGAGCGCATCGAGCACCTCCGTCATCAGCCGTCCGGTGTCGACGGCCGACAGCGGCCCCTCCATCGCCAGCCGGTCGCGCAGGGTCCGGCCCTGCACGCGTTCGAACACGGCGAACAGCCGCCCGTCGGGGGCTTCCCCCTGGTCCAGCAGCGCCACGATGTTCGGGTGCCGCAGCGCCTCGCACAGGCCTGTCTCGCGCCGAAAGCGCATGCGCTGACGCGCGCGCTCGGTTGCGTTCCGGGCGACATCGTCCCGCATCAGCTTGATCGCGACGTCTTGCCCCGTCTCGTCGCAGGTCGCGCGGAACACCACGCCGCTGCCGCCTTCGCCGAGCAACGCACCGAGCCGGTAATGCCGCTTGCCGGCCAACGTCGCGAAAGGCGCGGCTGGCTGCTGCGATTCACGCGCGTGCGGGACGACGGGTGCGCGTGTCGCCGTCGGCAACCCGGACTGTCGTTCCGCGTTCACGAGCAGTGGACGACCGGAGCCGGCGCCGGACGATGCATGTCGATGCGCGGCGCGACGCCCGGCACCGACTGGCATTCAAGGCGCTCGCCGCGCATGACGCGGAACGGGAAATCGCCGAAGCGGACACTGCCGCGCCGCCGCTCGACAAGCTGACTCGCATCCAGCCCCGGTAGCGCCGCGAACTGGCTCCGGGCGCGATGAATCTGCACGTTGAGATGGGATGTATCGATGCCGAGCATGCGCGCCAGCCGGTCGAGTTCGATCCAGCCTTGCGTGGCGGCGTCGTAGCCGGCCTGCATGTCGGCCGAACGTGCGCGGGCGAGCGTGACGAGGCTGTAGTGATGCGCCCGCTCGCCGAGGTCGACCACGCCGCCGCGAACATGCAGCAGCGCACGCGCGTGCTCTTCATCCCGGCTGACGAAGAATTCGAGCAATCGGGCCGGCGCGGCCGGATCGGCCGGCGCGCGCAGCGTCATCGTCGAGCCGTGGCGCACGAGCCCCACGCGCCACGTGAAGTCGCCCGTCGACACTTCGTCGCCGTCATGGAGCGCGCGCGGCGGCAACGTGTCGTCGCACAGCCATTCGCCGGCCGGCGTCCGGACGATCGTGACCGGCTGCGCGGCGTGGGCCGCCAGGATCTGGCGCGGCGTGAGCACGATCGGATGCGCGGCGCCCCGCACCGGCCACAGCGTATCGGCCGGATCGTCGAGCGCATCGACGCGCCAGGGAGCGACACCGGCCCTGCCGAACCGGATGACGTCGCCTCGCTGCAGCACCGCATGCTCGCCGTCGCGCAGCGTCACGCCCGATACCGACGTGCCGTTGCTGCTGTGATCGTGGAGCTCCCATAGCCCGCCGACCCAGCGAATATGGGCGTGGACACGGGACACCGACGCGTCGCGGATGACCGTATCGCAGCGCGCGGTATCGCGGCCGAACACGTGATACGCGCGGAGCAGGCACGCTTCCCCGGAAGAATCGTTCTTGAGTATCGCCATGGCTGCCCCGTATCGGATTCGCCCGGATCGCTCGAGTGACGCATCGACGCCCGGGAAAGCGATTGATTCAATGATCGCGAACGATGTTGACCGTTCGCCGCCTCGTTACCAGTTTTTTCGTCAGCTTCTTTTCGAATCGTTGCTCATCCGGCGCGCGTTATTTCGGCTGATTGAATGGCCGGCTGCTTTGTTGTTTTAAATTCGAGCAACCTGATGAAAATCCTGCCAAACAAAATCATGTATCGCAATCGAAATACTCAAATTCCGCTTTGATATTGCAATGCTTTACATTTTCGGCAACGCCTCAATTCGAAATATAAAGGGTCGAAAATCTTCACTGCCCCGCGAGCCTTGATAGGCCTGCATCAAGCAGAAACAACCCATTGGATGACGGGGTGAATTTAAATACCTTTGCCGGCACGGAAATTTTGTTTGATCAAAAGAAAATAAATTAAATAGTTCAATCGATTTAAATAATGGTCGCCGGTGTTTTAGCAGATTGTATTACATGAATTACTGCGAAGTTCAGGGGCGTCGCGGCCAATGGCTGGCAAAGGCAGCAGACGTCGGCAACGCACCGACCGTCCGGTCGTCGCGACCGGCTCGCCAACGAACTCGGTGGGAGGCATCGACGGCCATCTCCGCCGCACGCTGCAGGGCCTCGGCGAACCGCCCCCTATACAAAGCAACAAGTCAGGCACGTTCTTGAGAATTTCCTCTGTCGGAAATCTCACGATTCCGTATCGCAACCTGCAAATTTCTCGTGAATGTGAACGTACCCCTGGCCAAGAGAACTCCGTACTCGGTACGGTTACCTTGCCACTGCTAATAGGGCGAGATCATCCGGACACGTCTTTCAGGGACCGGTGGCAGACGGGTTGCGGTGAAGCAGCGTTCAGCGACAAAGAACAGGGGAAGGGCTGACTGGTCCGGACGTCCTTCCGCAGTACGGTCTCCGCCCCACCTATTCGGAAGCCAGCCTCACCTCTCCGGCCCATCTTCGCGTGTCGCCGACGTGCCCCTTTCTTTTTGTTTGTCGGCACGATCAGGCGAGCGGCCGATACCCGGGTTGAGCCGAGATTCGAATGTCCCAGCCAAAATGCAGGCGAATGACAGGATTTGGCCGAATGTGACCTTGAATCAGAATGAGTCTCGATCGGAATCGGCGAGTTCCGGCTGATCGACAACCTGTGGAAGGCACCGCACCATCCAGCCCCGCCTGCCCTCTCCCCATCGCGCCAGTTTGGTCAACGCTTGCGGACAACCGAATCGAGCACGAAGCTGGTCGTCATGTTCTGCACGCCGTCCATCGCACTGATCGTCGCCCAGATATCGCTGATGCGCTCGTGTGTGGCGGCCTCTATCTGTACGAGCAGATCGACCTCGCCGCTGAGGACCGCGCAATCGCGAACCTCGGCGATCCGTTCGAGTGCGGCAAGCACGTCCGCACCGCGCATCCGGTCCTTGCGGTAGACGAGCATCACGGCGCGCACCGGCACGACATCGTCGGGCAATGCGAGACGCACCGTGTACCCGGCGATGACGTTCAGCGCTTCGAGCCGATCGATCCGGTTGCGGACCGCCTGCCTGGACAGACCGATCCTGTCGGCCAGCACTGCAAGCGGAATCCGCGCATCGGCACACAATGCGTCGATGATCTTCCGGTCGAGGCCGTCGATCTTCATTGGCCGGACCCTGGATGCGCGGCGCCGCGGGCGTCCACCGCGTCGCGCACCGCCGCGATGTGGTCGGGGCCGATTCCGCAACAGCCGCCGACGATCCGCGCGCCCAGCGCGAGCCATTGCCGCGCCCATTTTGCGTAACCGCGCGGATCGATGTCGCCGCGCAAGCTGTCGAGTTCCTCGTTCGCACGCGCATCGGCACGCTGCGGCGCAAACGCGTTCGCATAGGCGCCGATCGCGAGCGACGTGCCCGTGCGCGCGAGCGTGCGATGCACCGCGTCGATCGCCGCCCCCATCGCTTCCGGCTGGCTGCAGTTGAACAGCAGCGCGCTCGCACGCGCGGACACGGCCGCTTCGATCGCTTCGTCGAGCGACTGCCCCGACCGGAGTACCGGTGTGGCGCGTGCGTCGACGTCGTCGCGCAGCGTAAACGAGACCCACAGCGGCTTCGGATTCCCGCCCAGTGCACGCCGGACCGCGCCGATTTCGTCGGTCAGGCTCTGCGTCTCGGCCAGCCACAGGTCGACGTAGGGATCGAGCCCATCGACGAGCGTCGCCAGGATCGCATCCGCGCGCGCCGCGTCGAACAGGTCGGGGCGGTAGGAACCGCCCGTCGGCGGAAGCGATCCCGCGACGCGCACGGGCCGCCCCGCGCGGTCCGCCGCTTGCCGCGCGAGCTGCCCGGCAAGGGCCGCAAGCGCGACACCGTCGCGACGGAACCGCTCCTCGCCGATATGGAACGGCACGACCGCATAGCTGTTCGCGGTGATCACGTCGGCACCCGCCGCGACGAACGCGTCGTGCGCGAGACTGACGTAATGCGGCGCTTCCATCAGCGCGAGCGCCGACCACTCCGGCTGTCTGAACGGCGCTCCGATCCGCGCCAGTTCGCGCCCCATGCCGCCGTCGAGTACTGTGATGTCATGCATAGTCCGTGCTCCGTGGTTGCAATCCGCGCATCTCGTGCCCGAATCGATTCAAGGGTCGGCGCAACGCACGCGAGACGTCGATCGAGCGCGCGCGCCGGTCCGTTTCAGATCTGCTCCAATGCCTGCGCGATATCGCTTTTCAGGTCGTCGACGTGCTCGATGCCGACCGAATAGCGAATGAAATTGAGCGGAATGTCGGCAGCGCGCATTTGCTCCGCCGACATCGTGCCGGCCCACATGGATGCCGTATGGATCGCGAGCGAATCGACGCCGCCGAGATTGCCTGCATTCAGCGGCAAGCGCAGCGCCTCGACAAAGCGCTGCGCTTCGCCGTAGCCTCCCCGCACGCCGAACGCAACCACGCCGCCGAAGCCGCGCATCTGCCGGCATGCGAGCCCATGCTGCGGATGGCTGCGCAGGCCCGGATAGAACACGCGCTCGATCTTCGCGTGCGCCTCGAGGAATTCGGCGAGCGCCTGGGCGTTCGCGTTGATCCGCTCGACGCGCATCGGCAGCGTGCGCAGCCCGCGCAGCAGCAACCATGCGTCCATCGGCGACAGCACCGAGCCGAGCGTGATGTGCGTATGCCAGATCTGCTCGGCGAGCACGCGGCTCGTGCAGATCACGCCGCCCGTCAGGTCGTGATGGCCGCCGAGATACTTGGTCGCGCTGTGCACGACGATGTCGACACCGAGCCGGTGCGGCTGCTGGTTGACCGGCGACGCGAACGTGTTGTCCGCGAGCGTCAGGATGCCGCGGGCTCTCGCGATTTCAGTCACCGCCGCGATGTCGGTCACGAGCAGCAGCGGATTGACCGGCGACTCGAGCACGATCAGCCGCGTGTTCGGCCGGATCGCGCGATCGAACGCGGCCACGTCGGCCTGGTCGACGAACGTCACCTCGACGCCGAACCGACGCAGCATGTCGTCGAGCAACTTCGTCGTGCTCATGTAATGACGCGTCTGGCCCACGACGTGATCGCCGGCCTTCACGACACTGAGGATCGCGGTCGCGATCGCGCCCATTCCGGATGCCGTGACGAGCGCGGTCTCGGTGCCCTCGAGCTCCGCCATGATGGCCTTCACGCGCTCGTGAACCGGATTGCCGTAGCGCGTGTAGTTGCGCGGATGCTGGGGCACGCTCGACATATCCGCGAATTCCTCGCTGCCGGCTGCCTTGAACACCGCCGAATAGTGGATCGCCGGCGCGACCGACTTCTCGTCGGTCACGTCGCGGTCCGCAGCGAGAGCCAGCGTTTCAAGCTTGTATCCCATGTCGTCCTCGGATCGTTCGTTGTGTCGCGTTCATGCGGCGCCCGTCAGGCACGCGCGCTGCCCAGATGGCGATTCAGCAGGCCCTCGACGCGTTTGAGCACGGTCGAAAGCACCGCCGTGATACCGACGTACACGATGCCGGCCAGCATCAGCGCGTCGGTCGTATAGGTTTCGATGGAGATGCGCCGCGCGACACCGGTCAGGTCGAGCACGGTGATCGTGCTGGCCAGCGCGGTCGACTTCAGCTGCAGCACGATCTCGTTGCCGAGCGTCGGTGCGACGATGCCGATCGCGCGCGGCACGATCACGAACCAGGTGAGCATGAAGCGGCTCATCCCGAACGCGAGCGCGGCCTCCTTCTCGCCGGCGGGGACGCCGGCGATCCCGCCCCGGATGTCCTCCGCCATGTAGGCCGCGAGATTGAGCGTCAGCGCGCACAATGCACACGAGAACGATCCGCCGACCAGCAGCCACAGAGGCGACGCACGCACGACCGAGAACTGCGCGAGCCCGTAATACAGCACGAAAATCTGCACCAGCAGCGGCGTGCCGCGAAACACCGACATGAACAGGCGGCTCGGTGTCGACAGCCACCGGCACGCCGACGTGCGCGCGACAGCCAGCGGCACCGCGAGCACGAACGCAAGCGTGCATGACAGCACCAGCAGCTCCAGCGTGATCCATATGCCACGCGCGACGTCGGGGCCGGACTGCACGATGAGGGAGAGAAAGTCGTTCATCGCCTGGCGCTCCTCAAATGGGTTTTGCGTAACCGCGGCCCGCGATGCGCTCGAGCCAAGCGAACACGGGGTTGGATGCGGCGAGAAAGCCGAAATAGACGATTCCGACCGTCACGTAGAAGACGAATGGCTGCTTGGTGAACTGCGCGGCGATGTTCGCCTTGCGCAACATGTCCTCGAGCCCGACGATGGATACCAGCGACGTGTCCTTCAGCAAGTTCTGCCACATGTTGTTCAGGCTCGGCAGGCAGATGCGCCACGCCTGCGGCAGGCGCACGTACCACAGCGTCTGCAGGCGTGTCATCCCGTACGCGCGCGCGGCCTCGATCTGCCCGGGCGGCACCGCGATGAATGCGCCGCGGAACATCTCCGACGAATAGGCGCCGAACACCACGGCGAGCGCGATTACGCCGGCGGAGAACGGGCTGATCACCACGGCGCCATCGAATTGCGCGTTGAGCAGACGCGACAGCCCGAAGTAGCAGATCAGCAGGATCAGGAACTCTGGAATGCCACGCAGGAAATTGGTCAGCGCATAGGTCGCATGCCTGAGCCAGCCCAGGCTCGACAGTTTTGCCGATGCGCCGGCGATGCCGAGCAGCATGCCGACGCATAGCGCGCTGACCGCGAGCTCCAGCGTGACCAGCGCGCCAGCCGCGATCTGCGCGCCGTAGTTCACCAAGATGTCCATCGTGATATCGCTCCTTGTGAGCCCGGATCGCGCCGGCTGCCGTCCGGCGGCCGCGCAGTCCCGATGCGCGGTTATTGCGGCGCGATGGTGAACGGGAAATAGCGCTTGTTGGCTGCGGCGAACGTGCCATCCGCCTGCACCTGCGCGATGCCCTTGTCGAACAGCGCCTTCAACGGCGCGTCACCCTTGCGTACCGCGATCGCCGTACCGTCGCCGAAGATCTCCGCATCCGCGATCGGCTTGCCGACGAAGTCGAAACCTTCCTTCCTGCCGGCCTTCGTCAGCCAGTCGTACGCGACTGTGTTGTCGGCGAGCACCGCATCGACGCGTCCGGCCTCGAGATCGAGCCATGCCTCGTCGAGCGTCTGATAGACCTTCACGTTGATCCCCGACTTGCTCGCCGGCAGGCGGCGGCGCAGATAGGATTCGTGCGTCGATGCCGTCTGAACGCCGATCGTCTTGCCGCGCAGCGTGGCGGGGCTGTCCGTGATGCCCGACCCCTGCTTCGCGACGAGCTGCACGGGTGCCGTCGTGAAAATGCGCGTGAAGTCCACCGACTGCTCGCGCTCCGGCGTCTTCGACATTTGCGCGAGCACCGCATCGATCTGCTTCGCCTTGAGTGCCGGAATCAGCGCGTCGAAATCCATCGTCACCCACTGGCACTTGACCTTCATCGTGTCGCACATCTTCTTGCCGATGTCGATCTCCATGCCCTGCAGCTTGCCGGACGCATCCTTGTATTCAAACGGCGCGTAATCGGCGAGTGTGCCGATCCGCACGACCTGCTCGGCATGCGCGACCGATCCGAGCAATGCCGCGCCCACGCACAGCAACTGAAGCAGCTTCTTCATGGTTTCCCCTCCGGTTGACATCGAATCCGCATCAGATGATGCTGGACAGAAACTTCTGGAAACGCGGCGATTTCTGGCTCGCGAACACCTCATCGGGACTGCCGTCTTCCTCGATTCGTCCCTGGTGGACGAACACGACGCGGTTCGCGACTTCGCGTGCAAACCCCATCTCATGCGTGACGACGAGCATCGTCCGTCCCTCGTCGGCCAGCGAGCGCATCACTTTCAACACTTCGCCGACGAGCTCGGGATCGAGCGCGGACGTCGGCTCGTCGAACAGCATCACGTCGGGATCGGTCGCGAGCGCACGTGCAATCGCGACGCGCTGCTGCTGGCCGCCCGACAGCTGGTTCGGATAGTGTTCGCACTTGCCGGCGAGCCCGACCCGTTCGAGCATCGCGATCGCCTTGTCGCGGGCGTCTCGCTTGGGCACGCCAAGCACGCGCACCGGCACGAACATCACGTTCTGCAGCACGGTCATGTGCGCCCAGAGATTGAACTGCTGGAACACCATCGCGAGCTTGCGGCGCACGCGCATCACCTGCTGCGCATCGGCCGCGACGCGCGCGCCGTCGCGGCCCGTCTGCTTCAACGCGAGCGTTTCGCCGTTCACGCAAATCCGGCCCCGATCGGGCATTTCCAGCAAGTTGATGCACCTGAGGAACGTACTCTTGCCCGAGCCGCTACTGCCGAGGATCGACACGACCTCATGATTCCTCGCGGTCAGCGAGATGCCCTTCAGCACCTCGACACCGCCGAACGACTTGTGAATATCCTCGACCACCAGCGCGTCCGCCGCCGGCTTGCATGCAGGAATTGCTGCTGGCATCCTCGACTCCTTCTTCGATACGTTGCTCACACCGCTCCGGTTCGCGCCGCGCCGGCCCGCCAGGCGCCGGCGCTTGCGCATCAGCTCGACAGCCGCCGGTTGCGCCTGAAGCAGACCACCTTCGGCTGCGTCATTTCCGTCATCGCGAACCGAACGCCTTCGCGGCCCAGCGACCCATGCTTGAAACCGCCGAACGGCATGCCGTCGAAGCGGTAATCGGACGAATCGTTGATCATCACGCCGCCCGCCTGCAGGCGCTCGGCCGCGTCGAGCGCCACCTCCAGGCGGCTGGTGAACACGCCTGCATGCAGGCAGCTCTCCGACGCGTTGGCCGCGTCGAACGCCTGGTGCAAGTCGGCGAATTTCTCGATCGTCACGACTGGCGCGAACACCTCGTCGGTCCAGACACGCGCGTCGTGCGGCACATCCGCGAGCACCGTCGGTTCATACAGCGCCCCGCGCCGCCGATGGCCGGTCAGCACCGTCGCACCGCACGACACGGCTTCGTCGACCCAGCGTTCGATGCGCATCGCCTGTTCCTCCCCGATCATCGGCCCCATGTCGGTTGCGTCGTCCAGTGGATCGCCGACGACCATCCTGCCGGTCAGTTCGACGAAATACCGGACGAATGGCTCATACGCGGCCTCGGCCACGAAGATCCGCTGCGTGCCGATGCAGTTCTGGCCCGCCGCCCAGAACGCGCCCGACACGCAGGATTCGGCGGCATCCTTCAGGTCGCAGTCGGCCATGACGATCACAGGTGCATTTCCGCCCAGGTCCATCGCAATCTTCTTGAGTCCCGCATCGCGCGTGATGGCCTCGCCGGTCTGCGGGCCGCCCGTGAAGGTCACCATTCGGATCCGCCGGTCGCGCACCAGAGCGGATGCGATATCCGCGCCGCCGTGCACGATCTGCAGCACGTCGCGCGGCGCACCGGCTTCCCACAGCACCTCGACGAGCGCCTGTGCGGACAGCGGCGCGAGCAACGAGGGCTTCAGGATTACCGCGTTGCCGGTCCCGATCGCCGGTCCGAGCTTGTGTGCAACGAGATTCAGCGGGTCGTTGAACGGCGTGATCGCGAGAATCACGCCCAGCGGTTCCAGCGTGTAGTAGCCGCTGCGATCCTCGGAGCCGGGATAGCCGTCGAACGGGATCGTCTCGCCGCTGAGTCGTTTCGCTTCCTCGCCCGACAGGCGCAGCGTGTTCACGCAGCGCGCGACCTCCTTGCGTGCCTGCCGCAGCGGCTTACCCGCTTCGAGCGCGATCCTGCGTGCAAATGTCTCCGCTTGTGCCTCCACGCTCGCAGCGGCACGAAACAGGATGTCGGCCCGCCGGCTGCGCGGCATGGTTGCGGCCGCACGCGCGCCGTCGAGCGCGCGCTCGACGAGGGCCGGCGCCGCGTCGGCACGCGACAGCCGAACCTGGCCGACGATCGAGCCGTCATACGGCGACCGAACATCGGCTACGCCGGCACCCGTGCAGTCGGTCATCACCGCATCGCGCGCGCTCATGCGGCCACCTCGTGCGCAGTTGCACCGATCCTGTCCGCGAGTTCGATCAGGTCGGAAAGGATCGCGAACGCCGTTTCCTCGCGCCCCGCACCGGGCCCGCTGATCGTCACCCCGCCGAGCACGTCGGTGTCGAACGTGATCGCGTTCGTCACACCGTTCGCGGCAAGCAGCGGATGGCCGGCCGGCAGCTTGCGCGGTTCGACGCTCGCGGTCACGGTGCCGTCCGGATGCCGGACGGCAGAACCAATCAGGCGCCAGGACATGCGCTCCGCCGCCGCTGCGCGTACGTCGTGCTCGGTCAGCTCGACGATGCCGCGGCACGTCACGTCGCCACGCTTGAGGCCGGCATTCCACAGCGCGTTCGCCAGAATGACGACTTTCAGCTGTACGTCCGAACCGTTGACGTCGGCCGCCGGGTTCGCCTCCGCATAGCCGCGCTGCTGCGCATCCCGGATCGCCGCATCGAAGCTCGCGCCGGCCTCGACCTCGCCGAGCACGTAATTCGACGTGCCGTTCAGGATGCCGGCGAAGCCGTTGATGTCGCAGCCGCGCAGCGACGTCGCGAGCTGCCGCAGCACCGGCGTGCCGCTCATCACCGTGCCCTCGTACATCACGCAAGCCCCCGATTGCGCGGCGATCCGCGCCAGTGCCGGCTGCGCGAGCGCGATCGGCCCCTTGTTGGTCGTGATCACGTGCTTGCCGCATTCGAGCGCGGTACGGCAATGCGACAGCGCAGGCTCACCGGTGTTCGGATCGGTGAAGGTCGCCTCGACGACGACATCCACGTGGTCCGATGCGATGGCCTTCAGCACCGCACCGAGGCCGACGTCCGGCGACACCAGCGTGCCGGGATCGCGGCGCAGCGCTTCGGCATCGACGCCCCGCCGAGCGGTTTCGTCGAGCACGTCCAGTGCGATGCCTCGAGGATTCGTCGCGATCCCGAGCCGCAGGTCGGCAACCATCGTCACCGATACGTCGAGTCCCGCCGCAGCCAGCATCGCGCGCTTCCTTTTGAGCAGTTCGACCAGTCCCTGATTGACTCCGCCGAAACCGACCAGTGCCAGTTTGAGTTCCATCTTGATCATCTCCTGTTCATTGACCACATGACACAGGTTAGTGATGCGAATCGATTTTCAAATTAGTCGTTTCGCCCGATTCAGCCAGTCACCCGTTACGGTTTGTCATGCGGGACGGGCGGATCGCCAGTTCCCGAGCGAAACAACTCCGTCAGGTGAGCGTCGGCTCGTCGTCGCCGTCCTTGTCGACCGGCACGAACAGCCCGACTTTCACCGCGCTCAGCACGACGTTCGTGTTGATCCGGCGGATCATCGGGTTGCTCTGCATGATCCGCGCGGACAACCGGTCGTACGCCTCGACGTCGTGTGCCGTGATGATCGCGATCAGGTCGACGGAGCCCGTCACGTAGTAGATCTGCTGGATTTCGTCGTGCGCCTTCGACCACTCGCGGAACCTGGCGACCGTCTCGTAGTTTTCGCGTTCGATCTCGATCGCCGCAATGAACGTCATCGGCCTGCCGACCGCCGCGCGGTCGACAACGGCGATTTCCGCCGAAATGATCTTCTCGGTGCGCATGCGCTTCAGCCGCTTCTGCACGGCTGACGTGGACAGACCGATCCGTTCGGCAATGGCGTCCGCAGTCGCGGTGCAATCGCGCTGGACGATATTCAGGATCTTGCGGTCGAAGGAGTCGAGTGCGTCGGTCATCGCGTGGCCTGCCGGGGAACGGGTGCTTGCGTCAAAGATAGAAAGGTCGGGCCGATCTGAGCCCGACCAGATGCCGGACACGATCGAACGCGGTGACGAGCGTTTCGCGCCACTGCGCTACGGGCCCGCAGAGGCATACGGGTGCGAAATGGATCGTATCGACACCCTCGGGAATACGGAACGGACGCTCGATGCCATCGTCCGATTCGGTCACGAGTGCGGTACCGTCGACTTCGGTCAGGCTCATCAGCAAATGGGCGGGTGCCGTCGCATCAAGCAGGTCGCGCAGAGGCGATTCGTTCGCGGACAACTGTTCGAGCAGCGGCAACTCGTACGCGCCGGGCCACCAGGTGTCGTGCTCGTCGAGCCACGGGCCGACACCCGGCATTCCGACCATCTCGAGGATCCGGTTCGCACTGAGATGCGCATAGGCGCGGTGCCGACCGGCCCCATCGGTCGAAGAGCGCGCCAGCCAGCCGCCGGCGCTCGGGACAGGGTCCGTCAACACGACGCTCGCAGGCTTCAGTCGGCCGAGCGTTTCAGCCGCGCTTGCAGCGGATCGGCGCCCTTCGCAGGACCTCGGTGCGTGATCCGGAACGATCCTGCACACCCACTTGGGACCATCCTGCAAGGCGGCGGGGACGTCGCCGGCCCGGACTTGAGCGGTTCGCCTGCGGGCGTGTTCAACGATGACGATTGGCGTGTCCGGCATACAACTCTCTCGTGCTTGCGGGGCCGCGTCGCCGCGATGCTGGCGCGCTTCATGGATTGGCCGACGATATTGGGGCTGAAGAAATCATATCGCCTCGGTGCGACTAAAAAAATCTCAAGAACCGGCAGTTTCGACGGAAAGCGTCGAAAAACGCCGCCGACAGGACGATTTTCATCCGTCGCAATCCCGGCAGGTCCGGTTACAGGCGTGGGCGTGACGATGACGACATCCGGGATGCAAGGCAACACGTCGAGGGAGCCCGCAATCATGAAGGGAGACGGGCCGCACCGGTCGCCGATATCGGCCATTGAGACCCTGCATTGTAGGTTCGCAGAAAAGGTGGCCTCCGACCGAAGCAAACCTTATAACACCCGAAAAATCAATCACTTACGCACAGATCAGGACCCCGTGAACAAGTGACGCTCGTGGATCGAGGTGGCGTCCCTAGGCCGCACACGAACTCGTTGGCCGTCAAACCGTTGGAGAATGTGCGCTTAAACATCGAGCAACGGTATGGACGGCGGCGAGTTCGAATAGATTTGGTCACTCTGATCACGCATGTTTGACTTGCAGTGCCAGATAGAGATTGCCTCGACATTCGAGCCTGCGAGAGATCACGGTAATCATCAACTGTATAGGCCGGGAGCGTCGACTTTTCGCTTCAGTTCGGTATATGTCGCGCCGTAACCGTAGTATGAAATCGCGTTTTTTCTGGATGGCGAGTCGCAGCAACATCGGGGTTGGAATACAGTGAAGCACCCGACGACGGTAAATTGGCGAAACGGTTCATATGAGTCTCCTCGAACACACTGGTACGGTTCACCGCGCCGTTCAGCCGCTTCCGTGGTTGGCGAACATGATCACACTCTCACAACTTGACGAAAGCACAGCTCCGCACGCACTGGGCTTCGTTCAAAATAGTGCCTCGTCAATCCCCATGATGGTCGTCGCACCGGAACGTGCTGCGTGAATCGTGGTTTCGGTCTCGGGCAACAGTTTCGCGAAATAGAAACGTGCAGTAGCAAGCTTGGATTGATAGAACGCATCACCCGTCGCAATCTTGTCGAGGGCGATGCGCGCCATGCGAGCCCAGAAATACGAGAAAACGAGATGTCCCACCGTACGCAGATAAGGCACTGCCGCGGCACCGATTTCGTCTGGATCGCTGGCGGCCCTCATGCTCACTTCGTTCGTGAGCTGTTGAATCTTCTCGAAGAGACTAGAAAGAGGATGAACGAACTCTTCCATGTCGGGTCGCCCGTCTTGTTCCTCGATGAAATCGGCCACGAGCTTTTCAAGGCATTTCAACTTCGCGCTCATGTTCGGGAGCACCTTACGCCCGAGCAAATCGAGAGCCTGGACCGCGTTCGTCCCCTCGTAGATCGCATGGATCCGCGTGTCACGAACGTATTGCTCCATCCCCCACTCAGTAATGAAGCCATGACCGCCGAACACCTGTAGCGCGTGATTTGTACACTCGAACGCGTTGTCGGAGAGGAACGCCTTGGCAATCGGGGTCAACAGTGCGATCAGGTCCGATGCACCGCTCCTCACGGTTTCGTCCGGATGCCCATGTTCCTTGTCGATCTGTAGCGCAAGCCAATAGGTAAACGCACGGCCACCTTCCGCATAGGCCTTTTGCGTCAAAAGCATGCGGCGCACATCGGGGTGCACGATGATGGGGTCGGCGGGTTTTTCGGGCGCCTTCGGGCCCGAGAGCGAACGCATCTGCAAGCGCTCCCTCGCGTAGGCGCGCGCGTTCTGGTAGGCGACCTCGGTCAGGCCGAGACTCTGCATGCCCACGTTTAGTCGGGCTGCGTTCATCATGACGAACATCGCCTGAAGGCCCCGATTGACCTCGCCGACGAGCCACCCGCTTGCATCGTCAAGATTCATTACGCAAGTGGCATTGCCATGAATCCCCATCTTGTGCTCAATCGAACCACACTGGATACCGTTTCGCTCGCCGGGTTCACCGCTTTTCGTCGGGATAAACTTCGGCACGACAAAGAGCGAAATTCCCTTCGTGCCCACCGGTGCATCGGGCACGCGCGCAAGCACGAGATGAACAATGTTCTCGGCGAGATCATGCTCGCCGCCCGAGATAAAAATCTTGGTGCCCGTGATCGAGTACGAGCCGTCGCCTCGCGGCTCGGCCTTGGTACGCAGGATGCCGAGATCGGTACCGCAATGCGGCTCGGTCAGGCACATCGTGCCGGTCCAGACACCTGAAACGAGCTTCGGCAGATAGACCTGTTTCTGCTCCGGCGTGCCATGCGCATGCAGGCATTCGTAAGCGTCGTGCGTGATCCCCGGATACATGGTCCACGCCTGATTTGCCGAGTTCAGCATCTCGTAGAGCGCATTATTGACGCACCCGGGCAGCCCCTGGCCGCCATAACCGGGATCACAGGAAAGCATCGGCCATCCGGCTTCAACATATTGGCGGTATGCGTCTTTAAACCCAGTCGGCGTTCGGACGACGCCGTTGCCGTCGTAGTGACAGCCCTCGCGATCGCCGCTTTGATTGAGCGGAAACAGTACGCCAGAGCAGAACTTCCCGGCTTCGTCGAGTACCTGATCAATGGTCTCCCTATCGAGTTCGGCATGTTTCGGCATGCCCTTCAACTCGGCTTCGACGCCGAGCAACTCATGAAGCACAAATTGCATGTCGCGCTGCGGCGCGGTGTAAAGCCCCATTACTTTCTCCGACGATTTGTTGCGTAAGACCTCTTTGCATCACGGCTACAGTACGGCGGTCGCGCCACCGTCTACTGCAAGGATCTGTCCGGTGATGTGCTTGCCTGCATCCGATGCGAACAATGCGACGGCGCCCTTCAGATCCTCGCTATCGCCAATGCGCCGTAATGGGATTCCTTCCGCAACCTTGTCCGCGCCCAATTGGGTGAGCAAGCCCCGTGTCATGTTGGACGGAAAAAAGCCCGGTGCAATCGCGTTGACCGTAATGCCGTATTGCCCCCACTCACCTGCGAGCGTTCGTGTGAAATTGACAACCGCTCCCTTGCTCGCGTTATAGGCAATGGTGCTCATCGCATCAGGCGGATTTCCCCTGGGGCAGCCGATCGACGCCATGTTGACGATTCGGCCGTATCCACGCGGGATCATCGACCGCTTGCCAATTTGCTGGGTGAGCAGGAAGAGGCCCCGGATGTTGAGGTTCATGACCTTATCCCATGCCTCGATCGGGTGGTCCTCCGCGGGCGCGCTCCAGACCGCGCCCGCGTTGTTCACGAGTATGTCGACGCGACCCAACCTGGCGAGCGCCTCGTCAGCCAGACGACGAATATCTGCGTCGATGGAACCGTCCGCTGCGATGAAGTCCGCCTCAATGCCGAGCGACGCCAGATGCGCCTGCGCCTCTTGCAACTCGTCGGTTTTGCGCGCAGAAAGAACGATGCGCGCTCCAAGTTCGCCGAGTGACTCGGCGAGTTGAAGACCGAGGCCGCGGGAGCCGCCAGTTACGAGCGCGGTTTTTCCTGAAAGATCGAATAATTGTTTGAGCGTACCCATGGTGTCTAATCCGCACTATTCCTGTTTCTGCGACGCTTCTTGCGCAGACATCAAAAAACCTCGAACAACCCCGCTGCGCCTTGGCCGCCCCCGATGCACATCGTAACGACGACATATCGAGCACCACGGCGCTTACCCTCCAACAGCGCATGCCCGACGAGGCGCGCGCCGGAAACACCGTACGGATGTCCCAATGCAATGGCGCCGCCATTGACGTTGAGGCGCTCCATCGGAATGCCGAGCTTGTCGGCGCAGTAAAGCACCTGGACAGCGAATGCCTCGTTAAGCTCCCAAAGGCCGATGTCATCGACCGTTAAACCGGCCTTCGCAAGCAGCTTAGGTACGGCGAACACCGGCCCGATACCCATTTCGTCCGGCTCACATCCGGCAACGGCAAAACCCCGGAATGCGCCGAGTGGCTGCAGGCCGCGGGCGGAGGCCAGCTTGCCGTCCATGACGACAGCAGCTGATGCACCATCGGAGAACTGGCTCGCATTACCGGCCGTAATCACGCCACCCGGCAAAGAAGGACGAATTTTCGAAAGGCCTTCCAGCGTCGTATCAGCACGGATGCCTTCATCGACAGACACCGTGACTTCGCGTGTGCCGAGTGCTCCGGTCTTCGCGTCGGCGACACCCATCACTGTGGTGATCGGCACGATTTCGTCCGCAAACCTTCCGGCGGCAACGGCATCCGCCGCCCGCTGCTGGCTTCGAACGCCATACTCGTCCTGACGATCTCTCCCAATGTTGTAACGCCGGGCGACGGTTTCAGCGGTTTGCAGCATGCTCCAGTAGATGGTGGGCTTGTGCTTCTCAAGCCAGCCGTCGTTCAGCATGTGTCGGTTCATTTCCTGCTGGACACAGGAAATGGATTCGACACCACCCGCAACGAAGATATCGCCTTCACCGGCAATCACACGCTGCGCGGCCGTCGCAATCGCCTGCAGTCCAGAGGAGCAAAAGCGATTGATGGTTGCACCTGGCACGCTCGCCGGGCAGTCTGCACGCAATGCGATCTGCCGCCCGATGTTCCAGCCAGTCGCGCCTTCCGGAACGGCGCAGCCCATCAGAACGTCCTCGACTTCACCCGGCTCGATGTGCGCACGCTCGATCGCGTGTCTGACCACGTGCCCGCCGAGCGTAGCGCCGTGCGTCATGTTGAACGCGCCCTTCCAGCTCTTCGCGAGTGCCGTCCGAGCGGTGGAAACAATCACTGCTTCAGTCATATTCGTGCTCCACATCAATCGTTGAAACCTTTGCCCGCTTCGACCAGCCGCTCGAGCAACGGGGCCGTTTGCCACGCTTCGCCGCGATACCCCTTGCCGTAGCGGCGCGTCGCTTGCGCCACGTTGTAAAGGCCTACGGTGTCGGCATAGAACATTGGACCGCCGCGAAAGATCGGAAAGCCGTAGCCCGTGAGATAAACGACATCGATATCGGATGCTTTCGATGCGATGCCCTCTTCCAATATCCGAGCACCTTCGTTCACAAGCGCATAGACAAGACGCTCGACGATTTCCTCGTCCGAAATAACACGCCGCTCCAGACCAATATCTCTCGATTGCTGGACGATCATGTCATTGACAACCGGTGACGGATACGCCTTGCGATCGCCCGCCTTGTAGTCGTACCAGCCTGCACCAGATTTTTGGCCGAACCGCCCCATCTCACAGAGCAGATGGGTGGTCTTCGAATACACGATATCCGGCCTTTCCACCGCATGGCGCTTGTGGATCGCCCAGACGATGTCGTTGCCGGACAGGTCGAGCATGCGGAACGGGCCCATCGCAAAGCCAAACTTCTCGATTGCACGATCGATCTGTTCCGGTAGCGCGCCCTCGTCCAGCAGATAGCCTGCTTGGCGCAGGTACTGATTGATCATCCGGTTACCAATGAAGCCGTCGCAAACACCGGACACCACCGCCGTCTTGCCGATCTTCCTGGCGAGACTCATGACTGTCGCGAGCACGTCGTGGGCGGTCTTCTCACCTCGTACGACCTCGAGAAGTTCCATCACGTTGGCCGGACTGAAGAAATGCATACCGACCACGTCGTAAGGCCGCTTCGTGAACGCGGCGATCTTGTCCACGTCCAGGGTCGAGGTGTTCGATGCCAGGATGGCTCCACGCTTTGCGACGGCATCCAGCGCCCGGAACACACTTTCCTTCACGCTCATTTCCTCGAACACCGCTTCAATAATGAGGTCGGCGTGCCGGAGGTCGTCATAGGAGAGTGTCGGTGTCAGAAGGGACATACGCTGCTCGACCTGTTCCTGCGTGAGCTTGCCCTTTCTGGCGTTGTCCTCGTAGTTCTTGCGGATCGCCGCGACACCGCGCTCGAGCGCGTCTTGCCGCGTCTCAAGAATCGTGACCTGGAGGCCCGCACTGAGAAAGTTCATCGCAATGCCCGCTCCCATCGTGCCCGCGCCGACGACAGCCACTTGCGTTACCGTCCGCACCGGTGTGTCGCGCGGCAGGTCTGGAATCTTCGCACCAGCACGTTTTCCGAAGAAGGCGTGACGAAGCGCTCGGGATTCCGATGTGTCCATCAGTTCCATGAACAGCTTGCGTTCGAACTTGATCCCATCGTCGAAGGCTTGCTGCACGGAAGCCTGCACGGCGTCGACACATTTGAGCGGCGCCGGAAAGTTGCGGCTCGCAGTTGCAATCGTGTTGCGCGCGAATTGCAGGAATCCGTTCGGATTGACATGCTCGATGCGGCGATCCCGCAGCCGCGGCAGTTCGTTCCGGTCCGCAGCCTGTTGTGCAAACCGCACCGCGCCTGTCAGCAGGTCGCCATCGATGATCAGGTCGAACAGGCCAGTGTCTGCCAGTTTTTCCGAGCGTACGATTCGGCCGGATACGATCATGTCGAGCGCTGCCTCGAGACCGACGGCCCGCGGGAGGCGCTGCGTCCCCCCTGCTCCCGGAAGAACGCCGAGCTTCACTTCAGGTAGTGCAATCTGCGCACCCGGTGCGACAACACGAAAGTGGCAACCCATTGCCAACTCCAGCCCACCGCCCATGGCCACCGAATGGATGGCGGCGACAACCGGCTTGGCGCTGGATTCGATCGCTCGTATGACCGTATGAATGCTCGGTTCCTGCGTTGCTTTCGGCATGCCGAATTCCCGGATGTCCGCTCCGGCCGAAAAGCCGCTGTCTGCCCCAGTAATGACAATGGCCCGTACGCCCGCGTCCGCTGCTGCCGCGGCCATTGCCTCGACGATGGCGAGACGTGTCGCGTGCCCGAGCCCATTGACCGGCGGGTTGTCGAGTGTGATAACCGCCACGTCGTCGTGCACCCTGTAGTGTGCTGTCATGTTCCCTTCCTTTGAATGTGCGACGCACGGGACGGGGTACCCCGTCGTCAGCAAATAGGTTGAATTCGACTGGCCTCCCGAAAATTGCGATGCGTCGAGTGGCCCGCTAAAACCACGCAGATTTCCGCCTAGCCACGATTCCAATCGCCGCACGTCGAAATCAGGGGCTCGCCCCATGGCGGCCTCATGCGGACGAGTGTCAGTGTTACTTTTATCCATCACGTTATTGAAGCTTCGAGAAATCGGGACGACGCTTTTCCTTGAACGCGGCCAAGGCTTCGCTGCATTCGTTCCCTGCCAATTGCTTGTCGATCGCATCGAATTCCGCGTTCATTTGATCGATGACTCTCCTGCGCTCACTCATCAACCGTTTCGTCGCTCTGACCGCGCCCGGCGCCTTCGCAGCGATAACCGCCGCGATCGCCTTCGCTTCGGCTCGAAGCCGGTCAGCCGGCACCGATCGATTAGCGATTCCCCATTCCACGGCGGTCTGCGCATCGACAGAGCGGCCGAGCGCGATCATCTCGAACGCACGAATGCTTCCGATCCGCAACGGAAGCAGGTAGCCCGACGCCGCTTCAGGAACGAGCGCCAGGTCGACAAACGGCGCGCTGAGTTGCGCGTCGTTCGCAACGATGACGTAGTCGCAATGCAACAGCATGGTGGCGCCGACACCAATGGCTTTCCCCTGTACGGCGGCCACGACGGGAATCTCCATCGTCGCCAGACATCGGAGAAACCGCGCACCGCGGCTCTTGCCGATGCCGTCACGAATTGCTTCGGCGGAAAATTCGCTCAGGTCGCTTCCGGCCGAGAACGTGTCACCATCAGATTGGATGAGGACGGCGTTCACGCGCTCGTGCGCAGTTGATTCAAGCGCATCCGCAAGCGCGCCGTACATCGCACCGGTCAACGCATTCTTCTTTTCTGGCCTCGATATCGTGACGATCAGCACCCGCCCGTCAACTTGGACTTTTATGTCGTCCACGGTGAAATCTCCTGTTTCGCTATACCCATTCAGACTCGATCCGCCGCTCAAAATCGATAGGAAACCCCAACGAATCCGATGATTGGATTGGCCGTGATTCGCGCCGTGTTGCTCAAAACGGTCGTTCCGTTGGCGCTGACTGCATCGAATTTTCCGGTCGTCTTTAGCGGGATGTAGGTGATCGATCCCAGCACGGACCATCTACCGTTGAGGCGATACGTCACGCCGGCCGTGAAGGCTGGGTTCCACGACGAGCTGGCCGATGCATCAACCCTTCCACCCGGTCCGGCAAATTGACCCAGTGCCCCGCTGAATGCGGGATGAACCTGGACGGAGCTGAACCACGTGTAATTCACGCCGACACCCAGGAATGGGCGCCACACACTGTCCTTCTTTCCAAAGTAATACTTCACGAACACTGTGGGCGCCCACACCCGTGCCGTCACCAACGGCTTCAGATCACCCACGGGCATTGCCGGCCCCTGGGGCCCAAGGGGGGTGGCGACCCCCTGGGAGAAAAAATTCAGCTTCGGGGGAAATCCCACGGCACTTTCGATCGCAATATGCTCCGTTGCGAAGTAGGTAACGAGGAACTCTCCCGTGAAGGTGTTATGAATTTCGGCGCCTGTTCCAGGAGAAGTGAAAGTGCCGAACTGGGAACTGCTTTTCAGTTCTTGAGAGCTCGATTGCCTCATGTCGATCCACGCGGCGCCACCGGTTACCACAACGCTTCCCGCCTCCTGTGCGTATGCCGTACCCGCGAGACCGCACATCGAAATCGCCAGCGCGATCGAATTCAGTTGCTTCCTCATACTTCGTCTCCTCCGTTTTACGGCGACCTCAGTCCCGAAAGGTGCCGACCGGGCTCTCAATGGCCATCATTCGTCGGCATTTATTTAGTATCACGAATTACATAACGTACTTCTCCGGGTATTTCTGTCGATCGAAACTATCTCGCTTGAGCGATCCGCAGCTATCCGCGGACCACCAAGTTCCCTACGACTGTCGAGCGCGAAGAAGGTCGAGCGCCACGTCGACGATCATGTCCTCCTGCCCGCCAACCATGCGGCGTCGCCCCAATTCGACAAGGATGTCGACGGCCTTCAATCCGTATTTCCGAGCGGCGCCTTCGGAGTGGCGAAGGAAGCTCGAATAGACGCCTGCATAACCCAGCGCCAGCGTTTCGCGATCGACACGAACGGGCCGGTCCTGTAGCGGACGAACGAGGTCATCGGCAGCATCCATCAGGCTATAAAGATCACATCCGTGATTCCAACCGAGCCGTTCGGCCGCGGCGATAAACACTTCGAGCGGTGCGTTTCCGGCACCGGCGCCCATGCCGGCAAGGCTTGCATCGACGCGGTCGCAGCCTTCCTCGACGGCGACGATGCTGTTGGCGACGCCAAGGCTCAAATTGTGATGGGCATGAATGCCTGTCTCGGTCTCCGGCTTCAACACGTCCTTGAAGGCGCGAAAGCGTTCGCGTACGTCGTTCATTCCCAGTGCACCACCGGAATCGACGACGTAGCAACACGTCGCCCCGTAGCTCTCCATGAGCTTCGCCTGCTGTGCAAGGTCGCGCGGGGTGGTCATGTGGCTCATCATGAGGAAGCCCACCGCCTCCATCCCGAGCTCGCGCGCGTACTCGATGTGTTGTTTGGAGATGTCGGCCTCGGTGCAATGCGTGGCTACGCGGACAATACGAGCGCCAGCGTCATAAGCGGCACGCAAATCGTGAATCGTGCCGATCCCGGGCAGGAGCAACGTCGCGACCTTCGCGTGCTTGACCGTTTCCGCCACCGCGGCAATCCATTCGAGATCGGTATGAGCGCCGAATCCATAGTTGAAACTCGATCCTTGCAGCCCGTCTCCATGCGCCACCTCGATCGAATCGACTTTGGCTTCGTCGAGCGCTTTCGCAATCGCCGCCGCCTGTTGCACACTGTATTGATGACGAATCGCATGCGAACCGTCTCGCAGCGTCACGTCGGAGATGTACAGTTTTTTGCCGAGTGTCATGCCGTGTTTCCCCTAGGTCGTAGCATGGGCGACCATCTCGGCGGCCATGCGCTCAGCACAAGCCTTCGCCGCGGAGGTCATGATGTCGAGATTGCCGGCGTAGGACGGCAGATAATGCGCGGCGCCCTCTACCTCGAGGAACACCGAGGTTTTGAGCCCTGTCATACGCGCGCCCACACCCGGGATATTCAAGGGTGCATGGGCTTCTATCCGATCGAATTGCACCCGTTGCTTGAGGCGATAGCCGGGCACATAGCGATTGACGGCGGCGACCATGTCCTCGATCGACCGCTCCACCGCCTCTTCGTCGGCCGGATCGGACAGACAATAAACCGTGTCACGCATGATGAGGGGCGGATCGGCCGGATTGAGGATGATGATGGCTTTCCCCTTTGCCGCGCCGCCAACCTGCTCGATCGCTTTGGACGTCGTCTCCGTGAACTCGTCGATGTTCGCGCGCGTGCCGGGCCCAGCGGATTTGCTCGAAATGGAGGCAATGATCTCGCCGTAATGCACTTTTGCGACGCGCGACACCGCTGCCACCATCGGAATGGTCGCCTGGCCGCCGCACGTCACCATGTTGACGTTCAGCGTATTGACGTGCGCGTCGAGATTCACAACCGGCACGCAGTACGGGCCGATCGCGGCCGGCGTCAGGTCGATCATGCGAACGTTTGGCTTGAGCCCCCGCAAGAATGCGTCGTTCTTCACATGCGCTGCCGCGCTCGTCGCGTCAAAGACGATATCGATATCCCCAAACACCGGCAGGCGCGTAAGCCCCTCGACGCCTTCGTGCGTCGTCGCGACGCCCATGCGTGCCGCACGCGCGAGACCGTCGGAAGCGGCATCGATGCCGACCATCGCCCCCATCTCGAGATGATCACCGTGTCGCATGATTTTGATCATCAGATCGGTGCCGATGTTGCCCGACCCGATGATCGCGACTTTCAACTTGCCTGCCATGGATTCTCCCGCTCGTTAAAATCGATCGCCTACGCAGCGATACAGGAAACTTTGCCTAGCCCGCCGACTTCCAGCTGCAATGCGTCGCCTTCGCGTACAGGGAACATCGGCCCCAACGCACCCGACAGCACGACATCGCCAGCGCGAAGTGGATCGCCGAGTTGTTGCATCGTCCGGGCGAGCCACCAGGCGGCGAGTAGCGGATGGCCCAGGCAGGCAGCCCCATGCCCCTCCGAGACAAGCTCGTCCGTTTTCAGGAAGCGCATCTTGCAAGTGGCGAGATCGAGATCGGAAATGCGTTTCGGATCCGTGCCCAGGACGTAAAGGCCGCACGAGGCGTTGTCCGCCACCGTATCGACGAGCGTGATGCTCCAGTTCTCGATCGCGCTGTCGACAACCTCGATCGCGGGCAATGCGTACTCGATGCCATGCAGGAATCGGCCCCAGCTCAGTTCCTCGGTCAGGTCGCGCCCGATGACGAAAGCCACCTCGCCCTCGGCCTTGGGCTGAATCAGGCGACTAACCGGAATGTCTGCGCCGCTGACAAACTCCATATCCGTGAACAGGACGCCGAAATCCGGCTGGTCGACCCCGAGTTGTCGCTGGACCGCAACCGATGTCAGGCCGACTTTCTTCCCGCAAATTCGTTTCCCCGCGTCGATAGCACGGTTCGTGTTGATCGCCGCTACCCGATACGCGTCGTGCAGACCCTCGATCCCGAACCTTTCCGAAATCCTGGAAACCGGGATACGCGTACTGCGGGCTTCGTACAAGGCATCCGCGGCTTGCTGAATAGAAGAATTAGCCATACGTCCAAACCTCATCTACCAAGATCTCCGGCGCGGACTGACGTTCGTTCCGCAGCCTTGGAATAGGTGGTGTGTTTCATCAATAAGCTTCGAAATTCAGGCCGTCGGCAATCGATGCTCCTTGAACTGCTCTCGCAGTGCGGCTTTTTGAAATTTCCCGGTCGCGGTCATGGGCATGGCGTCGACGAAAACCACATCGTCCGGAACCCACCACTTCGCAACCTTTCCTTCAAAAAACTGCAGCAATTCATCTCGACTGACATTCGCGCCGGCTTTTTTTACCGCGACCACCAATGGGCGCTCGCCCCATTTCGGATGGCGCACGGCAATGCACGCGGCCATATGTACCGCTGGGTGAGCCGCTGCGATGTTCTCGATGTCTATCGACGAGATCCATTCACCTCCGGATTTGACGACGTCCTTGCTGCGGTCGGTGATCTGCATGTAGCCATCCGCATCGATCGTCGCTACATCGCCAGTTGGAAACCAGCCATCCTGCAGCGGCGACGTGTCGTTGCCGTAGTACGAATCTATGATCCACGGGCCGCGAACAAGCAGATCGCCCGCCGTCTTGCCGTCCCAGGGCAACTCGTGACCCTGGCCGTCCACGATCTTCATGTCTATGCCCGGAATCACGGCACCTTGCTTCTCGAGAACCTTTTCTTGCCCGGATTCGGAAAGCCCGGCATGCTGACGTCGCAGCGTGCAGCTGGCGCCCATCGCCGATGTCTCCGTCATGCCCCAACCATGAGCCACGTCGACACCCAATTCCCTGAAGGCGCGAATCATCGATCGGGAGACGGCCGACCCGCCGATACCTGTTCGACGGAATGTCGAAAACTTCAGATCGTTCGATCGCACATGCTCGAGCAGGCCGAGCCACACGGTCGGCACGCCCGCGGAGTAGGTAACCTGCTCGCCCTCGATCAACTCGTAGAGGGAAGCGCCGTCGAGCCTTTGCCCCGGAAGCACCAGCTTCGCGCCGACCAAAGGCGCGGAATACGGCAGCTCCCATGCATTCACGTGAAACATGGGAACCACCGGCATGATGACCTCCGACGCCGAACAATTCAGCGAATCGGGCAATGCGGAAGAATAGGAATGCAGAACGGTTGAACGATGCGAGTACAGCACACCCTTCGGGTTGCCGGTCGTACCGGACGTATAGCAGAGGCCCGATGCGAGGTTCTCGTCCAACACTGGCCATTCGTAATTTCCATCCTGCGCACCGATCAATTCTTCGTAGCAGAGCAAGGAAGCCTTGCTAGCGGCGGGCATGTCCTCGCGACCGGCCATCATGATCCACGCGTTGACGCCTGGGCACCGTCCTGCGATTTCCTCGACGAGAGGCAGGAATTGAACGTCGAAACACACGTACGTGTCTTCGGCATCGTTGACGATATGGACGATCTGCTCGGGAAACAATCGTGGATTGATGGTATGGCAGACCGCACCCGCCCCTGGCACGGCGTAGTAAAGCTCCAGATGGCGATAGCTATTCCATGCCAGTGTGCCGATGCGATCGCCTTGTCGCACGCCGAGCGCCTCCAACGCCTGGGCCAGCTTACGCGCGCGGAGTTCGCACTCCCGATAGGTATAGCGATGAATGCCGCCGTCACTGCCGCGCGAAACAATCTCGACGCCGCCGCTATATCGCGCCGCGCGCCTGATGATCGAAGAGATGAGCAGGGGCGTACTCATCATCCGGCCTGTCATTGCCATGGAAAATCCCAGTTAGGTCGTGATTCAACAGCCGTCGGCGTCGTATTCCCGTCGGCCGCCCTGCGCTTCTCGCGCGCTCGTCAACGCTCTTCCGAGAGGAAGGACGAAACGACTCGATTGAACCGATCCGCCCATTCCCATTGCGCCCAGTGGCCGCACTTCGGAAAGGTGTTGAGTTGCGCATTGGGAATACGCTTGACATAGATCATTCCGGTATCGAGCGGAACCACGCGGTCCTCTCTGCCCCAAATGATCAGTGTCTGGTGCGGCAGCGTCGCAAGGCCCGGGTCTCGCCAGAGTTCTTCGATCGGTTGTCCGGATTCCAGGCGCATCGGCGGCTGCGCAATGATGCGCGGATCCATTGCCGCCTCAAGTCTGCCCTTGACCAGTTCATCGGTGATCGCCGACTGATCGAACAGGCTCTCGCTGATGAAACTCTTCACCTTTTCCGCCGTAATGCCATCGCCCTCATAGGCGGTCGCCAACGTGCGGATCGCGGGCGTGGGCCATTGGCCAAGCGTCGGGAAGCCGCCGGCCGGTCCCATCAGCACGAGCCGGCCGACACGGTCCGGAGCAGTCAAGGCCATCTTCAGGGCAATCATTCCTCCGAGCGAATTACCGATGATGTCAGCCTGCGTAATGGACAAAGATTCCATGAGACTGAGAATCGAGTTCGCCCACCAGCCAGGAATCGATACGCCAACCGGCCTCATGTCGGATTTGCCCCACCCGGCGAGGTCCGGCACGATGACACGGTGGCTGCGCGCGAAGAACGGCGCGTTGCGGCTATAGTTCGACCAACCGGACGCACCCGGCCCCGATCCCTGAAGCATGATGAGAGCCGGACCTTCGCCCGCCTCCTGGTAGTGGATTCGGGTGCCTTCGAATTCGACAAAGGCGCTGCGGAAATTCACTTCACTCATGTTGTTCTCCCAATCTCACTGGCCGGTACGGTGATGGCCCCACACGCTGATCCGATCGTGATTCACCACCGTCCACGACGCGTCGACACTCACCGCTCCCGCACCGTATTCGACTTCGAATCCTGACGGCGTTCTCGCGTAAAAGGACACCATCTGGTCATTGGTGTGGCGACCCAACGTCATCGTGACCGGCACGCTCTGCTGCTCTGCGCGATCGAGCGCGAAGCCGACGTCGTCGATCGACGGCACCTGCAACATGAAGTGCTGGAGGCGCTTCGGCGCCGGCATTTCGGCGAAGGCCAACGTGTGATGCCTCGGGTTGCAGTGAAGGAAATGCAGTTCGAGCGTGCGGTCGGGACCGATCGGCATCGTGATGATGTCGGATAGCTTGAAGCCCAATCCCTGGCAGTAGAATTTGAGTGCTGCTTTGAGGTCGGGAACGAGCAGCACGATATGCCCGAGCCCTTGGTCGCCGGTTTCGAAACCGTCGACCACCGCCGATCGAAACGGTGCTTCGCCGCGTTCGGTCGCCCCCCAGTACAGTTCCACCGGCAAGCCGGACGGATCGGCGCAACGTGCCAGCCCGCGCACCTGCCGGCAACGTGCGAGTTCGCCGGAATCGCTTTCGACGCTGTAACCCAGGTCCCGCAGGTGTCCGGCCATATGCGCGAGTGCTTCCGGCCCTTCCAGTTCGAATCCGGCATAGGCGATGTCATCGCGCTCACCTGGTTCAACCGAAATCCGCCAGAGACGGTTATCGATGCGGTAGCGATCGCCGGACGCGCCATTTTCTCCGGGCATCAAACCCAGGAACTCGGTCGCGTACCGTTTCCAGGCGGACAAGTCGGAAGCGTCGATTCCGATATAACCCAACGATTGCACCTTCATGCGACTGTCTCCTGATTGATTGCAAGTTTTTCGAGCAAGCCGGCTCCACCCCGGCAATCGATAAACCCTTGAACGGCCAACCCACCGTCGTGTCGCAGGACCGTTCCCGTCGCCGGCACGTTGTCTTCGCGCGACGCAAAGAAAACATAGGCGCCAGTGTAGTCGGCCGGAGTCGGCAGATGACCGATAGGCACCACATGGCGCGCCATTTCGACGAACGGCTCCGCCGGAATCGTGGCATCCGAGAGTCCGAGCGACTTCACGCCGCTGAGGTTCGTGATCATTCCCCCCGGAGCAACGGCGTTGACGCGGACGAACGGCGCCAATTCGAAAGCGAGTTGCGTAACGATGCCGCGAATTGCGTGCTTGCTGGCCGTGTAGAGGACGCCGCCACCGTCCGACTGAAACGACGCGTTCGATGCCGTAAAGATCAGACTCCCGCGACTTTCGGCCAGCGCTTTCAAAGCGGCCTTGGCGAGCAGAAGATAGCCCTTCACGTTCACGGCGAACAATTCGTCGAACGCCGAAGAGAGTTTGTCTTCCGAGAGGTCGACCAGTGCGGTCTTGAAATCCCAGATCCCGGCGTTCCCGATCGCGCAATCCAGGCGGCCGAACTGAGCGACCAATCCATTCACTGCGCGAAGGTTGTCCTCATACGACGTAACATCGCCCTGGAAGCCCATCACAGCATTACCGAGTGCATCGCGGATTTCGGCAATCCGATCAGCCGAGCGGTCAAGCACGCCTACCCGCGCGCCCTCCGAAACGAACCGCTCGACGATGGCGCGGCCCAGGCCAGATGCGCCGCCTGTCACCAGCACGACCTGGTTTTCCAGTTTTTTCATTTAGTTTACCTTGTAGCTAAGCAAGCTGCGAAGCTCGGTAGAGGAATCGGCCAGCAGATTGGTCTGCACCGCGATTCGCGACTCGACGAGCCGTTTGGCCGTTGCGTATTCACGCGGGGCGTCGACTGTCGCAACGCCTGCCACCCGTCCGTTCGATACGCGGAATACGGAAAAGGACGCGCCTGACTCATCGCCCCGAATAACCATCTCTCCCGAGCCGGTGAGATCGCCTGCAAGTTGAATCTTTCGCCCGGCGATTTCGGTCCACGAAAGCGCGGTCTGAGGCTGCTCGTTCACGCGCCCGATCATTGCGCATGCTGCGACGGCCGCCTGCGCCTGGCTGTTGAGAAAACTCTCGAGAGAGCGGCGCCCGCCTTCTACGAGCGGCCACGAGGCAACGTCACCGGCAGCGAAGATTCCAGGAATGGTGCTGCGGCCAGCGGCATCGACGACCACGCCGCGCATACACGCCGCACCTGCGGCTTGTGCGAGTTCGTCGCATGGCTGGGCTCCCACACTCAGGACAACGACGTCAGCCGGCAAGTACGCGCCGTTCGACAATCTCACGCCGCGCACCCGTGCATGGCCTTCGATCGAGGCGACCGTCGCGGATCGATGAACGACCACACCGAGTTGCTGGAGTTGGACCCGCGCCCAAAGCCCCATCATTCGCCCGAGCGCGCGCTCCATCAGTTCCTCGCCAGACTCGACGACAGTGACCGCATGCCCTGCCTTCCGCGCGGTGCTGGCGACCTCGCACCCAATCAGGCCACCACCGATGACGACGATCTCGCTCTGCGCCGCCAGCGCGTCTCGAAGCGCGAACGCATCATCCAGCGCACGTAGCGTATGGACGCCTGGCAACGACACGCCGGGCAAGTCGACCTTGCGAGCCCGGGCGCCGGTCGCCAGCAAAATGCCGTCGGTCGCCACCGACGTGCCGTCGTCAAGCGCGAGTACGCCTCCGTCAATCGACACCGCGCGCGACCCTCGACGCCAGTCGAGCTCCAATGTATTCAGGTCTTCCGTCGAGCACAGCGCCGGCGGAGCGCCCCCGCACAGTGCTTCCTTCGATAACGCAGGTCGCTCGTACGGGTGCTGAACCTCCTCGCCGACCAAGATGATTCTGTCGCTATACCCATTGGCACGAAGCGTCTGCGCCGCGCGTACACCGGCGAGGCCCGAACCGACAATCGCAAGCGGCTGTTTCATATGCCGGCCTCAGGTTCAAGATCGATCAGTACCCGGTCACCCACTACCTTGATCGGAAACACCTTGACGTCGCGTATAGCCGGCGGAGCACAGACCTTCCCGGTCTTCACGCAGAACTTCGCCATATGCAAGCTGCATTCGATCAGGCCGTCATCCAGATAGCCGTCTGACAAGGACCAGTCGCCGTGGGGACACTTGTCCTCGATCGCGTAGAAATCTCCGTCGATCTTGAACACGGCGACCGCCTCGGGTCCGGCATCAATCCTCAACCCGGCGTCGCTCGGGACGTCCGACACTGAGCAAACATCGGTAAACGACATTGCGCTCACCCTCAAAGGAAGAAACTGAGGTTGTTCGCGAGAAACGTCGTCTGATCGAGCAAGATGCGCCGACTGACGATCTGAAATCCCGCGTCCGTATCGACGCAGCGCAGGCGATCGTGGCGTTCCCCAATCAAGTAGTCGGTTTGTCGTTCCGACCTGTTGCGATATGCGAGGAAGTTCGAGCGGACGAGGTATTCGCCCTGCCCGGCAGCGCTTGCGCGGACGTTCGTGATCAGATGCCGCGTGTGAGACGGTGGCTCCTCGGCCCATGCGGCGCCCGATTGGAGTTTGCGTAGACGAAGCTTGAGGTTTTCCTTGCTTTCGTCGAAATACGCGAGTTCATCAGGACTGGTCCATTCCACTTTTCGCTCGCGCGGCCCCACGTTGCGGCGGATCGGCATCACGTAACGGAGGTCGTCGGCCATCAGCTCGATCCACGCCGCGATGTTCCTGCCGTCGAGAAGCTCGGCTTCGAGAAAGAGGAACTGTTCGATCGCAAAGTGCTCTGCTGCCGAAACAGCGTTCGCGCGCGTCGCGGCGATTTCGTTAGCAACCATGGCCGGCCTCCTTGGCGCACGTATCGCGTTGCGTCGGAATACACATCAACTTGAGCCAGTGGCTATAGAGTCGCCGTGCGGCCTCCTCGCTGTAGCAGCCCTCGACAGTGCCGGGGAACGCGGGATCCGCAGCGGGATTGATATCCTTACCCATCTGAATGCTCATGGTGGTACGGCGCGCCTGATGTCCGCGCAGCACACGCTGGATCTCGACCCAGTTCTCGCCGTCGTCCTGTTCCCAGGTTCCAGCCGGAGAGAAAGTACGCAACGTGGCTTGCCGGAGTTGCTCCTTCTCGGCAGGTGAAGCGTCGGAGTCGACCAGACAGAACGCCCAGACCTCGATTTCGCCAGGGCCGCGCGGATGCCAGACACGGCAGCTGTGCACGCCTCCGAAAAATGAGAACGTGGGAAACACGGTCATGTGTTGCGCGGTCACCGCGCTCACGCCCGCATTGTGAGCGGCATGCCGCTGAGCAAGGGCCACCGAATCGTATCCCGGCTCGCGCTGGCCAGCCTGCGACACAATCCAGTCTTCATGAAGGCCCGGCGCAAGGAAAAAGCCCGTGCCATGTCCTTGGTCCGATAACAGTTGACGGCCCGGCAGCGGCAGCTCCTTGCCCGCATACTCCGGTGTTGTCGCGACTTGCACAGACACATGCGACATGACCCCGTGGTGCATATCGCTGGCGAATTGCTCAGCGGCAAGTTTCCAGTTGCAGGGGATGACCCACTTGTAGATCCCGCCGATCGGCTCCGTACCGGCAGGCGACCGATCGAGCAGTGCGTCCAGGTACAGAGCAGCTTCGCCGAGCGATTCTTTCAGCGATTGCGCATGCTCGTCCCAGTTGGCGAAGATCAGGCCCTTGTAGCTTTCAACTCGAGGGACGCGCCTTGCAGGCCACTCTTCCTTGTTGAAACACGGCCCGTAGTGCTCCTCTGACGGGACGTTCACGAGAGCGCCGTCAATCCCATAGGCCCAACCGTGGTAACTGCATGTGAATGCCTTTGCGTTGCCCTGATCCGCACGGCAAATCTTCATGCCGCGATGACGGCACTGATTGAGCAAGACGGCGACCGACCCGTCCTTTTGCCGAACTGCAACGACGGGATCTTCCGCCATGTACGTGGAGAAGAAATCCCCGGTCTTGGGAATATGTTTCTCGTGAGCGATGAACAGCCACGACCGCCCGAAAATGCGATCCAGTTCCTGCTCGTAGATACCCTGGTCGGAGTAGACCAGCGGACTGATCGTCCCCGCCTCTTCGTCGAACAGCGCAGAAGCAGGATGGCCTTGAATGGTGGTATCAGGCACTTGCGTCTCCTAGATAGTTGCCCATGGCGAAGCATCGGCTCTTATTGCGGTATGCGGCCGTTGGTGTAAGCGTCGCGCGCATTTCCGTTACAGGAACAATAGGCGTTCTCGAACTGTCCGCCTTTGCTCACAGCGCGGAAAAGCTTTGCTTGTCGGGCAGCGACATCCGCGGATCACATGGCGATGCTTCGCGCGACAGCATCGATGGACGATGCTGCCGGCTGCAGAGTGGAAACGTTGGGAGGGATGCCCGGTGTGACGGCATGACGAGCGTCATGCCGCAGAGGGCGATGGACTTTAGTTGATCGCGCGTTCGCGCGGTGGAACGTGGTGCGTCAGCGCGGGCACGGGCACGCGGATGCTCACATGACTTCCAGCTGGACGCCCCTTTCAGCGTCGACTGACGAAAGGCCCTCGCGGCGGATACGATCTCTCAGTTGGCCCGGACTTTCGCCAAATCGATTCTTGAAGGCTCGATTGAAGTGGCTAATGTTCTTGAATCCTTCTTCGTACGCAACCTGGCAAATTGTTTCCTTAACCTGGCTTCTGAGAAGCAATCGTCTTCTGCATCGCTCGAGTCGCTCCGCGATGATCCACTCCGTTACCGTCGTCTGACATTGAGCGAAGAGTTCATTCAGGCGACGCACGCTTATGCCCATGGCGCTTGCGATGGAGGATGGGGTAAGGGTGTCGTCGTGCAACCTAGCGACGATGTGAGATTTGATCCGCTGCAGAGTCGCGCGACTATACATCGTTGCACGCCCCTCTCTCGCCACGACCGAACTGGCGCTTACCGCCGCCACGATGAGATCCAGCAAGCTGCTCTCCAACCACGGGACGCTATCGCCTGCAATCGAGTTCGCCGACTCGTATGTGGTCAGCAGCGTTCTCAACAGCACATGCATGATCCCGTGCCGGCTATCGAATTTTCTGTCTACCGCATCCTGAAAGATCACGCGTCGAATGTGTGATTCGATTTTCGGAAGACGTACCCATAGCCCATCAAAGCCTGCCGAGAACTCCATCCGGCTAGGATGCTCCGGGCCGATGAGCGCAATGTCGCCCTCGGCCAGCGTGTAGTAGCTGTTCCCGATCTCGCATGACAGTTGACTTGCCAGAACGACAACCAGAATCAACTCGTCCTGCCCTCCTCTGCCGCTTTTCGAATCTCGACGGATTCCAAACGGACGACTGGAGGTCGCCGCCTCGGAGCGCAGCATTTCAATGCTGCTTAATCGGCGCCTCGTAATCTTTCCGACCGGCTCAAGCCGATTCCGGGAAGCCTCGAGTTCCAACCGCTCGCCGTCAAACGCCTCGCACAACCGCTGCGATGTCAGACGCTCGAAGTCTTGTGGATCGGACGACAACTGTTGAACAGGTGCGTACATGTGTCTCCCCCATCATTAGTGGGTCATTTACGTTGTATTCCCTTCTCGTGCCGCGCTACTGTGGAGCGTAGCTGAGCGCCCTCCAGACAGCCTTCGTCGCAGCGCGAAGTGCTTCATCGTCTGAAGATGCGCCATGTGCCGGCCGGACTAAAACGATCAAACCGGCCAAATGGGAGTACAGCAGACGACCGCGTAATGCGCACTCCCGCGGTGTAAGCGATCGATTGATCTTGGCCAGCAATCGAGCGAACGTCTCCTGAAATCGACGGTTGAAACTTGCAACCAAGTCTCGGGCAAATTCTTCGCGCTCGGCCATGCTCCAGACTTCCAGGCAAAATGGTGCAATGTGTGTGCCACGCTTGACCAACTCGTCAAAGGCGATATCTGCGATGGCATCTAGCCGAGCCTCCGGCGATAGATCATCGTCGTCGACCACACTTTCATAGAGCGTCAGATATCGTGTTGCCACGGCCTCCGACGCCGCTCGCAAAAGGTCTTCTCTGGTCGGAAAGTAGTACTGCAAGGTCGCCAGGTGGATCCCAACATCGCTCGCCACGCGGCGCAAGGCGAACCCGACGTTACCGTACTGCGCGAGCACATTGATCGCGGCCTCCACGATTTCGGGGATTCGTGTCGTTCTGTTGCCGCGGCGCTTTGGCTCGTCGGCCAACTCTTTGGCCCCTGTCAGTTCAATCGCCAGTTCCCTCATCTTTGACCTCTTGCCGGCAGCCGCCGGTGTGCGCTTCGGACAGTCCAACCGCTCAAATATCGACCTTCCCTCGACCGAGCGATCGCAGTCAGTTCATCGGTCCTCGCCCAAGCCACCATGACGAGCAACCACCTTGTCACAAAGAATATGTCACGCGACTGATAATTACCAGTCAATCGAGCACACGAAGATCGGACCCCATCAATATTTCTTCTATTTATCAGGTTGATAGGTGATTTTCATAGGGGTCGCGACATTGATATATCAGTCGCATGACTGTATAAATCAGTCATTAGACTGATAATTACCGCCCGACACCAGCCTGGGAGTCAAGTTACTCGAGGGCAAATCGGAGCACCCGCGCCTTGACGGTACCGCATGTGCCAAGGTGCGGACTCACAAGGTGGTCGAGTCGCGGTGACGGGTCATGGAGAGTGCGATGAACTACGACGGGTATTGTTTGCGCAGGTTGATCGACAAGTGGCTTGCCCCCTCCGACACGTCACCGATTCGCATCAAGCGCTTCCAGCTCAGCGACAAGGTATATCGCGAAGGACGCTGTGTCTGTGTTGAGTTCGCCAACCCTGGTCGATCGTTGTCGATATTTTTCTTCCGACACGATGACGGCTGATGGTATGTATTTCCCCCAGCAGCAACACGACCGGCGATGCGCGCCGCTTGACCTGATGACTGAGTTCCCAGATAGCAGTCGCGCACCGCCCAATGCTCAGCTCTACTTACTATTCATCGAGCCAGGAGCCGTCCGGATGCGGGATTACTGCTGCACACTGGCCATCACACCGCTGTTACGTGAACTGTTTCGCCACCTGGCCCGCGGAGAACCGGCTTACCAGGGTGGGAGCAAAACGGAAAGAGTAGGGGCCGTGTTGCTGGACCAATTGGCGGAGGCAAGTGGCCGCAATCTCGTCGAAATCAGCCATCACCATATTGGCAAAGCGCTTCGCCACCTCGTCGACACCATGCTGCGGAACGTGAAGCCAGCGCAAAAAACGGACGTAATCCCGCTTGGCAGAGCCCATCTTCTTATTCCCCCCGAAGTCACCGCATACGCTCTGCGGCATTTTGGCTTTCACTCTAAAAATCTCTAACAAAATGAGTGTTCGGGGGCTGTTAACCCGCCGCGCGTTTTGTTAACCTCTTCGTTGTTTCGCTGACGAGGAGGCCATGGCCAAACCGATACTCGATGACGAACTGTGGTCACTGA